>DAOUJK010000027.1:0-29243 GCA_034422795.1 Dehalococcoidia bacterium | reverse complement strand
CCAACCGCAAGGAGGCCTGCGCCTAGGGCGGGACTGGTGACTGGGACTAAGTCGTAACAAGGTAGCTGTACCGGAAGGTGCGGCTGGATCACCTCCTTTCTAGGGAGTCCCCTTCATTGGGAACCCCAGGTCGGTCCGCTCGGAGAGACCGGCCCGCGCCGGACGATCGGTTGAGCTTCTGCTCCCTCGTCCCGGCAACGGCGGCCTCATTCCCTCCCAGCGAGGGTCCGGCGGCAACCAAGTCTTTCCTTCCACTATTCACGGGTTAAGGCGCCCAGAACAGAGAGACCAGCCCCGTGGCTGGTCTCTCTTCTTCTCCCGCGCTATACTCACCCAGCGCGTGGGCCACTAGCTCAGTCGGTTAGAGCGCAGTCCTGATAAGACTGAGGTCCCTGGTTCGATTCCAGGGTGGCCCACCACGCGTTATTGATTTCATAACTCGGCGGCTGAGGGCGACCCCTGGGACGTCAGCGCCTTCGATGTCGTTGTCCCGCTAGGTTGTGGCGAGATGCGACGATTTTTTGTGAAGCCCTCGCCGTACTTCGGCGCCTCGACGAGCACACAAGGGTACGCCAGAGAACTGCCGAAAGGCGAAGATTTGCAGCGTTGCCTCACCTTGTGAGACACTTCGCTTCAGCATACCTTCACCAAGAGGTGGGCAGTGGTAACCACGAGTAGCCTGGTGGACCAAGTCAACTGGCGCGAGGGTCTGGTCTCGCCTTCGGTGCACTTCGACGAGGGCATCTACGACGAGGAGCAACGGCAAGTCTTCGGGCGGGCGTGGCTATGCGTGGGGCACGAGGACATGGTCCGCAAGCCCGGCGACTTCGTGACCAACTACATGGGTGAGGTCCCGGTTATCGTCCTTCGAGACTTCAAAGGACAGTTGCGCGTCATGCAGAACAAGTGCGCCCACCGGGGGAACCTTGTCTGCCTGTTCGACCGCGGCAACGCGCGAGCGTTCACCTGCGCCTACCACGGCTGGACCTACGACCTTGACGGAACGTTGATCGGACTGCCGCAGGAGAAGGAAGCGTATCGGAACGAACTCGACAAGAGCGCATGGGGGCTGCAAGAGGTCCCGCACTTCGCCAACCTCAAGGGCCTGCTGTTCGCCTCGTTCGACCCCAACGCCCCTCCGCTCGAGCAGTGGCTCGGGGAGGACACGGTGTGGTGGCTGACGAACTTCGTCCTGTCGGACTACATAGGCGGACTGGAGATGCTGCCCGGCTTCCACCGCTACGTAACCTCTGGTAACTGGAAGCTGCTCGCGGAGAACTTCATCGGGGACAACTACCACGTTGCCACCACCCACGCCTCTTTCTTCAAGGCGTTGGGCAGCATGCCAGCCGACTACGAGGGGAGGCGGAACAACCGCGCAGTCCAAGGCGACTCTACCTTGTACACCGGCACGGCCGGTGAGAGCAGCGGAGCGCCATTCGGTATGGGGCGCGTAGCGTTGTACCCAGAGGCCTACGAACGGGACCTGGAGTCGGCCCAAGACTTCGGTCCAAAGGTGGTCGATTGGGTAAGGGAGCGCAGCAATCTCCTCCTGAAGGCCCTCGGGGACCGGGAGATCAAGCCATACTGCTTCAACCACGGTGGGCTCTTCCCCAACCTGGGGCTGATCAGTTTCGTCTCAGCAACATCTCATCGCGGGTTCCTATCGTTCCACCCGCGCGGTCCAGAAGAACTTGAACAGTGGCAGTGGGCGATGGTTGAACGTGAGGCGCCAGAATCTGTGAAGGAAGCGGCGGTCCATCGAGCCAACAAGAGCCAGCACATGGCAGGGTGCGTGGCGCCAGACGATGGCGAGAACTTCGAGCGGATGGTCGAGTCGAGCCATTCGAGCGTTGGATGGACAAGGCCTTTCCACTATGGGATGAACCTTGGCCATGAAGACGAGGGGCCGAAGGGCATCCCTAGCAGGCTGAGTCCGGAACCGAGCGATCTGAACCAGCGAAACTTCTACCGTTACTGGCTTGAGATGATGAACCGATGACTGTGCTTTGCTCTAGCGTTGTCGTCCGGTGTCAATCGCAGCGTATGGCGCGGGAGAACACCACCAACGACAGTCGGGCACGAAGCTGGAGATGCAACAATGGTAACCACGAGTAGTCTGGTGGACCAAGTCAACTGGCGCGAGGGTCTGGTCTCGCCTTCGGTGCATTTCGACGAGAGCATCTACGACGACGAGCAGCGTCAAGTCTTCGGCCGCGCCTGGTTGTGCGTCGGGCATGAGGACATGGTCCGCAAGCCCGGCGACTACGTGACCAACTACATGGGGGAAGTCCCGGTGATCGTGATCCGGGACATGAAGGGACAGCTGCACGTCATGCAGAACAAGTGCGCCCACCGGGGGAACCTCGTCTGCCTGTTCGACCGCGGCAACACCCGCGCCTTCACCTGTGCTTACCACGGCTGGACCTACGACCTCGATGGCACGTTGATCGGACTGCCGCAGGAGAAGGAAGCGTATCGGAACGAACTCGACAAGAGCGCATGGGGACTGCAAGAGGTCCCGCACTTCGCCAACCTCAAGGGCCTGCTGTTCGCCTCGTTCGACCCCAACGCCCCTCCCCTGGAGAAATGGCTCGGGGAGGACACGGTGTGGTGGCTGACCCACTTCGTCCTGTCGGACTACATAGGCGGACTGGAGATGCTCCCGGGCTTCCACCGCTACAAGACCCCCGGCAACTGGAAGCTGCTCGCCGAAAACTTCATCGGGGACAACTATCACGTTGCCACCACCCACGCGTCCTACTTCAGGGCTGTCGGGAGCATGCAGTACGGGGGGATGAGAAACAATCAAGCGACAGAGGGCAGGCTCACGATGTACACCGGCACGGCCGGCGAAGCCGGTGGAGTGCCGTTCGGCATGGGGCGCGTAGCGCTCTATCCCGAGGCTTACGAGCGCGACCTGCAATGGGCTGAGCCATTCGGGCCGAGGGTCGTCGACTGGGTAAGGGAGCGCAGCAACCTGCTCCTGGAAGCTCTCGGTGACCGGGAGATCAAGCCATACTGCTTCAATCATGGCGGTCTCTTCCCCAACCTGGGTCTCATCATGTTCATTTCGGCCACAACGTACCGTCAGTTCTTGTCGTTCCACCCACGAGGCCCGGAAGAGAACGAACAGTGGCAATGGACCATGGTCGAGCGTGATGCCCCCGAGGCAATCAAAGAGGCGGCCATCTACCAGGCCAACAAGGGCCAACACATGGCAGGATGCATTGCTCCAGACGACGGTGAGAACTTCGAGCGGATGGTCGAATCAAGCCGTGCGAGCCTTGGTTGGACGAGGCCCTTCCACTATCGTATGAACCTGGGGCACGAGGATGAGGGTCCGAAGGGCATTCCGGGGAGACTGAGTCCAGAACCCAGCGAGTTGAACCAGCGGAACTTCTACCGGCGCTGGTTCGAAATGATGATGCACGACACGGCGTGACCAGCCGCCAGGATTGAGCGCTGAAGGCATGGAGTACTCGCTGGCCAGCAGCCTTGCAGCAGCGATGCAGGAGGAGCCACAACAATGGCAGATGCAAGTGAAGACCCTCTCAGGATCCAGCAACTCAAATGGGTCGAACAAGCCATAGAACAGTTTGGCCCGAGGGTGAGAGACCGGGTTGCGGTCGTAACCGGGGGGGCCAGAGGCGTCGGTCAAGGAATGGCAAGGGGACTGCTCCAGGCTGGCGCCAGAGTTGTCGTTGCCGACAAGACGTGGGACGGCTCCGAGGCCTGGCTGGCTGAGCTGGAAGATTCCGGACGCGGGCTGGGTACCGAGATGGACATTACGGATGACGCCCAGATTCAGGCGACCTTAGACGCCGTGCTGCAGAAGTTCGGTACTGTCGACGCGCTGTTCAACAACGCGGCTCTTGTGTCCGAGACACTTTTCCGGCCCACCGGCCGGGTGAAGATGTTGGACACCACGGACGAGGACTGGGAGTTCATGTTCCGGGTGAACGTGTTCGGAACCGTCAAAGTGATACGACACTTCATACAACCGATGCAGAAGCAGAAAAGCGGCAGCATCGTCAACGTGGTGAGCACCGGTATGCTGGCCTCATCGCACGGGGGTGGGTACGTGGGCGAGCGGCCTTGGTCCCTCGAGATGCCATACCAGGCGACCAAGGGTTCTGTTGCTTCCGCATCCTTCTACCTGGCGGAAGAGGTGCGAGAAGATGGAATAGCTGTCAACGTCATCGCGCCTGGGCACACCAGGGCCTCTTGGTTCGATACAACCGCCCTTGCGCACAGGGATCGGGGAAGCGTGTACTCGATGCGCCCGGTTGTGCCTGAGCACATCGCCCCTATCACCCTTTTTCTTGCGGGCCAGAACGCCAGCGGCGCTACAGGTCGCCTCTACATCACGCCCGAGTGGAACATGGACCAGGGATTCGGAACCTACCGGGAGTGGCAGGATCGTTGGCTGACGCCTGAGTTGGAGAAGTACTTCAGCGATGCCGAAGCAGCGACGACCCCGGCGCCGCGCATGTCGTTCGCTCGGCCATCGTAGTGTCAATCCACATGCTTGCACTTGAAGGAGGAAAACATGCCGTATGACAAGTACGGATCAGATGTCATCGTCGACATGCTGAAACTCTACGGGATCAAGTACGTCCCACTTAACCCGGGAGCCTCCTACAGGGGACTGCACGATTCCATCGTCAACTATGGCAACAACTCCCCAGAGATCATCCAGTGCGTGCATGAGAAGATTGCGCTGGGCGTCGCGCACGGATACGCGCGTCAAACTCGAGGACCGTCAGCAGCCATCGTCCATGACCTCGTCGGGCTGCTGCACGGGACGATGGGCGTCTACTACGCCTACACGGATCAAGTACCTGTCATCCTCTTAGGTGCAACGGGCCCGATGGATGCCACTCGGAGGCGCCCGCACATCGACTGGATTCACACCGCGCAGGACCAGGGCGGCCAAGTCCGCGACTACACCAAGTTCGACGATCAGCCCCACACCGCTGCCGCGGTGCCTGAGTCGTTCGCGAGGGCATATCGAGTGGTCAGCACTCCGCCGTACGGCCCTGCCTATCTGGTGTACGACTCCAACCTGCAGGAAGACCCGCTGACCGCGCCGGTCACCTACCCTGATCCGAAGCGCGTCCCGGCCCCCACGCCCATGGCGCTGAACCCCCAAACCGCGACCGAGATCGCGCAGATGTTGGTCGAGGCCAAGAATCCGGTCGCCATGGCAGACTGGGTCGGTCAGGACCCGGATGCCGTGGACAAACTCGTGGAACTGGCTGAGCTTCTCGGTATGCCCGTAATCGACAACATGCGTCGCTTCAACTTTCCCACGACGAATCCGCTCGACATGAGTAATGGCAAACGCGACGTGCTGAGCCAGGCAGACGTGTTGTTCGCGGTAGGCGTCCTTGATTTGGACCGGCCCCTGACAACACTGAACCGCACTACCCGGGAGATGACAGAGGTCCTGCAGCCCGGTTGCAGGATCATCGACATCAGCTATCGCGACATGGGCATGAAGTCGTGGTCACAGGGCTTCCTGAAGCTGCGGGAGGTCGACCTGTTCGCCAACGCAGACCCATACACAGCACTGAGCCAAGTCATAGAAGCGGCTAGGACGCTTGTGGGAGCTCCCCAGCAGTCAGTCATCAGCGACCGAGCAACCCGCATCGCCGTGATGCACGATACCGTCAACGCCGGCTGGGTGGAGCGGTCCAAGGACGGCTGGGACAGCAAGCCGATGTCGCTTGCGCGGCTGTCGTGGGAAATCTGGCAGCAGATCAAGGGCGAGGAATGGACCATGACCGGCGCAGACCTGGACGGCTGGGTCCGCAGAATCTGGGACTTCACGGAGGTCGACCAATACCCCGGTACAGCGCTGGGTACTGGCACCCAGGTCGGCATTTCGCTTGGCGTGGCGCTCGCCAACAAGGAAAAGGGCCGGCTTACCGTTTCAATCCAACCGGACGGCGATCTGATGTTCGACGCAGGCTCGTTGTGGATAGCTGCGTATCACAAGATTCCCATGCTCGTGGTGATGTACAACAACCGCGCCTACTACAACGACTGGGAGCACCAGATCGCCATCGCAAAGTACCGCGGACGGAACGAAGAGATGGCGTTTCTTGGAATGGAGTTCGACCACCCCGCGCCTGACTTCGGCAAGCTCGCCCAGGCCATGGGATGGCACGGCGAGGGCCCGATCGAGGATCCAAACCTGTTGGGGCCTGCGATCCAGCGTGCGCTGAAACACATCAAAGACACGGGTATGCCAGCGTTGGTTGACGCAGTCACTCAACATAGGGGCTGAGCAGCGACCCTCACTGAGACCCCAAACTGTGGCCTACCCAGCTGGATATGCCAGGGAGCGCCCGTTTCCGGGCGCTTGGTGCTTCTATCCTTCCCAGTAAGCCCAGCCAAGCCCGGTTACAGCGTGGTGGGATGGAACATAGTCGACAACAACCGCGTTGGCCCCGCGGCGTTCCATGGCACCTGCCACTGTGATCCATGCACGCATCTCACCTGTGCCGCCGCGCATCGTCATGGAGTCGAACTTGAACATGGCAGTAGTGGCCCGACCGTCTCCCGCGGCCAGTCTGTCAAGGAACCAACGGTCCAGCCCTTTATCAACCCATCCTGATCGCGGTCCCTGAGGGTCATGGGAGAGACCACCGGAGCCAACGACCGCAATCCTCCTCGGATCGTCCTCCAGCAGTTCCGCGATCGCATCACCCAGATCGTAGCACCGTTGGGCTGAAAGACTGGGGGGGTCATAAGTGTTCTCGTAGAGCAACACAACTGGCACGTCCAACCTGGGCATGAGCCAAGGAGCAGGTCGGAGGAAGGCGTGGGGTAGCTTCCGTTCCGTCGGTGTAAGCGCGTGCTGAACGCGGCTGACCGCAACGTCAAATCCCTGTTCGCAGACCAGCCCCCGCACGAGACGCTCGGAAGTTTCCCGGTCAACGGTCAGCCTTACCAGATTGGTTTCGCTTGGTGTCGCCCCACCTCCCGTGTTGTAGCCCCAAGCGTTGTCGCCCACGAACAGCATCAAGTTGGGGACGTTACTGCGGTCGAACATCTCTTGTTGGTCGCCGCCAACGATAATGAGCAGGTCTGCTTGGAACTTGGCCAAGCGATCTCGAAGCTCCCCCAACGCGTTCTGGATGCGCTCGGCGTAGCTTTGGACAACCTCTTCAGTCTCGGCTTCCACTTCCGGGGGCTGCGGCGTGTGTTGGGTCATGCGGTTGTAGAGCGCCTTCCATCTGTCCGGAGGCAGCATCATCGTTGGTGCATGCGACGTCGCCAGACCAAGTCCTATGGGCATTCGCAGAACCTCCTGGTAGGTTGCTTCTCAAAGCTCCATCCGCGTCGACCGAACCTCGATCTCCTTGCAGTTGCCGTCCAACGCAGGCAACGCACCAAGGAAGGCCTCAACCAGCAGTGCAGCTCTTCCACCCTGAGGAAGATGTCGCCAGCCGGCCCTTGCTTTAGCGTCTGCTCAACTCCGTTCGCCGCGACAGACCGCTGCCGGCTAGAAGAATATGGAGATTGCCCTGGGCAATACGGTGACATGGAGGAAGACCTCGCGCCGGGCGATCCTCCAAGTGTTTCCCTCCTGACGGAAGAGGTCGCGACGCGTTCCCGCCCACCACGCCTCATCCCGAAGCTTCCTCGCCTGGCGGACCAGAAAGCTACTCAGCACCGTAACGCCTTCCGTAGGCTCTCCCTCTTCCACGACCACGTTGCTGATCATGTGGCAGGTCATCGATCGTGGAATCTCCACGTGTGACAATCCGGTCTCGTCCTTCTTTACCCGCAGCAGGAGCATTTGCTTGTCATCGTCGATGATGGGGAACCCGGCCGGCTCAACTTCTCCCTGCGTATGTTCGGGCAGCGGCATCACGTACTGAACATCGTCCGTAAACAGGTCAAGCCATTCTTGATATCGGTGTTCATCGAGCAGATGAGCTTCGCGTGAGAGGAATTCCTCTATCTCCCTCTTTTGCTCCCAAGTGACCATCTCACTCCTCCGTCATTTGCTTCGTTCGGCCGTCGTAGCCGATTCCAACCTGACTGTGGTTCGCGCTCTCCTCTCACGCGCGAGGTCAAGTCATAAGTTCCTCGTCGGCTTCCACTGCTGTTGCTTGAGGGAAGCAAAGCGCTTTGTCCGGCGGTATGTGGGCCCAGCAGCCGCCATCTGCAGGAATCTCGTCGTCTGCCCCGAGCGTGACCGACATCTCAATCGACTCGCCCAGACGCACTCTGTACTCGGCTTTGCCCCCCAAAAACGTGTTGCCAAGTACCTGGACTTCAAAGCGATTGCGGCTGTCGCCGTTGGACGAATCGGTCCCCCAATAAAGGCCCACGTTCTCGGGCCTGACACCGACAACCACCTCTTCGTCCACGGCAAATTGCGCCGCGGAGTCTGCGCTTATCCGGCCGATGGGTGTATCTACCACACTTGGCTCGCCGATCTTTCCACGAATCCAGTTCATCGAGCCGAAGAACTCCGCGACACGAGGATCCTGCGGGCTGCGGTAGAGGTCCTTGCCTGAGCCAATCTGGACGATTGTTCCTTCGTGCATAACCGCAATGTTGTCGCCAAGGGCCATTGCCTCTTCCTGGTCGTGGGTGACATATAGAGTGGTCAGCCCCAACCGCTTCACGAGCGTGCGCATCTGTTCTCGGACCTCAACGCGCAACCTCGCGTCCAGATTGCTCAAAGGTTCGTCCATCAAGAGCACCTTGGGTTCGATGGCCAATGCCCTCGCCAACGCCACTCGTTGTTGTTGTCCGCCGCTCAAGAACGGAGCCGGGCGGGTCGCACGGCCTTCCATTCCCACCAGGGACAACGCCCTGAATACGCGTTCCTTGATCTCCTCCTTGGACAGCTTCTGCTTGCCCCGTCTCAAGGGCAGCGCAACGTTCTGTTCCACGGTCAGATGAGGCCATATGGCGTAGGACTGGAACACCATGCCTATGCCTCGGTTCTCGGGCGGAACAATTCGGCCCCCTGCCTCCGTCGAAAACACCGTCGACTCTCCAAGCGAGATCTCTCCTTCGTCGGGCGCCTCCAACCCCGCAACACACCTCAGCAGGGTGGTCTTCCCTGATCCGCTCGGGCCGAGCAGCACACAAAACTCTCCCTCTGGTACCTCCAGGGCAACCCCGTCCAAGGCCTTCACTGGCCCTTCCTGGGTGCGGTAGGTCTTCGACAGTTTCTCGATCGTTATCATGTCTCCCCCTCGCCAGGTGACTACACGACGCCACGCGTTACACGCCTGCTGGCTCCGTCCTCCGGTGTGTAATCACGACGTACAGGGCCAACAGTGGCAACATAAAAACAAGGGCAAACAGGGACAGCGCAGCCGCAATGCCCGGATCTCCCGAAACAAAGCCGAAGATGTTGGTTGTTATCGTCTGGTTCTCGCGGGTCACCAGGAACGCCGCCAAGGTCAACTCTCGGTAAGTGAGCAGTGCAACGAAGATCCAGGTATACACGATTGCAGGGGCCAGCAACGGAGCGAGTATCCAACGTAGAGCCTTCCCGGGCCCCAGCCCGAAAACGTACCCCGCTTCGTCAAGTTCGCGGTGGATTTGCAGCAGGCTGTTATTGAAGACACGGGTGGGGAAGCTGATACGCGCTATGACGTAAACGAGAACGAGCATCGAGACGGTCCCCCACAGCGGCACCCAATCGGGCAGGTAGAATAGAGCCAGAAACATGGCTGCGAGCGCGAAGACAATACTGGGGATCGCGTGGGGCAGGAAAGCGAAAACGTCGACCACCTTGCCCCACCTGCTTCCTGACTTGATGACTACCCACGACATCACCAGGCCCAGCGCAATGGTTATGGTGGGCGCGGCTATCGTCAGGATCGCCGTATTCCTTGCGGCCAGCCCGAAGGTGTCCCACGGAATGTCTCGATAGTGGTCCAGGGTGATGATCCCCAACGCCTCGATCGAGGGCGGCTGGGCAAACGGCATCAACGAGATCCATACCAACATCAGGATAGGAAGCACCAGGCCCAGCAGGAGGTTCGCGCCAATGAATCCCCAGGCACCTACCTTCGCCCACCTTCCAAGTTCTACCAATTTGGGCCGGTAGTTCTTACCTCGGACCACCATGTAGCGATGCGACTGATTTATCACACGGAGATAGAAGTAGCTCGCAATCAAGGCCACGACCATCATGAGCAGACTCATCGAACCTATAACCCCATACTGGGGCGCACCCGCATCCGGCTGTATGTAGTTGTAGGCGAGAGTACTGAACGTGAAGTTCTGATTGCGCAACCCGAGTACCGCCGGCACTTCAAAAGTTGCCAGGGCAATCATTCCGACATAGATGGCCGTGCTCAGGACGGCTGGCCAGATGAGAGGGAGCGTTACTGAGCACGTTCTCGACCAGAAGCTCATGCCGTGGATCTCAGCACTCTCCTCAAGACTGGGATCCATCGCCCGGATCGACGCCGACATCATCACGAAAACCAGCGACGTATAACCTATCCCCGTTACAAAGCCCATTCCACCCGCGGCCAGGATGTTGAACGGAAGTTCAGTCCCTGGGAACACCGCATTGAGCGCGCCGATCCGAGGATGCGCAAGGTAGAGCCAGCCGATCGCCGTAAACAAGCCGGGGACGAGGAGGGTCGTCACCATGGCTGGCATCACGAACCTCTTGCCGGGTAGGGTCGTGCGCTCTACGAGCCATGCGATCGGCACGCCGAATCCCAACGAGACCACGACGCTGACCAGCATGAGGCCGACCGTGTTGAGGACCGCGCTCACGATCGTTGGATTGGTATAGAGCGTGGTCAGGTTTTCCAGCGTATAGACGCTTCGGTCCTCTGAGTCCTGGAATGCCGTCAGAATCACGACAACGGTGAACAGTCCAATGACTGCTGCAGCCAATAGGCTCACACCAATGAGCAGCGTGTTTGCCTGCTTTGCAGAACTGGCCAAACCACTGGCGGCGCCGTACAGCCGAGTAGTCAACGGGCCCAGAGCCACTCTCGTACCGACCGACACTGCTTGCCTCCGACTGATGCCCCGAGCCCCCGGACCGGTCCTGGGTCATGGACCGGTCCGGGGAAATACCAGTCACCTGTCTAGCCGCCGGTGATCATCCCGATGTACTTCCCGGTGAGCTCAGTAATGGTCTCCTGGTTGGCCAGTACGAAATCGACGTCAGCGACCAAGGGGTCGTTCATCGCCTTGTAGATCTCGTTCGTGTAGGTGCCGTCTACGAACCACAGTCCTCCCTCGCGTTCCTGCTCCCAGAGCAAGTCCTGCCCCTCGGGAGTCGTGAGGAAGATCGCAAACAGCGCAGCGAGATTCGGAGCTCCACTGCCCTTGGTGATGCCGACGTACTGGGGCACTATGATGCCGAGTTCTTCCAGGAAGACGTTCTCGATCGGAGCACCATCCTCTTTGAGCTGTCGAACGCTTGTAGACCCGCACGACAGACCGTAGAGGAGATGCTCCCCCGTCGCGATAGCTTCGTCAGCGTCACCGCAGCGCAACACGGCGCCGATCTGCGTGGCCAGGAACTTCTCGACCCACTCGTCAAACTCCGCTTGTCCCACGTGGAGCGCGGCGAAGTAGTAATAGGCGGCGTAAGGAGTGGTGATTACCTCTCCCGCCCACTTGGGGTCAAGCAGGTCCTCCAGCGTCTGTGGCACGTCGGCCTCGGCGACGAGGTTGGTGTTGTAGGCAAAGCTGGTTGCATCACCGCCCATCGCCAGGGCCACGTCGCCCTGAACGATCGCATGCTCCGCCACTTCGGCGGGTAGGTACCTGCCCCAGTCGAACGACTGCAGAGTCCCGTTCTGGATCATCGTACCGATGTGTTCTGAACGACCGATGTACATGTCGGTGGAAGGAGCCTGACCTCCGTCCAGTTCCGTGTCCAGGCGCGATGCCATCGCATTCATCGACGGGCCGCTCGTGTACGTCAGTCTGATGTTGATGCCGTACTTGGCGTTGATCGCCTCTTCGATCGCGTCGAAAGTCCCGGTCTCTATGCCGCTCCCGAGGAAGTTCAACTCTCCTTCGGCGGCTGCAGCCTGTACCAGATCCGCCATGGCGGCGTCCATCGCCGATACCGTTGGGGTTGGCGTGGCGGCAGGTCTTGTCGGCGTCGCCGTCGGATCGGCCCCACAAGCCGCAATGAGCGCAATGGCTGACAGCAACATGGTTATCGCGGACACTTTCCGGAACTTCATGGTTCCACCTCCCAGTAATTCGGACCTGACGAATCGTTCCTCATCAAGGACTCGGACCCCTCTACTACCCCGGCCGAGCGAATGTCGCGCGGCGTGGGGCAGTACCCGCTGATTCGGCCTGGCTGAAGGCCTCCTCGATATCTGCAGGCATCGCTCTGTCATACCATTCGGACGTGGAGCCATACCCGTGGTCCAGGTTCCACTCGGGGGCAGGATAGACGTGGCCGGTCAAACTGCGAGCGTTCTGGCCCGCGAGAAACAGTGCAACAGGGATGATGTGGTCGGGCACCATCGGACGCATTGAGTAGACGTGCCCTTGCTCCTGGTGGGCTCGTGCGGTAGTGTCGAACCAGGATGCACGAGCATGCCCCGGCATCATGCCATTGACGGCAACTCCCTGAGCGCGTACCTCATCAGCCAGATAGAACGTCATCGTCATGACTGCTGCCTTGGTCGACTGATAGGGCATTTCCACTGACCAGGGGCGTAGGGCCTGGTAGCCCCCGCCCTGGGACAGGTGCAAGGCCCCCCGGCTCATTACGTTGATGATGCTCCCTGACCCCTTCTCTATCATCGGTTTGATGAAACGCCGAATGGTCTTGACGACACCGAAGACGTTGACCGAGTACATCAGTTCCCAGTCCTCGTCCTTGGTGTCCAACATCTTCACTCGCCCGGTCGGCGCAAATAGCGTTTCCGAAACCAACGCAGCATTGTTGACCAGTACATCGGCCGTTCCGAATCGCCCGATCACTGACTCATAGGCCGCATCGAGTTGCCCGTCGTCACGTAGATCGACCTGCACAGCCATCCCATGCCCGGACGATTCCAACGCATCTCGAAACTCGTCAGAGCCATCCCATGATTTGTCTGCGGCCACTACATTCGCACCGGCCCGCAGGTATCCCTCACAGACCGAACGGCCTATCCCTCGAGCACCGCCAGTGACAACGGCGACGAGGCCCTCCACACCTGGTCCGTACGCTCCCAGCGCTCGTTCAACTGCTTGTTCTTGAAGAGCCCTTTGGACGTCGGCTTGCATCACTGGTTCCTTATCTCCTTCGGCATCCAGCCACTCTACACGAAGGCTGTTCGTGCCCTAATACGATGCCATGAAGGTAGCGATAATGTCAGGTCAGTCATGTCCAGTCAAGTGGCGTAAGAGGGGTGGCACTGCCTCAGTCCGACGCCTCGTAGGTGAACTACAGCCAAGGTGCCGCCACCCACTCGAAGGTCCGCAGCGCAGTACCGCTTGGCCCACCAACCCTCAAGACCTGCCTGATGACAGAGGGGAGGCGATATTGCCTCCCCTCTGTATGTCTCACTCAAATGCGAGCCGCTCGATTAAGCGAGGTCGTAGCGGTCCAGGTTCATCACCTTGTTCCACGCACTGACGAAGTCGCTTACGAACTGCTCCTCGCCGTCGTCGCATCCGTAGACCTCCGCGATGGCTCGGAGCTCGGAGTTGGAACCGAAGACCAGGTCCACCCGGGTGCCGGTCCACTTGACCGCGCCGCTCTGGCGGTCGCGTCCCTCGAACACGTCCTGGGCCGACGAGGTGGCGCCCCACTCCGTGCTCATGTCGAGCAAGTTCACGAAGAAATCGTTGCTCAACGTCCCCGTCCTGTCGGTGAGGACGCCGTGGGCGGACCCCCCGGTGTTGGCGCCCAGGACCCGCAGGCCGCCGACGAGCGCCGTCATCTCGGGAGCGGTGAGCGTCAGCATGTAGGCCCGCTCCACCAGCAGGTCCTCAGGCTTGCCCGCCTGCCCTGCCTGGACGTAGTTGCGGAACCCGTCCGCCTTCGGCTCCAGCACCGCGAACGACTCCTCGTCGGTCCACTCCTGCGTCGCGTCCGTGCGGCCCGGAGAGAAGGGGACCTGCACATCGTGGCCGCCGTTCCGCGCGGCCTGTTCGACGCCTGCGCACCCGGCGAGGACGATCAGGTCGGCAAGCGAGACCTTCTTGCCCGAGCTGTTGAACTCCGCCTGGATGCCCTCCAAGGTCTGCAGCACCCCGCTGAGCGCTGCAGGGTCGTTCACTTCCCAGTCCTTCTGCGGCGCGAGACGGACGCGCGCCCCGTTCGCTCCGCCACGCTTGTCGGTGCCGCGGAACGACGCCGCGGACGCCCATGCGGCCGAGACCAACTGGGAGACCGACAGTCCCGAAGCGAGAACCTTCGCCTTGAGGTCGGCGATCTCCTGCGCTCCGATCGGCTCGCCGTCCGCGGCGGGGACGGGGTCCTGCCACAGCAGCGCCTCTTCCGGGACCAGCGGCCCGACGTAGCGGCTGCGCGGCCCCATGTCGCGGTGGATCAGCTTGAACCACGCCCTCGCGAAGGCGTCCTCGAAGTCGCTGAGGTTCTCGAGGAAGCGCTTCGAGATTGCCGCGTAGGCCGGGTCCGTCCGCAGGGAGAGGTCCGTCGTCAGCATCATGGGGGCGTGCTTCTTCGCGGGGTCGTGTGCGTCCGGCACGGTGGCCACGGATGCGGCGTTGGTGGGGGTGTACTGCGACTTGCCTGCGGGGCTCTTCGTCAGCTCCCACTCGTGGGCATGCAGGTTCTCGAAGAAGTTGTTGTCCCACTTGGTCGGCTCGTTGGTCCAGGCGCCCTCAAGGCCGCTGGTGATCGTGTCGCCGGCCTTGCCGCTGCCGAAGTTGTTCTTCCAACCGAAGCCCTGATCGGCGATGCCGGCGCCCTCCGGCTCGGGGCCAACGTGGAGGGAGTCGGGGGCGGCGCCGTGCGCCTTGCCGAAGGTGTGTCCGCCGGCGATGAGCGCAACCGTCTCCTCGTCGTTCATCGCCATGCGCTTGAACGTCTGGCGGATGTACTTCGCCGCGGCCATCGGGTCCGGGTTGCCGTTCGGCCCTTCAGGGTTCACGTAGATGAGGCCCATGTGGTCTGCGCCGAGGGCTCCCTGGAGCTCGCCTTCGCTGTCGTGGCGCTGGTCGTCCAGCCATCCCTGCTCGGAGCCCCAGTCGGTCTCGTCGGCCTCCCATACATCCGGACGTCCGAAGGCGAACCCGAAGGTCTTGAAACCCATCGACTCCAGTGCGCAGTTGCCGGCGAAGATGATGAGGTCGGCCCAGGACAGGTTTCGTCCGTACTTCTGCTTGACGGGCCAGAGCAGACGGCGCGCCTTGTCCAGGTTGCCGTTGTCGGGCCAGCTGTTGAGGGGCGCGAAGCGCTGGTGCCCCGCGCCGCCGCCGCCGCGGCCGTCGCTGATGCGGTACGTGCCCGCGGCGTGCCACGTCATGCGGATGAAGAGCGGTCCATAGTGGCCGTAGTCCGCAGGCCACCAGTCCTGCGAGGTCGTCATGACCTCCTCGATGTCCTTCTTCAGCGCCTCGACGTCGAGGTTCTTCACCGCCTCGGCGTAGTTGAAGCCATCGCCCATCGGATCGGACTGGGGAGAGTTCTGGCGAAGAGGCTTCAGGTCTACCTGGTCCGGCCACCAGTACTGGTTGGTAGTCATGTCTTCCCTCCGTGGAATCTTCTGAGTGCGGCGCCACACATTGGAACCGCGCGCCGGGCGCATTGTAGCCGCAATCGTCAACCTGGGAAAGAGGAAGGAACAGCCGGCCAGGGGGACCGAGCCGCGACAGGCGCCAGCGGCCCGCTCCAGCTGGAGGGACCCCCGTCCCCGGGAGAGGAGGCTCTCAGCGCTTGTTCTTTGCCAAGCGGTGTAAGATGCCCGCAGTCCGCAGACACACGTCTGTCTGGTCAGGAGCAGTATGCAGGCCAGCATCAGATCCGTCCTCGAACGTTACAGCGTTGCGCTGCACTACCGGGACTTCCGCTGGATCTGGCTCGGCAGCGTAGGCGGTCAGTCGGCCTACTGGGCCCTCATCGTCGCGCGCGGCATCTTCGTGCTTCAAGAGACCGGTTCCTCCACGCAGGTGGGCGTCACGACGTTCGTAGCGATGGCGCCCCGCTTCATCCTGCCGCCGCTGACGGGCTACCTGGCCGACCGGTTCGACCGCCGGGCCGTCCTCGCCACAGCCTATGCTCTCCAGCTCTCGCACGCCGTCGTACTGACGGCGCTCGCCCTGACAGGCATGCTGGAGGTGTGGCACGTGGTGGTGCTCGCGCTGCTCAACGGGAGCTTCCGCACGTTCCAGATGACGGCGACGCAGACGCTCATCCCGAACGTGGTGCCGCGGGAGCACTGGCTCAACGCCATGGCTATGAACCAGGTCTCGCAGCAGGGTTCGCGCCTGTTCGGGCCGGGGCTCATCGCTCCGGCACTGCTGCTGTTCGACGTGAGCGTCGCGTTCCTCGTGAGCACTTCATTCTATCTCATCGGTATCGCAGCCATCCTCTCGATACGGACCCGGTCGACCGGCGAACTGACCCGCGGTTCACGGATAGGGGCCAGCCTCTGGGCAGCGATGCACTACGCCTGGTCCGATCGGCAACTCCGGGCGCTGTTCATCCTGCTGGCGCTGCACTGCTCGATGACGATGTCGTTCGAGTCGATGCTGCCCGTACTGGCGCGGGACGTGCTGGGCGAAGCGAACGTCAGCGTCAGCTACCTGATGATGGGCGTCGGAGCCGGAGCACTGGTTGGGGTGATCGGCATCGCTGGCCTCCGGAGCGCATCGAGCCGCGGCATGCTGTTGTTGGTAACGGGCGCGGTCAGCGGGGCCTCCATGCTCCTCTTGGCCGTGTCGGGCAGCACGACGCTGGCGTTGCTCGGCACTGCGGCGATGGGCGGCTCCCAGGCGGCCTTCATGGCGATAGGCGGGACGATGGTGCAGTCCCTCGCCCCTGACGGCATGCGCGGCAGGATCTCGGGGTTGAACCAGATCAACATCGGGGGAACGATGGCGGTGATGAACCTCGTGAACGGGTTCGCAGCCGACAGGTTCGGGGCCCCGGACGTACTCCTCGTACTTGGGTTAGGGTTCACCGCCGTGGTGGTCGCAAGCCTGGCCGTTGGCACGCTGCGAGGCATCTATCGAGGTTCCGTCGCCGTGCCCGCCCGTGCGGCGGCGTAAGTCTCTCCCCGCTCCGTCCGCAGTCCCTTCCCCGCCGGTTACTGGACAGGCGCGAGCGTTATACCCGCCACGTCCGGCTGGCCGAGCGCGTTCATCCTGAAGCCCTGCACGCGCGAGCGCACAAGGATGTAGTCGTTGACGTGGAACAGCGGAAAGATGCCCGCTTCGTCGATCAGCAGTTGCTCCGCCTCGCCGTACATGCGCAGCCGGGCCTCGCGTGACCGCTCGGTTCGGGCGTTCTTGACCAAGCTGTCGAAGCGATCGTTCACGTATTTGCCGTCGAGGATGTGCGAACTCAGCAACAGGTCCAGGAAGTTCTCCGGGTCCGGGTAGTCCGCCACCCAGCCGCTGTGCCAGAGGTTCCCCACCACGCCTTCCAGAGCGTAGTAGTAGACGTCCCGCTCGAACAGTTCCACCCGCACGTCGACGCTCAACTCTTCCTTCCAAGCCGCGATCATGAACTGGACCAGCTCCGTCGGTTCGCCGTCCACGTCCACCGCGCTGAACACGACCTCGGGAAAGTCGGACGCGTACTTCGATCCGGCGAGCAGCTGCCGTGCCGCTTCCGGGTCGTACGGGACGCCGCGCAGCGACTCGGAGTAGCCGGGCATGCCGGGCGGCAGAAGCCCCTTCGCAAGTTCCACATTCCCGTCGTACAGCACCTCTAAGAGCCGCTCGCGGTCGAGCGCCATGAGGAAGGCACGCCGCACATCGGGGTCGTCGAACGGCGGCTGTGAGCCGTCGACCCCCACGTAGGACGTCGTGAGCTGCGGGAACTCCTGGAGCTGGCCGCTCAACGTCTCGCTCGCCCGCACGGAATTAAGCCCGGCAGTGCTAACAGGTACGGCATCCCAGGCGTCCGAGAGGTACATCGCAAGTGCGCTGACGCCGGGTAAGGTGCCCTGAGGCGAGACCACGTACTCCAGCGATGCCGGCCTGTGGTAGTCGTCGAACCGCTGAAGGATGACGACCTCCCCTTCTTCCCACCGGGCCAACCGGTACGGGCCGGAGCCGTTGATATCGGCGCTCATCCACCAGTCGAAACCGAGGGGGTCGACGGTGCGCCGGTCGACGATGGCGGCCGAGGGATAGGTCAGTTTCGCCAGGAAGTACTCCTTGGGCTCATCTATCGTGATGCGCACCGTTCGCGCGTCCACCACCTCGACGCCAGCGACTTCCTCGGCTTCTCCATTCAGCTTCTCCGTGACACCCACGATGTCGCCGAGGTAGAGAGGCGCCGTCTCGCTGTGGAGCGCGGCATCGGCGGCGCGCTCTATCGAGTACTTGAAGTCCTCGGCGGTGATCGGGGTCCCGTCGTGGAACATTATGCCGTCGCGCAGGGTACACGTGTAGACCACGCCTGCATCGTCGGCCTCACAACCTTCGGCAAGGTCGGGTTCGATCCTGAAGTCGCTCGTTATCCGGACGAGGCCGCTGAACAGGGCCGTTACGAAGAAGTGCGAAGTCGTCTCCCTGGCGATAGCCGGATCGAGCGTCGTGGGCTCTCCGAGCGGCATGGTGAATGCGCTGTCCCGCGGTACGCCATAAGGCTCAGGAGGGAAACTCCTGAAGCTCCCCAGCATGGTGTCCAGGGTCTCCTGTTGCCGCTCAACCTCGGTCAGGGGTGCGATGAGCATGAGCAGGTACAGCAACTCCCCGCGCTGCGTCACCTGCACCCGCCGCACGTCGACGCCTCCTTCCACGTCGTAGAGGATGTCTGCCCGCTGGGCTTCCGAGCCGTCGTCCAGGGTTACTGGGCCGGCGCCCTCCACGCGCGGGTTCCCTTCCTCCGGCGTGAGGAATGGGATGACGGCTTCCATCTGTTCGCTCAGCGACCCCGCGGTTGCCTGCTCAGCGAACAGCAGCATCCGGGAGATACCCTCGCCGTCCTGTACCACAAACCACGCTCCCTCTCCGCCTGCCGGTGTGATCATCCACTGCGCGGGGTAGTACAGCGCTATTCCCAACTCCTGGCTCACGAAGGGAACGAACCCCTCGGGCACGGGGTCGGGGGTGGGTATGGGAGTCGGGGTCGGTTGGGGGGTCGCGGTCGGCGTTGCCGTTGGAGCCGGTGTCGAGGTCGGGACCGGCGTTGCGGTCGGCTCCGGCTCTCCGGAGCAGCCGACCATAGCCAGGACAACCAGCAGCAGGCCAAGCACGAGGACACGTCTCATCAAGGGGGATTCTCCAACGGGTGCAGTGGGATGCGACCCTTACGTGTGGGCGCTCTCCAAAATTCTAACATCCTGTAGACAGGTACGTCCGATACTCGAATATGGTTCTATTCGCCCTCCACGCTGGAGAGGAGGTACGCGCGCATGAAGCCTTCCAACTCGCCGTCCAGGACGAGATCAGGGTTCGTGGACTCGAAGCCGGTGCGGTGGTCCTTCACCATCTTGTACGGGTGGAGGACGTAGCTCCTGATCTGGCTGCCCCACCCTGCGGAGACGTGCTCGCCCTTGAGCGCGGCCCGCTCCTCAGCCCGCCTCCGCATCTCGATCTCCATGAGGCGCGCTCGCAGGATCTTCATCGCAACCTCGCGGTTCTGCAATTGCGAACGCTCATTCTGGCATGAGACGACGACGCCGGACGGTATGTGCCGTATCCGGACGGCGGTGGAGTTCTTCTGCACGTGCTGACCGCCCGCGCCACTCGCCTTGAAGACGTCCATCTCGAGGTCGTCCGGGTTGATCTGCACGGCCACGTTGTCTTCCGCTTCCGGCAACACCTCCACGAGCGCGAACGACGTGTGGCGCGCGTGCGCCGCGTCGAACGGGGAGAGGCGCACGAGGCGGTGCACGCCGCGCTCCGTCTTGGCATAGCCGTAGGCATAATCCCCGGCGACCTCCAGGGTGACGCTCTTGACGCCGGCCTCCTCGCCCGCGGAGAGGTCCAGCACCTGCACCTTGAAGCCGCTCTGCGCGGCCCAACGCGTGTACATGCGCAGCAGCATCTCCGTCCAGTCCTGGGCGTCGGTGCCGCCCTCGCGGGCATGGATGGCGAGTATCGCGCTGCGCTCGTCGTATTCGCCGGAGAGCACCAGCAGCAACTCGCGCCGCTCGGCCTCGGTGAAGATGGCGGCGCTCTCTTCCGCGAGCTCCTCGGCAAGCGAGGCGTCGTTCGCCTCTATGGCCATGCTCAGGAGTTCGATAGTGGAGCGCACGCGGGACTCGAAGCCGCGCCACCCGTCTATGGCGCCGCGCAGCCGCGCGAGCCGCTGCATGACGGCCTGCGCGCGCTCCGGGTCGTCCCAGAGGTCAGGAGCAGCGGCCTGCTCCTCTAGTCGTTGGGCTTCCACTTCCTGGCCGGGGAGGTCAAAGCCGCACCATGATGCTGGCGATATGCCCGGCAAGATCGGTGAGGCGCTGTCGCAGTTCTTCCATGTCAGGTCTGCTCCCTCTCGCAAGCCAGCGAGTCTGCTCGTCATTCTACCATTCGGTCGGAACGCCTCTGCGATGGACGAGGCGCGGGCGCCTGTGCTACGCTCGCTGCACGGCCGGGGTGTGGCGCAGTCCGGAAGCGCACCTGCATGGGGTGCAGGGGGCCGTTGGTTCAAATCCAATCACCCCGACCACTCTCTCACTCTTCACCCGGAGAGAACGCGTGGCGACATCCGGCAGCGGCAAGCCTCCGTGGGTGCTGGAACACTTGGAGCGCTACCTGGCCACCGATGGCGAAGACGGCCATGAGTGGCGCGGCATGCAGACGCTGTTGCTCACGACGGTGGGGCGGAAGTCCGGCAGGGAGATCACGACGCCGCTCATCTACGGTCGGCATGAAGGCCGCTGGATAGTCGTAGCCTCGCGCGGAGGCGCGCCGGACCACCCCCAGTGGTACTACAACCTCAGCGCCGATCCATCCGTTCGCGTGCAGGTGGGTGCAGACCGGTTCGACGCAACCGCACGCACGGCCGGTCCTCACGAGAAACCCGTGCTGTGGAAGCTTATGAACGGCATCTATCCGCGCTACGACGAATACCAGGCGGCCACGGAGCGGCAGATCCCCGTCGTTGTCCTGGAGCGCGGTGGATAGCATCGTAGCCCGGTGTTCGTTCCTGATAGCAAGAGAGGCCGGTACGCCTGTTACCGGCCTCTCTCCTTGGTGTTGCCCTGGGTGGTCTGATCGTGGCGTGCGGGTCAGGCCGCGTTTGCGAGCGGCACAGTCTGTATCCGGCGAAGCGCGCGGTGCACTGTACGCACGCTGACGCCGAACCGGCTCGCCACCTCGAAAACGTGCAGGTTCTCGTACTGGTAGGCCCAGGCGATCTCTTCATCCCGCTCCCGCAACTTGTAGGCCTGGTACCAGGCGGGGTCGTCGAACCTGCAACGCGGCAGGGGACACTCCAGGCAGGACATCGATGCCTCGCAGCCGGTGTCGGCATAGCGCATCTGCTCCGGCAGCCCGTCCACGGACGGGTCTTCACGTCTGCGTCTCGACTTCGTGTAGATGCTCATCTCTTCCTCCTTCCGGTCATTTCCGCTTCATAACGGCTGTCCATCCGTTCATCGGATCCGTCTTCCAGGCAACACGCATCAGGACGCAATAGCGATGGGGAACGCCATCTGCTGTTCTCCCGCCTGTTCCGCGTCTTCGTTGGCCAGCATCGAAACGCCCTCCAGGAACCCCTCGTCCTGTCCTTCAACCGCGACTACGAACCCGCGCGTTTCGCCGAGGCGCAGCACCGCCCAGTCCATCTCGCGGCGCAGTGCCCTGTATTCGGGCGAGCCGTCCGGCGCGTATACGGAGAGACGGGCCGTGAGGGCAGCAGCGGTAACGGCGGACGACTCGCTTTCCCGCTGACGGGAAGTATCCGGCAGCCAGCGCACACAGCCCGGGTTCAGGCTGTGCTCCAACAGGCCTTTCACCTGGCTGGCATTCCCCGGGCGTGTCCTCACGAGCAGGCTCTCGCAGGGCCATGTCCTTTCCACGAAACGCTTGATCCCCGCAACAAGCGACGGAGCGTCCGCCGCCTCGGTCCACTTGTGGTCGAGCACCCGCAGCCCTCCCGTCGCCCGGGAGGCGACGGTCACGACGGCGATGGCACGCGTCTCGGGGGCCGCACCCGTTTCCGGCGCCTGCGTCACCACGATGGACGCGGTCAGGGGGCCGGCCTCACCGAGCCTTCGCGGCCCGCCGGTCCCGAACAAGGCGCGTAACCGCTCGCGTGGGAACGCCGGAGCGCCCGCGAAGACCGGGCGGAGCGCGTAGGAGGTCTCGAACTCGGGGTGCGTTTCGCCGAGCCGCCCGCGTTCGACCTCGACGCGCCCCGCGTAACCCGGCAGTTCAGCTGTCGCACGGTCCAGTGACACACGGAAGTGCCTGCGCACTCCGCCAGCGGCAAAGGCTTCCCTGTTGGCGATCTTGCTCTGCTCGAACGGTGTCCTTCCGTTCCACGGACGCCCGTACAGCACGAGTGTCGCGCCTGAATCGCGAGCGATCTCCCGCAACCGCGACATCTCAGCGGGGCTCAGGAGGTGAGCATCGACCGCCTGGACCAACTCGAACCGTCCGTCCAGACGCTCGAGGTCCTCCGGCGTCGCGTAGCGCACCTGCGCACGACCCAGGCGAACGCATGCACGCTCGTCCGACCACAGTCCCTTCAGCGAACCCTCCCGCAGGTGACTGAGGAGCCGTCCCTTCACCCCTGCCTGTGCTTCCGGAACGACGCGGAGCGATGCCCCGCCCGCGTTCACGTTCACGCTCATCACCAGCATCTCCAGCCGGGAGCCCAGCTCACTGACCCCCGCTCCGAGCGGCATCTCCACCGTGAACTCTGACCCTCGCTGCCCGAACACGTCCGAGGCGACCGCACCCGCTATCTCACGCTGATATGTCGTTGGCGTCTTCATCGCGCTACTCCTGGCAGAACGTATGTACTATTACGCTGAACGCATACTAGAACGCTTGTTCTACGCTGTCAACACGTCTTTAGAACGAATGTTCCCCGGATTCCCCGACACCCCGTTGCCCTTCATCCGCGCAAGGCGTACGTTGCCGGCGCACGTCCTCAGAGGCGGGACATCTCCCGATGGGGGCACGACTCAGCGGCGCCGGACGAGCACCGGCTAAAGGCAAGGAGTGCATCATGGGCTGGACGATCCACCACCCGAACGGACTGCTGTACCACGACCCGGCAAAGGCGTTTCAGGGCTACACGCTCGTCTCCATGTCCGGCGGCAAGGACGCGTTCCTCATTGACATGGAGGGCCGCGTCTGTCACCGCTGGCATCGTGAAGAAGGCATCTCCTACGGCTTCCTGCTGGACAACGGCAACTTCCTGGGCAGAACGCGCGCCAGCGGTGGATTCGTTCCACCCTCCGACCTGACAACCGGCATCCTGGAGCTGGACTGGGAGAGCACCCTCGTTTGGGAGTACTGGGACCCTTACGTGCACCACGATTTTGAACGGCTGCCGGACGGGAACACGCTGGTGGTGCTCTACGATCTCATGCCGCAGGACGTGGCGCGCCGGGTGCGCGGCGGACGGGGAAGCGTCGACGAGCCGATGTACGGAGAGCTGGTGCGCCAGGTGGACGCTGCCGGAGCGACGGTGCGGGAGTGGAGCATGTGGCAGGCGCTCGATCCGGAGCAGGACGCCATCTGCCCGCTCGAAGAACGGCACCAGTGGCTGCACCAGAACGCGCTGAACCTCACGAACGAGGGCGACCTGCTGGTGAGCTTTCGCCAGATAGACACCGTGGGCATCGTGAGCCGCGAGACCGGGCGGTTCACGTGGAAATGGGGAGCGGGCGAGATATCGCACCAGCACCACCCCACCCATCTGTCGAACGGACGAGTCCTGCTCTTCGACAACGGGCCGCATCGCGGTGGGGCGACCTACTCTCGCGTCATCGAGGTCGACCCGGACAGCGGGCGCATCGCGTGGGAGCACACAGGCTCTCCACTCATCTCGTTCTACAGCTACCACATCAGCGGGGCGGAGCGGCAGCCGAACGGCAACACGCTCATCTGCGAGGGAGCGCCGGGGCGGCTGTTCGAGGTGACGCCGGACGGCGAGGTCGTGTGGGAGTACGTGAACCCGCACCGGATCCCGGAGGGCGCCCCGACAGGCTCCGGCGGCCCCAACTCCGTCTTCCGCGCGCACCGCTACGCGCCGGACCACCCCGCGCTCGCCGGGAAGGACCTGACTCCGCTCGATCAGTAGGCCGCAGCCTCCGGTACGAAGAGCGGCAGGCGTTCGAAGCGTCCGCCAAGCACGTCCTGCGACGGCGCACCCAGCCAGTCCTCCAGCACCGAGGCGTAGACCTGCCGGAAGTCAGTCGTGAACCGGAGGTTGTTCTCGTCCAAAGTGGCGAGGCTTGGGCGTTCCCCGTAGAAGCCGCCCCCAACCGGCGCTCCCGCGACAAACATCGGCCCGGCGGAGCCGTGGTCGGTGCCGTCGCTCGCGTTCCCGGTCACCCGCCTCCCGAACTCCGACCACGTCATCGTCACCACGTCGTTCTCGTGCCCATGCGCCTGTAGGTCCCGGTAGAAGGCGAGCATGGCGTCCGCCATCTCAGCGAGCAGGACCTCGTGTCGGCCTTCCTGCGCCGCGTGGGTATCGAACCCGCCTATCCGCACGTGCCCCACGCGCAGGCCCAGGTCCGCATCTATCGCCTCGGCGACGAGCCGTAGGCCCTGCGCAAGAGCCGACTCCCCGTATTCCACCGCAGGCTCGTACCGCGCGTGCGCCTGCTGCACGGCGTCCGAGCTGCGCCGGGCCGCCTGCAGCGTGTTGTCCAGCAGCACACCGAAGCGGGTGGCCCCCGGCGCGGACGCATAGAGGCCCAAGAGCGCCTCCGTCCGCGCCTGCCGGTTCCAGGCGTTGCGCGGGTCGTCCTGGAGCTGGTAGGCGTCCACGCTCTCCACGAGCGGCACCGCGACGTTCGGCGTAACCATCGCCCGCGGCATCCGCTTGTCCGCCACCAACGCGAGGAAGGCGTCCTCCTGCTCCGCGGCTATGCCGTCCAGATAGCGCCCGAGCCAGCCCTCGTAATCTCTCCTGCCCGTCTGCGCCGTCTGCCAGATGTCCATGGACTCGAAGTGCGAGAAGCTCTGGTCCGGGTAACCCACGCCCTCCACCACCGCGAGCACGCCCTCGTCCCAGAGGTCCTTGAACGCAGCGAGGCTCGGGTGGAAGCCGGTCTGCCCGTCGATGCGGAGCACGTCGTCCGGGGCGATGGCGAGGCTGCCGCGCAGCTCGTAGTACCTGCTGTCATTCGCCGGGATGACGGTGTTCAGACCGTCGTTGCCCCCGGCCATCTGCACGATGACGAGCGCGCGGTTGCCCAGCGGCGCGGTGCTGGACGGCTGCTCGTGGATGGCGGCTGCGACAGCCCTGCTGAACACGGCAGGCATGGCCGCCGCCACAGGAACGGCCACGATGCTCGTCTTGAGAAACTGTCGCCTGCTGATCAACATCTCATCCCGCCTCACACCACCTGGAACTCCGGCGAGGCCAGCATGAGATAGGCGAGGTTCCTGAGCTTCCGGTCGCGGTTCACGCTGCCCATGCCGTCCAGGAACGCGGTCAGCACGTCGAGGTCCGCCTCCTGGAGACGCCCACCGAGGAGCAGGTCGTTGAAGAAGTCCACCGTCTCGCCGGACGTGCTCAACCCCTGCCCGTCGACGAGGTCCGTTGGGGTGAACCGCAGCCTCCTGCCACGCGCCTCAGAGAGCGTGCCCGCCATGTTGATGCGCTGCAGCAGCGCCGAACTGTTGATCCACGTTGCGCCTCCCGGCCACCCGGCGACGTTCGGGGGCATGAAGAGCGCTTGGCCCATCTGCTCGATGGGCTTGTCGAGCGGCCTGAAGTCGGTCTCGATGCCGAGCGTGCGCACGGCGCCCACCGTGAGCTCGACCGGCGACTTGACGAGCGCGGCACTGGCCCTGCTCCCGTAGAACTCGTCGGACTCGAACATCGCCCGGACGACGGGGCGTATCGCGCTGTCGTTCGTCCTGAAGACCTCCGAGAGTCGCGCGATCACCTCGGGTTCCGGGTCCGGGTACGCGAAGAAACTCCAGAGCCGGGTGCAGACGTACTCGGCGGCTGCGGGCTGCTCCATGATGATGTCCACGATGTCGTCGCCGTCGTAGTTGCCCGTGCGGCCCAGGAACGTCTTAAGTCCGTTGTCGTGCTGCCTCGAGTTGAGGTGGAAGCCCGTCCTGCGCCTGAACTGCCAGCCGGTGAAGGCCCGCGCGGACTCGCGGACGTCCTCCTCCGTGTAGTGGCCGATGCCGAGCGTGAACAGCTCCATCAGTTCGCGGGAGTAGTTCTCGTTCGGGGCGGCCTTCTTGTTGGTGCGGCTGTCCAGGTAGACCATCATGGCCGGGTCGCGGGAGACCGCTTTCAACAGGTCGTCGTACCGCCCCATTCCCCTCTCACGGAAGAGGCGGTTCTGCTCGATCATGTAGGGTCCCCTGCCGACGATCCTGAACGAACTGGTCAGGATGCCATGCCAGAAGAGCGTCATCTTCTCCTGCAGCGGACGGGTGGTGTAGGCCATGCGCTGGAGCCACCACCGCTGGAGCTGGTTGAGGCTCTGCTCCAGGTCCAACTCCTGTGCCGCGAGCCGCTCCTCGAGCGCGCTGTCGTCGACACTCTCGAAGTCCACCAGGTGGTCTATCGTGGCCTGCAGGCCCATCTCGCGGAAGCGCGCGAGCTCGCTTGGCGAGGCCCCGAACCCGGCGCGCCAGAGCAGGTGGCTGACGCGCGACGTCTCATCCATCGGAGCGTCCCCGTCCCCGAGTATCCCGGGCAGCTGCGAGAACGGCGGAGCCCCGGGGCGGTCGAAGGAAGTCGGCTTGGGGGGTCGCTCGACGCTGGCCCGTAGAGCAGTCTTCCCGGTAGCGGCGACGAAGACCGGCGCAGTCGCGGCGGTCAGGCCGAGCAGCGCGGCGCGCGCCATGAACCCGCGCCGGTCCATACCGACGGCCAGAACAGGATCGCCCTCCTGCGCGCGCTCGGTCAGTGGTCCATCGCTCATACCAGACTCACCCTCTGCCCTTCATTGTAAGGAGCGGAAGCGCAGGGACGACAGATGCTCAGCACGCCATCGCGATGAGGAGGGAGTTGCGGGTCTCGGCGCTCATGGGATGGATGAGTTCACGGCGTTCGAGGTGCGTGCGGAGCGCGCCGTCCAGGAAGGCGAGGATGCCCTCGTGCAGGCTGCGCTCGGCCGCGGCCCGCACCTCCGGCTGGAAGGGGTATGCCTTCTGCTTCACCGGGTCGAGCTTGTCGGCGATGAAGACGACCTGTCCCGCCGGCGCGAGGTCCGGGTGGGCGGTCGTGTGCCAGCGCACGCCCTCCAGCACTTCCGGGTCGCGTATCGCGCCGTCCTCGCGCAACCACGCCGCGCCGACCGGCCCGTGGAGGAGGATGGGGGCAGCCCGCTCGACCGCGTTGACCGGTATGCCGAGGCGTTCCGCCTCCTCGATGAGCATCCGCCCGGGGACGTGGCGGGCGACGTCGTGCGCGGCGGCGGTCAGGTCGGCGGTCGCGGGATCGAGGGAGTGGGCCGCCGCAAGGTCGCGAGCGATGCCGCGCACGCGCTCGACGTGTGCGCGCAGGCCGTCCGGCAGGGCGTCGAGGCGCGCCGTGAGCGTCGAAGGGAGGTCGGTAGTCATGGCTCAGCCCATGGGGCCGAGGCGGCGTCCGGCGAGGATGTGGAGGTGGAAGTGGGCCACCTCCTGGCCGGAGTCAGGCCCCTGGTTGGCGACGAGTCGGTAGCCGGCGGTGGCGATCCCGAGTTCGCGGGCTATGCGGGGCGCCACTTCCAGGCAGTGCGCGGCAGCGGCAACGAGGGCCCCGTCCGCGTCCGAAAGGGTTTCGACGTGCTCATACGGAATGACAAGGATGTGTGTGGGGGCCTTCGGGTTGATGTCGCGGATCGCGAAGACCGTGCCGTCGTCGAAGAGCTTCTCCACGGGGATATCGCCCTGCGCGATCTTGCAGAAGATGCAGTTGGGGTCAGCCATGACGCTTCCTGGCATTCCTCCCCGCCGCACCTCGCCGCAGTACCCTCTCAACGAGGAGCAGGCGTGATTCGTCGGCGCTGTTATTCGCCGACGGCGAGACAGGTGACGGTGCGAACGATGCCGCCGATAGTGTGGACGCTCCCGGTGACGGTGTCGCCGACGGAGCTGAGGTCGTCGGCCTCGACGATGCAGATGACGTCGTACGGGCCAGTAACGACGTCAACGGACGTAACGCCGTCGACCTTGTGGAGAGCGCTGACGACGTCCTTCGTCTTGCCGACGGTGGTCTCGATGAGCACGAATGCTTTGGTTGCGGCCATGGTGTCTCCTTGTGAGCATGCGGGCCGCCGGAGCGGCTGAAGGATGATAGCAGTTGGGTGACGCGCCGCAAGTTGGAAGGGGGGTCATGCCTCGGTAGCTACGCCGTTCATGACCGCGCCGAACCGCTCCGCGAGGCGCTCGCCGATGGGGTGTGGCGCCTTGACGGCGCTATGGACGCCGGGAAGGTGGTAGAAGACGTTGCGCGCCATGTGCTCCGTGTTGATGAAGTAGACGGGCTTCTTCAGCGCGATAGCCATGCCTATCTCGACCAGAGACCCGGCATAGGGCAGGTCCGGGTCCACGTTGACGAACAGCAGCGCGTCGGCGTCCTTGACGCCTTCCATGTCGTCGATGGCTTCCACACGGCCGCCGAGGGCCTTCGCCATCGTCCAGTCGTGGGTGATCTCGTGCCCCGCCGCCTTGATGCAGTCCTGCGCGAGGCGCACCCGGTCCTTGTCCTCGAACTTTCCGGCAACGTAGAACTTCATCGGGCCTCCGTGGGGCGTAACGTGAGCGCGTCACCGCGCCCGTTCATTCTATGCGGTGGACATGGTGTCCGGGGAAGGGCCGCGTGTCACCGATTCCACGACGGGGTGCGCTGGCTTGGTTCCTTCCCCCTTGACGGGGGAAGGCTAGGTGTACTTCTCAGACACGTTGTTTACAGTCGCGAGGCGGGTGGGACCCAGCCGATGCCACTGTGGGTACGGTGATTATTGTAGCGGTCGAGGAACAGGGGG
>DAOUJK010000026.1:0-16126 GCA_034422795.1 Dehalococcoidia bacterium | reverse complement strand
ACCATCCTGGACGTGTTCGAGGCCGTCGGCGCGCACGGCGCGGGACGCATCGACGACGCGCGGCTGAAGGCGGTCGAGGACCACGCCTGCCCCGGCGCGGGCGCGTGCGGCGGTCAGTTCACCGCGAACACGATGGCGATGGCGCTGGAGTTCCTCGGGATCAGCCCGGCGGGCGCGAACGCCGTCCCCGCCCTGTTCGACGCGAAGGCCGAGGCTGCGCGGAATGCGGGCAGGCTTGCGATGGAGCTGCTCCGCAACGGCACGACGCCGCGCGACATCATGACGCGCGAGGCGTTCGAGAACGCCATCGCCGGCGTCGCCGCGACCGCAGGCTCGACGAACGCGGTGCTCCACCTGCTGGCGATAGCGCGCGAGGCGGGCGTCGAACTCTCCATCGACGACTTCGATGAGATCGCGTGGCGCACGCCCATCGTCGCCAGCATGAAGCCCGGCGGCGCGTACAACGCGGTGGACCTGTACGCGGCGGGCGGCTACGGCCTCGTCTCGAAGGAGCTCGTCAGTGCGGAGCTGGCGCACGCGGGCGCGGCCAACGTGAGCGGCCAGAGCTTCGGGCAGATCGGCGCCGCCACAGTCGCCGAGCCCGGCCAGCAGGTCGTCGTCTCCGCCAGCGACCCCATCAACCCCAACGGCGGGATCGCCATCCTGCGTGGCAACCTGGCGCCGGAGGGCTGCGTAGTCAAGCTCGCGGGACACGGGCGCAGGTTGCACCGCGGCCCCGCCCGCATCTTCGACCGCGAGGAGGACTGCTTCGCCGCCGTACGGAACCGCGAAGTACAGGACGGCGACGTGGTCGTCATCCGCTACGAGGGGCCGGTCGGCGGGCCGGGCATGCGCGAGATGCTGGCCGTCACCGCGGCGATCCAGGGCGCGGGCCTCGGCGACACCGTCGCGCTCATCACGGACGGGCGCTTCTCCGGCGCGACGCACGGCTTCATGGTCGGTCACATCACGCCCGAGGCAGCGAACGGCGGCCCGCTCGCGTTCCTGCGGGACGGCGACACGATCGTGCTGGACGTGGAGCGCCGCGTGCTGGAGACCGAGGTGCCGGACGAGGAGATGGCGCGCCGCCGCGAGGGCTGGAGCGCTCCGCCACCGCGCTACACCACCGGCGTGTTCGCCAAGTACGCGCGCAGCGTCGCCTCCGCAAGCGAGGGCGCCATCACCAGCCCTGGCCTCCAGGGCAGCGTCTGGTAGGTCGCCGCCAGATGTGCCGTAACTTCCTGACGACCACCATCCTCATCGCCCTCGCTGCTGTCGCGCTCACGGCGGTCGCGTGTGGCGGCGGTGACGACCCGGACGTCGTTGTGCTCGGCCCGGACGACCCCGTCGAGATCCGTACGCTGCTCTCCGGGTCCGGCCCGTCCCCTTCCGGCATCGCATCGCGCCTGAGCGTCGAGCTGGCCGTCGAGCATTTCGGCCGTATCCATGGCCACAAGATCGAGCTGGGGGAGCCCCTGGACGGCATGTGCTCGCCGGAGGGCGGGAGTGCAGGCGCTGAGCAGATCATCGCCGTACCGGAAGTGCTCGGCGTCGTCGGCACGTCGTGCTCGGGGGCGGCGGTGGCTGCTTCGCCCTTGCTCAGCGCGGCCGGACTCGTCATGGTCTCCCCTTCCAACACGGCGCCCGTGCTCACCTCGGACCTGCGCGGCAATGCGGGCCCCGACTACTATCCCGGTTACTTCCGTGTATCCAACAACGACCTCTCTCTCGGGCAGGCAGTCGCCGGGTTCGCCTACGACGAGCTCGGCCTGCGGCGCATGACGGCGGTGCACGACGGCGACCCGTACACGTCCGGCCTCGTGAGCGCATTCGCCGATGCGTTCCGGGCGCGCGGAGGCGAGGTCCCCGTCGTCAGCATGGTTGAGAAAGAGCAGACCGACATGACCGGCGTGCTCGCGGAGTTCGCCGCTGCCGGACCGGACGGCGTCTTCCTGCCGCTCTTCACTGCGGAGGCCGCGCACTTCGCCGCGCAGGTACGGGAGTTCGACGCACTGGAGGGGGCAGTTCTCATATCCGGCGACGGCGCACTGGACTCGGAGTTCCTCGCCCTTCCCGAGAGCGAGGGCGTCTACCTCGCCGGCCCTTCCTCCCTGGAGGGGAGTAGCTCCAACATCGCGACCGGCAAGACTGCCCAGGAGGTGCACGACGCGTTCGTGGACCGGTACGGCGACCCGGCGTCGGCCTACTGGGGGCACGCCTACGACGCCACGACGCTCCTGCTCGCCGCCATCGAGCGCGCCGCCGTCCGCGACGACGGCAACTTCTTCACCCGCCTCATCGGCATCGACGACGAGGGGACGCTGCGCATCGATCGCGGCGCGCTCAGGGGGGCCTTGCTCCAGGTCTCCCGCGGCGAAGGCGAGGGCTTCTCCGGCCTCACCGGCAGGCTCTCCTGCGACGACTTCGGCGACTGCGGCCCGGGGATACAGACCATCTACCACCATACCGACGCGAGCGTCACAGACCCCGGAGAACTGCCAGCGGTGTACCAGTTCCAGCCGTAGTGCGGCCCTCAGGCCTCGCGCTAGGTGGCGTCGCTGGTTTCGGTGTGCGTCCAGTCGGACGACCAGACACTGTGGCCGTCAGGGCGCAGCGTGAGCGTCACCTTGTTGCCTTCGGAAGCCGGATTGTGGCGCTCCCCGAAGACCTGCAACGTTCCCTGGCCCTCGACCTCCACCTGGTACTCGAAGCGCTCGCCGGTGAAGAGCGCCGCGCTGACGGTGCCGCCGATGGCGCCAGATGGAATGTCGTTGCCGGACATCGGTTGGACGTCGATGTCTTCGGGGCGTATGGCGGTGTACACGTCCTGGCCTGCAGAGAGCCCGTCCGGGTTGTATGAGCGTCCGAAGATGACGCAGTCCGGGCCTCCATCGATGGCCACTGAGACCTGTCCCGAGGGATTGCTGCTCTGCACCTTTCCGCGTAACAGGACGGTCTTGCCGATGAAGTCGCGGACGAACTCGTTGGCAGGCTCCTCGTAGAGCAACTGCGGCGGGCCCTGCTGCTGCAGGATGCCGAGGTTCATGAGAGCGATGCGGTTGGAGAGGCTGAGCGCCTCGATCTGGTCGTGCGTGACGAACAGGACCGCTATGTTGAGCCGCTTCTGCAGCAGTTTCAACTCGATGCGCATCTGCTCCCGGAGCTTCGCGTCCAGGTTGCTGAACGGCTCGTCAAGGAGCAGCACTTTCGGCTCGATGACGAGAGCCCGGGCCAGGGCCACGCGCTGTTGCTGGCCACCGCTGAGCAGCGGGGCCGGGCGCTTCTGGAGGCCGGGCAGGTTGACGAGGTCGAGCACGTGCGCAACGCGCTCGCGTATCTCGGCGCGCCTCATGTGACGCGTCGCGAGCGGGAACGCCACGTTCTCCTCCACGGTCATGTGCGGCCAGATGGCGTAGGACTGGAAGACCATGCCGAGGTCCCGCTTGTCCGGCGGCAGGCGGAAGCGCTTGCTGGTGACCACCACTTCGCGTTCGCCGAAGTAGATGTCGCCTTCATCGGGCACTTCGAGGCCCGCAACCATGCGGAGCGTCGTAGTCTTACCGCACCCGGACGGGCCGAGGAGGGTGTAGACCTCGCCGTCCTCCACGTTGAGCGAAAGCTCGTTCACCGCCGGGATCTGTGCGCCAGGGTACGTCTTCGAGAGCCCCTCGAGCTTCACTGCTGCGTTCCGTTCAGTTGTTGCGCTGGCTGTCGTCATGGCTCCAACCTCTGGTTAGTCTGTGGGGCAACCGATGTAGGCCGCTCGTCTCCCCTCACCGATGCGGACATCACGCGCCCGTCACGCACCGCAAGGATGCGTGAACGCTACCCGTATACGATACGAACGTCAAGGGTGAGGGACGGAAGAGGCGTAAAGCAGAGTCGCTCAGTTCCGGAAGCAGCGGAATCCGCAACACACAGAAGCACCGCGAGATGCGGCGTGGCGGGAGTGCGAGGGAGTCGAACCCTCCCCGAACCAGGAAGCTGGCCCGGCAACGGTTTTGAAGACCGCGAGACCCACCGGGACCCATCCACTCCCGCGGACCCGAGACGCGCCGCGCGCAACATGAAGATTACGTGACCTCGCAGGGGAGGTATCACTGCATGTTAAGCGCGGAAGGCGACGCCCCCTGCGGCAAGAGGCGCCGCCTCGCATGTCGAGCCTGGGAAAGGGGAGGCCTACGCCTCGAGCACCTTGTCTATCTTCTTCTTGAGGACGGCCTTCGGCACCGCGCCGATGACATTCTCCGCCACCTTCCCGTCCTTGAACAGGAGCAGCGCCGGAATGCTGCGGATGCCGAACTGCATCGCCGTCTGCGGGTTGGCGTCGACGTCCAGTTTGGCGAACGCGAAGCGACCCTCGTACTCATCGGCCAGTTCGTCCACCACGGGCGCGATCATCTTGCAGGGGCCGCACCAGTCAGCCCAGAAGTCGACCAGTACAGGCTGGTCGCTCTCCAGGACGGTCGACACGAAGTCAGCATCGCTAACGGGCTGGGGCTTTGCCATCTCAGTACCTCCGTTCACTTGCGCCAGGGCTTGAGCGCCCACGTGCGTCCAGATCGAGTTCTCATCCACCGCCCAGTATACCCCAATCCACAACCGCTCATCCCGCGTCGACGTCCGCAACCCTCACCAGCGCCCAGAGGTCGCCCGATCCCATCGGCATGTGAGGGACGAAACCCTCGACACGTTCGCTGAACGCCCACCGCTCCGCTGCGCCCGCGGCCATGAAGAGGAGCGCTTCGCTCAGTATCTCCCGCTGTATCTCGCGCGCCAGTTCCGCGCGGGCCGCGCCGTCGGTTTCCGTCGACTGCTGCTCGATGAGGGTATCGAGCGCTGCGGCTCCGCCCGTCACGTTGAACGCGCCGCCTGAATGCACGAGACCGAGCAGGAAGGCGTTCGGCGTATCGGTGGGCGGCATCGGCCCGACGAACGCGTCAAAGTCCCGTTCCTCCCACACCCGGCGAAGGTATACGGCGCGGCTGAGCACCTCGACCGCCACGTCGAACCCGACCTCCTCCAGTTGCTCCGCGAGCAGCCGCCCGTGCGCCACGTACGTTTCACCGAAGTTCGCGACGGCGAGCGTGATCGACCTTTCCGGACCGGCGGCGTCGAGCTTCGCCCGTGCCCGCGCCGGGTCGCCGAAGGCGGCATCCACCTCTTCCTGCGAGATCGCCCACGCGCCGTCGGCGAGGGGCAGTCCCGTGGACACCGAGCCGATGCCGAAGGTCTCCCGCAGCGCAGCCTCCGGGGAGAGGGCCAGAAACGCCGCCCCGCGCACTTCCGGGTTGTCGAATGGCGGTCGTGCCAAGTTCAGACCGAACAGCACTCCTCTGCCGGAGCGAAGCACCACCTTCGATGAGAAGCTCTCTCGTTCAAGCGCGGACCAGTCAGCCTCCGACACCTGTGCCAGATCGATGCGCTCCTGCCGGAGCAGGTGTGTCAACAATTCCCGGGTCGACGCAGGATGGAACACGATGCGCCCGACGTTCGCCCCCGTGCCGTGGCCGTCCCAGGCGATGAGCGTTACCTGGCCGGTAAGGCCGCGTTCGTACAGCCAGGGGCCGGCCCCCGGCGCTCCGCTCCGGCGGACATCGACGCCGTCAAGCGAGTCCGGGGCGAGCAACACAGCGTAGGGACTCGCCAGCTTGATCGGCAGGTCAGGGTCCGGGTAGCTCAGGTTGAACCGGACGACGTTCCTGCCCACCGGTTCGACGCTCTCCACCGAGTCCAGCAACGACCCGTGCGGCAGGCCGGGCGTCCGCAAGCGGTCCATGCTGAACGCTACGTCCTGCGGGGTTACCGGTCTCGACTCGAAACCCTCGGCGGGTTGCCAGTGCGCGTCGGGGTCCAACCGGAACTCGGCGGTGAGGTCGTCCACGAACTGCCATGAGTCGCAGACGCCGCATCCGACCTCAAGGGTGGGCGGTCCGCCCGGGTCGAGCACGAATCGCATGAGCCGTCCGTGGCTTGGGCCTGGACCGAACAGCGCCGCCCACTCGGAGACCATCGCGTGCATGTCCTTGTGCGGCGCAGCGCCCGTGACGCCCACACGAAGTGTACCCTCGGGTGGAGGAAGCGGGGTCGGCTCGACGGTGGGCGTTGCCGTTGGTGCGGTAGTAGGCGTGGGAGCGGGGCTGCTGCACGCGGCGGCAGCAACCAGCAGCGCCGCCGCGGCGAAGAGCCCTGCTCCCCCTGTACGCAGAGCGGCGCGCAAACTACTCGCCTGACGCGCCCTGCGGGGCGTTGGACGGGTTGCGCAGCGTGCCAAGGCTCATCCTGCCGGTCATGAAGAGCGCGATGGCCGTGGGTGGGAGGACGATCAGCAGGTGCATCATCAGCGCGAAGTTCAACGCGGCTTCTGCGTCCGCACCGGACTCCGTGAGCATCGTCACCACGGCGAAGTGATACGTCCCCACGCCGGACGGCACGGACGGTACTGCTGACGTGAAGAAGGTCGCGGCGACGAGGATGGTCGCTATCGTCACAGGGTGCACGTCCATTCCAAGGCCTGTTGCCAGCACCCATCCGGTGACGCCCAGCAGCAACCAGTGGGCGACGTTCACCCCCAGCGACATCCAGAGCCGGAGAGGCTCTTCTTTGAGTTCAGTGAAACCGTTGATGATGCGCTGCAGGAAGGCGAACCTGTGCTGCCAGGGCACGGCGCCGCGCGCAACGGCAACGAGGACCAGCGCGCTGACGATGAGCATGATGAACGCGCCTATCAACTGGATATTCGCGTTGCCAGCGCGGACGCCCGGGCTGAGGAGAACGCCGAGCCCCATCATCAGGGCGGTCGTGAAGATGTCCAGCACGTTCTCGCCAACCAGCGTTGCGAACGCCCGGGGGAACGGCACTCCGTACCGGCGATTGATCATCGCCAGCTGCACCGGCTCGCTCACCATCCGCACGGGCGAGAGGTTGTTCAAGCCGAGGCCGGTGTTCTGCGTCAGCAGCACCTGGAGGAAGGAGACGCGCTCCCGGTGCAGCAGGACGTGCCAGCGGGACGCGCGGAGGACCATCGCCCCGGCGAGCGGAACGAGAGCGAGGAGCGCGAGCTCAGGCGGAAACTCCAGGAACGCGTCCGCCACGTCCTTCCAGACGATGTTGCGTGCAGCGAGATAGGCGAGCGAACCGCTCGCGACGACGCCGAACGCGGCCTGCACCCACTTGTTCCTTAAGAGCCGTAACGCTGCCCGTGCCCACGAAGGCATGAAGACCGTTCCTCCCTCAGCCTTCCTCCCATCGTCTACAATCCGGCCATGCAGGCGCCCGAAACCCATAACCCCCGGAGCGGCCACCCGCTGACCGACGGGCACACCCACATAGACCAGTTCGCGGACGAAGACATCGGCCCGCTGCTCGAGAGGGCACGAGAGGCTAACGTCGGGCTGATTATAGCAGCGGGGGTCACCCTGGACTCCTGTCGCAGGGTGCAGATGCTCGCCGATGCCCACTCTCATGTTTACGCGGGCGTCGGCCTGCACCCCGCCGACCTCACCGGCTGGGTGGACGACCGGACCGACGCTGAGCTGCGGCAGCTCGCCAGCCATCCGAGGGTCGTCGAGTGGAGCGAGACGGGGCTCGACTACATGCCCCACTCACCCGCCTACGACGTGCAGCAGGACGCTTTCCGCCGCCAGATACGCATCGCCCGGGAGTTCGGCCTGCCGCTCGTCACTCACTCCCGCGAGGCCGACGACGATACGCTCCGCCTGCTGCGCGAGGAGGGCGCCGGCGAGGTCGGCGGCGCGTGGCACTACTTCCAGGGCGACCTGGCACTGGCCGAGCGCGTCATCGAACTCGGCTTCTACATCTCGCTCGCCAAGCCGCTGCTCCGCCTGCCGGAACTGCAGGCCGCCGTGGAGCAGTTGCCACTCGACCGCATCGTCATCGAGACCGACTCGTACCCGCAGCCGTTCAAGAAGAACCCCATCCGCCGCACGGAGCCGTGGCACCTGCCGCAGGTCGCGGAGAAGGTCGCCGAACTCCAGCGCACCGACATCGAGACCGTCGCCGCCGTCACGACCGCGAACTACCTGCGGATGCTGCGCGGGCGGATCGACGAGAGCGCGCTGCAAAGCGCTAACTAAGGGCTTGCCGGCGGGACCCCGAACACCGACCATCCCGGGCGCAGTTCGAAAGCGTCCTGGTGCGAGATGAACCCGCTCCCGTAGTCCCTGGCCAGCGCAAGCTTGATCGCCCACAGCGACATCGCCTGCATCCCCATCTTCTCTTCGAGCTCCGGCAGGGAGAAGAAACCCGCGTCAAGCGTCTCCACTCCGTCCCCGCGCGGTTCGCCGGATACCCACTCCAGCCAGAAGACAACGTAGAGATTGGCCACCGGACGGTCGGGGATGCTCGCCGAGTGCCGGAAGCCGATCACCTCCCGCACCTCTGCGATGACCCCTGCCTCCTCGCGCACCTCACGCTCCGCTGCGGCGGGGATCGCCTCGTCAGCCTCGACGTACCCACCCGGTATCTGCCAGGTGCCCCGGCCGGGGTTGAGCCCTCGCTGGATCAGAAGGGCCTTCCCGTCGCGGATGACGACGCCCCCGCATCCGATCGACGATTCGCCGAAGTGCAGGAACCCGCAATCGTCCGCCAGACATGCGGGCCGCTCGCGTCCTCCATCGAACTTCGCACTCAACACCGATCCGCACCGTGGGCAGTAGACGGGTGGACTCATGGCATCGCCTCCTTCCGCTACGCCACCGCGCCTGACGCGCGCAGGTCGGCGGCTTCATCCAGGCCGATACCCGCCTCGGCCAGCACTGCGTCCGTGTGCTCGCCCAACTCCGGCGCGCCCCGCCGCACGCCACCCGGCGTGCGGGAGTGCTTCACCGGCGTATTCGTGAACGTCACCGGGCCCACCTGGGGCGCCTCGGCTTCCACGAACATGCCCCGGAAGTTCAGCTGCGGGTCGACGGCAACCTGCGAGACGTCCTGCACAGGGCCGACCGCAATGCCCGCCGGGCCGAGCAGGTCCACCCACTCTGTGGTCGTCCGCTGCGCCAGCGCCGACTCCAGGTGGGGACGCAGCTCGTCGTAGTTGACACGCCGCAGCCAGCCGGACGCGAACCGCTCGTCGTCCTTGAGTTCGGGCTTGCCGATCAGCGCGGCGAACCGCCCCCAGTGGCCGGTCGGGCCGTCCGAAACGGCGACCGCCACGTAGCCGTCCTTCGTTGGCAGCGCCTGCACCGGCGCAGTGACCGGGTGTCGCGTGCCGATGCGCTCCGGCATCTCGCCCACGGCGAAGTAGCGCATCAGCGGGTTCTCCAGTATCGCCGCCTGGCAGTCGAGCATCGCCATGTCGATGTGCTGCCCGAGGCCGGAGCGCTCACGCTCGACGACCGCGGATAGCACACCGATCGTCGTGAACAGCGCGGCGGTGATGTCGCCCATGCTCACGCCGGGGCGCACCGGCCCACCGCCCTCCTCACCCGTGATGCTCAACATGCCGCCCATCGCCTGCACGATCACGTCCAGCGCGGCACGTTTCGCGAAAGGGCCGTCCTGTCCGAAGCCGGAAACCGACGCCATGATCAATCTCGGGTTGCGGGCGCTCAGCGTTGCGTAGTCCACGCCCAGGTTGGCCATCGTCCCCGGACGGAAGTTCTCCGTCACCACGTCCGCGCCGTCCACGAGGCGCAGGAACGCGTCCCTGCCGTCCGGGTTCTTGAGGTCGATGACGATGCTGCGCTTGCCGCGGTTGACGCTGGTGAAGTACGTGCTGCGCTCCCTGCCGTCCCTGCCCGCGAAGAACGGGCCGTTGCGGCGGGCCTGGTCGCCGCCGGGTTGCTCCACCTTCACCACGTCCGCGCCGAGGTCGGCGAGGACCATCGTGCAGTAGGGGCCCGCGAGGATGCGGGTGAGGTCGACGACGCGTATCCCTTCGAGCGGGCCGGACACGGCACACCTCCTGTGAAACGACAAGACAGCGGGGATTGTAGTCGCTGCGCCGGAAGATGCAGGCCGAACGAAGGCTGGTGGGCTAGACGCCCATCACGTTGTAGCCCGCGTCCACGTAGAGGACGTGGCCGGTGATGCCGGAGGCGAGCGGGCTTGCGAGGAAGAGCGCTGCGGAGCCGACCTCGTCCTGCGTGATGTTGCGCTTCAGTGGAGAGCGGCTCGCGTGTATCTCGTGCATGTTCGTGAAGCCGGAGATGCCGCGGGCGGCCAGCGTGTTGAGCGGCCCCGCCGATATCGCGTTCACGCGCACGCCAAGCGGGCCGTACTCCGCCGCCAACTGCTTCACCTCGTTCTCCAACGCCGCCTTCGCCACGCCCATCACGTTGTAGCCGGGGTACACCTTGTCCGCTGCGTGGAAGGTCAGCGTGAGGATGCTGCCTCCTTCCATCATCCTCGCTGCAGCGGCCCGGGCGACCGGCAACAGGGAGTAGGCGCTCACCTCCAGCGCGGTGCGGAAGCCGTCGACCCCGGTCCGGGAAAAGGCTCCTTCGAGATCGTCCCGGTTCGCGAACGCCACGCTGTGCACGACGGCGGCGAGCGGCGCAGCTGTAGCAGCGACATCCACCGCCGCGATGACGGAGGCCTCATCCAGAACGTCGCACTCCACAGCTTGCGTCCGTTCCATGCCCTCGACGAGGCCGAGCACCGAGCGTCCTATGCGCTCGTTCTGGTAGGTAACTGTCAGCGCTGCGCCAGCCGCGTGCAGCTGCTGCGCGATGGCCCACGCGATACTGCGCTGGTTCGCCACGCCGAACACGACGGCGCTGCGGCCCGACAGGTCTATCGCCACCGCCACGTCAGTGGTCCTCACCCGGCCTGCCGGCGTACTGCGCCTCGCGGGCATGCGGGCCATGCCTCGGGTCGGGCTCGAAGACGACCTCCGGACGCGGGCGGCCCCGACGCATCTCGTGCTCGATCAACTGGAAGTCCCGCTTGGGGATGAGGTGCAGCAGACCCTGGAATGCAAGCGGCCAGTCCTCCGGCGCCCAGCGCTTCACGTACTCCATGCGCGGCGCGATGAGCCGAGCGTCCAGCACGTGGTTGGCGTCCGGCACGACGTCTGGTTTCGTCTTCACCCGCCACGCCAGGGGGTCGCTCCCCTCGAAATCGGCCCAGAGCGGCGTCTTGTCCTCGTAGTGCGTGCCGGATATGGACGCTATAGCGCCGAACACCAACCGGTGCGTCACGTAGAACAGCACGCGGTCGCCTATCTCCATGCGCTGCACGCGCCGCCGCTGCTGGCGGCCCATGGCCAGCACCGAGAAGTTCTTCTCGGCGCACGCGTCGAAGTACTCCGGCCAGACAGAGACCATCCAGTAGTTGCGCGGTGCGTTTGCCACGTTCCCATACTACCATGCGCCCACTGCTCCTCAGGCAGGGTGCCCTCACAGGTCGAACACGTATAGCAACGAGAAGAGCCAGGGAGGCCACGCTCCTGACATGCGCCTGAAACCCATCGTCCCCATTCAGATGGTGTACGCCGTCTCCCCAACGGGCACGGTCATCATGGGCGACTCGTTGATGTACGTCGTGCTGCCTGTGGCGGCGCTCGAGTTCGGCATCGACGGCCAGCTCGGTCTGGCGGCGTCGTTCTGGATAGGGCTCGCGCTCAGCATCAACCGCTTCATCCGGCTCGTGAGCAACTCCCTTGCCGCCTCCATCTACCAGCGTTTCGGGGTGCGCTGGCCATTCGTCGCGTCCATCGCCGTCGGCGTCCTGTCGACGCTCGCATATGGCCTGGGGACCGGCGTTGCGGTGCTGCTGCTGGCCCGCGCAGCCTGGGGGGTTGCGTACTCCTTCATGCGGCTTGCCGCGCAACTGACGGCGTTCGCGGTCGGCACGCCCGGAATGAGAGGCAGGATGATGGGGTTGTTCAACTCCGGGCAGCGGTTCGGCAGTTTCGTCGCTGTCACTGCGGGCGCAGTGTTGTTCCACCTCACCTCAAGAGAGGCGACGTTTACGCTCCTCGCTGGCATCGGACTCATAGGAGTGCTCATTGCCACTCAGGTCCCGAACTTCAGGCCGGAGCGCATCCGCTCCTCCGGGGGAGGATTCCGGGACCGCCTGAACGTTTGGGACCTCGCGATATCCCGGCTGCCCGGGTACGGTCGGAAACTTCGCGCCCCACTCCTTTCCATCAGCCTCATGCGTTTCGCCACCGCATTCGGTGCAAACGGTCTGGCCATCGCTACCATGGCGCCCTACCTGGCGGGATTCGCCGATGAGGATGACAGGGTGCTCGGTGGAGCGTTCGCAGTGGTGACGCTCGCAGGCCTGCTGGTCGGTTTCAGATGGCTCTCAGACATCAGCCTCGGGGTGCTGATGGGGCATCTCTCGGACCGCGTCGGGAGACGGATGTCCATAGCCTGGGGAATGACCGCGATGGTTGCATCCCTGGCCATGATGGTTGTGTCCGATTCCGTGGTCGCCGTGGTCGTGGGGATGCCGATGCTGTTCGTCGCGGCAGTGGGAGTGAACACGGCGCTGGATGCGGCCGTAGGCGAAACAGCGACCAGCTCGACTCGCGCCGCCGTGATGGGCCGGTACTCGACCTGGCTGGACCTCGGCGCGGCGCTGGGCCCGTTCATGGGATTCCTGATCGCAGACAGGATAGGCTTCGAGGGAGGGTTCCTCGTGGCAGCGGTGCTTATGGCGTGCACCTGGGCGTTCTACGTGGCTGCCACAGGTGACCCGCGCAGACGGCAGCACCGGACCCGGTAAGCGCGCTGGTACGGGCCGTGCCGCGCCCATGGGTTTGGTCCACGGAGCAATGCGAACGGTAGAATACGCGGCAGAACGCCCCCAGGAGGCGCGCGAATGAACTACCACTACATCTCCGGCGACTCCCACATGGAGGTCGACACCGCGAACTGGACGCCTCGCGTCCCGGAGCGGCACCGCGACCGCGCCCCCAAGCTCGTGCGCCTCGACGACGACACCGACGCATGGTTCATCGACGGCAAGCAGACGCGCAAGGCGAACGCCGCCGACCTGTACGGCGGGAGGGGCCGCGAGCACTACCTGCCCTCCGGCGTGAAGTACGAGGGGACACCCGGAACGGGGTCTCCCCAGCAGCGCATGCAGGAGCAGGACATGGACGGCGTCGATGCTGAGGTGCTGTTCCCAGCTCAGGCCACCGGCCCGAGGATGTGGCGGATGGTGGACGACGACGAGGCTTACCTGAGCATCGTCCGGGCGTACAACGACTGGCTCATCCTCGACTATTGCGCCGAGGACCCGGACAGGCTCATCGGCGTGACCATCATGCCGATCATCGAAGACCTCGACGCCCACGTCGCGGAGTTGAAGCACTGCAAGGAGATCGGTGCGAAGGCGATCATGCTCATGGACTTCCCGTCCGGCAAGCAGTTCCCGAGCATCGAGGACGACCGCTTCTGGGAGACCGCACTCGACCTCGACATGCCGGTGACCGTGCACGTGGACCTGGAGCGCACCGGCAAGGGCCCTTTCCTGGACTACCCGAAGGCCACGCCGGAGCTCTTGAAGGAACTGGAGGCGCCGGGGCGAAGCTTCCCGGAGCAGATGGCGAGGTTCAGCCCCATCAAGGGCAGCGGCGCGCTTCCAGCCGTTCAGTGGACGCTCTCCGGCCTCTTCGACCGCTTCCCGGCTCTCAAGATACTGTTCGCCGAGAACCAGATCGGCTGGATACCCTTCTTTCTGCAGAGCGCCGACATCCGCTACGAGCGGAACCGGTACTGGGCAGAGAACCTCCTGGGCTTCAAGCCGCTGTCGCGTCCGCCGAGCGAGTACCTCCTCGAACACACCCTCTGGGGGTTCCAGTACGACCGCGTGGGCGTGCTGGCGCGCGACCAGTTGAACGTCGACAACCTCATCTGGGGCTCGGACTTCCCGCACCAGGAATCCGACTGGCCCGACTCCCTGAAGATCCTCGACGAGGCGTTCGAGGGCGCGCCCGAGGAGGTGCGCTACAAGATGACCTGCGGCAACGCCATCGAGTTCTTCAAGCTCGACGCGAGCTAGGAGCGCGCCTTCCGGCCGGCCACGGCCTGCTCCAGCCCTCTCGCCATTGAGTCCGCACCCCTGCGCACAGTACAATCAAGCCGCGTCATCCCCCGGCGACTACATCGCAGGATTTTCACCAGCTCCGCATCCATTCTAGGCGTGAGCCTTCCTGTTTTGGCAGAGGAGAGCGACTTGGCAACGTCAACCAATCTCGGGTTCCCCCGTATCGGCGCTAACCGCGAACTGAAGTGGGCCGTTGAGGCATACTGGGCCGGCAAGATCGATGCAGAAGAACTGCAACTGCGCGCCGCCGCGCTCCGCCAGTCCCACTGGAACCTCCAGCGAAAGGCTGGCATCGCGCACATCCCTTCGAACGACTTCTCGCTGTATGACCAGGTCCTCGACACGAGCGTCATGGTCGGCGCAGTCCCCGAACGCTATGACGCCCCGGAAGGTGAGATCGGCCTGGACACCTACTTTGCGATGGCCCGCGGTCGCTCTGCCTCACACGACGTCCCTGGCGTCTCCGCGATGGAGATGACCAAGTGGTTCGACACGAACTACCACTACATCGTCCCGGAGATCAACCGCAGCCAGGTCTTCTCGCTGCGCTCCACCAAGCCGGTGGACGAATTCCTCGAAGCGAAGGCGCTCGGCATCCACACCCGCCCCGTCCTCATCGGCCCGGTCACCTACCTCCTGCTCTCCAAATCGGACGACCACTCGTTCGACCCGCTGCTCCTGCTGGAGGGGCTCGTCGACGTCTACGAGAACATCCTCAAGCGGCTCGCCGAGGCAGGCGCGGACTGGGTGCAGATGGACGAACCCGCTCTCAGCCTCACGCTCAACGACAAGCAGCGCTCCGCGTTCGGGCGCGCCTATGCCCGACTCGCAGCGGGCCTGCCTGGTCTCAACATCCTCGTTGCCGTCTACTTCGGAGACCTGCGACAGAACACCAAGGCGGCCCTTGCCCTTCCGGTGCGGGGCCTGCACGTCGATCTCGTTCGCGGCAATGCCGACCTGGAGAACATCCTCGCCAAACTGGGTGAGGGCGTCTCCCTCTCTCTCGGCCTCGTGGACGGGCGCAACATCTGGAAGGCCGACCTCCGAGAGGCGATCGCGACCGCGCGACGCGCCGCCTCCGTGCTCGGCAACGACCGCATCCTCATCGCTCCTTCCTGCTCGCTGCTGCATTCCCCCGTCGACCTCGACAATGAGAGGAACCTTGACGAAGAGATGAAGTCCTGGATGGCCTTCGCGAAGCAGAAGATCGGCGAGGTTGCCACCATCGCCCGCGTACTCAACGGCGAGTCCAGCCGCGTTGCCGGCAAGCTGGATGCGAACGCCGCAGCGATGTCCTCCCGCAGGACGTCCACGCGCATCCACAACCCGGCGGTGAAGGAGCGCAGCGCCGGGGTGACGCCGGAGATGTCCCGCCGCGCAAGCCCATACACCGAGCGCAGGAAGGCGCAGCAACAGGTACTGCGCCTCCCCGCCTACCCCACCACTACCATCGGCTCTTTCCCGCAGACGCCGGAGATACGGAAGGCGCGGGCGGGCCGTAACCGCGGCGAACTCACCACCGAAGAGTACGAGCACTTCATCCGTCAGGAGATCGAGCGCTCCGTCCGTTTCCAGGAGGAGACCGGTCTGGACGTGCTCGTTCACGGCGAGCCGGAACGCAACGACATGGTCGAGTACTTCGGTGAGCAGCTGGAGGGCTACGTCTCCACCGCGAACGGCTGGGTGCAGAGCTATGGCTCCCGGGCCGTCAAGCCGCCCATCATCTACGGCGACCTCCACCGACCCGCCCCCATGACCGTGGACTGGATCTCATATGCGCAGTCACTCACGCGGCAGCCGGTCAAGGGCATGCTCACGGGGCCCGTCACGATGCTCCAGTGGTCGTTCGTGCGCGACGATCAACCTCGCGATGAGACGTGCCGCCAGCTCGCTCTCGTCATCCGCGACGAGGTCTGCGATCTGGAACGTGCCGGCATACGCGTCATCCAGGTGGACGAGCCCGCGGTCCGCGAAGGGCTGCCCCTCCGCCACGAGGACTGGGACGCATATCTCGCGTGGGCCGTCGAGTGCTTCCGCATCGCCACCAGCGGCGTCGAGGACCGCACCCAGATGCACACCCACATGTGCTACGCCGCCTACGACG
>DAOUJK010000025.1:0-31044 GCA_034422795.1 Dehalococcoidia bacterium | reverse complement strand
CCGGAGATGAGCGTTCCGGCGTACAGGTTGCCGAGGCCGCGGGCCGTGGGGCTGCGGAGCAATGCCGCCGGTGAGCGGTTCAACACGTCTCCCACCTCTCCCCGGGGGAGAGGCCGCCGCGCAGCGGCGGGTGAGGGTGTCCTTCCGGCGCGGGGCTTACCGCGCCTCCCTCATCATTCCGGGCGGAGCGCAGCAAGCCCCTCAGGAGACCGCGGCTTCCTGCCAGGGCGGCGCGTCCGCCCACGGGCGGAGGAACTCCTCGAGCCGCTTGATGTGCTCCGGGCTCTGGCCCGCCTGCGAGGGCGCGTACTGCGCCATCCGTGCAGGATTGCTCAGTGCCGGCCACTTCTCCAGCGGCAGATCGATGCACTTGTTGACCTCCGGGTCGCGCACGACACCCATCGGGTCGCCGCCGTCGGCAACGATGTCCATCTGCTCCATCAGGAGCTTGCGGTAGAAGATGACGCCGCGGTCGGACTCGCCGAGGTGTTCGCGGTGGCGCGGAGGGATAACGCCCTGCGTGATCCATGCCACGAAGTCCTGGTGGTTCACCAGGTCCTCGATGAGACGGCCGTCGTCGCCGTAGAGCGGCACGTGGTAGTACGGCACCTGCTCCTGGGGCACTACCGGCTGACCCGGCGCCGTGCGCAGGAAGAACCAGGTGATGTGCAGGCAGTTCTCGTCGTCGATGGGAGTCCGGTACTGCAGCGAGCCACGGACGGTGCTGCCCACGAACAGTATCTGCGGGAACATGACCGGGTGGCCGATGGCCCAGTCGGCGTCGTCCTCCGTCGTGCCCTCGACGATGCGGCGCTTGATGACGCCGTACTCGAACAGGTCGAAACCGATCCTCTGGTGCGCCCTCGGAATCACGCCGAACTCTTCGGCCTTCGCCAGACCGAGGCGCACCGCCTTGTCGTGCTGCTGGCGTACGCCCCAGTAGCCGTGCAGCCACTCCAGGTGTACGGGGTCCAGCGAGTTCTCATGGCACTGGAGCCAGTTGCACGGCAGCGGCGCGAGCGCCACCTCGCACCAGATGTCGTCCCACGTGAACGGTTCCCACATCGGGAGGAGCGGCACAGGGGAAGGCCCCATGTACGCGAAGACCATGCCCCTGAGCACCTGGACGGGGTACGCCGAGACCTTCACTTTCTCCTTGAAGCGGCCGTCCGGGTGCACCGTCTCCTCGAAGGGCTGCTCGATGCACTGGCCGGTCTCGTCCATCATCCAGCCGTGGTACATGCAGCGCAGGCCGTGCTCCTCCGGGATGCCGTAGGAGAGGTCGACGCGGCGATGCGGGCAGAAGCGGTCGATAAGGCCGATGGTGCCGGACTTGTCCTTGTAGAGGACGAGGTCCTCGCCGAGGATGCGCACAGCCTTGGTGGGGCGCTCGCCGAGCTCCGCGGCGGCAGCGATGGGGTGCCAGTAGCGGCGCATGAGTTCGCCCATCGGCGTACCGGGACCGACCCGTGTGATGCGGTCGTTCTGCTCTTGTGTCAGCATGTTCTCGTCCTCTTTGTCTGTTTCCGCCCGGACCGTGTGTCCTCAGGCCCCGTACCAACCGTGCCGGTCGACCAATCCTCGCACGTAGGCTATCTGCCCCGTGTGCTGTATGAGGTCTCCGGTGACACGGGCGATCGATATCTTGACGGTCTCGTCGCGCGCGACGCCCGCGGCGCTCGGCTTCTCGAGGTCGTCGTCAGTCACCGCGTCGAGGAACCTGCGGGATTTCTCGCGTGCTGCTTCGAAGTAGGCCAGGAGCGTGTCTGCGTTTACGGGGTCGAACGCACGTACCTGTTCGAGTGAGTCGCCGTTGCCTGAGCCTCTGTCCGCAGGTTGACCGAATCGCTGGCACCAGCCGTCCGCCGTCCACGCTTCTTCTTCGCCGAGCAACTCGGAATAGTTCTTGTCCTGTGTGCGACTGAGATGCCAGGCCAGCCACCCGATGGGGTTGCTCTCGGGGCCGGAGGGCTGCGCCTTGAGTTGATCGATGGTCAGGCCGGCAAGGGCGCGTTGGAACACCCCGCCGATGCGGTCGTACGCTGCGTTCGAGATCTCGCCTGCGCTCATGTGCTACCTCGGGTCTGGTTGGCGTGAGCGTAGTAGGCCGTCCCCGCTGCGTCAATCGCATGCCGCCAACCGTCGTTGGAATCAGCGAACGAGTAGAATCCGAGCTTCGTCCGATATCCGTGGTCTGACTCCGGACACAATCTCACTTCAGGAGGCGAGCCGATGGCGGCTGATCCTAGGGCACAAGCGGAGGCGCAACTCAAGCGCGTTGAGGAGAGCATCGGCAAGACGGCAACCGATGTCGCAGGCGAGGTCGGCCGGGCAGGCCTCCAGCGTCATACGGAGGTCATCGCGTTTCTCAAGTCCACGTATGGCCTCACGCACGGGAACGCCAACCTGCTGGCGCACGTCGTCCGCGAAGGGCTCGCAGGTGGGCCCGCGACCTCAGATCAACTACTCGCGGCTCAGTATGCTGGCCCGAAGGAGGCACTGCTTCCGGTATACGACAAGCTCTCCGCGGTAGCTGAAGGACTGGGGACGGACGTCGTGAAGGTGGTGCAGAAGACCGGAGTGAGTTTCCGCAGGAAAAGGCAATTCATGTTGGTCCAGGCGCCTTCGGCGAAGCGTCTCAGCCTGGGATTGAACCTCGATTCGACTCCCGACGACCCCAGGATCGTTGAGTCCAGTGGCATGTGTACGCACACGGTCAACGTCGTGAGCATCGATGCGGTAGACAGCGACGTCGAGGCCTGGGTGCGGGCCGCCTACGACAGGGCGGGGTAAGCGAAGGGAGAACCGCTTGCCGTCGAATGGTCCGGGGTAATCCCGTTGGACAGCGGGCAGGGCGCTCCCTAGAATGCCGGACGACCCCGTACCGCGAAGGAGGATGGCCACGGGCGAATTCATCGAAGTCCAGCGTACCGGTGGCGTCGTGCTCATCACGCTCGATCACGCATCGACGCGGAACGCACTTGGCATGGAAATGGCCGCTGAACTCTACGCTGAACTCGAAGCGTTCGAGTCGAACGGAGCGGACCGCGTGCTCGTTCTCACGGGGCGCGATCCGTCGTTCTGCTCCGGCGCCAACATCCGCCGGTTCGACGAGACCATAGGGCGCATCGAGCAAGAAGAGGGCGGCAAAGCGGATCGGCAGCCGCTGCCGTGGGGGGACATGGAGGCAAGGCTCGGCCAGCGCGCGTCGGAGAAGGCGGAAGCCGGGTTCGGCTCCGTATCCAACGTCCCGCTGCGCATCGGCGAGGTGCAGAAGCCTACGATCGCGGCGGTGAACGGCCACGCGATAGGAGTCGGTCTCGGGCTTGCGCTTTCGTGCGACATCCGCATCGCGTCGGACAAGGCGGAGTTCGCGGAAGCATTCGTGCGCATGGGGCTCGTGCCGGGCGATGGTTCCTGCTGGCAGTTGCCGCGTCTCATCGGTCTCAGCAACACGTACTACATGCAGTACACGGGCGACCGGCTGAGCGCAGACGACGCCTACCGTATGGGCCTCGTGAGCAAGGTGCATCCGCACGACGAGATGCTCGGTGCGGCTATGGAGTTCGCGGGGCGTCTCGCCTCTGGTGCAACGTACTCCATGTCGCTGACCAAGTACCTCGTGCAGCGGTCGTTCGACATGGGGTTCGGCGAAAGCCTGCGTTTGGCGCAGACGGCGCAGGAACTGGCGCGGCGCTCGGAAGACCACAAGGAGGCGGTAAGGGCCTTCCTCGACAAGCGGAGGCCGGAGTTCAAGGGCAGGTGAGCGCATGAAGGTTGGCATTGGGCTTCCCTTCAGGATGCCGACGGACAGTTGGCCATACATAGCGGAGCTGGCGCGACGGGCGGACGAGGGGCCGTACTCCTCGTTCTCCGCGCTGGACCGGCTGGCGTACGACAACTTCGAGGCCATGGCCGAACTCGCGGCGGTGGCCGCTATCACGAAGAGGCTGCGTCTTGTGACGGCCATCCTGCTCGCGCCGGTGCGGAACGCGGGTGTGCTCGCCAAGCAGGCCGCTACGATCGACGCCATCTCGAACGGCCGCCTCACGCTTGGGCTTGCGGTCGGCGGACGTCAGGACGATGCCGTTGTCGCGCCTTCGCAGTTCCGCAACCGAGGCAGACTGTTCGAGGAGCAACTCGAGCACATGAAGCGCATATGGGCGGGTGAAGTGCTGGAGGGCGCCGAGCGGCCGGTGGGGCCTGCGCCGGTCCAGGCGGGCGGCCCCGAGATCCTCATCGGAGGTACGCACCCGAAGGCCATCGCGCGGGTTGGTCGCTTCGCCAACGGCTACGTGATGGGCGGCAGGGCGCTGGAGGCCGAGTGGGCAAAGGGCATCATGACCCGGGTCGAAGAGTCGTGGGCGGAGCACGGACGGGAGGGCAGGCCGCGCGTCATCGTTACGCTCCCGTGCGCGCTGGGCCCCGGCGCTGAGGAGGCCGTCACCGGTGCGGTAGCGCACTACTACGGCGGGGACCCGTCGCGCCAGGTCCGGGTCCAGCCGACCTCGCCGGAGATCATCCGCAATGCGATCAGCATGCACGAGGAGTTGGGCTCGGACGAGATCATCTTCAGGCCCGTCACGCCGGACCTCGAACAGATCAAGCGTCTGACCGACGCTATCGGATAGCCGATGCCGCCCGACGAGCAAGAAACCCAGGCTCCCTCCGTCGAAGCGAGACCAGCGAAGGGAATGCGAGGCTGGGCTGAGCGCAACCAGACGCTCGTATCGCTGCTGGTGCCGGCATTCCTCCTGGGCGTGGGGCGCGGCTTCATCGTTCCGGTGCTTCCACTGATAGCGATCGACTTCGGCGCGGGCGCTACAGGAGCCGGACTGCTGATCTTCGTGCCGATGCTCGGCGGCGTCATCGTCTCGCTGCCCACCGGCTATCTCATGGACCGCATTGGGCGGCGGAAACTGCTCATCCTCAGCACGCTGCTGTTGTCCGCATCGGCGCTGCTCGTTCTCCGCGCATCGAGCTTCGCCGAGATACTGGTCTACCTCGGGATCAACGGACTCGCGCAACAGATGTGGCAGATGACCAGGCTCACCGTCATCGCGGACTCCAGCTCTCAGAGTACGCGCGGACGCATGATTACCGGCATGGCGGGGGTGAATAGGGCCGGCACGCTGCTGGGGCCGCTTGCCGGCGGGGCTATCGCGTTGATCGACCTGCGCCTGCCGTTCCTCTTCTTCGGAATCTTCGCGCTCCTGGCTACGGTGCCCTCCTATCTCTTCGTGCGTGAGACCGCGCCCGCCGTGCTGGCGCGCCGTCGGGGTGACGCGGCGGCGGCAGAGGTGGACGTCTCCTGGGCGCGGCTCATCACGAGGCCGGTGCTCGTGCTGTTCGCTGCGCAGTTCATGGCGAACGTCGGACGCGGTGGAGTGCAGGGGCAAGGCGGCATCTACGTTGCCTATGCGGCCTTCGCCTACAGCCTGGACTCGCTTGCTCTGGGCGGCCTGAGCTCGGCGATGGGCATTGTGGGCGTCCCGGTGACGCTGATGGCCGGGCAGGTGATGGACCGGTTCGGCAGAAAGCGCACTATCGTTCCCGCAAGCGCGCTCCTCGCCGTGGGGCTCTGGATTATGGGTGGCGTCGCCTGGGGAGAGCTGGGACTGCCGTTCTTCGTCCTGGGGTTCGTCGTCATCAACCTGGCGGTGTCGTTCATGGCAGGGTCGATGCAGACGCTGGGATCGGACATCGCGCCGGCGGCGGCGCGGGGCAAATTCTTCGGCGTGAACCGTCTCATCGCGGAGGCGGGATCCGCCAGCAATCCCGGCATCTTCACGCTCGCCGTCGCGGTGATAGCGGGAGCGGGTGGTTTCACGGTGGCGTTCGTTTCGATGGGTGGATTCGCCATCTCGGCGTCGCTGCTGATCGGCTTGGTGCTGCGCGAGACGCTGAGGAGGGACTGAGGGGTCCTGCTACACGACAGCTGTGCCCGCTCGGTAGGGGTAGGCGAACGAGCGCTCGGAGGGAGGTCCGACCGAGCCGCCGTGCTCGTTCTCCACGGACATCGTGCTCGCGCCGTAGATGACGTATTCCTGCCCTGTCTGGAAGCGCTCGCCGCGCACCATGCTGGAGAGCAGCTGGGCTGCGCCCCGGCCCACCCTGCCAATGGGGATGGAGACGAAGGTGAACGGCGTTCTGTGCAACTGGGGAACGAATGCGCGATTACCCAGCGAAACGATGCTCACATCTTGAGGCCACCTGATGCCGCGTGCGAAACATGCGCGAGCGATCGTTGGGAGTTGCGACGGTGGCGTGAAGACGGCGCTTGCGCCCGTAAGCGCGTCGGCGAGTTCTTGCGCCGTCTCGCCTTCCTGCGACCAGATGATCGAGTCCTCATCGAAGCTGAGGCCCAGGTTGCCCCATGCACGGTCGAGCCCGCGGTAGCGTGCGCCGAAACCGGCGCCCTCCGCCGCGAGGAGGGCGTGGACTTGCTCGTGGCCGAGCCCCTGGAGCAGCCCCGCAGCCACCTCGACGGCGGCAACGTAGTCCCAGCCTATGCTCCCGACCCCTGCCGGGAGGGCAACGGAAGACCCTGTCCACGGCTTGAGCAGGACGACAGGGATACCCTGGGCGGTAACCGGGTTCAGCGACGCGAAGAGGTCGTCGTCCGGGTCGGGAACGTCGCCCGGGACACCGCAAAGGAGGAGCCCATCCACATCACCTCGAACGGCCCATTGCAGGTAGGCGCGCCGCTGGCGGTGCTCCCCGCCGCAGTCGAGCGCCATGCACTGGTAGCCCATGCCCTCCAGCGCCGTGCGGGCCACCCGTGCGAGTGGGCCGAACAGGCCCGGACTCATGAGGTCCCACGTCATGAGAACTATAACCGGCTGGGTGCTCTTCGACCTCAGCGTGAGCCGCTCCTGCTGTACGCCGAGCCTCTCGAGTTCGCGGACCGCCATCTGGGCGAGTTCGTCCCGCGGCACTCCTAACTCTTCGAGCAGGTCGCAGAGCCTGCCAAGCTTCTCGCTGGGCACCCGGACGCGCCCGCTGCACCAGTTGTGGACCGTCTGCACGGAGACGTTGGCCCGGTGAGCGAGGTCGGACCGGGAGATGTGATGTGCCTTGAGCAGCGGACCGAGCATCTTATCTGCCTCCCCAACGGTGTAAACGGTATTACAACATTCGATGAGGGGTTTTGCAATATCGTTTGACGACACGGGGATTCATTCCGTGATAAAAATCACGCGATTATGACCGAACCCGCACCAGGTGCGGCCGTTCGTGCATCCCGCCGAGGCGAAGCGTACGAACGATGCAGGAGGAGACATGCGTATTGGATCGACCCGATGGCTCTCCGGAGTCGTCATCGTTGCGGCCATGATGGCCGTGCTGGTTGCCTGTGGAGGCGAGGACCCCACAGCCACGCCGCGACCGACACCGACGCCGACAGCCGAGGCGATGATGGAGGAACCGACCCCCACGCCTGAGGCGATGATGGAAGAAAAGCCAACGCCGACGCCTGAGGCGATGGACAGCGGCACAGGGTCACAGCCGGCTCCGGAACCCACGCCGACCCCGGTGCCCCAGCCTACCGCCACGCCCACTCCTCCGCCGGGCTTCAACGCCGCTGATTACTTCAGCGGCAAGACGGTCCGCATCGTGGCGAACTCCTCCCCCGGTGGCGGCACCGACACCCAGGGCCGTGTTATGGCTGCGTTCATGAGCCAGTACATCCCGGGCAACCCGCGGGTGGTGTTCACCAACCAGCCGAACAAGCCGCTGGAGTACATCTACTCCGCGACCGAGGCGCCGAAGGACGGCACGTACGTCTCCTGGAACAGCACGCCGCAGTTGTCCTTCGGCTTCAGCGACGAGACATTGAACATCAAGCGGAGCACGTTCCAGGCCCTCGGCTCAACGATCGACCCGACCCGCGGATGGATGCTGTACGACCCTGTTGGAAACCTGGGAGCGAGTGCTGCCAACAGCTGTCTGTGGGACTACTCCGGCCAGAGCAGCACGGGCGGCGGCGCGCACGGCGAGTTCCTTCTGGCGGACGAATTGTCTGACATAGCGGAAGGCAACCCCACCCTCCTTGCCTCAGTGTTTGCGGCAGAGCAGTTGGACATCCCATTCCGCTATTTCGGGTTCGACACCGTGGACACGAACGCAGTTCGCCTGATGTGGGCGCGCGGCGACATTAACAGCACGGTGCGAGCCAGCCTCTGGTACCGGTTCCCGGTAGAGAACCCGGACTGGATCCCGAGCGGCCTGATGCGTCTGATGGCGGGTATGGGTCCAGGTGAGTTGAAGGGTAACGCGCAGACGGAGCCGCACTGCGAAGACGTGCGCAACTACTTCGACGACGACCAGACATTCATCTTCAACTCCATGATGGGTCCCACGAACTACGCCTCGAAGACGCTCTGGCTGCCGCCCGGCACGCCGGACCACATCGCTGACGCGCTCTCTTCCGCGTTTGAGGAGGCGCTGACAACAGACCAGGAGCTCATATCGAAGTACGGTGCTGTTGCGGGTGAGTCTCCCGGTTGGACGGGCAGGGCTGAGATACAGGCAGCGACGCTCGAGAACGAGGACCTGCTACTGGGTTCGCAAGCGGTTATCGAAGAACAGAAGGCACGGCTGCTGCCCAAGTACTTCTCCCAGTACATCAGCGGATAGCCAGGCTGGAGGACTCAGATAGACATCTAAAGGGGGGCGGACGAGCTATTCGTTTCGCCCCCCTTCGGACATAACCCCGATCAGGGAGAATAAGCGATGCTGGCTGACTTCTGGGCGGGACTCTCTTATCTCGGAACTGCAGGCTACTGGTACGGTTTCCTGGTCGCGGTATTCATCACCGTTCCAATCGCCCTGATTCCGGGCATATCGGCCACCCTCGTGATGGCCATCATGATTCCGTTCATCGTAATCTCGGTGGACGATCCGGTCATCGGGCTCGTGATGCTGGCGGTGCTCACCGGCATCGACAACACCCTCGACTCCATCCCGTCCATCCTGCTCGGCATGCCGGGCGGTGCGACACAGGTCACGTTCCTGGAAGGCAACCAAAGGGCCCAACGAGGCGAGGCAGCGCACACTCTGGGGGCGGTCTACGCCGTGTCGGCCATAGGTGGCGTCGTGGGCGCTCTTTCGCTTGCCATCATCATCCCCGTTATCGCGCCGTTCGTCCTCAAGTTCGGCTTCGCGGAGATCGCCGCGATGGCGATCTTCGGCGTGGCGATGGTCGCAGCCCTGAGCGGCGGCGCGATGGTCAAGGGCATGTTCGCCGCGTGCCTGGGCATGCTCCTGGGCACGGTCGGCCCCGGCAAGGTGAGCCTGGACTTCCGCTACATGTTCGACCAGCAGTGGCTGTGGGAGGGGCTGCCCCTTATCGCGACCACCATCGGCGTCTTTGCGCTTCCGGAGATCATCGACCTTACGATGACGCGCAAGCCGCTCGCGCCCAAGGATGCCCGGATCAGCTACGGCGAGATTTTCAGCGGCGCGCGGTACGGTTTCTCCCGCTGGCCGATGGCGATAAGGCAATCGCTCTTTGGCGTGTTTCTGGGCGCCGTACCCGGTATCGGCAGCGGCGTCGTGGACTGGATGTCCTACGCGTTCGGCATCTTCTGGACGAAGGACAAGAGCCAGTTCGGCAAGGGCTCACTGGACGGTGTGCTGTTCGCCGAATCAGCTCAGAACTCGAAGGAAGGCGGACAGGCGGTCCCGACACTGGCGCTGGGCATCCCCGGAGGGCGCGCGTGGGCGTTCGTCATCCTGGCTATGCTCTCATACGGCATCGCACCGGGCCCGCGGATGCTGGAAGACCACGCGGATATCACCATCATGATCATCGTGAGCCTCGGGCTGGGGAACCTCATGGTGACGATGCTTGGACTCGGATTCACGCGGCAGATGGCGCGCCTGACGCTCATCCCGTACCCGGTGCTGGGCTTCCTCATCATCCCCATATCGCTGCTGGCGGCGTTCCAAGACACGCGGGACGTGAGTGCCATCGGCATCGTACTCGTGGGTGCGGGTCTGGGCATGTTGATGAAGCGGTACCGCTGGCCTCGGCCGCCGCTGCTTATCGGTTTCATCCTGGGCCCCATCATCGAATCGAATATCACTAACTCGGTCGCACGGTACGACTGGGTAGGCACCTTCACGCGTCCACTGTTCATCGTGCTCCTGGTGATTGCCATCGTCATCGGAGCCCTCTTCGTGAAATTCATGAGCGGCGGGACCGGCTCACAGACACTGGACGAGGAGACCGGCCTCGCGGGAGGGAGGCCGACTCCGGCAGGTGGCGCACCGGGCTTTGTGGCTAGGCTTACCAGCCGCGGTTGGCGCTGGCGGGAAGAGCAATGGTTCACACTCGCAATGATCGCCATCATGGCGTACGCCATCTGGGAGGCGGTCGGTTACTCGTTCTTCGGCAAGTGGTTCCCGCTCAGCCTCGCCTCTATTGGCATCATCTTCTGTCTCGTGCAGTTCGTCCGCGAAGGACTGGGCGCGGAGACGGGTGAGATCATGGACATCGGCATCCGGAGCCGCGGCATGGAGGGAGCCCGCTCGGCCGGGCTTATCTTCCTCGGGATGCTGGGCATCATGCTCCTCATGACTGGCCTGATAGAGGAGGGGCTCAAGTGGGGCGCCGTCGTAATCGCCACGTTCGGCCCGATGCTGATGATGAAGAACAAGATCGGCTACATCGGCGGAGTCATCGCCGGAGTCGTCATAGTCATCCTGAATTTCCTCTTCTTCGACTACATGCTCGCGGTCATCTGGCCGAACCCGTTCCTCCTGGACTGGTTCGCCGGCTGAACCGACGCCACTGACATCGGATGGAAAGGGGCTCTGCGGAGCCTCTTTCCGTGTGACGGCTGGCCGGCGTTTCCCGGGTAAGTGTTACATTTGATGGAGCGGCAGAAACCGTAAAGCGAAGGCAGAATGATGAAGCTCACTCTCCGTTGGGTGCTTGCCGGACTCGTGGTCGCAGTGCTCGCGATGACAGCCGGTTTGATTCGGCTTGAACAGGTAGGCGAACTGGCAGAACGGGCAGAACGGGCAGTGGCCGTCTACGAGAACGCGACACTGACGTACACGACCCAGGCAGGCCAAGCGATCACCATCCCTCAAACTGACGACTGCAAGCAGTACGCGCCGCCACCGTCCAGGGAGTGTCGATTGCGCTATGCGAACGGCGATGAAGTAGTGCTGACGTTCGATTCGTCCGATCCAATGCGCAACTGGAAGGGGCCGACCCCGGGCGGACAATTGGCAACCGGACTGCTTTGGGGCGGCATCGCTTTGGGGATCTTCGCCCTCTTGTGGCTATGGTTCACCTCGCCCCTGTACCGGCGGATAAGGCGCCCGGAGGTCCCCGGAGAGCAACCGTCCTCCGCGGAACTGGAGTAGGGCCGAAACTGCCCGGTAGCCTCGTTCCCTGATATCGTTGGCCACGCCCGCGATAGACAGACGCGACATCTGCGCTTATGCTTGTGGCGAATCTGGCGCATCCTTGCGGCTGCGGAGGAGGATGTCATGCGTTTCTGGCGTTCACATGCACTGGTTACGGCTATGGGTATCGGGTTGATCGCAGCGCTCGTGGCGTGTGGCGCCGAGGATCCCACAGCCACCCCAAGGCCGACCGCGACGCCAACGCCTGAGGCGATGATGGAGGACAAACCAACGCCGACGCCTGAGGCGATGATGGAGGAGAAGGACCCGGCACCCACACCGCAGAGCAGCGGCTCGACAGCCCCTCAGCCGACACCGACGCCGGTTCCGCCACCTACCGCTACACCGACTCCTCCACCGGGGTTCGATGCGGCTGAGTACTTCCGCGGCAAGACGATCCGCCTGGTGGCTAACGCCTCACCCGGCGGCGGGACGGACACTCAGGGCCGCGTGATGGCGGCTTACATGAGCGACCATATCCCCGGCAACCCGCGTGTCGTGTTGGTGAGCCAGCCCAACAAGCCGCTGGAATACCTTTTCGCCGCGACTGAAGCACCGAAGGATGGTACCTACATCTCCTGGAACAGCACACCGCAGCTGGACTTCGGATTCAACGAGGGCACGCAGTACATCAAGCGCAGCACCTTCCAGGCTCTCGGTTCGACGATCGACGCGAATCGTTCGTGGATGACGTATGACCCGGTGGGTAACCTTGGCGCGAGCGCTGCGAACAGCTGCCTCTGGGACTACTCCGGCCAGAGTGGTACTGGCGGCGGAGCCCACGGCGAGTTCCTGCTCGCCGATGAGCTCTCCGACATCGCCGAGGGCAACCCGACGATGTTGGCGGCCGTCTATGCAGCTGAGCAGTTGGACATCCCGTTCCGCTACTTCGGTTTCGACACCGTCGACACGAATGCGGTGTACCTGATGTGGGCGCGGGGCGACATCAACAGCACGGTACGTTCCAGCCTCTGGTACCGGTTCCCGGTGTCGAACCCTGACTGGATCCCGAACGGACTGCTCCGTGTGATGGCTTCCATGGGCCCCGGCCTGTTGAAGGCGAACTTGCAGGCCGAACCGCACTGCGGCGACATGCGCGACTTCCTCAACGACGACCAGAACTTCATCTACAACTCGATGCTGGGTCCCACAAACTATGCGTTGAAGTCGCTCTGGCTGCCGCCAGGAACGCCGGACCACATCGCTGATGCGCTCTCTGCCGCGTTCGAGGAAGCATTGACAACCAATGATGACCTCATCCAGAGGTACGCAGGCGTTGCAGGGGAGTCTCCCAATTGGACGGGCCGGGCAGAGTTGAGCGCGGCGACGAAGGAGAACGAGGACCTGCTCGTAAGCTCGCAGGCCATCATCGAAGAGCAGAAGAATCGGCTGCTGCCGAAGTACTTCTCCGAGTACATCAGCCAATAGCTTGCTTGCCAGGCAACTGTAAGTGAGAACATCCCGCGGGTTTCACCAGGCCCGCGGGACGTTCTGCGTGTGCTGCTGAGCCCCAACCTCCGCTGAACTTCACTCCCATCGAACTGGGCTTGCGAAGGATGGTGACGAGTGCTAGTCCAGCACCTCGGCGGTCTGCTTCTCGACCTCCGGAAAGAGCAGCGACTTCACGACCACCGGCACGACGCGCGCCGGGTAGATCATCTCCCCGATGTCGATGAAATCGAACTCCTGCAGGAAGAGGTTGTCGATGGAGATGACCGGATTGGTGATGCCCATGTCCTTCGTGATGGTGTCGCCGACGAGCTTGGCGAAGTCGCCGGTGAAGACGAGCATGAGTGGCGCACCGCTCGCCAGCGAGCGCGGCACTGCCGAGGCGATTCCTTCCGCAATCTTCCGTATCTGCGCATAGCGCGGCAGGCCGTCCCATTCGAACGCGAGCGCTGCCTGCTGCTCGCCTTCCACGAGGTCCTGACGCTCGAACGCCTCTGCGACCAGATCCGCGACCTCGTCCGGTTGCACTTCGTGGTCTTCCGGCAGCCGGGAGATGAGAACAGGGACGTTGCGGTAGGGGAGGAGCGACGGGTCCGATATGGAAAGCGTGTTGCCGCTCAACTGCACGGTGAACTGAGACGCGCCGATGACCGTTGCGCGGATGCGTTCCGTCGCGGGTTGCACGGGCGCCGGCAAGGCATGCTCGTCCATCTTGCGCCGGACGGCTGCCGCGAGCGCGATAGCGAGGTCGCCGAACTCCTGGGTCTCGTTGTTGTAGACGTACTCGGAGACGCCGCCGGAAAACACGAGGGCGTCGCATGCCATGTCCTGTGGCATGTCGGCGGTCAGCAGCAGATCCTGTGTCAAATCGGAGCGTGGGCGCCCCTGGATAACGTCGATCAGGCACTCCGCGAGTGCGTCGGCGATGGCGGTGCGGTGCTCGTCGGCCAGCGGTTGGCCGAGGCCCAGGGGCACGCCGATGCTGTCGGCGGCGGTATGCGCAGCGTCCTCGATGCGCGTGACCATCCCATCGCCGTCCGTTGCGACGAGCCGTCCGCCGACGTTGAGGGCGGCGGTGTGCTGTATGCGTCCGCCATGCACGAGCGCGAACTTCGTCGTGCCGCCGCCGATGTCGACGTTCAGTACGGTCTGGCGAGGACTACGCGAGAGCTTCACCGAGCCTGAACCGTTCGCCGCGAGCACGGACTCGAGGTTATGGCCGGCGGAGGCGCAGACGAACTTGCCCGCCTGATCGGCGAAGATGTCGGCTATCGCATGGGCGTTGCGCCGCTTGATCGCTTCGCCCGTGAGGATGATCGCGCCGCTGTCGACGTCCTGCGGCTCGAAGCCCGCCTCGGCGTACGATTCCGCGACGAACCGCTCCAACTGCTCCGTGTTGATGAGGTTGTCATGGGTGTACGGCGTGAGCAGGATGGGCGACTTGTACAGCGTCTGCCTGTCTACGACGACGTACCGGCTGGAGTGCATCTCCTGCACGCGCTGGAGCGTGATGCTGGAGAACATGAGGTGTGAGGTGGAGGAGCCGATGTCTATGCCGACCGTCGTGAGCTCGATGACCTCGTGATGGTAGTAGTCGTGGTCCGGGTTGTTCAGTTCAACGGTGAGTTTGGCGAGGCGCTCTTCGTCCGGGTCGTGGATGTGCGCCCAGGGCTCGTCGTGCATGAGGGCTGGTATTCCTTTCGGCGTATGAGTAGCGGTCGGCGGACGAAGGAGCTAGTTCTCCTTGACCCCGGTGTAGTCCCAGCGGTAGTTCCGGTCCCGGTATGCCTCGTCCGGCATCTGGGACTCGATGCCGCGCTCAGCCAGTTGGCTCTCGAAGTACTCGCGGATCCAGGGGTCCTCGTCCGGATACTCGATCTGGTCGCGGGAAAGGTCCTGCACGGACTCGGACATGCCCATGAACTGGTTCGGTGGATGGAGAGCGAGGTAACGTCCGGGGGCAGCGCCCAGGTTGAAGTGCTGGTGGAACCAGCGGTCCGGGGGCACGAAGCAACTCGCCTCATGCCAGTGGATGACGATCTTCTCCTGGCCCTCCTGCCACATGATGGAGTAACCCTCGCCGCCGGGGATGACGATGACGCGGCCCGGCCCATGGCGGTGGCCCTTCTTGTACGTCCCTGCGGGGAAGACGGACATGTGCGCGCGGAGCTCGGAGCCTGGAATGCGCATGTAGACGGAGCGGTTCAATGAGCCGCGCCCCGGTCGGTGCATCAGTTTGTCCCAGACACCCATGTCCGGGAAGAAGTTGCCGAGCCACAGCGTGCGTCCGGCGGCCCCCTCGGCTATGTGCTCCTGCGTCGTCGCCTCGGCCTCGGAGTAGAAGTCCTCTCCGCTGAGCACGTTCTCCTCGAACGGGTTGCTGAAGAAGAAGTCCGGGTTGGGGATGGCGGACATGGCGATGGGCAGGTAGTTGTAGTGCAGCAGGCGGGCGGGCCTGTCGCCCTGCATGTTGTTGAACTGCGCCCACGAGTTGCGCGGGATGAGGAAGAGCGAGCGTGGCGACCATTCGAACGTATGCGGCTCGCCGTCCCCGCTCCAAACGGACGCTGTTCCCTGTCCGCTGGCGACGTAGACCATCTCGTCTATCGCCTGCTTGAACGGTTTGATGGAGCCTCCGGGCGGGACTTCCTGTACGCGCCCCTCCACCACCCCCGGCATGCCTTCCAGCTGGATGAACGCGGCGTCGCAATCGCGCAGGCCCCAATGGCCGAGCTCGATGTCCCTCAGGTCCTCGATGTAGTAACCGCGGTGCACGGGTATCCCCTGGCTGTTCATCCAGCGGTCATAGGTGAAGTCCTCGGCCATGATGCCTCCTCGATGCCGTGTTGTGCCGATCTGCGCGGGAGAGGTTGGGGAGCGCGCGCGTTGCCGGTCGCCAGTGTGGAGCATATCATGCCGCTGCCCGGATACTCGTACGAGAGGTGTCATCTTGAGCAGCGTTATAAACAGGTCGCATAGCCCGGTATACACGACGCGTGGACTGGTCGGCTCCGCTTCGCCGCTTGCCGGAGCGGCAGGAGCCCAGGTGATGCGCGAAGGAGGGAATGCGTTCGACGCGGCAGTTGCCGTAGCGGCTGCGGAGGCCGTGACGCTGCCCATGATGTGCGGCATCGGCGGCGAAGTGTTCGCGCTCCTCTACCACGCCGGGTCCGGGACGCTCTACGGCGTCTCCAGTTCCGGCAGGGCGCCGATGCGCGCGACGCGCGAGTATTTCACGAGCCGCGGGTACGTCAAGATGCCGGCCGACGGTCCCCTGACGCCCGCCGTTCCCGGCGAGGTCCTCGCCTGGCAGACGATCCTGGACCGGTTCGGGACGCGTTCGCTCGCGTCGCTCGTCGACCCGGCAATCGAACTCGCGTCGGAGGGCTTCTCGCTTCCCCCGCGCTCGGCCAGCTACTTCAACGACCACTACGACAAGATCGCCAAGTACGAATCGACAGCGAAGACGTACATCAAGCAGGACGGCTCGCCGTACAAGGTCGGCGACGTATTTGCGCAGCCCAACCTCGCGCGGTCGCTGCGCCGCATAGCGCAGCATGGCCCCGATGAGTTCTATCGCGGCGCGCTCGCTCGAGAGATAGCGCAGGCGATGGAGGCCGGCGGTGGCCTCATCGACGAGGCCGACCTCGCCGCGCAGGAGACTTCCGTCTACGACAACCCGCCCTCCGCGCGCTTCCATGGGCACGACGTTTACGCGACCGGTCTGCCGTCACAGGGCATGCTTACACTGGAACTGCTGAGCCTGCTGGACGGGTTCGACCTCGCGGGGATGGGCCACAACACGGTCGAGAGCATCCACACGATGGTCGAGGCGAAGCGTCTGGCGTTCGCCGACCGGCTCGCCTACGTAGGCGATCCGGAGTTCGTCAGCGTTCCGCTGGACGAACTGCTTTCGCCGGAGTACGCGGCTCAGCGCATCAAGAGCATTGATCCTGAGCGCGCTGCAGAAGACGTCGTGCGCGCGGGCGAGCTTGCACACTCGGTCGCGCCCACGCCCAGCACGTCGTACTTCAACGTGATCGACCGGGAGGGGAACGCTGTCTCGTTCATCCACAGCCTCTCCGCCTACTGGGGCAGCGGTTTCGTCGCCGGCGACACGGGGATCCTCCTGAACGACAGGGCAGGGCGTGGCTTCTACCTGGACGAAGGGCACGTGAACGTCATCGCTCCAGGCAAGAAGACGATCAACACGATCCACTCCTACATGGTGTTCAAGGACGGCAAGCCCGTGCTTGTCGGCGGGACGCCGGGCGGCGACAACCAGCCACAGTGGAACGCGCAGGCGGTCTCCAACGTTATCGACCACGGGATGAACGTGCAGGAGGCGGCGGACGCGCCGCGTTGGACGCACTTCCCCGGCACCGACCCTCGCACTATCGACGAAGAGATGGTGCTCCGCCTCGAGGACGGCATCCCGGACGACACCCTCCAGGCGTTGGAGGCGAAGGGCCACAAGACCAAGACCTACCCCAGCGTCGGCACGCCCGGCGCGGTGCAGCTGATAGGCATCGACCACGAACGGGGTGTCCACACCGGCGGCACCGACCGTCGCTCCGATGGCTACCCCGTTCCGGAATAGCCTGCGCCTCCACGGGAGGCAGACGGGCGTGAGGGAGAACAGATGGCGATAACGCTGATGGCGGACCACGAGTACGCCGCCGAGTACCTGGCGAACGGCACGGTGAAGGTGCAGGGTTTCGACGTGGAGACCGACTGGCCGGAGGGAGGCTCCGGCTCGGTGTACGGCAAGCTCTTCACCGAGCCGCCCTACGACATCATGGTCGTGCCCGTCACCAACTATCTCATCGCGCGGGACCTGGGACGTCCCGTCATGGGCATCCCGGCCTTCCCGGACGTGTCGTTCGCGCACGTGGGAGCGCAGGTGAACGTGAACACGGGCATCCGGGAGCCGAAGGACCTGGAGGGCAAGCGCGTGGGCGTGCGCGGCTGGGGGTTCAATCCCGGCACGTGGATGCGCGGCGCGCTCGCGGACGTGTACGGCCTCGACCTCACGAAAGTGCACTGGGTGGAGGCGGAGCCGAACTCCCTGATGAGCGTCGACTACCCCCGCGACCCGCGGTACAGCATCTCGAAGGGCGGCGACCAGATAGCGGAGCTGGACAGCGGCGAGTTGGACGCTGTGCTGTTCGACCGCGGCGGTCCGCCGCTGGGCGGCAACCGCGCGCGCCTGTTCGACGACCCGCTCGACGCCGCGCTCACGTACCACCGGCAGAGCGGTGTCTTCCCGGTCAACGTGATGCTCGTAGCGAAGAACGAGGTGATGGACGCGAACCCCGGACTCGGGCAGGCCGTCGTGGACGCCTGCGATGAGGCACGCCGCCTCTACTACGCCGCAGTCTCGGACGACGACGAGCACATGGCGTTGAAGGTCGGTTGGCTGCGCGAGCACGGCCTCTTCCCGCACGAGAACGGCCTGGAGAACAACCGCCGCGCCATCGAAACGATCGTGCGGTACGCCGCCGACCTCGGCATCATCAGCCGCCGCTTCACACCGGACGAGCTGTTCTTCGACGGCGCGCGCTAGGTCACGCGTCGCGGACGGCGGCGACGCCCAGGCGGAACACTTCGATGGTGCGCTCGATGTCCTCGTCCGAGTGACAGGCGCCCACGTAGAGCTTGCCGGGCGGCTTGAGGATGCCGTTGTCCAGCAGCGTGTTATCGAAGATGCGGTTGAGCGTCTTGTCCACGAGCGTCGAGCGGTAGTCGACGATGGGGTGTTCGGTGAAGAAGACGTCGAACATCATGTCGATGCCGCTGACCTGCGCCGGGACCTCGGCCTCGTCGAACAGGCGTTGGAGCGTGTTGCGGAGCGTGGCGGCGCGGGCGTGATACGCCTCGTAGGCGCCCGGCTCGCGGAGCACTTCGAGGGTCGCGAGTCCGGCGGCCGCGGCCACGGGGTTGCCGTTGAGGGTCCCACTCTGTGGGACATAGACGTCGGGCGCGACAGAGCCCTGGTCGTACGCCTCCATGATCTCGCGCCGCCCCACGATTGCCGCGAGCGGGAAGCCGCCTCCGACGATCTTGCCTATCGCGGCGATGTCCGGCACGGCGTTGTAGTACTCCTGCGCGCCGCCGTAGGCGAGTCGGAAGCCGGTGACGACCTCGTCGTAGATCAGCAGGACGCCGTAGCGGCTCGTGAGCTCGCGCAACGCCGGAAGGAATCCGGGCTGCGGCGCTATGGTGCGCTGCACCGGCTCCACGATCACCGCTGCGAGCTCATCGTGGTAGCGGTCGAGCAGGTCCTCCACCGCATTGAGGTCGTTGAACGGCGCGACGAGGACAGTCTCCTGGATTGCCCGCGGGATGCCCGCAGAGCTGGGTTCGGCCTGCGGGTAAGGAGTGTTGCCCGACGGGGCGAGGCTCATCAGCGAGTAGTCGTGCGTACCGTGGTAGCCGCCCTCGAACTTGAGTATCTTCTCGCGCTTGCGAAATGCGCGGGCGACCTTGAGCGCGTTGTAGGTGGCCTCGGAGCCGCTGCTGACGAAGCGCACCTGCTCCGCGCAAGGCATGGCGTCGACGATGCGCTCGGCGAGTTCGATGGCGTAGGCATTCTGGGTGAAGAACGTTGTGCCTTTGGCCATCGCCTCGGTGGCCGCGGCGATCACCTTCGGGTGTGCGTGCCCCAGCACCATGGGGCCGGAACCGAGCAGATAGTCGATGTACTCGTTCCCGCTCACGTCCCAGACGTGGGAGCCGTGTCCTTCGCGTACGACGAAGGCGTGCTCGTCGTCGAGGCGCAGGTTGCCGAGCGATCCGCCAGGGAGGACCGCCGCGGCTTTGGTCATCAGGGCCTGTTCTTCGGGAGTGCGCTTGTTGTTGCTCATGGGGCGATTCTCACACAGGCAGTACCTGCGCGGCTAGAGGCGGGTGGCCCGGTCAAGAGTGCCAACTGCCCTGAATTCTGGCACTCTTGACCGTCGTCCCACGAGTGAACGGGACTGTCGATCTGGCACTCCTGGCATCCTTGAACAGGGCGTTTCCCAGGCCATGGCCTGCTTCCGCGGTCAAGAGCGCCAGAATGCCAATGAAAACAAAGTTCCCGCACCGGAACCATAGACCCTGTCTATGGCTGAGACCTGAGCTATAAATGCTGTTTATAGGTGCTGGCAATGCGACGGTCATGCGATCAGCGTACGGGATAGCCCGGCGTCCGCGAAAGGGGCCGGTGTCGTCCGTTAACCCGTGGTCACCGGCAGGGGGGCACGCGTTGGTGTAGGATGGGCCGGCCGGCAGCGGTCGGCCTATCTCACGCTACTGGAGGGAGAGGATGGCAGTAACAGACGTTGCAGAAGTGAGTGTTGGCGACAGCCCGATGCCGATCTACACGGCGCGCCCGGACGGGGATGGGAAGAGCGCCGCGGTGATCGTCATCCAGGAGATCTTCGGCGTGAACAACGACATCCGCAGCATCGCGGACCGGTTCGCGGAGGCAGGCTATTTCGCAGCGGCGCCGGAGCTGTTCCACCGCACAGGTAAGGGCGTGGATATTCCGTTCTCCGAGATGCAGCAGGCCTTCGGCGAGCGCGGCAAACTGAGCAACGACGATGTCTTCGCGGACGTGCAGGCCACGATCGATTACCTGCGGAGCAACGACAACGTCGATGCCGACAACATCGGTATCGTCGGTTTCTGCTTCGGCGGGATGGTCTCCTACCTTGGCTCGACGATGAGCGGCGTCAAGGCAGCCGCGGTCTACTACGGCGGCGGGATCCTGCCGCGACCGGATGCCGGTCCCGACGCGCCCCGCCTGCTCGACGCAACCGCCGACGCGGTGCAGGCCCCCATCATCGGCTTCTGGGGCACCGAGGACGGCGGCATCCCCGTCTCCAACGTCGAAGAGATCGAGCGGGTCTTGAAGGAAAAGGGCAAGTCCATAGAGAACCACATCTACGAGGGGGCCGGCCACGGCTTCTTCTGCACTGAGCGCGGCAGCTACCACGAGGCTGCGTCCGCCGACTCGTGGCCGAAGACGCTGGCGTTCTTCGGGGAGCATCTGCAGTAGGCGGCACCCGCGCGACAAGACAGGGCTACGAGGGTTCCTGCCTCCGCAGGAACGACGAAAGAGAGGGGCCGGAGCGCGAACCAGCGCTCCGGCCCCTGTGTTGTCCGGCCTAGCGGCGGACTTCCCTGCGTCCGCGTATGGCGGAGAACGATGCAAGGAACGTCAGGAAGAAGATGGGGGCTCCGAATATGTTGATGACTATCATGCAACTGATCCCGGAGAAGAACAGGAGCCCCGCTCCCTGCCACGGGTTCTTCCGGCTTCTCACGGCGCCCACGATGGCCAGGAATGAGAGAAACAGCACGAGCCCCCCGGCAATGGTGCTGTCGTCTGGCAGCAGTGGGAACTCATCGAAAGTGCCTCCCAGAGTGAGCACTCCGATCGGCAGGCCGACAAGACCACCCAGGAGCCCGAAGACAAGCGCGGCGATGAGCATGGCGCGAACCCTTCCGGCTCCGGTTACCCGGACTGCGACCGGATCGAGAATACGAGCGACTTGACCGTTACGGGGATGACTTCGCTCGCACCCATCGGCTTGCCCACGTCCACGTAGTCGAGGTCGCCAACCTCGATGCCGTCGATCGCGATGACGGCCCGGTCCAGGTGCAACTCCTCCCGGATGATGCCGCCGAGCGACTTGGCCACGTCCACGTCCACGACGACGAAGACCGGAGCTTCCGGCGGCTCGTCGTCCACGGTCTTGACGATGGACTCGGCCAGGCGCCGGATGTACCAGTAGTCCGGCTGTCCGGCTATGGACATGGCGAGCGCCATGGTGGAGGGCAGTTTCGAGAGGTCGTACTTGCCGACGCCTGCCGACAGCGCAGCCTCCATCTCTTCCGCTGTCTGTTCCTTGTTGATGAATGCCCGAGCGACCTGGATGCCGCGCACCGGGAGCACGTCATGCGTCGAGATGTATGACGTGCTTCCGCTCGCCTGGAGCGTGTACTCTCCCGCTCCGATGACGGTGGCGCGGATGCCCTCGGCAGGCATCACCAGCATGCCTGGACGGAACGTGGCCTGCGACCGCTCGCGGACCATCTTTCCGAACGACGGGCCGATGTCACCGTACGACTCGCTCGTGCGGTCGTACACGTACTCGGAGACGCCGCCGGAGAAGACGACGTGGTCGACGTCCGCCAGGGAGTCGATGTCGAGCTCCTCGGTGAGCAGGAGCGACTGGGTGAGCGGGTCCAACTCGCCGCCGCTGATGGCGTCGAAGAGGATGTCGGTCATCTTCGCGGCAAACTGCTCGCGCTTCTCGTCGGTGAGTTTCTCTCCGACCTCAACCGACTGGCCGAGCGAACCGAGGATGGTGCGGGCTGGCTGTTCGACACGGCTGATGGTCATGTCGTCGTCGTGGGCGATGAGGCGCGCGCCGACCTCGATGGCGACCATCTGGGCTATCTCACCGCTGCGGATGAGGGAGATCTTGGTTGTGCCGCCGCCCATGTCCACGTCCAGCACGGTGTTGGAGTTGCTCTTGGAGATGGCGACCGCGCCGGAGCCGAACGCCGCCAGCAGCGCCTCGTGCATCGGGCCCGCGGACGCGCAGATGAACCGCCCCGATTCTTCGGAGAAGTACTCCAGTATGGGCTGGGCGTTCTCCTTCTTGAGCGCCTCGCCCGTTATGACGACCGCGCCGGTGTCCACGTCGTCCGGCGTGAAGCCTGCATCCTTGTAGGAACGCTCGATGAACTCCTGCACGCTGTCCGTGTCGATGGCAGTGCCGGACGAGTAGGGCGTAAGCATGATGGGCGAGCGATAGAGGACGTCGCGGTTGGTCACGACGAACTTGGCGGAGAGCCCAGCGCCCTCGCGGCGGAGAATCAGGCGGGAGAAGATGGTGTGAGTGGTGGAGGAGCCTATGTCTATGCCCACGCTGTAGAGCGTGAACTTCTCGATCCCCTCGATATCCTCGGCTTCCTCGTCGTCGAGCAGGTCTAATACGTGTGCATGGTCGAGATCGTCGTCGTCGTGCATGTGGCGTCCTCGGGAGTGGATTGCAATGCAGCGCCGGGACTATGCCCGGCGCCGCCCTATCTTACCGTATCGCGCTGGCGTGTGGCGCACCGGGCATCAGGTCGTTGATGCCGAGTAGTCCCACTCGTAAGTGGGGTCCTCATAGGCCTCCGCCGGTATCTCGGAGGTCATGCCGCGCTCGGCAAGCTGGTTCTCGAAGTACTCGCGGATCCACGGGTCCTCGTTCGGGTATTCGATCTGGTCGCGCCCCCGGTCGGTGACCTTCTCGGACATGCCCATGAACTGGTTCGGCGGATGGAGCGCGAGATAGCGCCCGTCGGCTCCGCCGAGGTTGAAGTGCTGGTGGAACCAGCGGTCCGGGGGAACGAAGCAACTCGCCTCGTGCCAGTGGATGACGACCTTCTCCTGGCCCTCCTCCCACATGACGGAGTAGCCCTCGCCGCCGGGGATGACGATGACGCGCCCCGGGCCGTGGCGGTGGCCCTTCTTGTAGGTGCGGGCCGGGAAGACGGACATGTGCGCGTGCATCTCCGAGCCGGGGGACTGTATGAAGACGACGTGTCCGCCCGCGCCGCGCCCCCAGAACGGGACGAGCTTGTCCCAGGCGGCCATGTCCGGGAAGAAGTTGCCGTGCCAGACCTGGCGTCCGCGTCCGGCGAACGCGCCCTCGCCCTCCTCCATGACAGCCTTGGCCTCGGAGTAGAACTCGTCGGTGCTGTGCAGGAACGAGTTCGTCGAGTAGGGGTTGTTGACGAAGAAGTCCGGGTCCGGCGTGGCGGACATGGCGATGGGGAGGTAGTTGTAGTGCAGCAGCCGCGCGGGGTTGTTGCCGTCCATGTTCGTCAACTGGCAGTAGGAGTTGCGCGGCACGAGGAAGAGGCTGCGCGTCGCCCACTCGAACGTCTTCTTCGGGCGGGAGTCGTCCGTCCAGACAGTGGCGACGCCACGCCCGCCGAGGACGTAGACCTGTTCGTCGACCGAAAGCTTCAGGGGCGGGAGCGAGTGTCCGGGCGGGATCTCCTCGATGCGCCCCTCGCAGACGCCTTCCATGCCGCGCAGCTGCATGAATGCGGCGTCGACCTGGCGGTCCTCCCACCAGCCGAGCTCGGCGGTGCGGAGGTCTTCCACGTAGTATCCCCGGTGGATGGGTATGCCCTGTGACTCCATCCAGTCGTCGTAGGTGAAGCGTCGTGCCATGGCAATCCTCCGTCAGTTCCGGATGGCTGCATATTACTCCGTGCCGGGCATTCGGAGTAGGGGCGGGGCGTGTGCAGGCGCCTAGTCGCGGATGTCCTGGAGGAACCACTCCGTGGGGAGCTCGTGGCCGAGGCCCTTCGCCTTCGCGAGCTCGTAGGCGCGGCCCGCGACGGAGAAGAACTGCGCGCCCTGGATGTTGCCGCGCTCCGAGTAGGTGACTGCCGTGGGGCCGGGGCGTCCCTCAGCTCCCTGCAGCAACTGCTCCAGGAAGACGACGCGGTCCTCCGCGATGACGCCGTGCCCTCTGCCGGAGCGCTCCCGCGTCTGGCTCGCGGACGCGGGCGTGCCGTCCGGCGCATTCGCCTCGTAGGCGATGTTCTCGTCGTGCAGCCGCATCTCCGGTATGCCGACCGGCGCAGGCGCGGAACCGAGGCGGAGCGAGCGGTCGATACGCTCCATCGCCTCGCCGTCGATGCTGCCGCCGACGCAGGTCATGTGCGCACCGTCCTCAACGTCCCTGCCGAATATGACCGGCTCCACGGCGTCCGTGCACCCAGCAACGATGTGCGCGCCCCTGCATGCCTCCGCGGCGGACCCGACCGGGACCACCTCGATGCCCATCTTCTCCCGTATCTCGGCGGCGTATGCCTCGCGGTTGGCCTTCGTAGGGCTGTAGACCTGGATGCGCTTGATGTCCCGCACGGCGGCGAACGACTCGGCGTGCGAGCGCGCCATGCCGCCCGAGCCGATCATGGCAACGACCGATGCGTCCTCGCGGGCCATGTAGCCCGCGCCGATGCCGGAGTCGGCGCCCACGCGCATGTGCTGGAGGTAGCCGTCGTTGATGATGGCGAGCGGTTCTCCGTTGTCGACGCTCATCAGGAGGATGAGGCCGCAGAAGAGGCCGGGGCGCAGGCAGTACTTCTCCTGGGTGCGCGTGCCACCGTACTCCTGCTCGTAGACGACGTCCGACTTCATGCGGATGGCGAAGTAGCCGGAGGCGGAGCCGCCCTCCATGGTGCCCCACTGGTACATCTTCGCGGGGTCTGAGGTGGGGATGCGGATGTCGATGCGCGGGCGGCAGACGGCCTCGGTGCGCGCCAGCTCCTCATACGCGTTCCGCAATGCGCCTATCGTCTCGTCCATCGTCAGCACGGACGCGATGTCGTCGTTATTCAGGATGAGGGTCATGTTGCGCCTCCAGATGCGTGTTCAAGGTGCCGGCAATCGCTCCCACACCCGGTGTGCGGGGTTGCTTGCCGTCATCATAGGGGCGCGAGGCGCGGATAACCAGAGGGGCAGCCGTTCGGCTGCCCCTCTTCAGGCGTGCGTTACCTAGCCGCGGCTGCGGCCTCCCGTCTATCCAGGATGGGCGAGTACATGGTCGCGGCGCCCTGGCGCGTGGAGGTGTCCACGTAGTTGTGCTGCTCCGTCATGAACGGGATGTAGACGTTCTCCGCCGGGTCCCGGTAGACCTCCATCGGGTCGCCGCCGTCCTCGACGATGCGGATGTTGTCCTCCAGCATCTGGCGGAACATGATGATGCCCTTGTCGGAGCGGCCCAGGTGCTCGCCGGTGCGGTCGGCTATGCCGCCCTGCGTGATCCACGCGGCGGGGTCCTGCGAGGAGTTGCTGCGCAGCTCCGGGTAGACCGGCTGGTCGTTCTCGTCCAGCATCGGGACCGGCGGGCGGTAGAAGGGGATCTCCTCCGGCGTCTGCTCAACGTCACCCTCAATCATCGGGTAGCAGGCGACCCACCAGTGCGCGGTGTTGTAGTCGTCGATGGGCGTTCTGATCTGGAAGGCCGGGCCCATCGAGAAGCTGCCCCGGTACGTTCCGTCGGAGACGTTGAAGCCGTCGCCGCCCTGGCGCAGGTAGTTGGGGAAGACGATGGGGTGTCCGTCCTTCCACTCGGTGTCCTCTTCGGAGCCCCCCTCCCAGATGCGGCGCTTGATGATGCCGTGCTCGAATGCGTCGAAGTGGATCACCTTGTGCGGCCAGCGGGTCCGGCGCTCCTTGTCGCCGTTCATCTCGCGGATGAAGTTGGCCCACGCGACGTGGAGCCATTCCAGGTGGACCGGATCCAGCGAGTTCTCCTGGCACTGCAGCCAGTTGCACGGCAGCATCGCGTAGCCGATGTCTCGCAGGACGCCGGTCGCGGAGAAGACGTCGTAGTTGGGGATGAGCGGCACAGGCGTGGGGCCGAGGTAGGCGAACAGCAGCCCGGCCTTCTGCTCAACCGGGTACGCCTTCATCTGCACCTTGTCCTTGAAACGCGCCTCCGGGTCCTCAGTCTCCTCGTACGGCTGCTCCGTGCACTGCCCCGTCTCGTCGTACAGCCAGCCGTGGTACGGACAGCGCAGGCCGTGCTCCTCCGGGATGCCGTAGATCATGTTCATGCGGCGGTGGGCGCAGTGCGGCTCCATGAGGCCGAAGGTGCCGGAGCGGTCCTTGTAGAGGATGAGGTCTTCGCCCAGCAGGCGCACCTTCATCGTCCACTTGTCGTTCATCTGGGACACGGCGGCGACGGGGTGCCAGTAGCGGCGCATCAACTCGCCCATCGGCGTGCCGGGGCCGACTCGGGTGTAGCGGTCGTTTGCTTCCTGCGTCAGCATGAGGTCTGCTCTCCTTGTGCTGCTGGATTTCCTCGGTCCTGCGCCGGGATTATACCAAGCTGCGCAACGTCAAGCGTCAATGGGGCACGTGGCAAGGCGCTCTCAGTTGATCCATACCGTCAGTACAGCGCCTATTACCAGGATTGCAACACAGAAGCACGCCCACCGGTCGAGCATCTGCGGGTTGCGTTGTGCGTGATGCACGAGGTCTTTCTTGATGTCGGCTGCCCACGGTTTCATGGACTGCCTCATAGGCCTGCCTGAGCTGTCATACACAGCCCTCAGCCGCTCCTGCACGGCAGGGTCGTCCCAGGGATCATCGGGTTGTGCGTGCGGTTCGGGCGCAGGGGTCTTGTCGTCGTCCAATGGCTACGCTCCGCGCGCTGCCCCTGCGGTGCGCGGCAGGCTGCGCATGCCTTCCCAGCTCTCCAGCGTCTCGTTGACGACGTCGGCCACGACGGGCTCCCCTGCTTCGACGAGCGTGTAGCCCATGCGGCGGCGGTTGCCGAACTTGACGTGCTCCAGCGGCAGGCTGATCGCCTCGTTCTGCTCGGGGTCGCGGAACGTGTTCATGGGGTCTCCGCCGTCGGCGACGAGCTGCGCCTGCTCATGCAGCAGCTTCCGGAAGAGGATGATGCCCTTGTCGGACTCGCCGAGTTTCTCCAGGTGGCGCTTGGCGATGGGGCCCTGCGTCACCCATGCGAGGTAGTCCTGGTTGAAGAGGATGTCGTTGATGTAGCGGTCGTTCTCGTCCTTCAGCGGCACGTAGCGGTAGGGTACTGTCTCCTGGCGCGGGGCCTGCGCTCCCGGCGCGGGACGCCACGCGTAGTAGGAGACGTGGTAGGTGTTCGTGTCGTCCACGGGCACGCGGAACTGGAACGTGGAGCGCACCTCGTCGCCAACCAGGAGGATGTTGGGGAACATGATGGGGTGGCCTTCCTTCCAGTCGTCGTCATCCTCCGTGTACCCGGCCTCGACGCGGCGCTTGATGATGCCGTGCTCGAAGACGTCGAACCCGATCTTGACGTGCGTGCCGCGCAGTTCGGGCAGCGCATGGACGCCGTTGCGGACGACGTTGCCGTAGTAGGCGTGCAGCCACTCGTTATGGACGGGGTCCAGCGAGTTCTCCTGGCACTGCAGCCAGTTGCAGGGCAGTTCGGAGATGCAGATCTCGCGCACCGCGTTGTCCCACGTCAACTGCTCCCAGCGCGGCAGCAGCGGCATGGGCTGCGGGCCCATGTAGGCGAAGATGAGGCCGCCAAGCTCTTCCACGGGGTAGCCCGCGACCTTGACCTTCTCCTTGAAGCGTCCGTCCGGGTGGACGGTGTCCTCGAAGGGCTGCTCGATGCACTGGCCGGTCTCGTCCATCATCCAGCCGTGGTACATGCAGCGCAGGCCGTGCTCCTCGGGGATGCCGTAGGAGAGGTCGACGCGGCGGTGCGGGCAGAAGCGGTCGATGAGGCCGAGGGTTCCGGACCTGTCCCTGTAGAGGACGAGGTCCTCGCCGAGCAGCCGTACCGGCTTGGTGGGGCGCTCATCGAGTTCCGCCGTAGCGGCGACGGGATGCCAGTAGCGGCGCATGAGTTCGCCCATGGGCGTGCCTGCGCTTACCTGCGTGAGTTCCTGGTTGGCCTTGACGCTGAGCATGCGTGCTTTCACCTCACGTGGCGTGTATCTGCGTGGCGTAAGAGTAGGGCGCGGCGTGTCCGCGGGTCAAGCGCGGGACATCGCGGGCTGCGCTAGAATCGTCGGCGCACCAGGTGGCTGGGGAGGGATTCCATGGCAAAAGGCGACCAGAGCGATTCAAAGGAGAGACTTCCGCGCCGCGGGCGTGTAGCAGGAAGACTTGTCAATGCGGCAGGTGCCGCAGGCAAGACCGCAGGTGGAATCGCTGGCTATGTCGGAGAAGTGACTTCGGAGACAGCAGGACTTGCCGTACATGTTGCGGCGAAAGCTGGGCGAAGCGCAGGTGAAGCTTTGGAGGCCACGGGGAGTGCCGCAAGCAGCGCTGGACGGGCGATTGGCGGGAATAAAGGGGCTGTTGGCGAGAACGTCCGGCGCACCCGCGAGGTCGTTGGCCAGAGTCTCCAGCGCGCAGGTGCAATGACAACAGAGGCGGCAAGCACGGCAGGAGTGGCGGCTAAAGGTGCTGCAAAGGCCACAGGGCGGGGTTCCAAGCGCGCTGGTGAAGTGTTCACTGGCACGGACATCCACCGTTTGGACGAGTTTACAGATGCGATAACGCGTGTCGTCGTTGGCCTGCACCAGGAGAATACCGATTTGAAGGAACGGGTGGCTCGCTTGGAAGCTGTGATAGCCGAATGGAAAGGGTGCTGAGGCTAGGCCATGGACTACGACGAACTGGTAAGCCTGGCAGGCTCCTATCCAGATGCCGAGAAGAAGGCACTGCTGGAATTGGCCAGGCAGGATGAACTGCGGAAGGAACGGGAGATTCTGGAGGTTGCTGCGATTCCCGCAAACCTCACTGTTGGTGGGTCCATCGCGGACCGCCTATTCCCTGAGGTTGATCCCCTGCTTGCCAAGGCTTTCGCCATGCAATACCCGGACGTTGATCCTTCGGCGCTGGTAGGAATGAATCCTGAGCACCTGGCCGGTTTCATCGGTGGGGTCAAGGGTAAGTATTTCGAGGTACTAGTTGCAGACCGGCTGAATGCAGGTGCAACCCTTGGCGACCTACGGCTGGGACCGGGCCAGATTGCACGTCTCGCGGCTTCTCCGTTTCAGCCCGGGTGGGACTTGGAGATATTGGGGCGCAGTGGCCGGTCCTTGGAACAGATTCAACTCAAAGCCACGGAATCCATGTCCTACGTGAAGGATACGTTGGGGAGATATCCCGACATACGCGTAGCCGTTCCCGCTGGTGTAGGCGGCACATCCGGCAGCGTTATCAGCACGAACATATCCCACGCACACCTGCAAAAGGCGGCACAGGGTTACGTCGAGGAGATCTCGAAGGGGGGGCTCGCCACCGCCATGGCGGACGCGACAGGATTCGTGTTGAGGGCTGTGCCGCTTACGTCTCTGGTTATCATCACGACAACGGAAGGCTACCGGGTCCTGGCGGGTCGGACTACCTTGCGCGCCGCGATGAACGCTGGGAGCAGGCGATTGGCGAAGGCGACAGCCTATAACGTCATAGGAAAGGCCTTGGCTGCTGCGGGGTTGGGACCGATGGCTATCCCCGTAATGACGGCGCTGGGCGTTGCCGAGACGCGCGTCTCCGAGCAGGTCAAACTAAGCGGCGGCTTGGGAGCGCGGGCGGAAGAGTTGTATGCGCTGGTTGAGAGTACGTGAGGGTCCGCGTCTCTACCGGCCCAGTGTGGCCTCCTCGCCGAGGTAGTTGACCCACGTGCCCATGACCTCTTCGATCTGCGGCACCGCAGGGGTGTCGCCGGCCTCCGGCCGGATGTAGCGCGCCTGCGCCCGCACGCCGAACTTCACCTTCTCCACCGGCGCGTGCAGCAGTCCGAGCTCATCGCCGCGGAAGACGTTCATGGGGTCGCCGCCGTCTTCCATCACCGCGATGTTCCTCTTCAGCTGCTTGCGGAACAGGATGATGCCGACATCCGACTGCCCCAGCATCTCCAAGTGGCGCTTGGCGATGGGCCCCTGGGTCGCCCAGGCCATGTAGTCCTGGTTGAACGTCCAGTCGACGATGTAGCGTCCTTCCTCGTCTTTCAGCGGCACGTAGCGGTAGGGAATGACGTCCTGCCTCGGAGCGGCCGCGCCCGGCGCGGCGCGGTAGTTGTAGATGGAGACGTGCAGCGTATTCTCGTCGTCCACGGGAACGCGGAACTGGAACGTGGCGCGCGCCTCGTTGCCGACGAGCAGGATGTTCGGGAAGAGGACGGGGTGCCCCTCCGCCCACTCGTCATCGGTCTCGTCCTTCCCTTCGAGGAGGCGGCGCTTGATGATGCCGAACTCGAATTCGTCGAACCCGATCTTCCGGTGCTTGCGCGACGACCCCCGCTGCTGCGTGGCGATGCGGTCCGTGTTCCGGTACGCGCCCATGTAGGAGTGCAACCACTCGACGTGCACGGGGTCGAGCGAGTTCTCCTGGCACTGCAGCCAGTTACAGGGGATCTCCGTGATGGCGATGTCGCGGACGGCGTTCTCCCAGAGCAGGTGCTCCCAGCGGGGGACCAGCGGCGCCGGCTGCGGGCCCATGTACGCGAACACGAGGCCGGCCATCTCGCTCACGGGGTAGCCGGCGACCTTCACCTTCTCCTTGAAGCGCCCGTCCGGGTGGACGGTCTCCTCGAAGGGCTGTTCGATGCACTGGCCGGTCTCGTCCATCATCCAGCCGTGGTACAT
>DAOUJK010000024.1:0-95173 GCA_034422795.1 Dehalococcoidia bacterium | reverse complement strand
AAGGCCTTCAGGATGGTCTCTGTGGAGACGCCCCTTCCCGATGCGTTGACCCGCTCGCGGATCTGGTCGAGCAATTCCTCCTGGGGCGGCTTCTTCTTGATGCGCTTCGTCTTCTGGTCGTAGTACAGGTGCGACGGCAGCGACGTGGCGCGGAGTTCGCGCTCGGCGGCGAATGCGAGGCAGGCGCGGATGTCTTCACGGGTCAGGCCGGGGAAGCCGGCGACGATCTGCTTCTCGGACATGCCAGAGGCCATGCAGGTGAGGATGTCGCGCACGGATACGTCAAGGTCACGGACGTGGATGTCTTCCCATTCCTTGCCTGATCTGAGCGTCAGTCTGTCCAGGTAGTCCGGCTGCATGTTCGTTGCCTCTGGGCTGATTGTATCATGCCCCCCCCTCACCCCAGCAGGAACGACCGCACCGTCGCCGCATAGGCGTCCGGCTGTTCGAGGTGCACCCAGTGACCGCCGCCCGGCAGCTCAACGAGGCGGCAGTCCGGTATCGCGGCCTCCATCCGAACCGCCACGTCGTGACGCAGCAGCGTGCTCTCCGCGCCCCGCACGATGAGCGTCGGCGCCCCGACCTCCGGCAGACGCTCCCACACGTCCGGCCTGTCGTACTTCGTCACCACGTCGCGGCTGCGCTTCCACGTATACCGGCCGTCGTCCAGCCGTACCGCGAGCGCGTCCACGTCGCGCTCCAGCTCCTCGTCCGACGCGTTCGGCTGTCGCGAGCGCAAACGCTCCACGACCGCCTGCCGGTCCGCGTAGAAGTCGGTCTCGTCCTTGTAGCGCGAGATCATCGCGACGGAGCCGGGGTTGTACGAGTCCGGGTCCATGTCCGTGATGACGAGTTTCGATGCGATGCCGGGGTTGTCGGCGATGCACGTCCACGCGTTCTTGCTGCCCGCCGAGTGCCCCATGAGCACGGGCGAGTCGAGGCCGAGGTTGCGTATGACGTCGCGTGTCTCCGCGACGTAGTCGGCGAGCGCGTACGTCTCCGCGCGCGGGCTGTCGCCGTGGCCGCGATGGTCGAGCGCCATCACGTGGAAGTCGTTGCGCAGCGACTCGGCGAACGTCCCCCAGAGCGCGGCGGAGTCCTGCAGGCCGTGCAGCAGCAGCACCGGCGGCGCGTCCGGGTTCCCCCAGTCCATGTAGTGCAGGTCGAGCCCGTGCGCTCGCACGGTGTGTCCGGTCGGGGGCGTGGTCATGGAGTAACCGTGACCGGGTGCGGCACCGCCGCCCAGAAGTCGTAGCCGCGCTCGTTCCACGTCATCGCGTCGGGCTCCGGCTGCGTGTTGCCGGCGCTGTCCGTCGCCCGCATCGTTATGGTGTGCTCGCCCGGCGTAGCGTCCCAGATAAACTCCCACCGGCAGCCGCCCTTGGGGATGTTCGGCTCCTGGATGCAGGCGTCGGCCCACGTCTTCCCGTCGTCCAGGCTGTACTCGACCCGGCTGATGCTGCCGTGGCCGGACCACGCGAAGCCCCGTATCGCCTGCGTGCCCGCCTGCAGCGTCCCCGGCCACGCCATGGCGATGCCGGAACGGACCGGCGTCGTGGTGAGGATGGGTCCCCAGGCCGGAGGTTCGGGCGGAAAGTCCGGCCCTTCCAGCACGTACTCCTCGGTGTTCCGCATCACGTAGATGGGCTCTTCCGCTACGTAGATCTTCCCGACCCACTTGATGCTGTTGACGCCGACCCACCCGGGAACGACGACCCGTGCCGGGAAGCCGTGGTCGGGAGGTATCAGGTCTCCGTTCATTGCGTAGGCGACGACGGTGTCGGGCTCCATCGCCTTTGCCACGGGCATGGGTCGCTCCACGGCGGCCTCGTCCAGCCCCGTCGGCATCACGTCGACCGCTGTCGGCTTGATGCGGGCGCGCTGCAGGATCTCGCTGAGCGGCACGCCCGTCCACTCCGCGACCGCGTAGGAGCCGTAGCGCCACGGGCGTCCCTTCGGCATCTCCCCCTGGTACTCCTTGAAGAAGATGCGGCCGTTGCCCGCGCACTCGATGAAGCGCGTCACCGTCACCGACGGCATCCGCAGCAGCTCGTCGTAGCTGATGCTCAGCGGGTTCTCCACGCCCGGCCCTTCCACGCTCAGCCGCCACGTCTTCTCATCGATGATGGGTGTCGGCCCGTGGTTGCGGATATAGAAGAGCGATGCGGGCGTCAGGTACCCGCGTCCGTACAGGTTCTCCCAGCGCGTCTCCACGCAGACGTCGTGATGGAAGAACAGCTCGCTCGGCGTCGGCTTGACGTGAGTGCCTTCGGGGGTGGGCTTCGAGTCCATGGGACCTCCTGTGTCATCCGTGGCGGGGGCATGAAAAAGCCCCGCAGCCTGGAGTGTGGTGCGGGGCAGGGGTGTCCGGACCGGAGCAGCGCATACAACAACACACCCCGGCTTCATGGGCGCAACAGCTCCTACACGCGCATGCGAACGTCACCTGGACACCTCTGACCGTTGAGGACTGGCGGTCTGGCGGAACCTTAACTCATGCGATGCGTACGGTGTCAATGCCCAGTGACCGGGGTAACTGTTCAGAGCCGGGAGCTTGTCATGTTGAGCGAAGCCGAATGTGGAGTCCCATGCTTCAGCGCGCAACATCACTTGGGGCTGACGCTTGCCGCCGCGAGGTTCGTGCGGATAGCATCGCCTGCGCGATGAAGCCGTTCCGTTTGCATGAGCCCACGACCGTTCAGGAAGCCGCGTCCGCGCTCGCCGACGCGGACGGCGGTGCGGCGCTCTACGCCGGCGGCACCGAGCTATTGCTGGCCATGAAGTCCGGCCTGCTCGCTTACGACACCCTCGTCAACGTGAAGAGCATCCCCGGCCTCGACGCCGTCGCAACCGACGGCGACTTTGTCGTCATCGGCGCGAGCGCCACCCACAGCGCTGTCGAGCACGACCCGCTCGTGCGCGATCGCCTGCCCTTGCTGTCGGAGGTCGAGCACGGCGTCGCGAACCTGCGCGTGCGCAACGTTGGCACGCTCGCGGGCAACCTCTGCTTCGCCGAACCGCACTCCGACCCCGCGACACTGCTCCTCGTCTACGAGGCGGAACTGGATGTCGCCGGGCCGTCCGGCTCGCGCCGCATCACCGTCGGCGACTTGCAGACCGGCCCGTACGAGACCTCGCTGGAGCCGGACGAACTGCTGACCGCCGTGCGCGTCCCTGCGTTCCCCGCAGGCGTATGCGCCGCCTACTCCAAGTTCGGCTATCACCACCGACCGACGCTCGGCGTCGCCGCTGCGCTTGCTGTGGAGGATGGCGTGGTCGCTGACGCGCGACTCGCGCTCGGCTGCGTCTCACCCGTCGCGCGGCGGCTGTCGCGCGCGGAGGACGTGCTGCGAGGCGAGCGCGTCGAGGCACTGACCGAAGGAGCACCGGTGCTGCGCGAGGCATCCCGATTGGCCTCGGAGGACGCGGACGCGGTGGAGGACATGCACGGCGGTGTGGACTACAAGGAGCACCTCGTGCGCGTCTTTCTGGAGCGGACGGTCCTGCGCGCGCTGGCGCGGAACGGAGGCGACGATGCCTGAAGCACAGGACACGCTGGCGGTCGCATTCGAACTGAATGGCGCGCCGGTCGAGGCCACGGTCGAACCGCAGACGCCGCTCATCGACCTGCTGCGGGAGCGGTTCGGGCTGACGGGCACGAAACGCTCGTGCGACGTGCAGGTCTGCGGCGCGTGCACGGTGCTGCTGGACGGCAAACCCGTCAGCTCGTGCACGCTCCCGGCGTTCGAGGCGCGGAGCAGGGCGGTGCTCACGGTGGAAGGTTTCGCGGCAGATGAGGGCTCGGCTTCGCTCGTTGAAGCGTTCGTCAACAATGCTGCGTTCCAGTGCGGCTTCTGCACCCCGGGGATGCTGCTGGCCGCGAAGTCGCTGCTCGACGCCGATCCCGCGCCGTCCGAGGAGACGATCAAGGACTATATGCGCGGCAATGTCTGCCGGTGCACCGGCTACAAGAAGATCGTGGAGGCCGTCCACGAAGCGTCGGAGGCGGGCCGATGACAACACGCGGGTTCAAGACGGTAGGCATGGCGGTGCGCAGGGTGGACGCGGACGACAAGCTCTCGGGCCGGGCGCAGTTCACCGGTGACCTCGAGGTTCCCGGCATGGCGTTCTGCAAACTGGTGACGAGCCCGTTGCCGCACGCCCGCATCACGAGGCTGGATGCAAGCCGGGCGCAGGCGCTCCCCGGCGTCTACGCCGTGCTCACCGCGGCTGAACTCGTCAACATGGAGACCCACTACGGCTCCGACAAGAAGGACCGCCCCGTCGTCGCCATCGACAAGGTGCGCTTCCAGGGCGAGCCCGTCGCTGCCGTCGCCGCCGTTGACCTCGCGACCGCCGAGGCCGCCGTGGAACTCGTCGAGGTCGAGTACGAGGAACTCCCAACGATAACGGGCATCGACGAAGCGCTCGACCCGCCGGGCGAAACTGTCCACGAGTCCAACCTCTGTCACGAGTACGGCATCGAGTGGGGCGACGTGGACGCCGCGTTCCGCGAGTGCGACCGCGTCTTCGAGGACACGTTCGAGTTCCCGATGGTCTACCACTACGCGATGGAGCCGCACACCTGCATCGCCAGCTACGAGCCGGACCGCATCCGCCTCTGGACCTCGGCGCAGCACCCGTTCCTCGTGCAGGCGGAGATCGCGCGCCTCTTCGGGCGCCAGTTGGACCAGGTGCAGGTCGTTGTGCCTTATGTCGGCGGCGGCTACGGGAGCAAGTCGTACACAAAGATCGAACCGCTGGTGACAGCGCTGAGCCGCGAGGCCGGCCGGCCGGTGCGCCTCGCATTGAGCGTTGATGAGGCGATGCGTACCGTGCGCCGCCACGCTGCCCGCGGGACCATCCGCACCGGCGTGATGAACGACGGCACGATCGTCGCGCGCGATTGCACCGGCTACGTCGACACCGGGGGGTACACGGACAACGGCGTCCGGGTGACCGAACGCTTCGGCGACCGCATGCCGGGCCCTTACGCGATGCCCAACCTGCGGGTGAAGACGTACGGACTGTTCACGAACTCGACTCCGGCAGGGTCGTACCGCTCCATCGGCGGGCCGCAGGCGATCTGGGTCTGCGAGTCGCAGATAGACATGATCGCGCACGCGCTGGGCATGGACCCGTTCGAGTTCCGCGTGAAGAACCTCGTCCGCGAGGGTGAAGAGGTGCGGCGCGGCAGGCGTCCCATCGAGGGCGACCTCGAGTACGCGCTGCGCCGGGTCGCCGACGAGTTCGGTTGGGACTCGTGGACACCGGGGCCCACTCCGCCCGGCGTGAAGCGCGGCATCGGTTTCGCATGCGGCGTCACCAACTCCGGCGCGAGCCCCACCTCAACCTCGCTCGTGCGCTTCCACGCCGACGGCAGTGCGACGGTCTATATCGGCAGCGCGGAGATGGGACAGGGGTCGCGCTCGGTCATGGCACAGATCGCGGCGGAGGAGCTGCGCATCCCGTACGAGAAGGTGCGTGTCGTCGCGTCGGACACTGCGGCGGTGCCGTGGGACCGCTCGACCGGCTCCAGCCGATCGACGACGCTCATGGGCCTCGCGGTGCACGACGCGGCTATCGACATCCGCCAGCAGCTGCTCGACCTCGCCGCCGAGCACTTCGAGGCGTTCCCCGAGGAGATCGAGGCTGAGGACGGGAGAGCGTCGTTCAAGGGCGAGACCGTCGCGTTCGCCGCGCTGGTGCGCAACATGTTCGGAGGCTCGGGCGGCGAGCTGATGGGTAGGGGCTACGTCACCCCGAAGCACCCCAGCGGCAAGCTCCGCCAGGACCCCGTCTTCTGGGAGGTGAGCATCGGCGCGGCAGAGGTCGAGGTGGACACGGCCACCGGCGAGGTGCGCCTGCTCCGCTACTACTCCATCTCCGACCCCGGCAAGGCGATCAATCCCAAGCAGGTGGAGGGCCAGGACGAGGGCGCTGCGATGCAGGCCATCGGTCACACGCTCTTCGAAGAGATGCTCTACGAGGACGGCCAGCTCCTGAACCCCAACCTCGTCGACTACCGCGTGCCCGTTTTCACCGACCTGCCGGACGAGTTCGAGACCGTGCTGATCGAGAGCGGCAACGGCCCCGGCCCGTACGGCGCGAAGGGCGTCGGCGAGGGCGGCATCGTCTGTGTCGCGCCCGCGACCGCGAACGCCGTCTTCAACGCGACGGGCGTCCGCATCTCGACGCTCCCACTCACGCCGGAGCGCGTCTGGCGCGCCCTCCACGAGGCCGGGCAGGCGGCAGGCTAGCCCCAGTACTGCCCGGTGCACCACGAGACAGTGGGACACGCGTAACGTCGCAGCATTCTCGAACTCGTAGACGATGAAGAAGCCATCGCTGACGCAGGCGATAGTCCCGTAGCGGAATGGAAAGGGAAGGCGGACCTTGTTCCGTTCATCCGGATGGGGATCAGCCATCAGGCCGTCGAGGATCGCTTGTACCCGAGCTTGTTCTGTGGGGGATAGAGCGGCAAGGAACGACCGAGCGTGCGCCTCCAGGAAGATGTCAACGGGCATCCATTTCCCGTTTGATGTCTTCCCAACTGACCCAGGACGCTTCGCCGGCGTCAATCCGCCGTTGCGCCTCCAGCGCCTCGGTGACGAGCTTCTTGTCGGCCATGATTGCACGCACGAGAGCTTCCCCTTCCAAGGGTTCGGGGTCATCCTGTTCGCGTTGCGTTGCCATGGCCAGTCTCCACGCTCGCGCACGGGCGCGGCGCATACATTTTACCATCGGCCTCTTGGCGTGGCCTGCCGTGTCCCACACGGCTAGCTGGCCGTTCACCCCGGAGCGGGGAACATCTCCACGGGTGTCTGGCGCGGACCGTAGCCTTGGAAGTACACCCCTGTCTCGAGGTCGTAGCGGCCCTGCAGGTGGTTGCCGGCCTTCTTGCTGCGGATGATGACGGCAACCGTGCGCTCGCCCACCGTGTTCTCGCGGTGTATCTCGTACGGCCCCACGAGGTCGATCTCGCCGGGGCCGCAGTAGTTGTTCGACGCCAGGGCGATTTCCGCATAGTCGGGGCGTGAGCCGTCGTCCAGCCGCTCGTAGCGCTCGATGCGCTCGTGGCCGTCCAGCACGCCGTAGAGCGTGTAGATCTCGCCATGGTCGTGGATGCGGGAGAGCCTGCCCTGCCGTGACTGGCCCTTCGTCAGTCCGTTGATGGCGAACCCGAAGTCCGGGTCCTCATAGAAGATCAGGTTCTCACCGCGGCCTTCTCTCGCCTCGCAGTCCGGCCATGACTTCGATGCTTCAACGACGGTGGGGTCGGCGAGCAGCTCCGCGAGGATGGGTGTGAGCGCCTGCCAGCGCTTGTCGAGGTCGGGCTCGCTCGCGAACAGCTCACGGGTCTTGCTGACGAATCGGTCCAGCGCGTTCTGCGTCCTCGTCTCGACGACCATGGCGACGCCTCCTTCTGCGAATCGGCTGCTCGTGGCAGTGTGCGCCCACCGCGAGGCGCAGTCAAGCGTGCACGCACTGCAAGGCTGGCGTATGGTTGCGCCTGCGGAACCTGACACTAGGAGGGAACCATGACCACCGACGCCGATGCGGCCATCAAGTACGCGCCGACACCTGATGGGCTGGAGGACTTCGCGATACCCGACCCCTACGCCGAATGGCTGAAGGCCGAGGGAGTGAAGGTCATCGTCGACTACGCTTTCGACGACATCGCGAACGTCGAGCTTGGCCCGTGGGAGCGCAAGGGCGGGAAGGGCGCTGTCATCAACATCCCCTACCACGTCCTCACCAACGACACCCACATCGTCGAGATCGACCCCGGCGGGAAGTCGGAGCCCGAGCACCACGTCTACGAGGAGTACGTTTACATCATCTCCGGACGAGGAGCCACCAGCATCTGGCCGCAGGGCACCGAGGACAAGAAGACGTTCGAGTGGAAGAAGGGCAGCCTCTTCTCGATCCCGCTCAACTGCTGGTACCAGCACTTCAACGGCAGCGGCACGGAGCCCGCCCGCTACCTCGCGGTGACGACCGCCCCGCCGAACATGCGGCTCTTCAGCGACAACGACTTCATCTTTCAGTGCGACTACCCGTTCTCTCGTCGCTACAGCGGAGAGGACGACTTCTTCAGCGGCAACGGCAAGCTCTACACGCGCCGCATCTGGGCGTCCAACTTCATGCCGAACGCGCCGGACATGGCCCTCTACGCCTGGAACGAGCGCGGCGCCGGCGGCATCAACTCCATGTTCGAGATGGCCGGCAATCTCTCCAAGGCCCACATCTCCGAGTTCCCCGTCGGCACCTACAAGAAGGCCCACCGACACGGCCCCGGCGCGAACCTCGTCCTCCTCAGCGGCGACGCCGGCTTCTCGCTCCTGTGGACAAAGGACGACATGTCCGACATACGGAAGGCCGACTGGAAGGTCGGCTCGCTTGTCATAGTGCCGAGCGACGGGACGTACCACCAGCACTTCAACTCCGGCACGCGGAGGGCGCGCTACATGGCGCTGACCCCCGGCACACACGGCCTGCGCGCCGCCATCCCGCGCGGACAGGGCGCGGACCAGAGCTTCAAGGAGGGCGGCTACCAGATCGAGTACCAGGACGAGGACCCCAGGATCCACGAGATCTACGAGGCGGAGCTGGACAGGAACGAGGTGACCTGCCGCATGAAGGCGTTCATCTCCTACTGCAAGGGTGAGATCGGCCCCACCTCTGCCAGGGACGCCTAGGAGGAGCACACTATGGACTTCGACCTTACCGGCAGAGTTGCCATCGTTACCGGCGGAGCGCAGGGACTCGGCTTCGCCTGCTGTACCGAGCTCGCGAAGCATGGCGCCGACATCGTCGTCGTCGCGCGCGAGCCCGAGGACGTGACCGCCGGGCGCGCGCGGCCCCACGCACCGGTGAGCGACGGTGTCGCCGCGGTCGAGGCGCTCGGACGCCGCGCCCTCGGCATCACCGCCGACGTCCGCGACAAGGCCCAGGTTGACGCCATGGTCGAGCGCGTGCTCGCCGAGTGCGGGCGCATCGATGTCCTCGTGAACGTCGTGGGCGGCAGTTGGGGTGAGACGTTCAAGGCTGGTCCGCTCATGGAGCTGACCGAGCACGACCTTGTCGAAGCGTACCGCGTCAACGTCGTCACCATGTTCCAATGCAGCGTCGCCGCCGTGCCTGCGATGAAACAGCAGGGCAAGGGCTCCATCATCAACATCGCCTCCGTCGCCGGACGCTCGCCCAGCCCGGATTCCCCCGCGTACGGCGCGGCGAAAGCGGGCGTCATCAACATGACGCTCTCCATGGCGCAGGCATGGGGGCCGGAGGTGCGCGTGAACGCCATCGCCGTGGGCGGTATAGAGACACCGCACCGCCCGCGTTGGCGCGAGGACTCCGCCGCGGCGTATGGCCCGGGCGGCGTCTCCGCGATGGGGCGCCTCGGCAAGCCGGAGGAGCACGCCGGCACCGTCGTCTGGCTCGCCTCCGACTACGCGGGCTACATCACCGGCGAGGTCATCGACGCCAACGGCGGCGCCCGCCGCTAATCCCCTCCCTACAAGGGAGAGGGTTAGGGTGAGGGACCTCGGTGGGGTGTAGGGCGGAGGGCGGCAAATGTAGGGCGCGCCTCTTACTCCGGCTGCGCTGCGACGCCCTTGATCTCCTCCCCTGGGGTGCGTGGTCTGACCGTCCGGGCGAACAGGTAGCCCAGCACCAGCACCGGCAGGAGCCCGATAGCGCCCTGCACGACGAGTACCGCGACCCCAGGTAGCGAGAACACCAGGTTACCCGCCTCGACTCCCGCCACGATAGGCCACGCTACTACTGCCGTCCAGAGCACCACTCCCGTCAGCTGCACCGCTTCTGACGCCACGATGGTGACTGCAGCCGTTGTCCTCAAAGCGGACGCAGTGAGGGTCTCGTGTCGGATGAGAGCCCAGAGCATCAGTACGTTCAGCGCCACCTGTGCCGCGAGGTGCACGGTTGCAACTAGGATGGTGTCGGTCGCGTGCAGGAATGCCCAGAATAGCGAAGTTGAGAAGGCCGAGTCCGCCATCGAGAGACCAAGCAACAGGAACGCGTGCGACATGCTGATGCGCGCGGCCCTGCGGACGAACCAGAACATCGCGACCAGCCTGAGCGCGTCCCAGAGGCTGAGCTGGACGAGAGGCCCGAAATAGGCATCCCCGATAGCCCAGGTATCGGTCGGGAACTCCAACAGCACGATGGGGAGTGGGAACGTCTCTCCCGGGCTCCTGGCAGCCGCGGCTAGATCCACGAGGAGCGCCAGGGCTGCCGTGGCTATTGTGAATCCCCACAGTATCGTCAGGAACTCATGGCCATACCGGCGAACGTACGGATAGGCGATGACGAGCACTGCTATCCCCACCCATTCTACGATGTGGAACCACCACCACAAGGACAGTGACGCTGTGATGTGGACTAAGGCCAGCGGGAGCATCGCCGAGAGAAAGCCGGTTCCGGCGGGGAAGCCCAGCATCAGGAAGGTCTCCCATCGGTGTGCTCTGGTGATGCGGACCACCCGGTGCTCTGCGGGGCCAACCATCAGGTAGACCGCGATCGCCAGCAGTATTGCTGAAACCCCGATGTTGACCCAGTAGATGTGCGGGACGCCCCACATGACTCGCTCCCTTCGCGTCAGGCAAGCGTGAGCATAGCAGGCTATACGTGGCGGAAGACCTCACTCGATACGCGCATACCTCCTTCCCAATCCTGCCTATCCATCTTGCTGTCTGGCGTGTGACATCTGCCCGTTGCGCAGCCGAATCGCTCCTCCGTGCCCTGTCCTGGACGGTCCAGCCGCGCCCGGCGCCATCGCTGGACGCGGGCCGAAACCTTGGAGGAGGTATGTCCCATGATGTCTCACAACGTTTCACCTGAGAGAACGATCGCCCTCTCGCCGCGACAGACGGCGGCCCTCCTGTACGTCGCCTCCGAGCCCATCCTCACCCGCGGGGCGCAGGCGGCCCAGATAACGAGGCGCACCCTCACGCGCTGGTAAGAGGGGTTGCGGGTGGGGGTTGGCGGGGTGGCGTGGGGTTTGTCATGTTGAGCGCAGCCGCAGGCGGAGTCGAAACATCTCTCGGATGTGTTCGTCAACGTAGCGTTCCCTGAGAGATTCCTCGACTTCGCTACGCTCCGCTCGGAATGACATGCACGCCACCTTCCCATGTAAAATCTCATCGCGCCTGCGCGCTTCCTGATAGTGCGCAGATGCGAGGCTCTGAAGGCGCAGCGTGGCCATGTATAACATACTCGGGTGGGTGAGCCAGCTGGTCACGGCGCGACCGTGGCTCACCCTGCTCGTCCTCCTCATCGTTACCGTCCTGATGTCCATGGGGTCGAACCTGCGCGAGCCTCCGCTGGACAACGAGGGGACGCTTCCCAGGGACAGCGCCGTCGCCAGGGCGATGGCCGAGATCGACGAGCTCTTCGGGGACTCCGGCGAGGTCAGGGTGGTGACGCTCCTCTTCCGCGGCGAGGCGCTCACGCCCGGCGGGCTCTCCCAGATGGACGCGCTGCTCGACGACATCACCGGCGACCCGGACGTGGCGGGGATACTGGCGGTGGGCGCTCCGGTCTTCGCCCCTTCGCTGCTGGTGAAGGCCGCGCTTCAGGTGGACAGCTTCGATTCGGTCACGCAGGAGCAGATCGACTCCGCGCACAACGTTCCGGGGATCGGGGAGACGCTCGCCTCGTTCACCGGGACCGACACGGACGGCACACCGGTCGCGATCGGCGGCATCCGCTTGCAGGATACGGGTGACGAGCGCGTCGTCGACGCCGAGCGGAGGATCGACGAGCTGGCCATAGCGGACGAGGGACCGCTGCGCGTGAGCACCATCTCCTTCGTGGTGGTCGAGGACGAATTCAAGAGGGGCACGGAGGGGATGGCGCCGCTGATCGGGCTGGCGCTGCTGCTCATCGCGGCGCTGATCGTGCTCTTCATGCGCTCGTTCTCGGACCTGCTGCTCACGCTGGCGGGGCTCTTCGTCTCGCTGATGTGGATCGTGGGGGTGGAGGGCTGGCTCGGACCGGGAGGGCTGGGACTCGTCGGCCCCCCGAATGTCCTCACGGCGATGGTGCCGATCATCGTGATCGGCCTGACGGTGGACTATGCGATCCAGACCGTCTCGCACTACCGGGAGCAACGGGTTGCCGGCGAGGGGGTGGCGGGCGCTGTGGGCCTGGGGCTGCGAAGCGTCATCGTTCCGCTGCTGCTGGCGGCCGTGACGACGATCGTGAGCCTGCTGGTGGGCCTCTTCTCTCCGGTCGAGATCGTCGGTGACTTCGGGATCATCGGGGGCCTGGGCGTGGGGATGAGCCTCATCGTGATGCTCACGCTGATCCCGGCGGGCCGGGCGATCATCGACAGGCGGCGCGAGGCTCGCGGCAGATTGCGACCGCCCCGACCCATCTCGAACGCGCTTCCCGGCATCGACCGGGCAGCCGAACTGCTGGGGAGGCAGGTTACCCGCAGGCCCGGGCCCTACATCGTCGCCGTGCTGGCGGTGACGGTCGTTCTGGGGTTCGCGGCCAGGGGCCTCGAGTCGGAGTTCAGCATCCGTGACCTTCTGCCCCGGGGCGGCGCCGTGCTGGAGGACGTGGCCACACTCGACAGGTCCGTCGGCGGGTCCACGGAGAACGTCAGCGTGCTCCTCAGGGCAGAGGCCACGGAGACCCGCACGCTCCTCAACCTGCACGAGTTCAGGGACGCCTTCCTGGACGAGCAGCGCCGCCCGACGGCGGCGGCGGGGCCGCTCCAGACGTCGTTCGAACTGCTCGTCGAAGACTGGACGACTGATAGCGGAGCGCCCGATGACAAGTACAACCCGGAACTGGAAGCGCTCTTCCGGCAGGCGACCGCAGGAGTGCGGCTCGACCCGGTGCTGATGCAGGAATTACTTGACCGGATCGAAGCGCAGGACCCCGCTCTGCGGCACAGCCTGGTCAACGACCCGGACGGCGTCGACACCATACTGCTGCAGTTCCCTGCGTCCACGGGCGACACCGCCGCATCGAGGCGGTTGCAGGGGGATATCGAAGCGGTTTGGGCCGGCGAAGACGACGCGCTCACGGCAACCTCGGACAGCATCGTCTCCTTCGTGTTCACGGACGAGATCAGGGACCGGCAGACGGAGTCGATCAGCACGACCATATCGGCTGCCCTCCTCGTCCTCACGGTCTTCTTCTGGTTGACGTTGCGCCAGCCGGCGCTGGCGGTCATCGCGGTGGCGCCGACGGTGTTCGTACTCATCTCGGTGCTGGGCACCATGGCGCTGCTCGGCATCCCGTACACCATCACCACGTCCATCATTTCGGCGCTCTCCATCGGCATCGGGGTGGACTACACCATCCACATGATCCACCGCTACCGCGAGGAGTTCACACGCCTGCGCAACCCGGAGTGGGCGGCGGTGCGGACGCTCGCGACCACCGGCTCTGCGCTGCTGGGCTCCGCGCTGACGACGGCGCTCGGCATCGGGGTGATGGCCTTCGCTCCGCTGGCTGCGATGCAGCAGTTCGGTACCACGGCGGCGATCACGATCGCGTACTCGCTCATCTTCTCCGTCCTGCTGGTGCCGCCTGCGATGACGGTCTGGGGCGCCTTCCAGAACATGCGGCTGCGCTCGGCGACGGAACGCCAGTGGGCCGAGCTCGACGTGGCGATCGAGGAGATCTACCACCGCCAGGAACAGGACGAGGGCCCGTTGTAGCCCGTCGTTCCTGCTGAGGCAAGACCCCGCCCAGTGTAGGGGCATCCCCCGTGGCCTCCTGACCCCCCTCGCTCTCTGGGAGAGGTCGGCACGCTTGCGCGGCGGGTGAGGGTGGACCGGAGGTGTGGAGGTGGGCCTTGTCATGTTGAGCGCAGCAGAGGCGGAGTCCCGCGCTTTAGCGCGCAACATCCTCTCCGGAGAACGCGGGTGAGCGGCGAGGTATCGCCCGAGAGATTTCTCGGCTGCGCTCCAAATGAGAGTTGGTCAGCGGTCCGACTTCAGGAGGGCGGGGAGGACACGCGTGTTCCAGTAGTCCCTGGCGCCGGCCTGCCGCAACTCCTCGACCAGTCGGGCCGTCGCCGCTCCCACGGCGTCGCTCAGCTCGGCGGGGGTGCGCTCTCCGGCCAGCGCGGTCACGGCTGCCCGCAACTGCATCACGTACTCGGCGACCTCGAAGGCCGCACGGTAGGACGCCGATCGGGCCTGCAGCGCCTCCAGCTTCTCCAGCCACTCCAGGCCGCGCTCGGCCTCGTCGAACCGGTCGTCCAGCGCGTTGGTCGTCGTCATCGGGCATCCTCCATCATGGGTAGCGTATATCAGGATGGCGAAGGACGGCCAGAACCAGCCTCACTCGTTGAGCGCGGGCCAGGCGAGGGTACTGCCTCCGCAGGAACGACGGAGACGCCTAGAAGCCGTACACGGCGCGGGGGTTGGCGTCCAGTATCTTGCTGACGATGGCCGGGGCGACGGTGCCCTGTTCCTGGAAGATGCGCATCGCCTCTATCTCGGACGACTGGTCGGTGTGGCCGTAGTCGGTGCCGATGAGGAGGTTGTCCTCGCCCGCGTAGTCGACCAGGTAGCCGATGTCGTCGTCGGTCTGGCACGTGACCCAGATACGGTTCTCGGCGAAGAGGTCGTCGGGCGCGGGCCTGCCGTGCCGCCCGGGGAAGCGGCGGCGCAGGTCGTTGACGACGTAGGGCGCCCACTGCGCGGCGGCCTCCACGAACGCGATGCGCAGCCGGGGGAACTGCTGCGGGATGCCGGCGAGTATCCACGCGTGGCAGGCGGCGACGGAGAAGATGCGCATGGAGGAGAACGGCGAGCCACCCGCGCCGTGGTTGAGCAGGCTCTCCATCATGGGATTGCCGTTGCCGATGTGGACGGTGACGGCCATGTCCAGCTTGCTCATCTCCTCGTACAGGGGGAAGAAGTACTCATCCTGGAGCATGCCCTCTTCCTCGACGCCGCGCATGAAGACGCCGTTCGCGCCGTGCTCCACGGCCCAGTGCAGCTCCTTGATTGACTCGTCCATGACGGAGAGCGGGAGCACGGCGGCCCAGCGCAGGCGACCCTCGGACTGCGTCCAGATGTCGGCGAGCCAGCGGTTGTAGCCCTGCGCCAGTGCGACTCGGGTCTCGTCGCGGTCGGCGAGCTTCCGCAGGAAGATGGTGGGGTAGAGCATCTGGTAGTCGATGCCCAACTCGTCCATATGGCGCAGCCGGGCGCCGACGTCCTCCATGTGCTTGGAGGCGTCCGGCGTCGCCATCTTCCGTCCGGAGTTCGCTTGGGCTGCCGCCATGTCCGCTGCTACGCGGGCGGGGTCCCACTCCTCGCGCTTGCCGACGGGCTGGCGCACCGTGCCGCGTATCACGCCGTCGATCTCCCAGTAGCGGACGTCGTTGCCGGACGCGTCGGGCTTCGTGACCATGACGGGCCGCAGGTGCTGGTCGGACGGGGGGATGAAGTCCCAGGTGCGGTCTGTTTCGACGACATGGGCGTCTGAATCGATGACTGCCATGAAGGGCCTCCTTCTGCTCCGTGGCCGTTCGCCGCTTGACGGCTGCACGTTAGCACAAGAGGGCGCGGGAGGGTAGGATGGCGGCGCGCCATTCGGTGCGGAGGGAGCGCATGCTTTTGCAGGACCGGGTGATCATCGTGACGGGCGCAGCGTCGGGGCTGGGGCGCCGGTACGCGACGCGGCTGGCGGAGGAAGGGGCGAAGCTGACGCTCGCCGATATCGCCGATCTCTCGAAGACGGCGTCGCTCTGCAAGGAGCGGGGCGCCGAGGTGCTGCCGCTGCGCGTCGACATGTCGTCGGAGGGGGACACGCTCGCGATGGCGCGCCAGACGCACGAGCGATTCGGGCGCATCGACGGTCTGCTGAACAACGCGGGCATCACGACGCGGCACGGGCTGGAGTACGCGTCGCTGATGGACGTGGACATGACCATGTGGGACCGGGTGTTCGCGGTGAACACGCGAGGCACGTTCCTTGGCATCCGCGCGGTCTACCCGTACATGCGGGAGCAGGCCTCCGGCACCATCGTCAACGTCAGCTCCGGCAGCACGCTGCGCATCGGCCGCTCGGCGAACGCGACGAACGTCCAGTACGTCGGGTCGAAGTCGGCCATCACGGGCATCACGCGGGCCGTGGCGCGGGAACTGGGGCAGTACAACATCAACGTCGTCACCGTTGCACCGGGCAACACGCACTCCGACACCGAGGAGCCGCTGTCGGCAGAAGAGGCGCTCCGTGAGCCGGAGTCGTCGATGCTGCGTCGCGGCGTGCCGGACGACCTCGCGGGAGTGATGGCGTTCCTCTTCACGGACGACGCGCGGTTCATCTCCGGGCAGATGATCCTGGTGAACGGAGGGCGGGAGGTCTGGTGAGCCCTCACCCGCCGCGCAAGCGCGTCGACCTCTCCCCCAGGGAGAGGTGGGCTGCGAGGTTCCCGCTCTCCGCGGGCGCTGAAGCGCGGGAACGACGGAGAAGAGGGTTCACCCTCACCCGCCACTTTTGTGGCGACCTCTCCCCTCAAAGGAGAGGTGAACAAGGAGTAACCGATGGCCGATATCACGCCGGATGAGTTTCGCGGGTTGGCGAAGGTGGCGGGGCTGCGATTACTGGACGGGGACGTCGAGCCGCTGACGGTGCAGTTCAACGCGCTGCGCGAGGCGCTTGAGGTGCTCGACCAGCACGACCTGTACGGGGTCGTGCCGCTGCCCGCGCTGCAATATCCGGCAGAGGCCCCCGAGGGCCCTTCACCCTCACCCCAACCCTCTCCCTCAGAGGGCGAGGGGGCAGGCGCTGGCCCTTCGACAAGCTCAGGGCGAGCGGCCCAGTTGACCGAGAGTTCGGATGCGCCGATGGCGTACAAGCCCATCACGGAGTTGGCGCATCTGCTGCGGACGCGGCAGGTGTCGTCGGTGGAGCTGACGCGGATGTACCTCGACCGCGTCGAGCGGTTCGACGGCGAGTTGCGCTCGTACGTGACGGTGACGGCGGAGCTCGCGCTGGAGCAGGCGGCGAAGGCGGACGAGGCCCTGGCTCGGGGTGAGGCGGCCGGCTCGTTGACCGGCATCCCGCTCGCGCACAAGGACGAGTTCTACACGAAGGATATCCTGACGACATGCGGCTCGAGCATCCTGTCGGAGTTCGTGCCGGACTTCGACGCAACACCCATCGCGCGGCTCCACGACGCGGGAGCGGTGATGCTGGGCAAGCTGAACATGACGGAGTTCGCGTCGCCGGTGACGTGGGTGTTCCCGTACGGCCAGCCGCGCAACCCGTGGAGCCTGGAGCACGACGCGGGCGGCTCGAGCACGGGCTCGGGCATCGCTGTGGCGGCGGCGCTCTGCGCGGGGTCGCTGGCGGAGGACACGGGCGGCTCGATACGGCGTCCGGCGTCGAACAATGGCGCGGTGGGGATACGTCCGACGCTGGGGCGGGTGAGCACGCACGGGATGATCGCGAGCAGCTGGTACCAGGACACGGCGGGGCCGATCGCGCGGTCGGTGACGGACTGCGCGCTGCTGCTGGAGGCGGTCGCCGGGTTCGATGCGAACGACCTGATGTCGGCGCGGCTGTCCGTGCCCGCTTACTCCTCGATGCTCGACGGCGACATCCGCGGGATGCGGGTCGCGGTCATCAAGGAGGCGATCGACGCGCCGCACCTGGACCCGCGCATCCGGCAGCTGGCGCTCGACGCCATCGGCGTGCTGCGGTCGCTCGGCGCGTCGGTGGAAGAGGTGTCGCTGCCGCTCATCACGCTGAGCGGGCTCATCAACAACGCCCTCAGCGCGCCCCGGGCCGCGTTGCAGTGGACGCACCTGAATGAGACACCGGAGCTGTACGACGTTGGCGTGCGCCGCAACGTGCTGCTCCCCGCGTTGCTTCCGGCGGTGAGCCACAACCGAGCGCTGCAGTTGCGCGCTCAGTTGCGGGCGCAGACGCTCGGGGCGCTGGAACGCTTCGACGTGGCGGTAGCCCCGGCGTACGCGCAGTTCCCGCCGCGCATCGCGGACACGAAGAGCGAGCCTCCGACGAAGGAGGCGGCGGTGGAGCAGATGCGGAAGTACGGTTTCCACACGCCCGCGAACTACTCCGGCGCGCCCGCGATGTCGGTGCCGATGGGCTTCTCCGACGACGGGCTGCCGGTGGGGCTGCACGTGATGGCGAAGCGCTTCGACGAGACGTCGATCTTCCGCGTCGCGCACGCCTACGAGCAGGCGACTCCCTGGCACACGATGCGTCCGCCGTTTGGGGACAGCAACTGATACGCTAGCGGCGTCGGAACAACCACAGACGGCTTGGAGGTTCGTGCAATGAAGGCTGACGTTCACGAGCACCTGAGCGAGATGCTTGCCCGGTACGGGGTCACTCACCTCTTCGGCATGCGCGTCTACCCGCTGGACCGGGAGCGGGTGCAGCAGATCGTCATCCACCACGAGGCGTCCGCTGCGCTTATGGCGTACGGGTACGCCCGCGTGAGCGGGCGGGTGGGGGTGATGTCGCTGAACAAGGCGGCGACGCCCAACGCGATCATGGGCCTCGCGGAGGCGTGGACCTCGTCTGTGCCGGTCATCGTGCTGCAGGACGGCGTGCCCGTGGTCATGCAGGGGAGAAACGCCCAGTTCGAGCAGGACCAGGTCGGCATGATGCGCCCGGTGACGAAGTGGATCGGGGACGTGCCCGATATGTCGATGGCGCCCGAGGTGCTGGCAAAGGCGTTCCGCGTCAGCAGCACCGGCAGACCGCGCCCGGTGGTGGTCAACCTGCGCGGCGCGGGTCCGACGGTCGGTCCCGCTCTCGAGGTTGACGCGGAGCCGCGCTGCGAGCCGCAGTACGGGACCTTCCCCGCGCAACGCCCCCAGCCGGACCCGGCAGCGATCGAGGCGGCAGCCGCGCTCCTCAGCAGCGCCGAGCGCCCATGCATCATCGCCGGTGGAGGCGTCGTGCTCTCGCGGGCCTGGGACGCGCTGGTCAGCGTCGCGGAGGCGGGCCGGATCCCCGTGGCGACGACCCTCTCGGGGAAGGGCTCGTTCCCGGAGCGCCATGAGCTGAGCGTGGGGCCGACCGGCGGGTTCGGCGGCATGGGCGGGCCGCTGGGACGCGGCCGCATCGCACGGAAGATCATCAACGACTCGGACGTCGTGCTGCTGGTCGGGACGCGCACCAATGAGATGGCGACCAACCGCTGGACAGTCCCCGACCCCTCGGCCACGATCATCCACATGGACGTGGACCCCGAGGAGATCGGCCGCAACTACGACACGGCGGTCGCCGTCGTGTCGGACGCACGGCTTGGCCTCGAGGCGCTATCGGAGTCGCTGCGCGGGCGGTCGGGGGAAGTCCCGGCCTCACGGCAGGCGCGCGTGGACGAGGTCCGGCAACTGATGGAGCAGTGGCACGCCGACATCGGGAGCATCGCAGAGTCCGACGACGTGCCCATCCATGGGGCGCGTGTGGTGCGGGAGGTCGAGCGGTTCGTCGACGGGAACACGATCGTCGTTTCGGACGGCTCCAACTCGTTCGTGTTCGGCACGAACAACATCCTCGTGGAGGCGGGCACGACGTTCATATCGCCGCGGGGAACGGGCGCCATCGGGACGGGCCTGCCGATGGCGATCGGCGCGAAACTGGCTGCGCCGGACAAGCGGGTGATCTGCTTCGAAGGCGACGGCGGCCTGATGTGCGGGATCCTGAGCGAACTGGAAACGGCGGCGCGCTACAACGTTGCCCTGACGGTCATCGTGTTCAACAACGGCGGTCTCAACGAGCCGGGGATGCCGGCGGAGGACTGCGTCGATTTCCTCCCCGGCATCAACTTCGCAGCGATCGCGAAGGAGCTGGGGTGCGCGGCATTCCGCGTGGAGCATCCGGACGAGATTGCGGGGGCGCTGAAGGCGGCTGTCGAGAGCGGGCGGCCCGCGCTGGTGGACGTGGTGTGCTCGCGAGCGAAGCTGTCGCAGCCCGTCGTGTGACCGGAGGGCAGCAGGCGTCAGGCAAGAGGAGGGAACCATGGGCGAGATACTGGGGATCGGCATGCCGCACGGGCCTCACCCGGGTCTGACGGACGAGACGATGGCCAACAACTTCTTCCGCGTGAACCTCAGGAGCGAGAAGACACCTGAGCACTGGAAGGACCAGGCGAACTGGCCGCAGGAGATGCGGGACGAATGGGGCGACGACGAGGGGGTCGCGGCGGCGCGTAGGCATCGCGAGGAGGCGGTGAAGGGTTTCCGGGCCGCCCGGCGGGCGATAGACGAGTTCGCACCCGACTTCGTGCTCGTGTTCGGCGACGACCAGTACGAGAACTTCCACGAAGACGTCATCCCGCCGTTCTGCATCTTCGGATGCGAGGAGATGCAGCTGAACAGGCCTCCTTCGCAGGACCGCTACCGCGCTGGGCGCGAGGGCGTGAACGTGGGCATACGGCTCGAACGTCCGCCGCTCCAGGAGACGGCCCAGGGTAGCCAGAAGATCGCGACGTGGATCGCGAACGAGTTGATCGGGAGCGGTTTCGACGTTGCGTGCGCGTGGAAGATGAACCACGCGGTGTCGCTGGGGCACGCTTTCGCGCGCACCGTCGACTACTTGGACTGGGACCGGAATGGCTGGCCGTACACGTTCATCCCGTTCCACGTGAACTCCTATGGCCGCGACCTGCGCATCCCGCACCCGGACGACTCAGCGAGTGTCGGCAGGGTCGTGGAGCGGGAGGTGTACCCGCCGGACTGCGCGCCGCCGTGGCGGTGCTACGACTTGGGGAGGGCGGTGGCGGAATGCATCGAACGGAGCCCGTACCGTGCGGTGATCATCGGTTCGTCGAGCTGGTCCCATGCCTCACTCACGCCGATGCACGGGCACCTTTGGGGAGACGTGCAGTCGGACAGGGAGCACTACGAGGACCTGAAGGCGGGGAAGCTGGAGGGTTGGCGAGACTTCGACCCGGCGCACATACGCGCATCGGGCCAGCACGAGGTGCTCAACTGGGTGTGCCTCGCTGGCGCGATGGAAGGCCGCGTCCCGGAGATCGCGGCCTGGGCGCCCACCTACATCTTCAACTCGAGCAAGTGCATCGCCATCTTCAGGCCGGATGCGGCACGGGTGTGAACTGCGGGCAGGGCGCCGTGCCCGTTCCTGCGGGGAGGCTGGCGCAGCCTGTAGACGCGGACCCGTGGCTCGACAGGCCCACCGCGGGCGGGCGTTCGCAAGCCGAACACGGAGGTATGCCGATGACGGAGACGCGTTTCGAGACGGTGGCGTGCAACCTGTGCGGGTCGGGGGAGCATTCGCCGCTGCACGTCATCAAGGGGTACACGGTCGTGCGGTGCAACGAGTGCCGCCTGGTGTTCATCAACCCGCGCCCCGTGGCCTCCGAGCTCGCGACGATCTACAGCGACTCCTACTACGGCGGCGGCAGCGACTACGACGACCTCCACGTCGGCTATTCGAACTACATGGCGTTGACGGACCACCTGCGCTTCCTGGTGGGCGAGCTGCTACGTCCGCTTGGGGACGTGACGCCGGGCGTCGCGCTGGACGTTGGGTGCAGCATGGGCATCGTGCTGGACCAGCTGCGCCGGCGGGGCTGGACGCCCTACGGCGTGGACGTGTCGGCGTACGCGACTGAGCACGCGCGCCGCGAGTTCGGACTCGACGTCTTCACCGGCACGCTGGACGACGTGGACCTGCCGCCGGACAGCGTCGACCTCGCGACGATGCTGCTGACGATCGAGCACCTGCCCGACCCGAAGAGCGTGCTGCGGCAGGTGCACCGGCTGCTCAAGCCGGGCGGCGTGCTTATCGTCGGGACGCACGACGTGGAAGGGTTGTGGCCGCGCATCGTGGGGGCGCGCTGGCGGCACTACAGCATGCCGGAGCACGTCTACTACTTCTCGCGGCGCACGCTCACGCGGATGCTGGCCGACGTAGGACTCGAGACGTTCCGGGTGACCGAGACGGCGACGCTGGCCGGGGTCGTGGACGCCGACGATACGAACGAGGGGCTCTACGCGCCGGTGCGCCTGCTGCACAAGACGCGCCTCATCGGCGCGGCGGCGCCGTTCCTGCGAGCGATGCACAATGTCGCGCGCCGCTTCGACTTGGCGGACGGCATCACGACGTACGCGCGGAAGGTGTGAGGGCAACGGGCGCTGGCGAGAACCGACCGCTACAAGGGATTGCACCAGCGGAGACCGGGGAAGCGGCTGAAGTCGTTGTCGTTGGAATGCACCTCTGCCTGGAACTCCATCGCCAGGGCCGCGACGTGTGCATCGGTGACGAGGTCTGCGCCGACCCCAGCCGCGGCGAGGTTTCGCCGGAGGTAGGTCAGGTGTTCAGCACCAGGGTTGACCGGCGTTACGTGGGAGGACCGGAACCATTCACGCACGTAGTCGACGGCCTGTTCCGGCGTGACCGGGCGAGCAAGGGACCGGGGGTGTGTCATGAGCCTCACGAAGCCCGTCGTTACCACCCACGGTACGCCGACACGCTCCGTGCCGTTAACCAGGTTCTCCCACCAGTCTCGCGCGCGGTCGTGAAGGGCGCTCCTTCGTTGTGGGCATAGATGAGGAGGTTCAGGTCCGGGACGATCATCCGTTGCCTCGTCCCGTGAACTCCACGGTTTCCAGCTGATCATTGAGCTGATTCAGTTTGAGCGGGTCCACACCGGGAGCGAGGCCACTGCGGTTCGGGACGACCCGATAGGGAAGGGAATCCGGCTGAATCGCCCCGGGTGACATCCCCCGGCGCAGCGCATCGTTCACCACTTGCTTGAGGGGCTTGTTCAGCAGCCGAGCCTGCTCCTTCAGCGAGTCGGCCAGGTCATCGTCCAATGTAAGCGTGGTCCGCATGGAGCCATCATAGCATCACTCTTGAGTGACGCTAAGACGCTAACCTTCGTGCACCGCCTGGTTGGATGGGCAGCCAAGATGGCCTCGCGTGGTTCGACAGGCTCACCATGAGCGGGATGGGTAGCCATGAGCGGGCTACCCCGAGAGATTTCTCGACTCCGCTGCGCTTCGCTCGAAGTGACACACCCCCACTCCGCCCCGGAGGGCCCTCACCCGCCGCCGCTGACGCAGCGGCACCCTCTCCTTCAGGAGAAGGAATAGAGGCTAGCGCGGCTCGGCGAGGAGGGAGCCGGCGCCCTCGATGGGGTCGGGGATGCCGGCGAGGGAGAGTGCGCGCCAGAGGGTGGCGGTGTGCGAGGTAACGACGGGCTTGCCGATGGCGCGTTCCAGGTCCTCGGCGGCGGCGATCGCGTCGTAGTTCATACAGCTCACGAAGAGGGCGTCCGGCTGGAGTGCGTAGGCGTCGTGCCAGGCGTCCAGACAGAAATCGTGTATCTCGTCCGGCGTTACGCGGCAGTACTGCTTGCCGGACGTGAGGCCCATGCCGCGCATAAGGACGGGCTCGATGCCCGCCTCGCGGAGGTAGACCGCCTCGTGCTCGTTGTGGCTATCGACGTAGGGGCTGGTGAGGACGATGCGGCGCGCTCCGAGGTGCTGGAGCGCTTCGGCGCAGGCGAGCATGGTGGAGGTCGCGGGGATACCGGTGTTGGCCTGGATGTCTTCGCAGAAGGCTCGGTCCTTCTCGAAGCCGCGCATGGCGCCGCTCACCGTGCAGCAGTAGGCAATGGCGTCGACGTCGGCGGTCACGAGCTCTTCGACGGCGCGCGGAGCGTTCTGCTCCATGCGGAGCAGTCCGTCCGGGCCACCGGTATTGAGCATGCGCGAGGCGTGGAAGGTGACGCCGTGTGGCGCGAGTTGGTAGTAGCGCGGCTCGGTGATGACCTGCCCGCTGTTGGTGATGAGGCCGATGCGCTTGCGCCAGTGGAGTGGTTCCATGCTCATGCTCCTGAGAGGGTTACGACAGTCCGTAGAGGCGGAGGGCGTTCTCGCGAAGGACGTTGCGGCGGAGCGTCTCGTCGATGTCCTCGCGGGCGAGGAGCTCCTCCACATTGTGCGGATACTCCGAGTCCCAGTGGGGGAAGTCGGAGGCGAAGAAGAGCTTGTCCGCGCCGATGACGGAGGCGGTGTAGGGGAGCATCTTCTCGTCGGCCTCGGTGTGGAAGAACCAGTTGCCCTGCTGCACGTACTCGGTGGGTGACCTGCGGAGCAGCGGGGCTTCGTCGGCGCCGCGGATCTTCCACTTCTCATCCATGCGCTCCAGCCAGTAGGGCACCCATCCACACCCGGCCTCCATCCAGCCGACGCGCAGCTCCGGGAAGAGCTCCGGGATACCGGCGAACATCATGCTGACCATGTGACGGAAGAGGCCGACGGGGAAGCAGAAAGTGTTGACCTCGATGAACCGCTGGTAGTCGTCCGCGGCGAGGTGGTGGATGCCCTGTGTGGAGGAGTGGACGGCGAGCATGACGCCAAGGCGCTGCGCCTCCTCGTAGAGCGGGAAATACTGCGCGCGTCCGAGCGGCGGGTGCGCCCCGATGGCGGAGAGCATCGCGCCGGAGTGCCCGCGCTCCGTGACGGCCCGGCGCAACTCCTTGACGGCCTCGCCCACGTCCTGCAGCGGGAGCAGGGCGACGCTCTTGAGGCGCGGGCTGACGCTCGTGAACTCCTCGTGGAGGAAGTCGTTATAGGCGCGACAGACGGCAACCGCGACGTCCGGCTCCCAGATGAGGGCTGCGGTGAAGCCGATAGACGTGGGGTAGAGGACGGCGGTCTCCATGCCGCCCTCGTCCATGGCGTCGAGCCAGGTCTGCGCGTCCTTGGCGACGGAGCCAAGCCTGCCGCCGAGGTTGATGTCCCAGTAGTTGTGGCCCGCGCGTATCTGGCCGCCCCGCGAGCGGTAGGGCTCGTCCATGTACGGGCGTATCTGGTCCTCGGACTCGGTGACGTGTCCGTCGCCGTCGACGATGCCGTAGGGGGTCTGCATAGGGAGATGTTACTTCACGCGGAAAGCTCACGCAGCAGCGTAGACTATGCGGCATGGCAGGACGGTTCAGCGCGCTGCGATACCGGGACTTCCGCCTGTTCTGGGTGGGGTTCGTCATTGCCGTCTCCGGTCAGCAGATGCAGTGGATGATCGAGGGCTGGCTGATCTACCAGCTCTCCGGGTCGGCGGTGCTGCTGGGCGTGAACGGCGTTGCGCAGATGCTCCCCTCCACGGCGCTCACGCTGTTCGGCGGCGCGCTGGCGGACAAGTTCGACCAGCGGAAGCTGCTCATCACGGTGCAGGTGCTGTTCATCATGGCTCTGGGTACGCTGTCGGGGCTGGGCATCGCGGGCATGCTGACGGCGTGGCACGTGATCGCCGGCGGGTTCGTGCTGTCGGCGATCGGGTCGTTCGAGGGGCCGGCGCGGCAGGCGATGTTCCCGCACCTGGTCCAACGGGAATCGATGCCGAGCGCGGTGGGGCTCAACGCGATGATCCATCCGGCGACACGGGTGGGGTCCCCGGTGGTGGGCGGCCTGGTGAGTGAGTTCGTGTTCGACACATCGGGGTCGGCGAGCGTGGCGGGCGGGGTCGTCTTCGCGATCACGGCCGCGGCGGTTGCGGTATACGCGGCGCTTCTGTGGCGGGTGCACCTGCCGCCCATTGTCCGCGCTCGGGGACGGAGCGTGCTGGGGGATATGGCGGCCGCGCTGGGCTACATCCGGCGGGAGAAGGTGTTCCTGTTCCTCATCGGCACGGCGTACTGGAACATGGCGTTCGGTGTGGCGCTGGCGGTGCTGTTCCCGATATTCGCCAAGGACATCCTGGGCGTCGGACCGGAGGGGTTGGGCTACATGTGGGGAGCGATGGGCATCGGGAGCGTGGCGGGGGTATTCGTCGCTTCGACCTTCACGTCGCCGCACCAGCAGCGGGCGCTGCTGACGAGCGGGGCGGTCACGATGGGCGTGTTCATGGTGGCGTTCGGGCTATCGGAATGGTACTGGGTCTCGCTCGTGCTGCTGTTCGCGTACGGGACGGGAGCGTCGATGCTGAACGTGGCGGTGCAGACGAACCTGCAGATGCTGGTGGCCAACGAGTTCCGCGGCCGCGTGATGGGCATCTGGAGCATGGTGCATACGAGCGTGCGCCCGATGGGAGAGCTGCAGTTCGCGGGCGTGGCGGCGGCGGCGACCGCGCCGATCGCGGCAATCACGGGCGCCGTCGCGGTGCTGGCGTTTGCGCTGGGCTACGGCTGGCGCAGCACGCAGATGGGGCGCCTGCAGGACCTGCGCGCGGGGGCTCAGGCGCGGGAAGAGTGACAAGAACGAAAGGCCGCACGCGTGGTAGAGTAGGCGCACGTATTACTGAAACCGACGGGAGGAGCAAGATGGCAGTCGTTGACCTGCGGGAGGCGGAAGTCCCCGACAAGATGGATATGTGGGAATCGGGCGACCCGTATTTCGAGTGGATCGAGCGCGAGGGGGTCAAGCGCATCGTCGAGTACAAGTTCGAAGACCTGAACGAGGTCGAGCTCGGCGACTGGGAACGGAAGGGCGGCAAGGGCGCGGTGATCAACATCCCGAACCCGATGCTGCCGAACGACGCGCACCTGGTGGAGATCAGGCCCGGCGGGAAGTCGGAGCCCGAGAGCCACATGTACGAAGAGGTGATGTACGTCATCTCCGGCCGCGGCGCGACGAGCGTGTGGCTGAGCGAAGGCCAGAAGGCGACGTTCGAGTGGGCAGCGGGCAGCCTGCTGGTGATCCCGCTGAATGCGTCCTACCAGCACTTCAACGGCAGCGGCACGGAGCCCGCGCGGTACGTGTCCATGACGAACGCGCCGCCGGTGATGCGCATGTTCCGCAGCAACGAGTTCGTCTTCAACAACCCGTTCCGGTTCAAGGACCGCTTCTCCGGCGAGGACGAGGACTTCTTCAACGGGCAGGGGACGCTCTACCAGCGGAAGGGGACGAAGTTCGGGACGATGTGGAAGACCAACTTCGTGCCGAACGCCGACATCATGCGGCTGTGGAAGTACCGCGACCGCGGCGCCGGCGGCATCAACACGCACTTCGACCTCGCGGGGAACGTGACGGGGGCGCATATCTCCGAGTTCCCGGTGGGGACGTACAAGAAGGGCCACCGCCACGGACCGGGCGCACACCTGGTCATCCTGGGCGGCGTCGGGTTCTCGGCGCTGTGGTGGGACAACGACAAGCCCGAGTACGAGATCGCGCCGTGGAAGAAGGGCGGCATGATCATCGTCCCCGCCGACGCCACCTTCCACCAGCACTTCAACACGGGCCCTGAGCCTGCCCGCTACCTCGCTCTCCGCAGCGGTGACGGACAGCCCAGCCAATGGGGCGAGTCCAACGTCAGCATCAAGGAGGGCGGCATGCAGATCGAGTATGAGGACCAAGACCCTGAGATCAACCGTATCTTCGAGGCCGAGCTTGCAAAACACGGCGTGATCTCCCGGATGAAGGCTTTCATTCCCTACAGCAACGGCGTAGTCGGCCCCACCAATGAGCGCGACACGTAGGCTGAGGCATAACACGGAGTGATGAGGGGCAGCCACAAGGCTGCCCCTCTCCTTGTTGGGCGCCCTACGCCAACAGCAGGCCTGTCAGCCAGTCTTCCAGGAGCGCGCGGAGCTCGCCGGCGCATTCGCGGAGGCCGTGGCCCGCGCCGGGGTAGGTGACGAGCTGCTTCGGGCCGGACGCCCAATCGACGATGGTCTCGGCGTTCACGAGCGGGAGGACGGCGTCGGCCTCACCGTGCACGACCAGCAATGGCCTGCCGCCGAGGAGGGCGGCGTCCTCCGCACCCATCGTCTGGCTCGCGAGCGCGACGACGCCCCGCGCGTGCGTCGTGTAGCGGGATGCCGATATGACGACGCCCCCGCCGAACGAGTGGCCGACGAGCGCGACGCGCGTGTAGCCGATCGCGGCCATGTGCCAGACGGCGGTGAGCACGTCCAGCGTCGACTCGTCGAGGTTCGCCGGATGGCGGTAGTTTACGCGCAGCGAGGCGGCGCCGTGCTCTGCAAGGCGGACGGCGAGGTCTCGGTAGAGGCCGTTGGCCGGGCCGTCGAAGCCTCCTCGCGCGCCGGCAGCCCAGACGATGCCTACGCTGCGCTCCTCGGCGGGACGGTGCAGGATGCACGCCACGTCGCCGCGCGTCGTGTGGAGCGTCAGGCCGTCGCCGGGCTGGCCGTCAGGAGCGGGAGCATCGTCCGCGCCGAGCAACTCGATGGAGTAGCGCTCGTAGAGCGGGGCGTTCCGGGCGTCGTCGGGAGAGAACATGGGGGCATGTTACATGGATGCACAGGATGGGCAGGATGGCGATGTTCCTGCCTCCGCGGGAACGACGGGGGCGGGCTGCGTCCGTGCGTCTAGCGAGTGAGGGCCGTAACGACGGCGGCCACGAAGGCGGCGCCCATCGTCCCGATGAGAGTGACGAGGAGGCGGTTGGTCAGGTCCTGTGTGCGCTGGAAGGCGTTCATCCGGGCGTCGAGAACGGCGACCTGCGTGGTGAGCCCGGTGACCTCAGTGGCGAGGCGTTCGAGCCGCTCTCTCGTTTCAGCGTGCTGGGCGGCGTTCTCGGACTTGAAGGCGTTGAACTCGTCGTAGCTGACCATGGGTACCGCGTGCTCTCGTTCCCGGAGGAGTGTTCGCTTGAGAGTATCGTACTACTGCCCTGGCAAGATGCAATAGCTTTGTATCACTCCACCGAGGTTGACCCGTGCGACATAGGGCGTAGAGTATGGAGTGGAAGCAGAGGAGGCGCAGCATGACAACGACGGTGAACACGAAGGACTTCGTTGAGCAGCTGGTGGCGGAGGTGGTGCAGCCCGCAGCGGACGCGCTGATGGAGACGCGATACTTCCGCGACCTGCGCGCGGGCACGCTGACGGTCCGTCGGCTGCAGGGATACTCGCTCCAGCACACGTGGTTCAACCGTGCATTGCTCAAGGCGGGCGCGATCCGCATGATCAAGGCAGCCGACAACCCCCGCGCGTTCAAGGACATGGTCGCGGGCATCGTCGCGGAGCACGATCACCCGGACCTCTGCCAGGAGTTCGGCATGAACATCGGGCTGACGGAGCGCGACTTCGAGGAGATGGTGCCGGTGCACGAGGTGCTCTGCCACACGAGCGTCATCGTGGCGTCCGCGCTCATCAACACGTGCCCGGCAGCAGGGCGGGCGTCCGGTCTGACGAACGAGACGATGGTGCAGCGGTACTCGACCGAGCTGTTCAACTACCTCCAGGAAGCGCCGTACAACATCCCGGCGGAACACCTGGAGTTCTTCCGCATCCACGGCATCGTGGACGTGGACCACGCGGCGGAAGCAGGCGAGGCAGTCGCCCGGCTGATCCGCGACGACCGCGACGTCGAGATGGTGCGGCACATGGCGGAGACGCAGGTGCGGCTGAAGCTGGGCAAGTTCGAGGGCATCTACGACGCGTACGCGTAGCGTCTTTCGACAGGCGAAGCCCCTTCGACAAGCTCAGGATGAACGGATAACAAACTAACGCGACTCAAAAAGGAGTAAGCGATGCAGGTGCGGAAGATCAGCGAGGTCGAGAAAGAGTCGGCGGCGGGCCCGCTGTTCACGAGCGACGATGTCGCGCGTCAGCCGCTCGCGCCGGACAGCGACGACTTCAACGTGAGCGTGGTCAGCTTCGGGGTCGGCGTGCGGAACAAGTTTCACTACCACGAGAGCGACCAGCTCCTCATCGTGACGGAGGGCCGCGGCGTGGTCGTGACAGAGAGCGGAGAGCGGGCGGAAGTCGAGGCGGGCGACGTGGTGTTCGCGCCCGCAGGGGAGAAGCACTGGCACGGCTCACTGCCGGACACGTCGTTCGCGCACATCACCGTGACGCGCAAGGGCGGCCAGACGACGCAGACGGAGGAGTAGGCGTCAGTTGAGCGGATGGTCCGCGTAGCCGACCTCACAGGTGGCGTAGGCAGGGTGCTGTCCGAGGAGAGGGCGGAGGCGGGTCATCTGCTCAGCGAGGCCGGGCGTTGCCTCGCCGGACTGCAGCGTGTCCTCGGTCTCCCAGAGCATCACGATCGTTCCGCGCGTGTTGCCGTCGCGGAGGACGTACGCGCCGTCGTAGCCCGGGAGCCGCCGCATCTCCGGCACTACGAGCCGTTCGAACGCAGCCTGCGCATCGTCGAGCGCGGGGCGGGCGTGGACCTCGAAGGTGATGACTCTCGCGTGCACGAGGAGACTCTATCACGGCGTGCCGTCAGAGGAACGGATGTTGTCGTAGACCGCGTTGCTCCCTTCCGAAGTGCGGCTTACGATTCCATCTGATATGTGCGGAAGGTACAGCCTCATAGCGGAGGTCGGACAACTCGCGCTCCGGTTCGGGTTCGACGCCTATGGCCTGGAGCAGCCTCCACGCTACAACGTCGCGCCCACGCAGCCGGTGCTCGCCGTGCGGGGAGGCGGGCCCAGGCACGCATCGTACATGCGATGGGGACTGGTCCCATCAGGAACGCGGGGCACGCCTGCAGGCGCTCCGATGATCAACGCGCGCGCCGAGACGGTTGCCGAGCGGCCCACCTTCCGCTCCGCCCTGCTGCGGAGGCGATGCCTCATCCCCGCGGATGGCTTCTACGAGTGGCAACGCAGTGCCGGGAGGCGCCCGGTGCGGATCACGTTGGCGTCGGGGGAACCGTTCGCCTTCGCAGGCCTCTGGGATACGTGGCGGGACCCGCGCGGCGACGTGGTCGAGTCGTGCACCATCATCACGACGGAGGCGAACGAGCTTCTTCAGCCCATCCACGACCGCATGCCGGTCATCCTGCCTGAGGACGTCGAGCCGCTCTGGCTGGACGGCGGGATGCGGGACGGTGCGGCGCTCGTGGGCCTGCTCGCGCCCTATCCCTCCGAGGCCATGACGGCGTACGAGGTCTCGACGCTTGTCAACTCCGCTGCCAACGATGGCCCTGACCTCATCGCGCCCACGCAGCAAGGGAGGCTCATCTAGCCTTCTCCTACAGGCCCTTCACCCTCGGCGCGACGTCTGAGGCGAGGAACTCGAGGACGGTGTCGTCGTGGAAGTCGAGGTGCTGGAACTGCACCTCGCTGATGCCGAGATCCGCGAGTCTGCCGAGCTGGTCGATGACTTCCTCCGCGCGGCCCGCGATGAGCCCGCGCGCACGGAGAGCGGCCTTCCTCTCTTCGAGAGGACCCTCGCCCGTCATCCTGGGGAAGAGCGCCATGTTGCGCTCTATGGTGGCGTCGTCCGGGCCGACGAACGCGAACGCCATCATCGTTCGTCTGACTGACGCGGGGTCGCGGCCGACGGCCTCGCAGTGCGCGTCGAGGATGGCGATACGCTCGGCGATCGTCTCCGGCGGGGAGTTGACCGTGTTCCACTCGTCGGCGTACTGCGCCGCGTACCGCAGCGTGCGCTTCGGCCCGTTGCCGCCAACGAGCAGGTACGGACGCCCCGCCGCGGGCTTCGGCAGCACGTCGACGTCGCGCAGCTGGTAGTACCTGCCGTTGAACGAGGCCGGCCCCGGGCCCCACATCGCCTTCATCAGTTGGATGGCCTCGCCCAGCCGCACCGCGCGCTCGGCAGGCTCCGGGAACGGGATGCCGTAGGCGTCGTGCTCGGGCTGGTGCCAGCCGTTGCCGACGCCCATCACGAACCGCCTGCCGCTGAGCAGGTCGATCTGCGCGGCCATGCGGCCCACGTCGACGGGGTGCCGGAACGTCACCGGCGCCACGAGCGGCCCGAACCTGATGGTCGATGTCTCCCTGGCCGCGACCGCGAGTGAGGTCCACGTCTCCAGCGATGCTCGCTGGTCGTTGATGAAGTAGTGGTCGGAGCGGAACACCGACGGGAAGCCGAGCCGCTCCGCCAGGCGCAGGATGTGCAGCCACCGCTCCCAGTCCAGGTCGTGCTGTCCCTCCACCATCAGGCCAACGTCCATGTATCGCCTCGCCTCTGAAGATAGGCGCTAGTCTACGGGAAGAGAGACCGGGCCGGGCAGAGGGAACGCATGACGACTCCCCGTGCGCGGTGTAGGATTGCGGCGCAAGGATCGACAGTACGAAAGGAGGCCGGCGATGGCAGAGCGCGTGTGGGAGAAGTACCTGAGCGAGGCCGACAAGGAGCACGTTGCGGCGAGCGGGCACAGGACCCGCGGGTTCGGGAAGCGGCCTGCGCTGCTGATGATCGACCTCTACCGCTGGGTGTTCGGTGACAAGCCGCAGACGGTGATGGAAGCGAAGGAAGAATGGCCCGGCAGCTGTGGCATGGCGGCGTGGGAGTCGCTGCCGCACATCCAGCGTCTGCTGGCCGCCGCGCGCGAGACGGGCATCCCGGTCGTGCACGTCACCGGCCTTCCGGAGAGCGAGTCCGGCGTCATCGGCTGGGCGTCGGCGGGACGCAAGAACTCGGGGCGCGCGGGCTACATGGGCGGCGGTTCGAAGCGCGAGGGGATGTACGACATCATCCCGGAGGTCGCGCCGATCGAGGGCGAGGTCATGCTGAAGAAGACCTCGCCGAGCGCATTCTGGGGCACGCCGGTCGTCGGACACCTGACGGGGCTGGGCGTCGACACGATCATCGTCGCAGGTGAGAGCACGAGCGGCTGCGTCCGGGCGTCGGTGGTCGATGCCTGCACGAACCGCTACAAGGTCGTGGTTGCGGAGGAGTGCGTGTTCGACCGTCACGAGGCGCCGCACGCCATCAACCTGTTCGACATGAACCAGAAGTACGCGGACGTCATGCCGCTCGACGAGATCATCGAATGGATGAACCAGTGGCAGGCGCCGGAAGGCTTCGGCGACGCCGAGTGAAGCAGGAGTGAGCGTATGGGACGGTTGGACGGCAGGGTCATCATCGTGACGGGAGGTGCGGCCGGCATCGGCCGGGCGTTCGCGGACGGCTTCGTGCGCGAGGGCGCGTCCGTCGTGCTGGCCGACATCAACGGCGAAGCCGCTGGACGCTCGGCGGAAGAGCTGCGCCAGGCGGGCGGGCAGGCGCTCGCGCTGACGGTCGACGTGTCGGACCAGGCGCAGACCGAGACGATGGTGGCGGAGACCTTGTCCCGCTTCGGTAAGGTAACCGGGCTCGTGAACAACGCGGCAATCGCGCTCCGGGTGCGGCACACGCGCGCGCCGCTGGAGGAGATACCGCTGGACGAGTTCGACCGGATGCTCGCCGTGAACCTCAAGGGTGTCTTCCTCTGCTCGAAGGCCGTTCTGCCCCACATGAAGGAGCAGGGCTACGGCAAGATCGTCAACATGAGCTCCGGAACATTCTTCAACGGGCGCGAGAACCTCGTGCACTACGTGGCATCGAAAGGCGGAGTCATTGCGTTCACGCGAGTGCTCGCGCGCGAGGCCGGGCCGTCCGGCATCACGGTTAACTCGATAGCGCCGGGGCTGACGGCGAGCGAGACGGAAGAGCACGACATGGAAGAGTTCGCGGCGCGCATCCCGAACCGGGCCATCAAGCGCATCGAGATGCCGGAGGACCTCGTCGGCGCGGGCATATTCTTCATGTCCGGGGAGAGCGATTTCATCTCCGGGCAGACGCTCGTCGTCGATGGCGGTGTCGCTGTGCACTGATCCCCTCTCCCTTGAGGGGAGAGGGCGCGCATCGAGATGCGCGGGTGAGGGTGAACCGGCCGGGCGGTGTGGAGAGGCATAGGCAACGAGACGAGAGGTAACGGCATGGGCAAGCTGGACGAGCGAGTCATCATCGTCACGGGCGGAGCGCAGGGCATCGGGCGCGCGTTCGCGATGCGGTTCGCGGAGGAGGGGGCGCGGGTGGTCATCGCGGACGTCAATGGCCCTGCGGCGGAGAAGACGGCTGCCGAGATAGGGGAGGCCGGCGGCGAGGCGATCGCCGTGCCGACAGACGTCTCCGACCACGAGTCGACCGAGGCGATGGCGCAGGCGGCGCTCCAGCAGTGGGGGCGTATCGACGGCCTCGTGAACAACGCGGCGGTCTTCCAACGCCCGCAGATCACACGCGGGACGGTGGAGGAGATCACGGCGGAGGAGTGGGACCGCGTGATGGCGGTCAACGTGCGCGGGCCGTTCCTCTGCTGCCGCGCTGTGCTGCCGCACATGAAGGCGCGCGGCTACGGCAAGATCGTCAACATCAGCTCCGGCACGTTCTTCTCCGGTCGCTCCAGCACCCAGTACGTGGCGTCGAAAGGGGCGGTGGTCGGCATGACGCGCACCCTCTCGCGGGAGGTCGGTAACTTCAACATCACGGTCAACTCGATAGCGCCGGGCTCGACCGCGAGCGACCCGGAGCGCGACGAGTCGAACTACCAGGGCCGCGTGCCCGACCGCTCCATCAAGCGCGTCGAGCGCCCGGAGGACCTGGCCGGCGCAGGCGTCTTCCTGATGTCGTCGGACAGCGACTTCATGACCGGCCAGACGATGATCGTGGACGGCGGCGCCGCACTGAATTAACCTCATCACTCCCGTGACGGCCGGAATCCAGAGTGGCCGTCAGAACACGGGTGTTTCGAGGTGCTGCAAGATGACCTCCATATTCGACGCCTGGCGCGAACAGATCGAAGCGCACGAACGCGACGCCGCTGCGTTCGGCGGCGGTCATGGTCATGGCCACGGTCATGGCGGCGGTCATGGACATGCCCATCGCACCTTCACGAGCGCCAACAGGGCGCTCGACCCCTACCGCACCGGCGACCCCATCCTGAATGGCCTCCACGCCATCCTCGGCGCGGATGCAGATGTCCTTGACGTCGGCGGCGGCGCAGGCCGGTACGCGCTGCCCCTCGCGACGCGGGCGAAGCACGTGACGGTCGTCGAGCCGTCCACGGACTCCGTGGAGTTGCTGAACGCCCGCGCGGCAGAGACCGGGCTCACGAACGTCACCGCCATCAACGAGCCGTGGGAAGACGCGGAGGCGCCCCCGGCGGACGTCGTGCTCTGCTCGATGGTGCTGCACCACGTGTCGGACGCCGCGCCCTTCGTGGCGAGGATGCAGGAGCACGCACGGGACCGCGTCGTGCTCCTGGAGATGATGGAGACGCCGGGGTCGCTCGAGATCCCGTTCTTCGAGCGGGTGTACGGCTCGGCCCCGACCCCGCTGCCGGGGCTCCCGGACGTGCTGGACCTGCTCTGGGCGATGGATATCTTCCCCGACGTGACTATGGTGAGTACCGAGGCCCCAGTGCTCAACGCAGACCGGGATGCGGCGCTTGAGCACCTCCGTGGCCGGTTGAGCGTGAGCGAGGGGACAGAGGCGGAGGGGCGGCTGCGGGCCGCCATGGACGAACTGCTGCTGGAGACGCCTGCAGGCTTCGTGGTCCGGGGCGTGGCCCCGCAGCGGCACGCCATGGTCACGTGGAGGCCCGTGTAGCCGCGTATATGAGCACCAGGCGGGTCGTCATAGTTGGCGGGGGCTTTGCCGGACTCAGCGCCGCCTACACGTTGATGAAGCGAGGCATCACCCCACTCCTGCTCGAATCTCAGGACCACGTGGGCGGACGCGGCAGCGGCGAGCGGGTGGACGGGTTCTCCCTGGACATGGGCGCGTTCGTATTTACCTCCACCTATGACACCGCGTTCCGCATCTGCAAGGAGTTGGGGCTCCCGTTGGTGCCTTCGCAGATGAAGTTCGGCCACTACCGCAACGGGCGGTGGGTTACCACGACGCCCGACCAATCGCTCTGTAACTTCATACGGCACCTGCGCACGGCCATCACTATGGGCTTCCTCACGCCCTCAGGCCTGCGGTCCGGTTCCAGGGTGATGCGGCAGATACATCGCCAGTCGGTATACATGAGTTTTGCCAGCGACAGCCCTCTCGCCGAGATCGACGACGATGAGAGTTTCGGCGATTACCTGAAGCGACTCCGCGTGCCCGGGAAACTGCAGTACACGCTCAGAGGCCCCCTCGACATGGTGTTGGGCGACCCCTTACCCGCAGGACAAGCGCTGATGCGTGCGTACATCGGAGAGACGATGCTGAGCGCCGGCAGGGTCTACATGCCCGAGCGAGGCATCGGCTCCCTGAGCGCAGCGCTCGCCGCTCACTGCTCCGACGCGGTCCGCGTATCGACCCCTGTCAGGAGGATCGTCGTCGCAGACGGTACGGTCACCGGCGTCGTCGTGGACGGCGAGACTATCGAAGCAGATGCAGTCATCTGCGCCGTCCCCGGCACGAAGGTTCCGGACCTCATCCCCGGCCTGCCGCCGGAGACGCTCCGCGCGCTCGGCACGATCAGCTATTCGACCGGTTGCCGGGTGGTGATAGGCCTCGACCATGCTCCGCTCCCTCCCGGCTGGCACGGCGCCCTCTACCCGGAGGACGACGACACTCCGCTCCTGCTGGACCGGACCGCATTCCTCCCTGCCTGCGCGCCTCCGGGCAAGAGCATCCTCGACCTGCTCATCGGGCGCGATCGCGCCAAAGAACTCATCCCGCTCGCAGACGAAGAGATAAAGCGAGAGTTGCTGGGCGCTGCTCGCCGGAAGGCGCCTCCGGGCTCCGCTCTTCCCGGCGACGACGAGGGCCTGTTCTACCGCGTGTACCGCTGGGAAGAAGCGCTGTGCATGGGGGAGCCCGGGATGCTCGCCGCGTTGGCGAAGGTCCCGGCGCAGCTTGCGGGGCGCATCGACAACCTGTTCCTGGCGGGCGATTACATGGGCATACCGTCGGTAAACGGCGCCCTCTCCAGTGGCCACCGCGCTGCGATCGAGGTCACAGACCGGTTAGCATCCCACGCCAACTAGTCAGGGGTCTTGTCGGGCTGCGCTGTTCTGCTGACCTGCTGGTACAAGATCATGTGCGTTGGGACCAGCCGCTGTTCCACGGGGTCGACCGCAAGCGCCAGGCCCTCCAGCGTGTAGGCCCCTATCAGGGGCGGGCCGTCGTCTTCTCCGAAGACCACGAGCGTTACGACACTTTCATCGCCTATCGTGGCCCACGCCTGGCCAAAGTCCATGTCTACCCGTCGGCCGGCGGCGAGGAGAAGCCTGCGTCTGCCGGTAGGCGTAACTCCAAGCTCGCGCAGCAGGCGGGCGGGCAGTGTGGTGTAGGCCGCGCCGGTGTCGACTGTCGCGACTACTCCCCTCGATAGTTGGCCGTCCATGCTGGATATCCGCAGCGGCCAGCTGAAGGTCCCCATCGAATGGCCTCGCTCAAGCTCTGGTGCATTACATTGTAACTGATACGCATGTGACATCTGGCCTCTTTCGCGGATGCCGCTTGCCCGTCGTAGCTGCCCCCGTTGCGCGTGCCGCTCGTGAACAGATACCCTCACTCAGCGGCGTGACCTGCCGGTTGCCCTCACCCGCCGCGCTATCGCGCTGCGACCTCTCCCTCGGGGAGAGGTTGAATGCGAGGTTCCTGCCTCTGCAGGAACGACGAACCAGGACAAGGAGAAGAATCGCATGGGAGAGATCGTCTGGGCCGCAGGATCGGTGCACGCGCCGCAGTTGCTGACGAGGCCTCCGCAGGAGGACCAGGCGCAGTTGCAGGCCGGGATAGACGCGATGGGCGTGCTCGGCAGCGAGTTGGACGCCACGCAGCCGGATGTGCTCATCCTCATCGGCATAGACCACGTGGAGACCTTCTTCCCCGGCTCGGTGCCCGCGTTCGCGGTCATCACCGGCGACACGGCGACAGCGGAGTTCGCGGGACACGAGTACGAGGTGCCCATCCACCAGGAGATGGCGCTCGCGCTGCTGAACGGCCTGGTGGAGGACGGCATCGACCTCGCGTACGCGCACGAGGCTCTGCTCGGGCACGCGTTCGCGACGCCGCTGGAGTACATCCATCAGGGCAGGGCGATCCCCATTGTGCCGATGTTCGTGAACGTCTACCTGCCGCCTCTGCCGACAACACACCGCTGCATCCAGGTCGGCGAGGCGATGCGGAAGGTGATCGAGGCGCGGCCGGAGAAGGTAGCGATACTCGCGAGCGGCGGGCTGTCGCACTACCCGGGCACGTGGAAGTACTTCTACCCGGAGTACGAGTTCGACCACTGGGTCATCCAGGAACTCGAGGAAGGCAGACCGGAGTCGCTGCTGGAGCTCACAGGCGAGCAGTTGGACGAGGTCGGCAACACGGAGTTGCTGCCGTGGCTGATCATGCTCGGCGCGACCGGCAACCGGCGCGGCGAACTGCTCAGCTACCAGCCGACGTCGCACCACGGGCATGGCGTTATGCGCTTCATCCCGGACCGTGGCGGGCGCGGTCAGGAGCCCCGCGACATCCAGAAGTTCGGCGGGTTCGAGTTCAAGGGGCAGGGCTACGAGTTCTACAAGTACCCGACGCTGGAGACGTACCCGCTGAACAAGGCGCTGTTCGAGCTGCGGCGCGACGAGAGCCTGCGAGCGCGCTTCGTGCGCGACATGGACGGCGTCGCGGCGGAGCTGGGCGTGACCGGCGAGCAGGCCGCGGCGCTCAAGACGATGAGCACGGACGTGCTCGCGAAGGCGGGCGCACATGGCATCCTCGCCATCACGACGACGCTCACGCTCCAGCGCTCTGCCAAGGAAGCGGGCATCGAGATCACGTCGGTAGCCTAGGAAGGGCACGGCCCTCCACCCGCTCTGCATGAGTCAATGACCACCAACGCACGCACCCGCTGCCCATGGCCGGGCGATGAACTGATGCTCCGCTATCATGACGAGGAGTGGGGCGTCCCGACGCACGACGAGCGAACGCTCTTCGAGTTCCTGGCTCTGGAGGCGGCGCAGGCCGGGCTCTCCTGGCGCACGATACTCCACAAACGCGCGGCGTTCGTGAACGCGTTCGACGGCTTCCACCCGGAGCAGGTGGCACTCCTGGGCGATGCGGATATCGAGCGGATGCTGCAAGATCCCGGCATCGTGCGGAACAGGCTGAAGCTGCGGGCGATCGTCCACAACGCGCAGCGGTTCGTCGAGGTGCAGCGCGAGTTCGGCGGCTTCGACGCCTACCTCTGGGGCTTCTTCGGCGGTGCGCTGCCAAGGCCGGACGTGCTGACCGGCGATATGGTCCCCGCCACAACGCCCGAATCCGACGCGCTCTCCGCCGACCTGAAGCGTCGCGGCTTCAAGTTCGTGGGCTCGACCATCGTCTACGCTTACATGCAGTCGGTGGGGCTCGTGAACGACCACGTCACGGGGTGCTTCAGGGCGCCGTGACTACCGCTCCTCCTGCTCTCGAAGGATGAGCAGGGTGGTGGGGATGCCGGCGGCGATGATGAGCAGGATGGCAGGCATCGCGGCGCGTGCGAAGAACGCCTCCGATGCCGCGCTCCAGACGGACGTGGCGAGCGTGCGGAAGCCGGTCGGACTGAGGATGAGCGTCGCGGGCAGCTCCTTCATCGTCAGCAGGAAGACGAGCGCGGCGCCTGCCGCGATCCCCTTCGAGAGCATCGGCAGCGTCACGAGCCGGAAGGCGTGGAACGGCGTCTTGCCGAGGCTGCGCGCGGCCTCCTCCAGCCGAGGGCTCACCTGCCTCAGCGCGGTCTGCGTCGCGCCGACCGATGCCGGGATGAAGAGGACGACGTAGGCGGTCACGAGCAGGAACGTCGTCTGGTAGACCGGCGTAAGCACGGACGCGCCGAAGAAGACGAACGCCAGCGCAACCGCGAGGCCGGGCAGGGCGAACCCCACGTAGGCGAGGCGCTCCAGCACCGAGGAGACCCAGCCGGGGTAGCGGACGGTGAGGACAGCGACGGGAGTGGCGGCAACCGCGGCGGCGACCGCGGCCAGCGCGGAGACGTATACGGTGCTGACCGTGTTGCTCCAGAGGAGGTCGAGCGGCTCCCCCGCGGTGACGCCACGCACCACCCAGTAGACGAGGATGGCCATCGGTCCCGCGAGCGAGAAGAACACGACGGCGGCGGCGTAGAGAGCGGCGGGCCACCGCCAGCGTCCGAGGCCTGCGATATGGTGCGTGCGCTGCGCGCCCGGCGTGACGCGATAGTACCTGGCGCTCCCCCTGGTGCGGCTCTCCGCGATGAGCAGCGCGATGGCAAGCGCGGTCAGCGCGAGCGAGAGCGCGGCGGCGATGCTGCGGTCGAACGCGGTCTCGTACTGGATGAAGATGACCCAGGTGAACGTCTGGTAGCGCAGGAGAGAGACAGCCCCGAAGTCGCTCAGCGTGTAGAGCGCAACGAGCAGTGAACCGGCGACGATAGCCGGACGTAACAGGGGCAATGTTACGGAAAAGAACGCCTCCGCGGACGACCTGCCGAGGCTGCGGGCGGCCTCCTCCATAGCGGGGTCCATACGTTGGAGCGCGGCCTTCACCGGCAGCATGACGTAAGGGAAGGAGAGCAGAGTGAGCGTAAGCGCCGCGCCGGGCAGGCCGAAGATCGACGGCAGGCGGTCGACGCCCAGCGGCTCGAGCCATCCCTGCGCCATGCCTTTGGGGCCAAGCGCGGTGATAACGAGCAGCGCGAAGACGTAGCTGGGGATGGCGAGCGGAAGCGCGGTGAGCATTCCGAACGCCCGCCGGAACGGCATGTCCGTACGGAGCGTCAGCCATGCGAGCGAGACGCCGATGGCCGCGCAGGCAGCGGTGACGATGCCCACGAGGAGGACGGTGCGGATGAGGATCCCCAGCGTGCGCATGCTGAAGAGTAAGTCCAGCCCTGCCGTGCCGGACTCGAGCGTCCGCACGAGGAGGTAGACCGGCGGCATGAGCATGAGGAGCCCGATGGCCGCGGCGGGCAGCCAGATGAAGACGGGCGGCATCCTGACAGGCCGGGCCCTGTGCTGCTCCTCGGGAGTGTTCGTTACGCGCTGCACTGCGGCTATCTTTCACGCTGGCGGCGGCGGACGCAAGACATAAGAAGCGCCCCGGCGCGCCGGGGAGGATCGGCGGCCGGGGCTGTATCGGAGAGCGGGAGCGTGCTACCTGAGGACTTTCCCCACGGCTACGGCGACGCTGAGCAGCGTCCACCACACCGCACGTCCGCCAACCTGCACTACGCGCAGGCCCTCCGGCAGGATGGAGGACCTGCGCGGTGCATGGCGAGTGTCAGGCTGCGTGTCGTTCTCCGCCTGTTGTTCCGGCAGAGACAACTCCTGCCCCCTGCCAGGGAACAGGGCAGCCTCGCAGGTCGCGTCTCTCCAGAGCAGTATCTTCGCAGCGATCATGTCGGTCTCGTGGTAGGCGTATGCGCACCAGCTGAGCTCGTTCCAGCGCTCGAGCATCTCGTTCCAGCACGCCTCCCGGTCGTTGTGTGTCGTTTCCATCGCGTATGTCCTGTCCTTTGCTACGGGAGTGCACCAAGGTCACGCAGGACTGCGGTCGTGCCTTCGAGGTCGGCGAGGTCGGCGAGCGCGATGTCGGGCCTCGCGATCTCGTCGAGGGGGGTGAGGAGCCGGTTGACGTTCACGCCCGCGACGAGCGGGTACTCGAAGGTCTGGCCCGCGAAGTACTGCTGGGCGACCGTTCCGAGGAGGAACTCGACGAAGCGTTCGGCGTTGTCGCGGTTCGAGGCGGTGGCGAGGATGCCCGCCCCGGAGACCATGACGAGCGCGCCCGGCCCGCCGCTGGACGGGTGGTAGTTGCGGGCGGCGAAGCCTTCGCCCTCCTCCGAGATGAAGCGATAGAGGTAGTAGTGGTTGACGAGCCCGATGTCGATCTCGCCAGCGGCGACAGCGGCGACCTGCGGCGTGTTCTTGGGGTAGATGGTCGCGCCGTTGGCCACCATGCCGCGTATCCACTCGGCGGTCTTCTCTTCGCCCCAGAGCTTGCGCATGCCGGTGACCATGGTGAGGAACGAACCGTTCGTGGGCGCCCAGCCGACGCGTCCCTTCCATTTCGGGTCGGTCAGATCGAAGATGTCGGCGGGGAGTTCGTTCTCGGGTACGCGGTCAGGGCTGTAGACAAGCACACGCGCCCTGCCGGAGACGCCGGCCCAGAGTCCTTGCGGCGAACGCGCCCACTCCGGCGAGCGCTCCAGGATGCCGGTGGGCAGGGGAGCGAGCAGGGGTTCGACAGCGCCGAGCCCACCAGGGTCCTGCGCGTAGAAGACGTCGGCAGGGCTGTTCGCTCCTTCTTCGAGGAGCGTGGCAGCGAGCGACGCGGTGCCGCCGTACTTGATCTGCACGTCGATGCCGGTGACGCCGGCGAACTGCTGGATGATGGGGTCGACGAGACTCTCGCCACGCCCGGAGTAGATGACGAGCGAGCCGGAGCCCTGCGGCGCCGGCGCTGTGGTAAGAGTCGGCGTCGCCTGGGGCTGCGCGGTCGGCGTGGCGGTGGGGTCGGCACCGCACGCGGCAAAGGCTGCGGCGGCGATGACGAGCGCCGCTACTGCGAGCGCCGGTCTGAAGAAGGTAACGGATCGCATGGGACTGCAGCTCCTGAGGCATCTTAGGTTGGCCTGTGTGTTTAAGTTAGTATGCACTAACTCCATGGCGGAGTATATGCGTCAGAATGCGATTGTCAAGGGGCGCTGACGAGGAATGTTCGGGGCGGTTGCGGCGGATCAGCCGGGGTAGCCGGGCGGGAGGAGGTCCGGGATGGAGTCCCGGATGGGATAGGCGGCATCGCACGCGGCGCAGGTGAGTGTGCCGGCCACGACGTCGTCGCCATCCGCGTGCTCAACCGTGAGCGTGAGCACGGCCTTGTCGGCAGGGCAGGCGAGGATGTCGATCAGGTCGCGGTGCATCGGGTTTGCAGCTCCGGCGAGTGATGGGGAGGATGTTACAGGAACGCTAGTCGCGACAGCGCGTGGTTGACCTTGCAACGCATGGTGACTGATATAATGAGTCAGTATTGACTCATTCGATGAGTCACGGAGGTAGGAGATGAACCAATTGACGGTAAGGGGGTTCGACGACGCTCTCAGCGACAGCATGCGTCGTCTCGCCAAGCAGGAAGGCATATCGTTGAATCAGGCTGCATTGAAGCTGATGCGCAAGGGCGCAGGGCTTGCAGAGCGCTCTGGAAAACCGAATACCGTGGGGTCCTCCCTGGACCACCTCATCGGCACATGGACGCAGGCTGAAGTCGATGAGTTAAACGAGGTGCTGCAGGATTTCGAGACTATCGACGAGTCCGACTGGACATGAAGGTACTGCTGGACTCCAATGCCTATTCCCTGCTGATGGGTGGACACGAACAGGCCGTAGACCTCGTAAGCGGGGCTGAACAGGTGCTGCTCTCAGCTGTCGTCGTCGGTGAATTGCTCTCAGGGTTCAGGCAAGGCACTCGCTTCGAACGAAATCTTGCCGGCCTGCGGGTCTTCCTCGACAGCCCCTACGTGTCCTTCGCAGAGGTTGGTTCGGTCACAGCAGACCGCTACGCTAGGATCATGGCGTCACAGCGAGCGAAGGGCCGCCCTATCCCGACGAACGACGTCTGGATCGCGGCGCACGCGATGGAAACCGGCGCAGACCTCGTTTCTGCCGACAGCCACTTCGAACACATCGATGGACTTGCGTGGACCCGGCTCACGGTGAGGTGACGCTTCACCTCAGCTCGCCAGCTCCTGCTCCACGATGTAGCGCAGCACGTCCGACAGCAGGAAGACGATGATTCCCAGGATGACGACTACGTTGACGTGGCCGAATGCTGCGGCGACGGCGCGTATGCGTCCGGGGCGGACGGCCACAGCCTCCGCGATGCGCCTGCGGCGGCGGATGGCGATGAAGAACATCCAGGCGGAGAGAGCGACTTTGAGGGCGAGCACGGCGGCGTAGCGCGCGGTGGCGGTCGGCTCCGATATCCGGGTGAAGAAGAGGACTGCACCGGTCACCACGAGCGTCCACATAGCGAGTTTCACGAGCCCCCCGAAGCGTTCGGTGGCGGCGCGCGCGCTGTCGGACGAGAGCGCCCCGCTCGTGACCGCAGGCCGCAGGACGAGCAGGTAGAAGATGCCGCCTCCCACCCAGGCCACGGCGGCGATGGCGTGCGCCCAACGGGCGGCGAGCAGAGCAGCGTCGGTCATAGCGGCGGCATGGTAGGCGAGCATGGGCGTGTGCGGCAACGTAATGTGACACCCGCCCCTTTCGCGGATGCCATGCCAACAGGTACGTTGTCTCTGCCATGGACACGACTCTGATGTGGCTGGTCACTCGCACGCGGGACCTCTTTCCGGCGGGTAGAGCGGTCCGGAGCGGTTATCGGCGGTTTTCGCCGTTCGATGAGCGGTATCGAGCGTTCCGGGCAGCGTCAGCGAAAGCCGCTGTCAGGCGTGGATGTATGCGGAATGAGCGGAAGTGAGCGGTTAATCCTCGTGGACGAGAACTGCCAGAGAAGGACGGGAATATCGGCGGGTAACAGTAGCATCCACGGAAGACAGGTGCGTACCATGGATGGACGGAATCGGAGGTGCATACATGGCCGATATCGCGCTGTACCACTGGGCGGGGTGAGGGACCTGCAAGACGGCGAGGGCGGCGCTCTCGCAAGCAGGGATAGCGTTCGTGGAGCGGGACTTCTTCAAGCAGCGTCTCTCCCGTGAGGAGATCGAGGTATTGCTGGCCGGCGGGCCTCCGAGCGCGCTGTTCAACCTGAGGTCGGCGACGTTCCGCAAGAGCGGCATCGACCCGGAATCGCTGACGGAGGAGCGGATGCTGGAGTTGCTCGTGGAGGAGCCGCGCTACTGGAAGCGTCCGGTCGCGGTGGTGGACGGCAGGCTGATAGCGGGCGCGAACGCGAAGCAACTCGGGGCGGTGCTGGGGTTCTGATGGCGATAAGAGTGCTGCCTCCGGGGGTTGCGGCGCGGATCGCGGCGGGCGAGGTCATCGAGCGCCCGGCGTCCGTCGTGAAGGAGCTGGTCGAGAACTCGCTGGACGCGGGCGCGCGTGCCATCAGCGTCGAGACACGTCACGGCGGACTGGCCTCGATACGAGTGACTGACGACGGCTCCGGTATTCCTGCGGACGAGGTCCAGTTGGCGTTCGAGCGTCACGCGACCAGCAAGCTCGCGTCCGTGGATGACCTGAGGGACATCGGTACGCTGGGGTTCCGGGGCGAGGCGCTGGCGAGCATCGCGGCGGCGGCGAGCGTGCACATGACGACGCGCACAACGGAAGCGGCGGCGGCGGCGGTGGTCGAGGTGGAGAGCGGCGCGATTGTGCGGCAGTCAGCGGCGGGAGCGGGCCTGGGGACGACGATAGAGGTTGAGGCGCTCTTCTCGACGATACCCGCGCGCCTGAAGTTCATCCGCTCACCCGCCGCGGAGACGGCGCGCGTGCGGCAGACGGTGGACCACATGGCGATGGCGCATTCGCACGTCCAGTTCACGCTCAAGACGGACGGCAGGCTGCAGCTCACCACGTCCGGCAACGGCAGCCTGCGCGACGCAGTTGCCGCGGTGCACGGCGCGGAGTTGGCGCAGGCGATGATTGAGGTTGGCTCTTGGACCGGGCCCTACCCGGTATGGGGACTCGTGGGAACACCGGAGCAGAGCCGAGCGAACCGCACCGGCATCAGCCTGTTCATCAACAATCGCTGGGTGCAGCACCGCGCGGTAGGAGTCGCGATAGAGGAGGCGTATCGCGGCCTGCTGATGGAGGGGCGTTTCCCGATCGCGGTGGTGTTCCTCGACGTGCCGCCCGGTGAGGTAGACGTGAACGTGCACCCGAACAAGCGCGAGGTGCGGCTGTCGCACGAGGGCGACGCCTTCTCCAGCGTGCAACACGCCGTGCGCGATGCACTGCTGACCGCGTCTCCCATCGCGGAAGGAGAGGGGCTGCTGTCGCAGGCCGCAGTTGCCGCTCCGTCTCTCCAGCCCGAGCTGACGTTCACGTCGCAGGAGCGTGAACAGTCGCCGCTGCCGGAGCCCGCGCCTGTCGCAGAGGAAGCGCATGCACCGCTGGTGCTCTCTTTCGGGGCATCGCCGCTGTCGCGTCTGCGCGTGCTGGGACAGATCGCGAACACCTACATCGTGGCCGACGGACCGGAAGGCATGTACCTGATCGATCAGCACGCGGCGCACGAGTCGGTGCTGTACTACAGGTTACTGCGACAGTGGGCGAACAAGGCGCCGGAGGTGCAGCCGATGCTGGAGCCGCTGCCGATGGGCCTGACGCCGCAGCAGATGGACGCGCTCGGCGAGGGGCGCGCGGTGCTGGAGCGGTACGGCTTGGTGGTGGAGCCGTTCGGCGACGATACGCTGCTGGTGCGCGCGGTGCCGGTGATGGCGCGCCGTGTGGACGCCGTGAAGCTCGTGGCCGAGGCGCTCGACGGGTTTTCGGCGCGCGCCAACAGCACGGATACGCACCTGTCGGCTGCGGCGTCCATCGCGTGCCACAGCGCCGTGCGGGCAGGGCAGACGCTCGACCATCAGGAGATGATGGCGCTCGGCGAGGCGCTTGCATCGGAGTTGAACCCGCAGCACTGCCCCCACGGCAGGCCGACGGTGATCCGTGTGTCGACGGACGTGCTCGGGAGGCAGTTCGGGAGGCTGTGATGGGTGTGGCGCTCGTGCTGGCGACACGGAACCCGGCCAAGGCGGAACGGTTGCGCGAACTGCTGGCGGGGCTGGACGTGGAACTGTCGGACGGAGCGTCGTTCTCGGATGCGCCGGACGTCGATGAGGAGGGCGGTTCCCACCTGGCGATAGCCATCGGAAAGGCGGCGGCGTGGTCCCGGATGCTCGGCGCGCTCGTGGTGGCATCGGATGGCGGACTGAGCATCCCGGCGCTCGGCGACGGCTGGTCGAGCCTCATCACTCGACGCGGGACGGGCGCGGACGTGCCGGACGAGGAGCGTGCACGCCGCCTGCTGCGGCGCATGCGGGACCTCCAGGGCGAGCGCCGGGCGTGCTGGTGGACGGAGGCGGTCGCCCTCGCGCGGGCCGGCGAACTGGTCGGGGCGTGGGAAGCGAATGGGCTGGAAGGCTACATCGCGCACGATTTCGTCCCCCCGGAGGGAGGCACGAACGGGTTCTGGGTGAGCGGCCTGTGGGTGACGCGCGACGGTGTGCGCCGCTGGGCGCTGACAGCCGAGGATACGGTCCGGCTGGGCGACCCGTGGCAGTCGCTGCGCGAGCCGCTGCGGGGGCTGGTGGAGAAGTTGGGGTAGGCTACGGCAGCCGCACACGTCCGCCATCGCGGTGGATGAGGCCGTCGCGTTCAAGGGCCACGAGGAGGTCGGCCAGAGAGACGGGGCAGGGTGCGCCGGAGGCGGCTTCGGCGTTGCGGAGGACGGTTTCGAGCGTGCTCTCTTCCACGCCGGCGTCGGGCTGCTCACGCAGGTGGTCCACGATGCGTCCTCGGAAATAGCGCGCCGAGCCCTGGAACCGTGACTGCCGCGGTGCATAGGGGACGGACGCCTCCGCGAGCGCGGGGTCGCCGCCGGACTGCAGGTGTGGCGCAGCGGCGCAGAATGGGCGCAGCGGGCAGAGCATGCAGCGCGGTTGACGTGTCGTGCAGAGCGTCGCCCCGATGTCCATCAGCGCCTGGTGCCAGTCGGCGGGTGTGATGGGGCTGCTCGGCTCAGGCAACAACTCTGCGGCAAGCGGGTGGATAGCATCGCGTGACGGAGCGTCGATGCCGTGGACGACGCGGCTGAGGACACGATAGATGTTCGTATCAATCACCGCGACAGGCTCGCCGAACGCAAAAGAGGCTACTGCGGCGGCGGTGTAGGGGCCGATGCCAGGCAGATCCCGGAGCTCGGCAGCGGTATGCGGCAGTTCGCCGCCGTGATGCTTCACGACCTCCCGCGCGAGCCTGTGCAGGCGGACGGCACGCCCGTTGTAGCCCATGCCGGCCCAGAGCCGGATGACATCCGCCGGTTGGGAATCGGCCAGCGCCCGGAGCGTGGGGAAGGCGTCGAGGAAGGCGCGGTACTTCGGAATGACGCGCTCCACCTGGGTCTGCTGGAGCATGATTTCCGAGACGAGGACCGCGTAAGGGTCGGCGGTGCCGCGCCAGGGGAGGACGCGGGCGTTGCCCGCGTACCAGGAGGCAACGGCGTCGTGGAGGGCGTTGGCGTCGGCCATCGCGCTATGAGGCCGTGAGCAGGCCATCGAGGATGCTGCGCAGCTCCCCGGCGGAGACGGGGCCGATGAGCTTGCGGACGATGCGCCCTTCGGCGTCGAGAAAGAACTTCTCGGGAACGCCACGCACACCGTAGGAGACGGCAGTCGTTCCGCGCTCGTCGAGGATGTTGAGGTAGGCCACGTCGTAGCGCTCGATATGATCGAGAGCGTCGGCAGGACGGTCCCAGACAGCGATGCCGACGAACTCGACAGGCGCACCCTCGTACTCGCGGTAAACCTGTGCGAGGTCGGCGGCCTCGACGCGGCAGGCCACGCACCACGACGACCAGAAGTCGACCATCACGATACCGCCGCGCAGGCTCTCCGCGTTCACTGGCAGACCGGAAACGAGGTCGAACCCGGCGAAATCGGGCGCTTCTCGGACGGCGACCTGCGATTCACTCGGTTCCTCGTGCACCAGCACGCCGCCGGGGTTGCCGCCGGTGCGGAGCTGCCCCCAGAAGAGCAGGGCGATGATGGCGATCACGGGCGTCATGGCCAGCACGAAGAAGAGCAGGCGTCGTCTTCCCGATGCGGGGGCGCCGCTTGCTGGCGCGTCGGCCTGGAGCGTTTCATCAGGGGATGTCATGGCATGGTCACGGTTAAGGGTAGCATCCCGTGTTGGTGGTAGTTCGATATGTTGGTCATCGAGGTGAGCAACGACGAACGGCTACAATGGCGACGTACTCCCCAAGAGCAAAGGTGAGTGACACGTGCAGAAGATCACGCCGTGCCTGTGGTTCGACAATAATGCCGAGGAAGCGGTCGCGCTGTATACCTCGGTATTCGAGAACACCGAGATAACGTCCGTGGTCCGCTACGGCGAGGCGGATGCTGCGGTGCCAGGGCAACCGGAGGGTTCCGTCCAACTCATCACGTTCACGCTGGAAGGGCTGGAGTTCACCGCACTGAACGGCGGGCCGACGTATCGGTTCTCCCCCGCGATCTCGCTGCAGGTAGCGTGTAAGAGCCAGGAAGAGATCGACGAGGTGTGGGAGAAGCTGAGCGAGGGTGGTGAAGAGGAGATGTGCGGGTGGTTGCGCGACCGTTTCGGGGTGTCGTGGCAGGTCATGCCGGAGTCGCTTGGCGAGATACTGAGCGTGCCCGAACCCGCGCGGACACGGGTGTGGGGGCGGATGCTGGAGATGGGGAAGATCGAAATCGCGGCGCTGCGGGAGGCCGCCAGGGGCTGACCCACCGCAGCGCCGCAGTGGTGCGCGGCCTACTGGTCAGCGCCGGAAAGCTCATGGGCGACGATGGACGCCTCACCGAGGGTCATGACTGTCTCGGTGGTGCTGCCACAGACGACCTCGTAGCTGGAGGACATGACGCCGGACGTGGCCGACGTCGTTGAGCCGCCCTCGGAGACCTCGTAGACCTCCGCGCGACCTTTGGGACCTTCTATAACCGTGATGAGTTCTCTGTCCGCCATTGGTGGTTCCTCCCGGATGTTGCAATCGCAGCGCGTGCGTTCACGCGGGGTCAAATATACCACCGAGCGCCCGCAGTTCAAGCGGGCGCCCAGTGGTATCCGAGTGACAACCGGGGGACTAGAAGTTGGCCCGCGAGAAGAGGCGGCGGACGTTGCCCTCCATGACGTTGTACTTGTCCTCGTCGGTCAGCCAGTCGATCTGGTTGAGGATGACGGGCGCGATGTCGTCGGTCTCCCAGCCTTCGAGGTCGCCGGCGGGCACTTTCTTGCCCTTCTCCCACTTGAAATCGGGATGAACGGAGGAGCCGCTGCCGGGGTTCTCCGTGCCGAACACCACGCGGTCCGGGCCGCAGATCTGCAGGCAGTAGTCCAGCGACTCCTTGGTGTACAGGGCACTGTCGTAGTACATGCGCCGCATGCTGGTGTCGAAGTCCTCCAGGTCGGGGTTGCTCTTCATGGCGTTGTAGCGGTGGACGCGCCAGCGGCCGATCTGGTAGGGGACGGAGCCGCCGCCATGGCCGACGATGATCTTGAGGTTCGGGAAGGTGGTGAAGACCTTGCTCGACGGGCGGGAGAGGTTCAGCACGGCCTGGGACTCGGTAGTGATGAAGTGCTGGCTGTAGTGCTCACGCGGGTCCTTGGACGAGGCGGAGTGGATGAGGCCAGGCACGTCCAGCTTCTCCATCGCCTCGTAGAGCGGGAACCAGTATTCGTGGTCCAGCGGCGGAGTGTAGTTCGGGTCGGCGGGGTTGCCCTGTCCTTCTTCGGGGTCAGGGTTGATCAGGCAGCCGATGAAGCCGAGCTCGTTGACGCAGCGTTCGAGCTCGGGGATGACGTGCGAGGCGTCCTTGGCGCCCGTGACGTGCGGCAGGCCGCAGATGCCCTGGAGGCGGTCCGGGTGCGCCTTCACCTGGGCCGCGATGACGTCGTTGTTCATCTCGCTCCACCAGTGGACGATGCTCTCCGGTTTCTCGGAGTGCATCAGCTGGAATGGGCGGGGGGAGAGTATCTGGACGTCGGTCTTCACCTTGTCCAGTATCTTGATGTTGTTCTGAGCGAACTGCTCGATGCGTTCCTCAGAGATGGAACTCTTGCCGTGGTAGCCGCGTCCGGACAAGAGCGATGCCTTGCCCGCATACAGCTCAGGCGGGGCCACCGTGTGGCCGTGCATGTCTATGATTTTTCGTCCGTTGATCATCTCTTCTCCTCATGTGGTGGATTGCCCGCCCATCGCTGGAGTTGGGGCTGCGAGGGGATGGCCGGGCACTTGCACGCCAGCGCCGCCCGGCAAGACAGGTTTACATGGACGCAGGGTGGAAATCAAGAGAAGATAGGTGTCAAGTGCGGGGGCGTTATCGAGACTAACTATCAATGGCGGCCGGTCTGTGATAGCGCACATCGGCGCGTGGTAGACTAGGCGCGGACCCAGACCGAGCAACGTTTTCCAGCGGGCGTACGCGTCCGCGAGATTCTCCAAAGCGGAGGTCAGACGATGGCCAAGATAGTGCTGGGAGCAGGAACATCGCACAGCCCCATGCTTGCACTGAACGCCGAGCAATGGCCGCGATACGCGCAGGGCGACCTGCGGCACCAGGAGCTCGTCTTCCCGCCCGAGGGCTGGGCGATGCCGTACGACGAGGGACTGGCACGGGTCCCAACGGCGGTGAAGGAGAAGCCCTTGACAGACGAGGTGTTCCAGGCACAGGTGGACGCCTGCCAGCGCGGCATCGCTGAGTTGGCGCGGACGTTCGCCGAGATCAAACCGGACGTCACGGTGATCATTTCGGACGACCAGGACGAGTGGTTCTTCGAGGACAACATGCCGACGTTCTCCGTCTTCTGGGGGGAGTCGGTGCCCATCAAGCCGCGCTCCCTGGCGGCAGGCTTCCGCGACCCTGACATCACGCAGTCGATCGCCGACGGCTACGGCGACGTGGCGCTGGACGTGCCGGTGGCATCAAGTCTCGGGCGGCACGTGATCGAGCACATGATCGCCAACGACTTCGACGTGTCGCACTTCACCTACTTGCACGACACCTACGGCGGGCAGGTTGCACGGCGCTACCCGAAGGAGCACGGCGAGTTGGACTCGGTGCGCACCACGGAGCCGCGGGAACAGGGCCTGCCGCACGGGTTCGCGTTCGTGGTGAAGCGGCTGTTCGACAATGAGCCGCGCACCATCCTGCCCATCTTCCAGAACACCTGCTACCCGCCGAACCAGCCGACACCGAAGCGGTCGTTCGAGTTCGGGCGCGCAGTCGGAAATGCGATCCGCTCATGGGACAGCGACGCCCGCGTGGCGATCATCGGCTCCGGCGGTCTGAGTCACTTCGTGGTCGACGAATGGCTGGACCGGACGGTGCTGAAGGCGCTGGAGGAGAAGGACACGGAGACGTTGATGACGATCCCGCGCAACCACCTGTACTCGGCGGCGTCCGAGACGCAGAACTGGATCGCGGTCGGCGGCGCGATGGCGGACACGGACCTGAACTACGAGACGATCGAGTACGTCCCGGTCTACCGCACGCCCGCGGGCACCGGCGGCGGCTGGGGCTTCGGCCGCTGGGTCTAAGCAACAGTACGTAGCAGAGAAAGGAAGCGCCGGTGGATGCCCACCAGCGCTTCTGCTTAGTTTGGGTAACGGAGAGTCAGGCCGTCTCGAATTCCACGGCGTAGAGGTTCAGGTCGGAAGAGCGCTTCGACAGGTAGCGCATCTCGACGCCAACGACTTCGTTGGACTCGTTGTAGTCAAGCACTACGCCAGGTGAGACTTCTTCCGACTCGGCAATGGGAGAGTCATCCAAGCGCAGGTACAGCGCGTCGGATTTCTTGTCGACGTTCAGTTTCATGTCGTGGCTCTCATGCCCCTGTCGAAGAATACGCTGACTACTCGCCATGGTACAACATGAGTGTTCACGACAACCCGTAGCACGCGGTTGTCGCGTTCAGGGACAGGCCCGAAGAATCGTTCAATCTCAGTGTCATCCGGGTCTGGCGCACGCGATGTCGGTCCTGCCAGTACTCTTCTGACCCATTCCACCGGGATCCTGCGTTCTGCCATCACGTGAATTGCGTGGCCCGTGAAGTCCAGTGGCGCCGACTCCGGAAGCATCGTCAACTGGCGGAAACAGTGCGGAAGCGGGCGACGGCCACTGCCAGGAACCCGGCGGCGAAGAGGGCCAACGCGAGCATGTTGACGAGCACGTCCTGCCCCTGCGCGCCGAACAGCATGAGCTTGTTGAACGCGTCGTTCGCCCAGCCGTGCGGGGTGAGGCGCCCGAGCGTCTGCATCCAGTCCGGCGTGATGAAGAGCGGCCACCAGCAGCCGCCGAGCGGGGCGAGTGTGAGCGACGCCAGCACCGCGGCCGACGACGCGCTCTTCACGGTGTGCACGAGCGCCGCAAGCATGACGCCGAATGCGGACGACGCGACCGCCATGAACACGGAGACGACGATGACAGCCAGCGGGGACACGCCGAAATCTATGGAGAAGGCGAAGATGCCGAGCACCCAGAGGAAGGCGAGCTGCAGGAACCCGCGGTAGAGGCTTGCAAGCATCTTCCCCGCCACGATGGAGGAGCGGCGCACGCCGTTCGCGAGCAGGCGCTCCAGCGTCTGGGTCTGACGCTCGCGGGCGATGGCCTCGGCGCCGAGCGCGGCGGCGAAGAAGACGAACATCGTGAGATAGCCGGGAAGGGTGAAGTTGGATGCGTTGAACGGCTCCACGTCCCCGACCTGCTCGGTCGTGAAGAAGATGGAGGGTGGGGCCGCCCCGAGCTCACCGAGTTTCACGATGTCCAACGAACCGAAGCCTTCGAGCTCAGCCGCGCCGCGTGCGGCGAGGCTGAGCGTGCCGATTCGCCCCCCGATCGATCGGGCGAGCCCGCCAAGCACAGCCTCGGTCTCCGGGTCGCCCTCCGCGGTGACGACCCATATCTCGGCGCTCTCGCCGCTGAAGATGCGCTGTGTGAAGTCCGCGGGAAAGAGCACGTAGCCGGGGATACGCTCCTCGTGCAGCGCCAGCCCGGCATCCTTCGGATACCACTCGTCCACGCCGGTCGTATCGGAGGCGGTGAGCGCGTCGATGGCCTGGCGGGAGAAGCCGCTCTCCTCCTCGGTTACGACGACCATGCGCAGCTGTTCGTCCTCCGGCCCGATGTCACCGAGCGCAAGTGAGAAGGCGACGATGAACAGGATGGGGAACAGGAGCGCGAACCCGAGGGCGAACCGGTCCCTGAAGAAGAGGCGGGTGTCTTTCAGGGAGAGGAGGAAGGCCTGCCGGAAAACGAGGCGCATCACTTCGCCTCCGATGAGACGCGGAAGAGCAGGCGCGCGATGGTGAGACACGCCACCGTCACCGCGCCGAGGATGGCGATCTCGAAGGTTGCGTCCCCGAGGGTCGCCGTCTCGGCGAGGATGCCCTCGTAGGCGTCGATGGCGTAGCGGTTCAGGGTGAAACGGCTGAGCACTTCAAGCACCCCTGAACTCGCGATGGGAAAGAAGGTCCCCCCGAATACGGTCATGAACATGGTGACGAACACGGCGGCCCACGTGGCTTGGTCTTCCGTTCGCGCAACCGCTGCGATGACGAGGGCTATCGCGCTCGCAGCCGCGGCGACCACAAGGGCCAGCGCAGCGCTCTGCGCCAGCGCGCTCAGTCCCGCGATCCGCAGCACGACGAACGCCAGGACGAGGAGCACGATGGTCTGCAACATGCCCCGGCTGACACCCGCGAGGAACTTGCCTGCGAAGAGCTCATCCGCGTTCAGCCGGGTCGTGAGCAGGCGTTCCAGTGTGCCGTTGCGCCGCTCCTCGATGAGCGTCTGAGCGCTCAACGTTACGGAGAAGAGCAGGAACATGACGATGATGCCGGGGAGCATGCGGTCCAGGACGTCCTCTTCCTCTCCCTGCTCGACGAGCCTCTGGTCGACGACGCGGACGGGAGGCTCCCTGCGGGCGTCCGCGAGGAGGATGCCGGTCTGGGCTACGACCTCCTCCTGTGGCGTCGCCTCGCTGACGAGCGCGCCGAGCGCGCGGCGCAGCTCGTATTCCGAGGCGACGCCGTCCGCCACGCCCCGGACGATGGCAGCTGTGATCTGGCCTGCGTTGCCGCCGCTGCCACGCTGTTTGACCCGCACAACAGCGGGTGTGCCGTTCTCGAGTGCTGCTGTGAACCCCTCGGGGATGACGAACCCGGTGAGGACGGCGGAGCGGCCAAGCGCGTCATCCAGCTCTCCCTCCGTGTAGAGCCTGACGTCGAGGCCGTCGATCTGCTCGATGCGCTCGATCAGTTCCCGGGCGGCGTCTCCCTCGTCGAGGTCGGCGACGTGGGCCGTGTCGTTGAACCCCGCCTCCTCGCCGAACACGCCGAACATGAGGGCGAACAGGACGATGGGGAGCGCGATGCTGAACGCGAGCGCGCCTCTGTCCGCGAGGAAGCGCTTGACCTCCAGGAGCGCAAGCAGGATGGGGCGCATCATGCTAGTCGCGGAGGCTCCTGCCGGTGAGACTCAGGAATACCTCTTCGAGGGTCGTCGTGTTGGGGTCGCCGATCTGCGCCTTGAGCTCGGTTGGTGTGCCAAGGGCGATGATGCGCCCTTCGTCCATGATGCCGATGCGGTCGCAGAGGCGGTCCGCCTCCTCCATGTAATGGGTGGTGTAGAGGACGCTCATCCCCTCGTCACGGAGGGTGAGGACCGTGTCGAAGATATGGTTGCGCGACTGGGGGTCGATGCCGACGGTCGGCTCGTCCAGAAAGAGCAGCCGAGGCTTGCTCATGAGAGCGATGGCGATGTTGACGCGGCGCTTCATGCCGCCGGAGTACTTGCGAACGGCGTCCTTCGCACGTTCCGTGAGACCCACGCGTTGCAGTATGTCTGCCGCGCGCTCTTTCGATTCCCGGCCGGAGAGCCCGGCCATGCGCCCGAAGAAGACGAGGTTGTCGGTCGCGGAGAGCTCTGGGTAGAGCGCGAGCTCCTGCGGGCAGACGCCGATCAGCCTGCGAACCGCGTCGCTCTCGCGCTCCACGGAGTGTCCGCCAACGTTCACGTCGCCGTCGTCGGGGTCGAGGACGGTGGAGAGCATGCGGATGGTGGTGGTCTTCCCTGCGCCGTTGGGGCCGAGCAGTCCGAATATCTCCTGGGAGTGGACGGTGAACGAGACGGATTCCACGACCTGCACCCCGTCGAAACTCTTGGTGAGGCCGCTGGCAACGAGGAAATCCTGCATGTGCTTCATGTTAGCAGAGGAGGAACCGCTCCATAGGGTGCCGCGTCCATTCAAGAGCGGGTGAACCGCCAGCCGGGACCGCGAACGGGCTGAGAGCAGAACTCGTTGCGGTGGTGTGAGTCCAGTCGTAGCATGCGGTCTAGAGGCGCCAGCTGAGGAACAGCAGCAAGCGAGGCAACGTCATGGCAACGTTCATCATCCAGCCGCACACCCGATTGCAGGAATGGGTGGCCGAGGAGAACGGCTACTTCACGGATGAGGGTCTCGATTACGTGTTCAGACACTCGAACGACAAGTCGCGCAACCCATCGGTGGATTCGACCGAGGGAGCACCCGGTGAGGTGAAGCGCGGCGCGTTCGAGTCGATGCAAGCAGGCCGGACGTGCGACGTGAGCTCCGCATGCCACTGGGCGGTGGGCATGGCCGCGAGCGCACGGCACGGCCGCATGTGGGGCAACGCCTACTCGGTGACGCCGTCCGGTATATGGGTCCCCCCGGAGTCTTCGATCACCGAGCCGGAGCAGCTTGCCCACGTGCCCGTCGCGGTCGGCTACCACTCCGGCAGCCACTTCTCCGCTCTCCAGGCGCTCGAAGCGCTGCTGGGCCCCGAGCACATGGAGCTGCAGTTCATGGGCAGCCCGTTGGACAGGATGCAGTTGCTGCTGGACCGACGCGTCCAGGCGGGCAACGTCTTCGGCACGCACTCCTACGTACTGGAACAGCAGGGCTTCAGGAAGGTGGTCGACACTTCCTTCATGATCGGCTTCCTGATCCAGGACACAGCGACGGACGAGGACGCCTCGAAGTACTTCCGGGCATTGCAGCGCGCCCAGCGCGACATCGACGTCGAGCCCGAGCGGTACAAGCACTACCTGCTGAACGAGATCCCGGAGAAGTACCACTCCATGCTGGACGTCCGGCGCTGCGGCATCGGTGAGCGCATCGTGTTCGAGCCGTACACCGCGGAGGTCTTCGAGCGGACGCACCGCTGGATGATGCTGCACGACCTCTTCACCGCCGATCAGGCCGGCAGCCTCAACTACGAGGCTGCGGTCGTTCGCTAGCGGTGGCGCAGTGACACAGCGCCGCTCCGGGGTCGAGACGGTCCTCGCGTACCACGAGGCGACGAAGCACTCCGTGGAGAGCGTCCGGCGCGGCGGGCACATGCTCGACTTCACGAATATGCCCCGACCGTGGAAGCTGTACGACGCCGCGTTGCCGGAGGTGCCGCTGCCGCTGGAGTTGGCGAGGACCGGCGTATCCGTCGGCGATGCGCTTCCGGGTGCACGCCCGGAGCCTGCAGGCAACGCCGAACTGACGCTCCCCGGGCTCGCGAACGTGCTGCAGCTCTCCGCCGGCATCACGAAGCGGCTGCGGGCAGGCAACGGCTACATGTACTTCCGTGCGGCGGCATGCACGGGCGCGCTGTACCACATCGAACTGTACGTCGTCAGCGGAGCGTTGCCCGGTCTGAGCGCCGGTGTTTACCACTACGGGGCCCACGATAATACCCTTCGCTGTATCCGGGAGGGTGACTTCCGGGCAGTGGCGATGCGGGCCGCAGGGCTGGAGGACGCTCCCGCCGCGATCGTGGTATACACGTCTACGTTCTGGCGGAATGCCTGGAAGTACCAGAGCAGGACATACCGGCACGCCTTCTGGGACTGCGGAACGGTCCTCGCGCACAGCCTTGCGGCCGCACGCGCCAACAGCCTGCAGGCCGATCTGGTCACGAGGTACGCGGACGCAGTCATCAACGACCTCATCGACGTCGATGGGGAGGCCGAAGCAACGGTTGCGCTGCTTTCCCTGGGCATGGGGTCTGACGCCCCGGCCATCGATCTCCCTGCGCAACTGCACATACCTGTCGTTCCCCTGTCTCGTAGCCCCATCGACTACCCGCTGATCCGCGAGGCGCACGTAGCCACCGTGCTCGACGGTCCGGCCCCGGTCGGCATGATGGGGGGACTGAACGAAGAGCCCGCTCCTGCAGGTGGAGACCTCATCCCGTTGGAAGAAGAGGAGGAGCTCACGGCTGCGCTGGAAGACGTGATACTCCGGCGAGGCTCGTCCCGGAGGTTCGCACACGACCCTGTGCGCCTGTCGGCGCTCGCCGCGATACTGAACGCTGCCGGGCGCCCCGTCCGACCCGACGGCGCCGAAGCGGGCGAGGCGTTCAACGACCTGTACGTCTTCGCCAACGCGGTCGACGGTCTCCCGGAGGGCATCTACCGCCACAAGCCGTCCCTCCGGGCGCTTGAACCAATCAGCCTGTCCGAGACGCGGAGGCTGGCAGAGCACCTGGACCTGGACCAACCGCTGGGGGGAGACGCCGCGGCGGACCTGTACTTCATCGCCGACATGCCGGCTCTCCTCAGCAGAGGGGGCGCCCGCGGGTACCGGACGGCCCACCTCGATGCCAGCATCAGGGCAGGGCGGGTCTACCTGGCGGCGTACGCGCTGGGGCTCGGCGCAACCGGGCTGACCTTCTACGACGACGAGGTGGTGGAGGCCGTCGGCGCCGGACCCGGCTCCGCTGTCACCTTCCTGGTCGCCGTAGGCGTTCCGTGGCGGAAGCGCTCTCCCGGCCGGTAACCGGCATGGCGTGGGTGTCGGCGCCCCCCAGCGACGGGGCGACCCGCTAGATCGGAACGACCTTCAGGTCGGCGTCGTACTCGGGGTGTACGGGCACCTGGTGGCTGAGTTCGACGACCTTGCCGGTCCGGGACGACTCGACCATCCCGAAGATCGCCTCCGCCGTCGCCATGCCCCAGCGGCCGGAGTGGTAGACGGGCTTCCCGTTGACCATGGCGTCATACAGCTCGTGGACCTCACCACGGCTGTGAACGTTCGATTCCCCGGTGACTTCGCGTACGCCGTCGTCGTCGTAGACGAGGACGCCATGCGCTCCGATGCGCAGGTCGCCGCGGTCGCAGGACACGAAGATCGTACCCGGGTCGCCGGTGTCGTTGAGCCCTGAACGGTCACCCGGTTCACGTGCGACCTGGCGCCCGAAGTTGCCGCGTCCGCCGTCGGACTGGAGCGCGTCCGCGAACTGCTGCGCCTCGATCTTGCCGCCGATGCGCAGGTCCTGCTTGTCCTGCTCCTCGTTGCGCGTGCCGGTCTGCATCTCCTTCCGGATGCGGACGAGGTTCTCGATGGAGCTGCGTCCAGCGGCGGGACCGTTGATGTCACTGAGCGTGAAGTAGCCGTACCCGTTGTGGGTCGCCGTGGCCACGGCGCCGTCTTCGAACTCGAAGTGTGCGGTGTAGTAGCCAGGCATCGGCCGCTCTGGCATCCACTGGCCGACCTTGCCCCACACCCGCTTGACCATCCCGCCGCCCAGCAGACGGACGGTGTCGATCTGGTGCGGCCCCTGGCGGTACGGGACGCCGCCGCCCTGAGCGAAGTCCAGCTCGTCCGGCGTCCTGGGCCGCAGCATCCAGTCCGTGTAGGCGAAGAGGTGTATGGCCCGCACCGCGCCCAACTCCCCGGACTCGATGATCTTCCGCATCGTGCGGTAGGGCAGGCCGAAGCTTGCGGTGTGGGCGCAGACGAGGTGCACACCCGCCTTATCGCATTCCTCGACCATCTGCTCCGTCTCCTTGAGGGAGATAGCCATGGGCTTCTCGACCATGACGTGCTTCCCGTGCCGGGCTGCCGTAATCGTGTGCTCGGCGTGAAAGCGGTTGGGCGATGCGATGTAGACGGCGTCCACGTCCGGGTCCTTGCAGATGTCTTCCGCGCTCTCGTACACCTTCACGTCGGGGAAGCGCTCCTTGAAGCGTTCACGGGTGACGGGGACGACGTCGCACCCGGCGGCCAGGTGCACGATGTCCGGCTGCTGCACGACGGAGCGCAGTATCTCGAGTCCTCCGACGCCGATGCCGATGACACCGATGTTGATGCGCTTGGTGGCGGTTTCCTCAGCTGTCGTAACCATGCGGCAACCTCCCCTGTGTGGTTCTCCTCACGTGAGCCGGATTGTGCGCTATTTGCGCCTCGGAGTCGAGTGCGCGCCTCAGGCCGACGCTGGCGCAGTGGCTGGCACGTGCTTACTGAGCACGAGCGGTGCGAAGGGGACGCTTCCATCCAGCGGGTTGCGGGCCTTCGCCGCGTCCACGTACCTCGCCGCGTCCTCCTCTAACAGAAAACCTGCCGCAACCAACTCCCGTACGGCATCCTCCATGCGGGCCACGTACGCGGCGTGCGACTCGTACCGCTCCTCGATGGAAAGGCGCGGGTCGCCGGTCGCCTCCCGCTCAGCGCGCGTGCGGGCGAAGGGAACGAAGCTGCCCGTGAGCGACGCCAGGTCTCCCTCAGCGAACCCCGCTCTCCGCAGGTTCCATCCCGTGTGCGTCCCGACAGGCGCCGTGATCTCCGGAGAACGCAGCCCGCCGAGGTCGTTGCCGTCCTCATCCACCATGGGCATCTGCACGGTGTACTCCTTGCCCGGCACCGGTCGAGGCGGAAGCTCCGTCACCATTCCGCGCTCGAAGTCCGGCCCGTAGTCGTACAGCGGCAGGCGACTGGGGCTCGCAGGCAGGGGGAATCCCGGCACTTTCGGGAATGCTTCGAGCGCCGCCTCTGGCGTGACCAACGTGCCGTCCGCACGACGCGGCACGGTGCTGGGCGGTGGGGGCGTGCCGTCGGTCGCCCAGCGGTCCATCAACGTGAGAGCGGCCCGCATCAGTGGGCCGTTGCTCATCACGTTGGGCTGTTGTTGGGAGACGTCCTCCGGCGAGAGGTTGGCGCCCATGTGCTGCGCGCTCGCCAGGAAATAGACACGCACCGTCTCGGGAAACTCGATGTCGTCGCCCGTACGCGGGTCTGTGTGGCCAAGCGAGGCGTGCCGGTTCCAGTACTCGGTGTTCGTGTGCGTATGCACGACCAGCGGGTCTGACTCAGGTCGCTTGAGGACGCTGTCCAGCGAATCCGAGAAGGCATCCGGCACGGTGGAGTAGGCGAATGGGTAACGCTCGGACGGCCACTGGTGCTCCTCATGCTGACGCGGGTAGCGCCCCACCTGTGCGAACCGGGCGTTCGCGAAGAGGCGGCCTCCGCCGGAAACGTGCGGGTACACGGCGTCGAAGACCTTCCGGCCATCGGGGTCGACGTTGTAGCCGTCGTAGATGAACTGGCGGATGACGCGTGAGCTGAGCGACTGTCCATACATGTACGCCCGCTCGTGACCGGCCACGGGGTTAGGCGCGCCATTGGCGTCGGCGGCATCGTGCAACAGCATGGACACAAGGTCGCGGATGCTGACGATGCCGATGCCCATGACCCGGGAGCCCTCCGCTTCATAGACCAGTTCGTATATCCAGCCGGGCTTGAAGCCATCCTTCACGTGGCAAGCGGTGGCGGAGGGACGCACCTGCAACGCGCCATCGAGCATCTCTGCCTCTGCGAAAGCCCACGCATCGGACGGCAGCGTCACGCGTGGGTCGCGCTCGTGCTCACGCAGCGTCATCGTCGCGTGCGATGTATCGAGGTCGAGCGCGGGGTAGGAGCGGATGCTGGGAGCTCCGCTCAGCGGCATCCAGAGCACGCCCTCCTGTTCCGCGATGAACTCCTGGCGCACCCTGCCCCGGACCGGTGCTCCGTTCTCCAGCGCCTCGGGCAGGTCCGTGGTGAGGAGCCCGTCGCCGGGTACGAGGTCGCCCTGCCAGGCTGACCAGACGACAGTGTAGCCCCGCCGCATCAGGAAGCCGTTCCCTGCGGCCGCCAGTGTCAACGGGTCGTTGTCCGGAGGGGCGTCGTTGAAGGCCCGGAGGGCAGTCTTGTTCCCACGGTTGTTGACGTCGTACAGGAGGCGTCCATTGCCCCGCGCGAGGTCGACCGGCTTCAGGATGTCGAGGTCCGCCCTGAACTCGACCGCACCGCTGGCGTTGCGGGGCGCCAGTTGCAGGTCGACGACGTTCGCGTTGGCGGGATCGCCAGGGTCAAGCTCGAAAAACGCGGACCCGGTCATCCGTTCGTACGGCCCCGCTTCGCCGAACGGGACTCCCTCTGCAAAGCTCACCTGCCGCTCGATGCTCAATCGGACCTTCGTGTTCATGCCCGTCCTCCGCGTGGAGATAGCGCCGATGCGAGGTTAGACGAGTCTCCCGCGTTCGTCGATGGGGGGCCGGGAATGACGACCGTCCATGGGAGTACAATCCTCTTCATGCAGCAGAACCGTGAGGAGGGCAGCGGCCCTCCTGAGCCAGCCCCCGCCCGGCGGGGGCTCCATCCGCAACTCCGCCTGATACTCGGACTGCACGTTCCCGCTATCTCGCTCGGGCTAGGCAACGGCATCGCGCTGCCCGTTCTGCCGGAACTCACCAAGCTGTATGGCGTCAGCATCGTCGAGGCGTCGTGGGTGTTCGTCGCCTTCCTTCTCGGCACGCTGGTCGCGTCACTCCCGACAGGCATGCTGATCGACCGGATAGGCCGGCGGTGGATCCTGCTCGCCGGGCCGCTGGTGGTCGCCCTGTCCTCCCTGCTGATCGCCAAGACAGCCGTTTCCGGGTCCTTTGAGGAGCTGCTCGCGTACCGGTTCATCGCCGGGGTCGGTACGCAGATGTGGATGCAGAGCCGCATCACGGTCATCGCGGATACGGGCGCCCTCCAGCAGCGCGGCAAGCAGGTGACGCAGATGTTCGGCGTCCAGCAGATCGGCTCGCTCAGTGGCCCGCTGATCGGTGGCTTCGCGGCGGTCACCTGGGGCCTGTGGTCCCCGTTCCTCATCCACGCCATCCTCACGGTCCTCTCCATCGTGCCGACCTACTTCGTAGTCAAGGAGACGGCCCCCGCCGCACGCCGCGCAGCCGAGGCCGCTTTCGAGGGCTCCAAGTGGGCGTTGATGCTCCGGAGGCCACTCCCCACAGTCTTCTCGATCCAGTTCCTCACGAACGTCACCAGGGGAGCAGTCTTCGAAGGCGGCGTGATCCTGCTGTACCCGTCCTACGCGTACGGGCTCGACCCCGCCGAGCTTGGCATCCTGCGCAGCGTCATGGCCGTCGGGACGATCCCCATCATGTTCGGAACGGGGTTCGTGATGGACCGGTTCGGCAGGAAGTACACCATCGTTCCCGGCCTGCTCCTCACGAGCCTCTCGATGGCGACGGTGTCGGTGACGGCATTCGCGGGGCTGTCGCTGCCCTGGTTCATCGCGAGTTTCGTGTTCGTGCACCTCGCCGTCAGCATCATCTCCGGCAACATGCAGACGCTCGGGACGGACGTGGCCCCGCCGCAGGCGCGCGGGCTCTTCTTCGGAGTCTCGCGACTGGTCGCCCAGGGCGGCTCGACGGCAAGCCCCACCAGCTTCGGCGTATTGTCGGGCGCGTTCGGGTTCGGCGCGGCGTTCGTGCTGCTGTCGTCGACGGCCTTCGCTGCGGCTCTCGTGGTCGCGTTCTTCCTGGAGGAGACGCTCAAGAGGCCGGAGAAGACGGCGGCCCCACAGGGGGCAGGGCAGTCGGGGCCAGGCTGAGGGTCCCGTTATCTGCCCGGACGCCAGGGGTTCGGATCGTTCCCCTGCGCTCGGAACCAGTGGGTAACGCGGTCCCAGTAGAGCTCGGGATCGACCCGGAACACGTCGCCGTTGTCCGATCTGGCTATCACGAGCCTGCCCCACTCCTGGGGGTCTCGTTCACCGTCGTCAGCGATGTTCCGCCGGCTGTACGTGTCGAGGCCGGTCATCATGTTGAGGAAATCGGCCAGCAGCGCCCGGTCGATCTCCCAGACCTCCAGCGCCGACCGGCCGTCTTCATCGACGGTGAGAAGGCTGTCCCGCTGGTCCCCGTATCGCCACTCGATGCGCATGCCGCCCTAGAAGAACGTGTTGATGACCTTCGGCAGGAGCACGTTCTGGTCCAGGATGACCTCGCGCTTCACGACCTTGAAGACGGTCTCAGGGTCCCGCCGCAGCGTATCGTACCGCCTGCCGACAAACAGGTTCACCTCGTCCTGCAGGCGGTTCTGGTAGCAGAAGAACTTGCTGCTCACCTTCACCTCGTCCCCGTTCACGTCGAGCAGCAGGACGTTGGAGATGATGTGCTCGAACCGGGAGACGGGTTCCTCGGCCCAGTGCACGCCGCTGTTGATCTGGCGTACGCGGCCGGTCAGGATGTCCTTGCCCTCGTCGAAGTAGGAGATCTCGGACTCGGGGTCGCTGAACTCGAGGTCCCAGTCGCCGAACTTGATGTTCCTTCGTATCGGCATCCAGTAGTGGATGTCCTCGGCGAGCAGGTCCAGCCATTCGGTGAGCCTGCGCTCGTCGAGCAACAGCGCCTCCCAGTAGAGGAACTGCTCGATATCCCGCAGCAGGACATTCCGGTCCATCGTTTCGGTACTGGCGTCGGTGCGCTCCGGCATCCCACGACTCCTTCGGACGTATCTGGACGGCGCTCCTACCAGATTCGGTGCGACTTCGCGCTGTCGATCGGGTAGAGGTCGTCCCAACTGGAGGCTTCCATGAACGCCAGCCACCTGCTGAACCGGGCGCGGTGCGCCTCCTCCGTGTGCGAACCGTTGAAAACGACGCCGGGGTACTGGTCACTCTCGATGCCGCGTCCGAGGCCGTTCGCGAAGAAGTAGTTGCGCTTGCGGGCCCTCGCCCCCTGGCTGGCGGAGTAGACGTAGTTCCAGTTCTCCATGTCGTCCGACTCGGTGGCGCCGGTAGGCCCGTTGTAGCGCATCACGTAGTGGCGGACGGCGTCCTTCACGTGCTTGGGCGCGTTCTTGTCGACGCCGAACAGGCTCCACCGCTCGACAACGCCGACGGTGTGGGGGTGCCACCAGCGCCATCGCCAACTGTCCATGATGAAGTTGGGGAACACGCAGAAGTGCCCTCCCTCGTGGCCGTGCGGCGGCAGTATCCGGTCTGCGTACTTCAGGGCCTTGCGGTCGCGCGCCTCGCGAAAGTACGCATCGACGCCGGACTCGAACCAGGTGTCCACGTACTCCGGCACGCCGGGTTGCTGGTAGACGGTCCAGTTGCCGCCATGGCCGAGGTTGTGGTCGCCGACGGCGTAGCGGTCGGCGGGGAAGGGCGCCCGGCGCTTGTGGCGTTCGCCCCCGGACATCGTCCCGCGGTCCGGGCCTATGGAGGCCGCGTTCACGGAGCGGTGGGTCATCGCGGCGTGTGTGAGGTCGGTCGACGAGGAGAAGGCGGGCACCTTCCAGTTCGTCGGGAGTCGCCACTTCTGGAAGGGCCTGAAGACCTCGATTCCGGCCTCCTCGCCGTCGCTGGCTTCGCAGTCGTAGCGGATGCCCTCGGCGAACGGCCCGACGTAGTCCTCGAACGAAGGGGCCTTCGGATCCCAGGTCGCCCAGAGCGAACCGTAGTAGTTCTTGAACTGCGCCACGGGGGTCAGCCCCCACTGCTCCCTGTCGATGCCGCCGTCGTAGGCGTACGGGGCGTACTGGTAGGCCGCTCCCACCAGGGCGCCGTTGCAGTCGTACGTCCAGGCATGGAACGGGCACGTGAACACGAGGGAGTTGCCCTGATCGTAGCGGCAGACCTTCATGCCCCGGTGCGCGCACGAGTTGAGGAAAGCGCGTATCTGGTTGTCCTTGCGGCTGCGCACCACGAGCACTTCCTCCGTGCCCATGCGCGTCACGATGAAGTCGCCGGGGTTTGGCACCTGGCTCTCGTGGCCCAGGAACAGCCAGCACCGGCCGAATATCTGCTCCTGCTCCTGCTCGAAGATGTCCTCGTTGACGTACAACTCCCGGCTCACCGTGCCGCCGTCGGTGTCGATGAGCGATCGAAGGGACCGGTCCCCGCGTGCCGTGATGAGACTCGCCATGCTTGTTCCTCTCCCGTTGCGTATGGTGGAACCGCGTATCGAGGGGCGTCGCCCCTGACTCCCGTGTGCGAGCAATAAAGCACTATGCCGGACGGTTGTCAATCGAGTGCGTGGCCGTATGCGGGGCATGTCGATTGACAGCCGCCCGGCGCGGTGGTTAAGTGCCGGAGAAGCGCGGCCGGCACTCGAACGCGAGGAGGGGAGCGGGCATGACCACCACGACCGCAAACGCAGGCACGGAGGGGGCCGTCGAGGAGCTGCTGATCTCCGCTGATTCCCACGTGATGGAGCCGGGCGACCTGTGGGCGACGCGCCTGCCGAAGGGGCTGCGCGACCAGGCCCCGACCTTCGACGGAGTCTCCGACCAGTCCAAGCCCGGCGGCTGGGACCCGAGCGAGCGGCTGAAGGAGATGGCCGTCGACGGCGTCAGCCTCGATGTGCTCTACGCGACACGGGGCATGACGCTCTTCCGCATCGAGGACGTGCCGTTGCAGGAGGCGTGCGTGCGCGCCTTCAACGACTGGCTGATCGAGTACTGCGCGGTGAGCCCCGAGCGCCTGTTCGGGATCGGCCTCATCTCGCTCTACGACATCGACCACGCCGTCGCCGAGCTGGAGCGCTGCCGGAATGCGGGGCTGCGCGGGGCGATGGTCTGGCAGAACCCCCCGGAGGACCTGCCGTTCTCCTCAGACCGGTACGACCGCTTCTGGGCGGCGGCGCAGGACCTCCGGATGCCGGTGAGCCTGCACATCCTGACCGGGCACGGGTACATGCAGCGTCGTCGCGGCGGCACCGAGCACTACCGCGCCAGCGTGAACCTCAAGATAGGGGAGGTGATGAACAGCCTCTTCGACATCATCTTCTACCAGGCGCTGGACCGCTTCCCCAACCTGAAGATCGTGCTCGTGGAGAACGAGATCGGCTGGATCCCGTTCACGATGCAGCAGTGGAGCTACTACCTGGGGAGGCACCGGCACCACGAGCCGGGCCCCGCCCCGGACAAGATGCCGGAGGAGTACCTGGCCGACCAGATCTACGCAACGTTCTTCAACGACGCCGTAGGCACGCGGTACCTGTCGAGTTGGGGCGCCGACGCCTGCATGTGGTCCAACGACTACCCGCACGCGAACTCCACGTGGCCGAACTCGCGCAAGGTGATCGCCGAACACCTGGGCCACCTCGATGCCGAAACGCGTACGAAGGTGCTCAGCACCAACGTCTGCCGCCTGTACGACATTCCGGCCCCGGAAGCACTCTGAAGGAGGACGAGGATGCCTTACGACCTGTTGCTGAAGAACGGCCGCGTGGTGGACGGCACCGGCGGACCCTCCTATGAGGGCGACGTGGCCGTTGTTGACGGGCGTATCGCGGAGACCGGCAGGCTCGGCTCGTCCGCGATACGCGTCATCGACGTGCAGGGGCAGGTCATCGCTCCCGGCTTCATCGATAACCACTGCCACTACGACGCGCAGGTGTTGTGGGACCCGCTCTGCACGTTCGCCTGCTACCACGGCGCAACGACCGTCATCAACGGCAACTGCTCGCTGGGGCTCGCGCCGGCGCGGCCGGAAGAGCGCGCCGATCTCGTGTCCATGCTCTCGCGAGTAGAGGCCATACCGGTCGAGTCGCTGCAGGCCGGCGTCGAGTGGTCGTGGGAGACGGTGCCGCAGTACCTGGAGACGATCGACCGCCAACTCGGCGTGAACGTGGGCTCGCTCATCGGTTTCTCTGCAGTGCGAAGGCACGTGATGGGCGAGGCAGCCTACTCCGCAGCGGCCACTCCCGAACAGATCGAGCAGATGAAAGAGATCGTGCGGGAGGGGATACGCGCGGGAGCGTTGGGGCTCTCCTCGGAGCGCAACCTCCGGCACATGGACCTCGAGAACCGGCTGCTGCCCGCGAACGCCGCACCGCCCGAGGAGTTCGTCGCAGTGGCGGAGGCGGTGGCGGAGGTGGGCGCCGGTTCCATCCAGTTCGGGGACTCGGAGCGCATCGAGCTTTCGGAGGGGTTGCTCACGCGAGTGGCCAGGACGACGGGACGTCCCGTTATCTCCAGCCTCGCGGGACGGCAGGGCTCCACGCGCAACGACGCCCGTATGTACGCGATGGTGTCGCCCTTCATGGAGAACACGGCGCGCTGGACGCTGCTCACCGTGGGCAGCTTCGACGGCTTCCCGCACTGGCTTCCCGTTATGAGCAGCTCGCCCGAGTCGAAGCGTGTTGCGTTCAGCGACCCGGCGGTGCGCGCAGGACTCAAGGCAGACGCGGACGCCGATGACAAACGGAACCCCGGACACCCCTCGGTGCGTTGGGACCTGCTGCACGTTGCGCGGGTGGCCATGGACGAGCACCGGGCATACGTGGAGCGGAGCATCAGCGACATCGCAGTAGAGTCGGGCAAGGAGCCACTCGACGCGTTCCTCGACCTCGCGCTCAAAGAGGACCTCAAGACGCTCTTCTACTTCCGATCCGACGTGAGCACGTCGGCTATGGCGGAGGTGATGGCAGACCCGTTCGTGCTGCCGGGACTGTCGGACGGCGGCGCGCACGTCACCCGCCGGTGCGACAGCCACTTCTCCACGTTCCTGCTCTCGTTCTGGGTGCGCCAGCAGCAGGCGCTCTCGGTGGAAGAGGCTGTGCGGAAGCTGACCTTCATGGGCGCGAGCGCCTTCGGCCTGCATGACAGGGGACTCATCAGGCCGGGTCTGGCCGGAGACCTGACGGTGTTCGACCCCGACACCATCGGCGCCGGTGAACTGGAAGAGGTCGCAGACTACCCCGGCGACGCGGTCCGGATGCGCCGCCCCAGCGAGGGCGTCGCCTGTACTATCGTGAACGGCGAGGTGCTGATCGAGGCGGGCGAGCACACCGGGGCACTTCCCGGGCAACTCCTGCGGAGCAGCGCCTACCGCGGCTAGCCGCCGCCCTTCGCCGCGATGGCCTGCAGCACGCGCTCCGCGGTCAGCGGCAGTTCCAGCATCGGCGCGCCGATGGCATCGGCGACCGCGTTGGCGATCGCGCCGGCGGTCGGGATCGTGGGTATCTCCCCGATCGACTTCGCGTGGAACGGCCCCAGCGCCTGGCCGTAGTCCGGCACGTTGACGGTGACGAGTTCCGGCAGGTCCCGCACGGTGGGGATCTTGTAGTCCGCGAAGTTGGGCGTGGTCACGCGCCCGTCCTCGACGATGAGCTCCTCCATCATCGCGTAGCCGATTCCCTGGACGACCGCGCCGTTGATCTGTCCCTGGTGCCCCAGCTCGTTGATGATGGTCCCGACGTCCTGGGCGGTGACGAGCCGCTGCAGTGTCACCTGGCCGGTTTCACTGTCGACCTCGACCTCCGCCATCTGGACGCAGATGCCGGGGTCGGGTGTGCGCGGGGCCTGCAGCGTCACGCTGGCCGTCGCAAGCGGTTCGTCCTCGCGGATGAGCTCCGTTGCCAGGCTCTCCAGCGAGATGAAGCGCCCGTCCGCGGACTGCCATCCTCCAGGACCGAGTGACCCGTCTTCGCCCCATCGCGCAGAACGCCACTCGACCGGCTCGCTGCCCAGCGCCCGCGCGGCAAGCGGGGCAAGCTGCTCTTTCACCTGCCCGGTTGCGGTGAGCGCGGCGGTGCCGGAGCTGTTCGTCGTCTTGCTGCCGCCTGCCTCCACGTCGATGGGGAACTCGTCCGTGTTCGAGTGGACGATACGCACGCGGTCGAGCGGCACGCCGAAGCTCTCGGCGACGATCGCCGCGACCACGGTGAGGCCGCCCGTCCCGTTCTCGGGCAGTGAGGTCGTTGCCGTGATGGAGCCGTCCGGGTTCACCCGTATCGACGACGAAGCCTGTCCCGCGCCGTGGCCGCGGTCGGCCATGCCGACCCCCTGGCCCACGAGCTTGTTCCGTCCCCGTTCACGGGAACCTGCGCGCGTCCGGTCGCTCCAGCCGAAGGCGCTGCCGGCCTCGTCCAGCACGTGCGGCGCAAGGTGCGGAGCGCCCGTGGGCGCCGTGGAGGGGACGTTGCGCTTGCGGAGCTCGATGGGATCCATCCCGAGCTCCGCGGCGATGACGTCCATGTGCGCCTCGATGGCGAAGAGCGCCTGCGGCGAGCCGGGCGCCCTCATGTAGCCGCAGGGAACGCGGTTGGTGTAGACGGCAAAGGCCTCTATACGCATGTTGGGGATGTCGTAGAAGTTGCCCACACGCCCCGCTCCGCCAAGGAGGCCGTTCCCGGACGTGTTCTGGCCGGTGTACGCGCCGCGGTTCATGATCACCGTGGCGTCATGCGCGACGATCCTGCCGTCGCGCTTCAGCCCCGTGCGCAGCCTGACGATGAACGCGTGCTTCGGGGAGACGGTTGTCAGGTCCTCGATGGCGCTGTTCACGAACTTGACCGGCCTGCCGAGCATACGCGACAGGTGGTAGGCGATGGGAGCGTCACCTGTCGCGCTCTTGCTGCCGAAGTCCGCGCCGATGACGACTGTGTTCAGGCGGATCTCTTCCTCCGGGCGCCCGATGAGCCTGCCGAGTTCGGCCCGCGTCGAGTAGGGCACCTTGTTGGAGGCCCACACTTCCACTCGCTCGGGCTGGCCGTCCGCGGCAGGGGAGATGTCCACCAACCAGGCAGTAGGTTCGAGGTACGCCTGGTGCGACAGCTGGGTCACGTACCCACGCTCAACGACCACGTCCGCTTGCCGGAACCCCTCCTCGAGGTCGCCAACCTCCGTGAGGGCGTAGCCGCAGAGGTTGGGAACGTCCGAAGGGACGTCCGGGAACCCGATGTAGCCTGCGGTGTCCTCGTGGAGCACGGGCGCTCCCGGCCGCATCGCCTCCACCGGGTCGAAGACGGCGGGCAACTCCTCGTACTGCACGTCGACCAGTTGCGCAGCCGCAGCCGCGATCTCGCGGCTCTCCGCCGCGACTGCCGCGACCCTGTCGCCGATGAAGCGCACCCTGTCGTCGCAGAGCAGGGGCACGTCCTTGATGTTCCTGCCTGTCCTGCCATTCCGGATGTCAGCAGCGGTGACGACCGCGAGCACGCCCGGCATGGCGAGTGCACGGGAAGCGTCTATGGAGACGATGCGCGCGTGGGGCAGGGGGCTGCGGACGTTCCTCGCCCAGACCGTCCCCGGGGGAAGGACGTCGGCGGAGTAGGACGCCGAGCCGTTGACCTTGTCGACGCCCTCCACGCGGGGGATCGGCCTTCCGATGACCGTAAACGCAGGCGCGGGAGTGGTTGTCATGGCTGCTCCTCGTGGGACCGGCTGAGGTGAACGCAGAAGAGTCTAGCGGCGCTCGGCCTCTCATGCTACAGGCGACTGTCGTCCCGCCTGACTCAATGGGGCGCCTTGAGGAAGGCCGCAACGATCTCGTCGTGCCGTTCAGGCTGCTCCCACTGAGGCCAGTGGGCCGCGTTCTCGATCAGTTGGAACTGTGCGCCCGGGATGACGCTCGCGAGATACTCACCGACCTCCGGCCCGGCGCCGCGGTTGCGGTCCGTCCAGAGCACAAGTACCGGGGGCTGCAAGGTGGCGGCGACCTCCTCCTCGTAGTGCATCAGCCGGGGCCTGGGCGCGGAGATGCCGTAGACCCGCGCCATGGACTCACGTATCTCAGGGTCGGCGTACAGGTTGTACTGCACCTCCACCAGCTCATCGGTGAGGTGGTCAGGGCTGGCGACGAGGTACTCCATCCGCCTGCGCACCGTCTCCCAACTGTAGTTCGCCACGGAGTCGCGGCAGAGCGGCACCAGCAGGTTGCCCTCCGGCATCTCCGGGAAGTCTCGCTTGAAGTTGACGTAGTAGGAGCCGGAGTTCAGCACCAGCTTGCCGCAACGCCCGGGGTGGTGCAGGCCGATGTGGAACGCCATCCCCGCGCCCATGGACTCGCCCTCGATGTGCGCCCACTCGATGCCGACGGCGTCCATGAAGTCCAGCACGGCTTCCGCCTGCCGCTCGACCCGGTGCTCTGAGTCGTACGGTCCGAGGGACGAGTAGCCGTGATAGAGCGCGTCGATAGCGTAGACGTGGAAGTCGTTGGCCAGCCGCATGACGTTCCGCGCGTAGAGTTCCGCGCTGCTGCCGACGCCGTGGATAAGGATGAGCGGGTCCCCGGAGCCGGCCTCGATCACGCGCGTCCGGTAGCGTTCACCGTATACGACGTGCATTGTGGCTCCCATCAGGCTGACCCAGAGAGACGGTCGCTTGGGTGTGCGGGGATCGGCCATTGGTCCGCCCTGAGGTGCTGTCAGTTAAGCAGGCGCCAGCTAGTGCTCGCGGCCGTCCGAGAACCACTTGCCCTTCCTGAGCGCGCCACCGCTGTCGACCCGCTTGCCGGAGATCTGGTACTCGGCCTTGATTCCTTCCCACTCGCCCAGGCGGGCGCCGGTGCCGGAGAGCACGGCCTCCACGTCCGGCTTGCGGGGCGTCGTGCCGCGGTAAGGGCCGCCCATCTCCTCGTAGCCGGGATACATGTAGTGCTCGCAGGGCAGGACGATAGTGCCTTCGTCCTCGCGGTGGACGTTCATCGGCTCGCCGCCGTCCTCCACGACGCCCGCCTGCTCGTCGAGCATGCGGCGGAACATGATGATGCCAACGTCCGTCACGCCGAGGCGCTCGGTCGTGCGGTCGGAGACGGCGCCCTGGATGACCCACGCAACCTGGTCCTGCGCGGCAACGAAATCGCGGACGATGCGCCCGTTCTCGTCGAAGAGGGGGCGCTCATCGTAGGGGATCTCGGCCTGCGGCTCCTCGCCCTCGTTGTACTGCCGGTAGTTGGTGATGATGTGGTAGGTGTGCGTGTCGTCCACGGGGACGCGTATCTCCAGGCCGTGGCTGACGCGGAGGATGTTGGGGAAGAGGATGGGATGGCCGATGGCCCAGTGGTCGTCGCTCTCCTGCTCGTCGCCGACGAGCCTGCGCTTGATGACGCCGTAGTCCGTGACCTCGAAACCGATCTTGCGGTGGTCGGCCCCGCGCGCGCCGACGGCGGTGTTCCACGCGTCGCGCTCCTCCGGGGACTTGATGCGGTTCATCTGCCAGCCGCCCCAGTAGCGGTGCAGCCACTGGAAGTGCAGAGGGTCGAGCGAGTTCTCCTGGCACTGCAGCCAGTTGCAGGGGAGCAGCGTCCCCCAGGCGTCCTTGTGGCCCTCCCAGTTGAGCACGTCCCACTTGGGAAGCACTGGAGCGGGCAGGGGGCCCATGTAGACGAAGACGAGGCCGCCGAGCTCCTCCACGGGGTAGGACTTGATGCGCACCTTGTCCTTGAACTTGGAGCCTTCCGGCTCCGATGGCTGGTCGACGCACTGGCCGTGCTCGTTGAATATCCAGCCGTGGTAGGCGCACCGGATGCCTTGGGCTTCCGGGATGCCGTAGGAGAGGTTCGCCTTGCGGTGGGCGCACGACGGCTCGATGCAGCCGACGGTGCCGCTGGCGTCGCGGTAGAGGACGAGGTCCTCGCCGAGGAGGCGCACCTCTTTCGTGGGAGTCTCGGCGTTGAGCTGGGCGCTCCCGGCGATGGGATGCCAGTAGCGGCGCATCAACTCGCCCATCGGTGTGCCGGGCCCGACTTTCGTGAGGCGATCGTTCATCTCCGCGGTGAGCATGGGCCTGTCTCCTCTGCTGTCTTCCGTCGATCGTATGCAGGGCGCGGGGACGCTCCTACGTTGACGAGACTGACGCCGTCCTGAACTTGAAGTCCCGGTCCGTGTAGACCTCCGGCGCCATCTTCGACTCGAGGCCGCGCTCCGCAAGCTGGTTCTCGAAGTACTCGCGGATCCACGGGTCTTCCTCGACGTACTCGATGTTGACGCCCTCCGCGTTGCCCTGCTCGTCCTCGTCCTTGCCGAGGAACTGGACGGGCGGGTGCAGCGCGAAGTAGCGGGCGGCCTTGAGGCCCAGGTTGAAGTGCTGGTGGAAGTACTGGTCCGGCGGGGTGACGGCGCTGCCCTCGTGCCAGGGGTAGACCTTCTTCTCGCCGCCGTCTTGCGGCCACATGATGGAGTAGCCCTCGCCGCCGGGGATGACGATGAGGCGTCCGGGCCCGTGCCGGTGCGCCTTCTTGTAGGTGCCCGGCGGAAAGACGGACATGTGCGCCGATATCTCCGAGCCGGGAACGTACATGGCGATGGACGAGCCGCCCGCGCCGCGGCTGCCGGCTGCGGTGAGCTTGTCCCATGCCAGCAGGTCCGGCCAGAAGTTGCCGCGCCAGACCGTGCCGCCGACCGATCCCCACGCGCTGCCGAAGTCCTTCTCGACGTCCTTGGCCTCGGAGAAGAAGTCCTGGTCAGCGTCGTCGAGGATGCTCTTGTTGACGTGGGGGTTGTTCATGAAGAACTCAGGGTCGGGGATGGTGCTCATCGCGATAGGGAGGTAGTTGAAGAAGAGGAGACGCACCGGCGTGTTACCCATGTTGCGCAGCTCACACCACGAGTTGCGGGGCACGACGAACACGCTGCGGTCCGACCACTCGAAGTCGCGCTTGGCGTTGCTGATCTCGCCCCAGACGGAGGCGAAGCCGCGCCCGGTGAGGACGTAGACCATCTCTTCCACACCCAGCTTGAAGGGGTTGAGCGATGCTCCGGCCGGGATCTCCTGCACGCGCGCCTCGGTCACCCCTTCCATGTTGGTGAAGCGGACGAAGGCGGTGTCGCAACCGCGGACGTCCCAGTGGGACAGCTTCAGCGTGCGGAGGTCCTCCACGTAGCAGTCGGAGAGCACGGGCACGCCCTTGGCGGCCTGCTCGTCGAGCCAGTTGTCGTGCGTAAAGTAGCTGCGGACCATCGTTGTTCGCTCCTTCCGTTTTCTGTTCGCGCAGGCCGCTTCCATCCGGCCTCCGCCTCTGTTCCGCTCTCCGGCTAGAGGGCGCGTACCTCCGTCATCGCGGCGTCCAGAAAGACGCCGTAGATGTCGTCCGGGTCGGCTTGCACCGAGTCACCGGCGCTCTCCGGACCGAACGGCGAATCGATGATGGTGACAGGGACCGAGCCATCGGCCAGTGGGCCGGTGACCTCCGCGGTCGCTCCGTTTGCAAGTTCGACCTTGTCGCCTGCTTTCAACGTCTCCGCGCCCATCAGCGGACTGCCTCCTGCCGGATCACCTCGTTGCGCTCCTCGGCGTCCTCGCCGCCCTCGACACCGCGCTGGTTCATGATCGGGCTGTACTTGCTCGCCATGCCCTGACGCTCGAACGCGAACGCCTGGCCGCCGCCGAGTTCGGCGCGCTTCGACCAGTGCTCCGTGTCCATGCCGAGGTAAACGTTGCGCTCCGGGTCGCGGAACGTGTTGATCGGGTCGCCGCCGTCCTCGACGATGCGTATCTGCTCCTCCAGCATGCGGCGGAACATGATGACGCCCTTGTCCGAGCGTCCGAGGTGCTCGCCGGTGCGGTCGGCGATGAGTCCCTGCGTGATCCACGCTGCAACGTCCTGCGCCGAGTTGGAGTCGAGTATCTCGAAGCGGACCCTGCCGTCCTCCTTCAGCTGGATGAGGGGCGGGGGGAAGAGGGGGATGTCCTCGTCGCGCTGGTCGGGGTCATCCGCCGACATCTTCGGGTGGCACATCACCCACCAGTGCCCGGTGCTGTGGTCGTCCAGCGGCACGCGGATCTGGAACGACGGGCCGACGCCGCGCGCGATGCCGGGGGTGTCCCCGGGGTCCTTCCAGGTGTCGAGCGCGATGCCGCTGCCGCCCTGGCGGAGGAAGTAGGGGAAGACGATGGGATGGCCCTGCGCCCACTCCGGGTCTTCGTAGCCGCCGCCCTTGACGAGACGGCGCTTGATGATGCCGTACTCGAACTTGTCGAACCCGATGCGCTCGTTCTCGTACCGCTTCCGCACCTTGTCGGCCTGGCCGTTCATGATGGCGACGTAGTTGCCCCACTCGCCGTGCAGCCACTCCGAGTGCACCGGATCGAGCGAGTTCTCCTGGCACTGCAGCCAGTTGCAGGGGAGCTCGGTGTACCCGATGTCCCGGACCACGCCATCGACGGAGAAGACGTCCCAGTTCGGGAGGAGGGGCGCAGGGGAGGGGCCTATGTACGCGAAGATGAGGCCGGCCTTGACCTCCAGGGGGTACGCCTTGATGCGCACCTTGTCCTTGAAGCGGTTATCCGGCGCCTCGGTCTCCTCGTACGGCTGTTCGAGGCACCGGCCCGTCTCGTCGAACATCCAGCCGTGGTAGGCGCAGCGGATGCCTTCGTCGGTCGGGATGCCGTAGACCATGCCCATGCGGCGATGGGGGCAGTAGTTGTCGACCAGCCCGTAGACGCCCTTGTTGCTCTTGTAGAGGATGAGGTCCTCGCCGAGCAAGCGTATGGGCTTGGTGGCGCGGTCGTTCATCATGGCGACGGCGGCGATGGGGTGCCAGTAGCGGCGCATCAGTTCGCCGGTGGGCGTACCAGGGCCGACTCTCGTCAAACGGTCGTTCTGTTCAGCAGTCAGCATGCATGACCTCCCTGCAGTTCACGCGCCTGGACACGCGCGCGCAGAGTGTAGCAGAGAACGGCGAGGCGTGCGCCCCAGTGGGACCGAATCACGGCGACGCCTCGTCAGCCGAGCTCGCACAGGCGTCCCACAACGCCTCACTAATCCATGACGCGCGGCTGCTACTATAATGATGCCACGTCTGTCCCCAAGCGTAGCTGCCACATGACCATGAGGAAAGCGATTCAACTCAAGACATTGGCGTTGGTGTTGGTGCTGGTGTTGGCGGCCTGTGAGTCGGAACCTGCGACAACTCCCGTAGCAACGCCGGAACCTCCAACCATCTCAACCGCAACGCCCGCTCCCACAGCAACCCCGACTGCGACAACGGAGCCCGCACCTATCCCAACCGCAACGCCCGCTCCCACAGCAACCCCGACTGCGACAACGGAACCCGCACCCATCCCGACCGCGACACCGACGCCCGAGTCCGGCCCGTGCGCGCCCGGCGGCGACGTACCCACCGAGGCTGTGTTCAGCGCCATCAAGCGCACCCTCGATCTACCCGACTCGTTCTCGACCGGTACAGGCATCGAGCATGCTCCAGCCAGCCACGGCGGCGGCGAGTGGTGGCTGTCGTTCGAGGCGGTCGAGAAGGCCTTTGGGGCCGATGAGGCCGACATGCCGTTCGAAGGGTTCGTACGGGGGTACTGGACTCCAGATTGCGAGGTCTATCCCCTGCGCCCCCAAGGCCAGAGAGAATGGATGCGCAGCGCGCGGGTCAACGAAGCGCGGGTCCAAGGCGTCCCGTATGTGAGTATCAGCCCGGGTCCGGCGCCCACGCCAACTTCCGCCAGGTGCGCAGCCGGCGGCGAGGTTCCCACAGAGGCCGTGTTGGAGGCCGTCAAGGAACACATGTACGCGCCGGAGACGTTCACGACGAGCACCGGCATCGAGCATGCTCCCAGCCACCGGTGGAATGTCCTGTGGTGGATAGGCTTCGAGGGCGTGCTGGGGAACGGTATACCGTTCGATGGCTTCGCAAGGGGGACCTGGCGCCCCGAGTGCTACGTCTGGTGGAATATGACCACTATCGAGTTCCCGGAGCCGGAGCCGGTGAGCGGCGACGGACCCTTGACCCTTCTGCAGTTCGGTGAGATCGCATGCGAAACGCCTCCGGAGTTCACCACACAGAGCGAGGTGCTGGAGTACTTTCGCGGGCTTCCGGCAAAACTCGACGTGACGCCCCCACCGGAGGTCGAGCGGTATCACGAGGCGATGGCTCTGCTGACCGATGCGACGGTTGCTTATCTCGAACTGCACCCGCGGGGTGGTGGACCGAACCCTTACGAGGACCCGGATTTCCTGGCGCTCGTCGAAGCCGCACTCGAGGCTGAGGATGCTCTCGACCCGGATACCCGTGCCGTGCTCGCGTGGTACGGGTGCATGGAAGCGTAGGCCTTCCTTCCGGAGACGTGGGTGACGGTGGAGCGGGAGACGGGACTCGAACCCGCGACATCTTGCTTGGAAGGCAAGAGCTCTACCACTGAGCTACTCCCGCCGAGTGGTCCTCCCCATTATAGCGGCGCATCCCGCTACGGCGGGTGGGCCTCCGCCTGCTGCCGGGGGCGCCGGGTCTCCACACCGAAGACGGCCACCATCAACCCGGCCACGACCAGGAAACCGGATACGGTGATGAACGCCGCCTGGAACCCTGCGTTGTCGGCCACGGAGCCGATAACGATGGGGCCTATGACCTGACCCGCGATCATGGAGAGCGACCAGACGCCCAGGAACGCGCCGCGGCGGTTGTCCGGAGCGAGGTCCATCGCATAGACCTGCGTCGTGCCCGTGCCGAACGCCTCCGCGAACCCGAACGCGAGCACCGCAAGCAGGGCGGTCTCGAACCCTGAGAGGCCGGACATCATCCAGACGGCCCCGGACATCGCCAGGAGCGCGAAGATGAGGGTCAGCTTGCGCCCGATGCGGTCGTTCGCGATGCCGGCGGGGATGGCGGCGCCGAGCGCGAGGATGCCGGATACGGCGATGAGGATGCCGACCCGCGCCTCGTCCAGTCCGGCGGCGTTCGCCCCCTGTACCGGGAAGAAGGTGCGGAATATGCCGGTGCCCCCGGCGACGAGGTTGACGGAGAAGGTTGCGATAACGAGGGCGAAGAATGCCCTCGACCAGAACATGGCAAGGTTCAGGCGTTGCCTGATGCCGACGCTGGGTGTGCGTTCCGGTGCCGGCCGCGCCGCCCTGCGGGAGTCGCGTACCCAGAGCAGCGTCACGATGATGACCGCCACCTTGCACGCGGCGATGAAGAGGAACACGGCGCGCAGGTCGGTGGAGAAGGCGATGACCCCCGCGATCGCCGGACCGATGAGCGTTCCCGTGCGTGACGAGACCTGCCGGAGGGCGACCGCTCTGCCGCGCGTCGCGACCTCCGTATAGTCGGCCATGAGGGCGTTGGAAGCGGTCATCCACGTCCCGATGCCGAGCCCTGCGAGCAACTCCATCAGGAAGAAGGAGACGTACGTGGTGGAGAGGAATTGGCCGATGAGCGCGCTGATGTGGATGACCGCGCCGAGGATGATGAACCACTTCCGGCCGAAGCGGTCAGTGAGATAGCCCGTGAGCGGGCCGGTGAACGTGCGGGGCGCGGCGCTGACGGCGGAGACGAGGGCTACGAGGAGGAACGACTCGCTGAGTTCGTAGGCGAAGAGCGGCCTGACGAGCCAGAGCCCGCCGGTGCCGAACCCCCAGAAGAAGAACATGAGGAAGACGGGGAGCGTCCGGGGCGTGAGGAGGTCTCTGAACCGCTCGGAGGACGAGGAGGGGCGCATCGCCCGCCGATGGTACTACGTTGCGTTCAGCAGGGCGGAGCGGGACTGGGAGGCGCATCTCAGTTGACGCCTACTCGTTCTGTGGCTATTCTCACGGCAGTTGAGACCCAGTCCAGACCGGACCTTGGACCTTGCCGCCGGGCCATATGGGCACTGAAAGGGGCACGCCACATGAAACGTTCGCTCATTCACGCACTGGCAGTCTTGTTGATCGGAGCGTCTGTGGCCCTCTTCGCCGCGGCCTGCGGCGAGGACCCGACGCCGACGCCTACCTCGCCTCCGGCAGCGGCTCCTACGCCTACCCCGCCTCCGGCAGCGGCGCCCACGCCCACCCCGCCTCCAGCAGCGGCCCCTACGCCTACCCCCACCGCAGACCCACTCGATGCGATCATCGAAGCGGCACGGGCTGAGGGTGAGGTCGAGGTCTGGATCAACTGGTCCGAAGAGACGGTCAACGCACTGCAGGACAAGTGGCAGGAGGACTTCGGCTGGCCCATCAAGATCACGTCGGTTCCGAAGTCGGCGTCGGCAGCCACGGCTGAGGTTATCGCCGCGACGGAAGCCGGCCAGGAGGTGGGCGACCTCGGACAGCCGAGTACCGGACTGCTGCTCCAGCTGATCCAGGCGGACGCAGTGGAGTCGAGGGACTGGATCGGCCTCTACGGCGGCCGGTTCCCGGGTGTTGAGGAAGCGTCCAACGTCTACTTCGACGAACTCGCCGGGTATGGCCTGCACTTCTGGGACGTACTCTACGAGTTCACCTATAACACCAACCTCCTGTCGGAAGCCGAGGTGCCCAAGACCTGGGAGGAGCTCACCGATCCCAAGTGGAAGGGGAACATCGCCATCGATGCGCGCGGCTACCCGTTCAACTTCATGCTCCACTCACCCGACTGGGACGAGGCCAGCATCATGGCACTGGTCCAGGCGCTCGCCGAGAATGAACCGGTCCTCCCCGCGCGCAGCCGCGGCGACGAAGTGATTGCCGGAGAAGTGGCCATCCAGATAGGCGGATGCAACCGCGACGACATCGCCAAGGGAGCTCCGATCGAGTGCATCTACCCGGACTACACCATGTTCAACCCGCTCATCGCAACGCCGTTCAAGAACGCGAAGCACCCGAACCTCGGCCCTCTGTTCGCCGCATGGCTCGTGACCGACGGGTTCCCGACCTACGCGAGTATCCAGTTCAACGGCAGGTTGTCCAACCCCGACTCCACCGAGGCCCAGGAACTGACCCGGCAGTCGGCCGACCGTGACATTACCATCGTTGAACAGTCCGACTTCAGTGTCGTTGCCCGGGACGAGGAACTGCGTCGATCGATAGGTGAGTTCTGGACGCAGACGGGCGGCGGAGGCTAGCCGGCTGCAAACTCGCTGCCGGGGCGCCCGCGACTCGCGAGGGACGATGATTCGATGATGGCCTGGGCGGCATCGGCTGGGCGTTCCCCAGGGAGAATACCGGCCGACGCAGCCCCGGCCATCGTTATCAGGCAGGGGTCCAGGGAGCGAGCCGATGGCAACAGTCGCGCAGGCCCGGCGAACACGAACGAACTGGCTGAGCCGCATCGACCAGCGGCACGTCATCGTGTACGGCACGGCTCTCGTCCTTGCGGTTACGGTAGTGGTCCCGCTCGCGGTGATGGTGATCATCAGCCTGCGGCCCACCGCGGCCATACCGCCCATAACCGGCACCGACTTCACTCTCGATAACTACCGGACCACGTTTGCCGACCCGGTAACGTACCGCCTGCTGCTGAACACAGCCATGTACGCGTTGGGCAGCATGGCCGTCGGCCTGGTCCTGGGCATACTGATGAGTTGGTTCGTGGGCCGAACGAACCTGCCGTTCCGCAACGGGGTCTACCCCATGGCGCTGGCGTCATTCGCCATGCCCGGCGTGGTGACCGCCTTCGGCTGGATCGTCCTCGGGCGTCCGCGCACCGGGATCCTCAACACCATCATCAGGGGGATGACCGGCTCGGACGGGAACACCGGGCCTCTCAACGTGTTCACGCTCGAAGGCATGATCCTGGTGACCGGCGTCGCCCTGGCCGGGAGCATGTTCATCTTTCTGGCGCCCTACTTTCAGCGGATGGACCCTGCGCTGGAGGAGGCCGCCACGACCAGCGGCGCCGGGAGGCTTGGCACGTTGCGCCACGTATCGATCCCTCTGCTCTTCCCGGGGATACTGACCGTTGCCGTCTACTACGTCGTCATCATGGTGCAGATCTTCGAGTTCCCCCTGGCCATCGGGGTCACCGCAGGAGTGCCCGTTCTCAGCGTCCGGGTCTTCCTGCTCACCCAGCCGGAGTTCGGGCTCATCAACTATGGCCTCGCTGCGACCTTCGCCATGATCGCCATGCTTATCGGTCTCGTGCTGCTGGGAGTCTACCTGTGGGTCACCCGGCAGGCCGAGCGCTACCAGGTGATCACCGGCAAAGGGTACCGGCCGAGCCGGATGGACCTCGGCTTCTGGAAGTGGCCTGCCGCCGTGTTCGTTTTCGGCATCTTCGGGATCAAGATCATACTTCCGCTTCTCGCCCTCATCTGGGCGTCGCTGCTGCTCTACTTCCAGCCTCTGAGCGTGGACGCCCTCAGCCTCGTCTCCCTGGATAACTACCGGTCCGTGTTCGGAAGCGAACGGATACGGAACTCCCTGCTGAACACCGCACTGCTGGTGACGCTGGCGCCGACGCTTTCCATCCTGCTTGCCGCACTGGTGGCGTGGGCGTCGACGCGCATCAAGCTCCGGGGCGTCCGCATGCTGGAGATACTCGCCTTCATGCCCTTGGCGATCCCGGGGATCGTGATGGGCCTGGCCATGCTCGTGACGCTGATCCGAACGCCGATCTGGGGGTCAGTGTGGATCATCGTCATCGGCCACACCATCGGCTTCCTGCCATTCGGCGTCAGGCTGCTGAGCGCGGCGATACTGCAGATCGGTCGCGAGTTGGAAGAGGCGGGGTCGACCAGCGGCGCAACGCCCCTGACTATCTTCCGGGTGGTCATACTGCCGCTCGTGCTCCCCGCATTCCTGAACGGATGGCTGTGGGTGTTCGCCCACAGCATCCGCGACTTCACCTATCCTCTGTTGTTCAGCACGCCTGATAACGCGGTGCTGGCAACGCAGATATGGGAGCTGTGGACCACGCCCGACATCCCCAAGGGGTCCGCTCTGTCCGTACTGCTCGTCGTGTTCCTGATGGCGTTCGTGTTCGTCATCAGGAAGACGGCGACCCGGTTCTTCGGCGGAACGGTAGCCTGAGCGCCCCGGAGTGTATGTATGCTGACCGTTGAGAATCTGCGCAAGACGTACCAGTCTGACCAGGGTCCGGTCGAGGCTGTTCAAGGCATCTCGTTCACCATCGAGGAGGGCAGGTTCTACACGCTCCTGGGCCCCAGCGGGTGCGGCAAGAGCACCACGTTGCGATGCGTCGCGGGGCTGGAGCGGCCCGATTCCGGCGAGATCGTCATCGGCGAGGACGTGGTCTTCAGCGGCGACGCGGGGATCGACGTTCCGGGCAATAAGCGCGATATCGCCATGGTCTTCCAGTCCTACGCCATATGGCCGCATATGACGGTCTTCGATAACGTGGCTTTCCCCCTGGCCCACGGCCGCAACAAGGTACGCAGAGATGAGATACGGCGCCGCGTCACTGAGGCGCTCGAGATGGTCCAGCTCGAGCGCATGGCTACTCGTCCCGCGCCGTACCTGAGCGGCGGCCAGCAGCAGCGCGTGGCGGTGGCCCGGGCGCTGGTGAGCCAGCCCCGGCTGTTGCTGCTCGACGAACCCTTGAGCAACCTCGACGCACGGCTGCGCGAAGACATGCGCCGTGAACTGCGTTCCCTGACGATGCGCCTGAACCTCACTACTCTCTACGTGACCCACGACCAGGTCGAAGCGCTTTCGATGTCGGACCGGATCGCCGTGATGCGACAGGGCCTGATCGTTCAGGAGGGCTCGCCGGTCGAGATCTACGCCCACCCTGCAGAGCCTTTCATCGCCCAGTTCGTGGGGAAGGTCAATCTGTTGAAGGGCCGCGTGCTCAGCAGCGGCAACGGGACGGAGTTGGGCCTCGTCGACGTGGGCACGGGCGGACTCAAGTGCTTCGTCCCCAGGGGTGTCGAAGCGAACGACTCGGTCTTGTTGAGCATCCGTCCCGAGCACATCGTGGTATCTACGGGTGAGCGTCCCGGTGCGACGAACCTCCTCACCGGACGGTTCCAGTCGGCGTTCTACGTGGGCGATTCCTGGGAGTGCGTCATACAAGTGGGAGACATGGCCCTTCAGGCGCGTCTCAACGAGGCTGTGGCCTATTCCGTCGGCGACGAGGTCAACCTGGAGCTGGCCCCCGACCACTGTGTTGCGTTCAGATCGGAAGAATAGCGAAGCCCAACCATGCGGCGTACGCCAGGGAGAGGTGGACATTGAACGCCTGGGACGCGGACGGGCATGTTTACGAATCAGAGCAGACCTTCTCCGACGCGTACTGGGACGCCGCGTTCGCCGACAGGCGCCCGGTGGTCGTTGAGACTTCCCCCGGCCGCCTGTCGTGGATGATCGACGGGCGCGCCTTTCCCGTAGCGTCCGGGCCCAACCAGGCGCTTGGCGGCACTCCGGCCTCGAAGAGCGGTGTCCCGGTACGCACTCCCACAAGCCTCGAAGTCAATCCCATCGAGAGCAGCGAACTCCGTTCGGCAGGGGCACGCGTTGCGCACAACGAGCGGGAGCGGATCGAAGTCCAGGTCAACTATCCGACCATGCTGCTCACCTGGCCCATCGCACACGACCCGCAGTTGGGAGCCGCGGTCGCCCGTGCCTACAACAACTGGATGGCTGACCTGAGCAGCCAGGCGCCGGACCGGCTCAAGTGGGTGACCGTGGTCGATCCCGCGGACCCGTCTACCGCGGCGCGAGAGATCGAGCGCTCCAGCGAACTCGGTTCGTCGGGTGTGATGCTGCTCGGCATGGTGGGAGAGAAGCACCTGGACGATCCAACCATGGAGCCTATCTGGGCGGCAGCCTCCGGATCGCACCTCCCGGTCTCGGTCCACGTCGGTTTCTGCTGTCCTCCGCTGGGCAACCTTTACACCACCAGCAACGACACCATGGTGGTCCCGTTCGCTTTCACCGTGCTCATGGCGTTCCAGCGCATCGTCTCGACCGGGCTGCTCGACCGCTACCCGGGGCTGCGCGTGGGGTTCCTCGAAGCAGGATGCTCATGGGTCGACTTCATGGTCGAGCGCATCACCGAACGCCTGGAGGGGCCGCTGGGCCGCCGTCGTGGCCGCGAATACTCGTCGGAACTTCTGCCCGCGGAATACATCGCGCGCGGGCAACTTGCTTTCGGCTTCGAGGTCGAGGAAGGCCAGCTACCGTACTTCGTCGACCGTTACGGGCCCGATTGCCTGCTCTACGCGTCGGACATCCCGCACGTGCACCGGGTCCTCGGCTCGGTAGACGTGCTGGAGAGGCGCTCCGATCTGAGCGACGAGGTGAAGCGGAAGCTCCTGGTGGACAATACCGCCAGGTTCTACGGTTTCGAGCCCGCCTCCAATGGGACCACTACGGCGTGAGTGCACGTCGCGGGCGGAAGGGACGAGGCTCAGGTCCGTGGCCCTTCCGGAGCACGGAAGGATCCTCTGCCCTGTCTACAAGAGCAGGGTCAGGTTCTTCGACATCAGCACGTTCTGCGCAAGGATGACTTTGCGCCGGGCGATCTTCCAGTTGCCATCCACCATCCTGAGCGTGTCCTCGCGGCGACCGACGAACAGGTCGGTCTCGGTCTCGACGCGGTTGCGGTAGGTGACGAAGTTGCACTTCACGTCGACTTCGTCACCTCTGTCCGCAACGACCTGAACGTTGGAGATCGAATGGACGATCCTTGAGAGCGGCTCTTCAGCCCAGTGCACGCCTGTGAGGATCTGCTGGACCCGCCTCGTGAGGGTGTCCTTGCCCTCATCGATCCAGCTGAGCTCTTCCATCTCGCGGGTCTCCTCCCGTTCCTGCTCTCCGAACTTGACGTTCCGTATCAGGGGCATGAAGTAACGCACGTCCTCGGCAAGCAGGTCCACCCACTCCAGGAACCGCCGCTCGTCGTAGAGAGAAGCCTCGTGATAGAGGAACTGCTCGATCTCGTGATGGCGGACCATCGCCGCCATGGCTGATTGTTGCTGTTCCGTGGCCATCTCTGGTTCCTGCTTCCGCCCGCTGTCGCGCCGGTCTTGCCTCGTGAGCGGGGCGTCCCGGTCCGTAGCTGTCTACCGGTCCCGCCCGGGCATGAGAAGCGCCCGGATCAGGGGAGGGAGCCCCGGTTCCGGCGGCGCGCCATGACCTCATCCCAGTCCCTGGACGCCATCAGGTCTGCCCAGAAGGCGTACATACCGAACTGGTTCTGTTCGCCCATCCCGAAGACGATCTTGCCCGGCAGGTCCGGGTGGTCCTCCATGTTGTGCATACCCATCTGGTAGTTGTACGGCTGGCGCGACGCGATGACGCCCCGGCTGGCCTTCGCCGCGTGGTTCCAGTTCTCCATGTCGTCCTGCTCCGTCATGCCCGCCGGCCCGGAGTAGCGCAGCGAGTAGTGGCGCATCAGGTCCTTGACTTCCTGCGGCGCGTTCTCGTCGACGAGGAACCAACTCCAGAACTCGGACTTCAGCGCCTCGCCTGCGGGATGCAGCATGAAGATCCGGCGCGGTTGGCGGCACCAGAAGGAGAAGTTGGGGAAAGCGTTCCCTCCGCTGCCAAGCACGCGCGCACGCTCCCCGTAGTTCTTCTTGCGTTCGTAGTAGCAGTGCTCGGCCCACTCGGCCGCGATCTTGTTGCTCTGCAGCGCGGGCGTCCAGGGCGCGTCGTCGAGTTGGAGCGAGCCCATCATCGCGTGCCCGTAGTCCAGAAGCGAGTTGAAGCTGACCGTCTCGCCCTGTCCGTCGCGCCGCCCCCGCCCGGCGGAAGGGCCGATCCCTACGAGGTCGACCGAGCGGTGACTGATGCCGTGGTAGAAGTCACCGGCCCGGTTCTCCGCGGCCGACTTCCAGTTGGTCGGTGTGATCCACTTCTGTACACCGCCGTATACCTCCGAGCCGCCCGGCGTCCCGTCCCGGCCGTCCAGCAGGTCGTCCATGTAGAACAGCATGTGCCCCATGTACTCCTGGAAATTCGGGGCCGTCCTGTCCCACGTCGCCCAGATGGTCCCCTTGTAGTTGGCGATCTGCGCCACTTCCACGAGTCCCCACTCTTCCTTGTTCAGCTGCGAGTGGTAGGCCTCCTTGAAATACGGGACGCCCACGAGAGAACCGTCCAGACCATAGGACCACCCGTGATAGGGACAACTGAAGATCGGGGTGTTCCCCTCATCGTAGCGGCAGACCCGCATCCCCCGGTGCATGCACGAGTTCAGAAAGACGTGCACCTCTCCCTGGCGGTCCCGCGCCATGATCACGGACTCTTCGCCCATCCGGGAGACGAAGTAGTCGCCCGGTTTCCGGACCTGCGATTCGTGGCCGATGAACAGCCAGCACCGCGCGAAGACCCGCTCCTGCTCCAACTGGTAGAGCTCCTCGTCCACGAAGATGGACCGGGTGACGGTTCGCCGTCCGTGGTCAACCCACCGTTCCAGCGCCTGCTCCAATACCGCGTCGCTCATCGCCATCATGGTCCTCCTGCTTGTCGCGAGCTGCGGGTTGTGGTGCGATGGCCGCATTATGCGTGAAGATGGGCGCGTGCGCCAATCGGTATCGGTGGCAACGACGTCCGGCGCTTACGCCGGCCAGTCCCGCAGCCATCGGCACTCGGCCATATGGCCATGCGAGCCGCCGTCGGCGCAGGAGCAGGGCGCTTCGGGGACGCGCTTGTACCCCAGCGCTTCGAGGTGGTTCTCGAAGCCGTACCAGAAGCCGTGCCCCTGATCGATGGAAAGGAACCCGGCGTTCTCCGCGTCCAACACCTCGCCCAGCGTGGGGCCCATCGCGTATCTTGCTCCGGCAGCCATGGCACGGGCCATTATAGCCATCGCCGTGGCCGGGGCATCTCTCGCTCTGTGGGTCTCCCACACTCGCCCGGCCCCGGCCCCTTGCGCCGCCGTGCCGCCCTTGAAGGGAGCGCGGCGATTCTCTAGTGTGCGACCTGCGAGCCGGGTACGGTCCCGCCTGTGACGTGAGAGGAGGCGTGATGTCGGACGAGCGCTCTGACGAGCAGCAGAACAGGGAAGCGTTGGTCGCCTCTGACGCGATGCGCCGCGGCATCATCGTGAACCTGATGACTCTCGAGGTCGGTGAACGGGTCTCGCTGATCGATGACGCGGTCGGCGAGGTCGTCGACAATCCCCGGGACGGCAGCTGGATCATCGTGAGGTACCTGGAGAGCCCGTCCGACCCCTCCAGGGTCGGCAGGGACGAGCCCGTTTTCGCCGCCGATATCTCCGGTATCGTCGAGTAACGGCGGCGGCGCGGCCTGCTCGGCGTCCGGCAACTTCAGCCGCCCGTTGAGCACGGGTTGTGCAGCGCCTACTCCGGCCTCAGTGCGGACCCGGCGCGCGATTCCAGCACGCGCACCGCGGCCCAGAACTCCAACTGGCCCCAGCCTCTCTCCTGTCCTTCCGAGAGCACGGCCGACGTCGCGCTGCCGTGGTCGGACGGCGCGCCGACCGCCTCCGCCAACGCCACCGCGAGGGACAGGTCTTTCGCGACGATATCCAGCCTGGCGGTGGAGGTAGCCGGCTCACCGAAGTCGCCCGCATACAGGCGCTCCAGCCATCGCACCGGGACGCGCTGGCCCACCGATTCTCCGATGAACTGCTCGATCGCCTTGACGTCCGCGCCCGCCTTGGCAGCGATGAGAAGCGCCTCAACGAGGGCGAAGAAGCCGCTGAATGAGACGTACTGGCGGACGAGCTTCGCCACCTGTCCCTGGCCGGCTTCGCCCACGTACAGCACGTGCTCGCACATCGCTTCGAAGGCTGGCCTGAGCCGTTCGAAGGCGTCGCGGCGTCCTCCGACGGTGACGAATACGCCGCCGTTGCTGACGGGCGCGTCCAGGGCCGAGACGCCGCGTTCGGCGCAGGCTTCCGCGATCCGGCGCGCGAGTTGGGGCGTGCTCGTGCTCATGTCGACGAGCACCCCGTCCGGCGGCAGAAGCGGGATGACCTCGAAGGCGACCTCCTCCACGATCGAAGGGTTCGGAAGGGACGTGAACACGGCATCGGTCCCGGCCGCCGTACCGCCCGCATCGCTGGCCACGTTACCGCCCCTGGCGGCGATCGGCGCCGTGACCTCCGGCCGTCTGTCGAACACGGTGACCTCGTGTCCCCCGTCGATGAGCCGGTTGATGAACCGCCCGCCCATGTTGCCTGCGCCAACGTAACCGATGTGCATGATGCCTCCTTCCATGCAGCCGCCGTACCGCCGAACGACGCCAGGGACGTGGAATGGGTGCAGTATTGCCGCCTGCCACGCCGCTGGCAACGCTTCCGGGGGTCCGTCGCGTGGAGCGCACACCCGGATGGAAGATGACCGGGACATGACGGCGTCCTGCGGGATGCCCGCCCCGCCGCACGGGTAGAATCCCTCCATGGAACAGGACAAGCCGCAGCACGGTGGCATCGGCGGGCAGGTGATGCGCTTCCAGCGCGTCACGTCGACTATGGACGTGGCGTGGCAGCTCGTCGAGGCGGACGCGCCGCATGGGATGACCGTCGTGGCGCAGGCGCAGACAGCGGGACGCGGTCGGTTCTCGCGGCGCTGGGTGTCGGGCGAGGGCGACTGCTTGCTGGCGTCCGTGCTGCTGCATCCGCCGACGGACGCTGCGCCGCTGCTGAGCATCGCCGGCGCGCTTGCAGCCTCGGACGCGGTGCGGGCGTTGACAGGGCTGGCGTGCGCGTTCAAGTGGCCGAACGACGTGCTCCTGAACGGCAGGAAGGTCTGTGGCGTGCTCACGGAGGTCCGCGCCAACACGGAGGGCGTCGTCATCGCGGTGCTCGGCGTCGGGCTGAACGTGAACCTGGACCCGGCGGAGCACGCGGAGATAGCGGAGGGCGCTGCGAGCCTGGCGTCGGAGATGGGCATCGAGTTCGCGGTTGCGGACGCGGAACAGGCGTTCCTTGCCGGCCTGCGTGCGCGCTACGCCCAATGCCTCGAAGCTCCGCAGGCGCTGGTCGGCGACTGGTCGGCGCGTCTCGCAACGCTCGGCAGGGAAGTCACGGTGCGACGCCAGGACGGAGCGGTGCAGGGTGTCGCGGAAGGCGTGGACGAGGCGGGGCGCCTGCTGGTGCGGCTCGCCTCGGGCGACGTGCGCGCGCTGGCGGACGGGGAGGTCGCGGCGTCCTGACGCGTGAGCAGAAGGGCATCCGCGAGCGTCGTCCTGAGTCCCCGGACGCGCCCCGGCCCGCCCGCCAGGCGATATCCTTCCGACCGAATACGTCTCGGGACCGCCACGTTTCGCAATCATCAGGGGAGAGTCATGACACGCATCAAGCCCATCATCGACAAGGCCCAGCTGCCTCTGGAGCGACAGCACGAGTGGGATGCGGTCTTTGCCCAGCGAGGACGCGTCCGAGGGCCGTTCGCGGTCATGCTCCACAGCCCCGGTCTCGCCGCGGGCTTCCTGGCGAACCTCCAGCATACGCATGACGACAGCGTGGTCAGCCCGGCGCTGCACGAGCTCGCCATCCTCGCCGTTGCCTACGAGGACGATGCTCCCTACCAGTGGTCGGTCCACGTCACGGCCGCCCGGGCCGCGGGCCTGGGCGACGCCGCGATCGAGGTCGTGCGCGCCGGCGCCGACAGCAGCCTCCTGGACGACGACGAGCGCGACGTCATCGAGCTGTGCCGTCAGCTATGCCGCACGAACCGGGTGGGGCAAGCGATGTTCGATTCCCTGATGGCAAGGCACGGCCAACGGTGGCTGGTCCTCGTGGTCGCAACCATCGGGCTCTACCGGTTCGTGGCCGCCTTCAACAACGCATTCGACCTCGACCTGGTTGCGGGTGACGATCAACTGCCGGCGCGGCGCTGACCTCCATAGCGACGAGTATCGGCAACTCTTGCCGCGACAGCGTCAGACGCACAAGGACGCTCCTGCGCGTTCCCTTATCCCGTCCTGTGCTCCGCTTCCGGTGCGCTACAATGACTGAACAGTCCCGATCGGCCGTATCCCATGAGCAATGCACGAGAGCAATCGCTTGCCCGCCAGCGCGTCGTCGCGGGCAGCCGCATGCGCCTGGAGCGCTTCCTGCAACGCAGGGGCTACCAACCGGTGACGACGCCCATGATCGAGCCGACCGACCTCTTTCTGAAGAAGTCGGGCGGCGAACTCGCTGCGCGCATGTACTCATTCACGGACCCCAGCGGGCGGCGCGTGAGCCTGCGCCCCGAGTTCACGTCGTCCGTCGTGCAGGCGTTCGTGGACGGAGGACTGCCCGGTCCGTTGCCGCAGCGCTGGCGTTACTCCGGCCCTGTCTTCCGCTACGAGAAGGGCGGCGATTCGGGCGAGTTCGAGCAGCTGGGCGCTGAACTGATCGGCGCGGGCAGTGTCGCGGCGGACGCAGAGATGCTCGCGCTCGCCGTGCAGGGGCTGACCGTGCTGGGGGTACGGGGGCACCGGCTGCGCATCGGGCACGTGGGTGTCACTGCCGCGATGTACGGGGCGCTGGGCCTGTCCGAACGCTCCAGTGTGTTCCTGATGGGAAGTCTTGTCGCTCTTCGCTCCGGGAGCGTGTCCCCGGAGGACATTCGGGATAATGCTGCGCGGCTGGGGCTGCTCGCTCCCGAAGCGAACGAGCACGTCTCCCGCATCACGCGAGAGATGGCGCCGGAGGACGCGGCGGAGATGGTGCGCAGCTTCGTGGGGCAGGGCGTCACCGGTTCGACGGGACAACGGACCCCCGACGAGATAATGCGCCGCTACCTGAAGAAGCTGCGCCAGGCCGACGAGCCAGGCGCGTTCGAGAAGGGACTCGCGCTCTGTGGCGAACTCGCTCGCACGGCTGGGCCCGCGTCACGGGTCCGGGACAGGCTTGTGCGCGTCGCGTCGCGGTTCCGCATCCGGAGGAGCGTGCTGACGCCGCTGGAGAGTGTGTTGAACGCACTCGACCAGTACGACCTGCGGGGCGTACCGGTAGTGCTGGACCTCGGGCTCGCCCGTGGCCTCGCCTACTACACCGGCGTGCAGTTCGACATCGAACACTCACGGGTGCGCGGCACGCACTCGCTCGGCGGGGGCGGGCGGTACGACGACCTCATCGGAGCGCTCGGCGGGAAACGCTCGACTCCCGCGATAGGATTCGCCTACACGCTGAACCACGTCGCGCGGCTGCTGCCTGCGGGCTTCGCCGACGATGACTTCGACGGCCCGGCGCAGGTGCTGGTCACCGCGCAGGAGACCGCGTTCAGCGACGCGGTGGCGACCGTGGAGCGCCTGCGCGCGCAGGGCATACCGGCGGAACTGGACCTGGAGAGCAAGAGCGACGCCGCGGCTGCGAAGTACGCGAGGCAACGCGGCATCGAAACGATCATGCGGGTAGGGCAGGACGGTCGTGTTGCAGAACAGTTCGTCTAACGGTCGCGCTCGGGACCGTCTGCGCCTCGCCATCCCGAGCGACGGCGTCATGTACGAGGGCACGCTCGATTTCCTGAGCGCCAGCGGCATGCGCGTGCAGCGTCCGAACCCGCGCGGGTACACCGGGGAGATGCGCACGCTGCGTGGCGTGGAGGTCGTCTTCCAGCGCAACTCGGACATCACGGCGCGCGTGGAGGAGGGCGACGCCGACCTCGGCCTCGTGGGTTTCGATAACTTCGCCGAGACGCGAGTGGACGACGGGGATGCGCTCGTGGTCATCGAGGCGCTCGGCTACGGCCACTGCGAGCTGGTTACGGCTGTGCCGGACTCCTGGGTGGACGTGGAGTCGATGGCCGACCTCGCGGATCTCTCCATCGAGTTCCAGGAGAGCGGACGCGAACTGCGCATCGCCACGAAGTACCCCACGCTCACCAGGCGCTTCCTGCACCAGCATGACGTGAACTACTTCACCCTCAAGCGCCTCTCCGGCGCTGTCGAGTTGACGCCTGCTATCGGCTACGCCGACTTTATCGTCGACCTCACGGCAAGCGGGCAGACGCTGCGTGAGAACCACCTGAAGCAGGTCGCGGATGGCCGGGTGCTCGAATCGGAAGGTGCGCTCATCGCCAACCGGCAGACCCTCTGTGAACACCCTGAACGGCTGGAGACGGCGCGGGAGATCATCGAACGCATCGAGGCGAGCCGGTCGGCGTCGACGTACTCGCGTCTGACGGCGAACATCGAGGGCCCGAGCGAGCAGGCCGTGGCGGCGAAGGTGCTGGAGCTGCCGGAGGCGAGCGGCATAAGCGGACCGACGATATCGCCGGTCTACTCGCGCGACGGCCGGCAGGTCTACTCGGTGACGGTATCCATCCCCAGGCGGGACTTGACCGCGGCGGTCAATCACTTCCGGAGCATCGGTGGCGCTTCGGTGAGCGTTTCGAGTGCGGAGTTCCTCTTCCGTGAGGAGAGCAGCATCTACGCCCAGCTGCTCGGTGCGTTAGGACTGTCGTGATGCGCGTGCTGCGCGGCATCGACGCAGGGCTCGAGGCACTGACACGGCGTCCGGGCTACGAGGAGCCGGAGCTCACGCCTGCTGCTGCGAAGCGCACCGAGGCCCTGTTCGGTGGGCCCCTCACGGCGACGCAGGCGGTCGAGCGCATCGTCGCGGACGTGCGCACCAACGGTGACGCAGCGGTCAGGGACTACGCACTCCGCATCGACGGAGCCGACCTCGACGTCCTCGAAGTCCCGCGCAGCGCATGGGAAGACGCCGCGCGTGCGATCGGCGCTGAATTGCAGGAAGCGCTCTCGGTCGCTGCGAGGCGCATCCGCGCCTACCACGAGGCAGCGATGCCACGTGCATGGAACGACACTGACGCCGGCTACGGCCTGCGGAGCGTGGCCATCGAACGCGTGGGGTTGTATGTGCCTGGCGGCTCGGCCGCGTATCCCTCGACCGTGCTCATGTCGGCCATCCCCGCGAAGGTTGCAGGCGTGTCGGAGGTCGTCGTCTGCACGCCCGACCCGTCGCCGGTGACGCTCGCCGCCGCCATGACCGCAGGCGTCGACCGGCTGTTCGGCATCGGCGGCGCTCAGGCGATAGCAGCGATGGCGTTCGGCACGGAGAGCGTGCCCCAGGTCGACAAGATATGCGGCCCCGGCAACGTGTTCGTCTCCATCGCCAAGCGGCTGGTCTACGGCCACGTGGATATCGACGGCCTCTACGGCCCGACCGAGACGCTCGTCATCGCCGACGACACGGCCACCCCGGAGGTCGTCGCCGCCGACCTGCTCGCGCAGGCGGAGCACGACGAACTCGCATCGCCGGTGCTCGTGACGACGAGCGAGGCCGTCGCGGATGCGGTCGAACGCGAACTGGAGCGCCAGGTTGCCCTGCTCGAGCGTGGACCTATCGCACGTGAGGCGCTGGCGCGGCAGGGAACGATCGTCATCGTGGATAGCATCGAGGAAGCGGCAGCCGTCGCCAACGCTTTCGCGCCGGAGCACCTCTGCCTGCTCACCGCCGAGCCGCACACCTGCGTGGGCCTCATCCGCAATGCGGGCGGCATCTTCGTCGGTGAGACGTCGCCCGAGGTGATGGGCGACTACGCCGCGGGGCCGAGCCACGTCATGCCGACGGGCGCAACGGCGCGCTTCGCGTCGAGCCTCGGCGTCCACACGTTCCTCAAGCACGTACCGGTGGTCGGTCTCTCTGCGGAGACGGCGCGAGAGATCGGCCCGGCGGCATCGGCACTGGCGCGGGCCGAAGGACTGACGGCGCACGCGCGCGCCGCGGAGATGCGCCTGGAAGGCGCGGGCGCCTCGCCCGGAAGGAGGCGCTCGTGACCCACCGGAACATCCTGGACTTCGTTCAGTCCCACTGGCGCAACCTCGACCCGTACGAAGCCGCTGAGCCACCGGAGTCGCTCGCTGAGCGCGGCGGCGTCACGGAGGCCGAGGTTGTCAAGCTGAACGCGAACGAGAACCCGTACGGGCCGTCGCCGAAGGCGCTGGAGGCGTTGAACCACTCCGCGCGGGCGCACATCTACCCGGACCCCGCCCAGGTCGCGATGCGGCGGGCACTCTCCGGGTACACCGGCGCGAAGCCTGAGCAGATCGTCGTTGGCAACGGGAGCGATGAGATCATCGACCTCGTCTTCCGCGCGACGCTCTCGCCCGGCGACGTGGTGGTGAACGCGCCACCGACGTTCGGCATGTACGACGTGACGGCGCACATCTGCGGCGGCGTTATCGTGGAGGTCGAGCGCGACGAGCGCTTCGATATCGACGTCGACGGCATGCTCGCGGCGGCGGAAGGCGCGAAACTCATCGTGCTCGCCTCGCCCAATAACCCGTCCGGCAACGGCACGTCCCTTGACGACGTTGAGCGACTGCTCGGCGCAGACTGTCTCGTCGTCGTGGACGAGGCATACGCAGAGTTCGCGGGGCGCAGCGTGTTGGCGCTCGTGGACAAGTACCCGAACCTCGTCGTGCTGAGGACGATGAGCAAGTGGGCGGGGCTCGCCGGGCTGCGCGCGGGCTACGGCGTGATGAACGAGGAGTTCGCGGAAGTGCTGATGCGCGGCAAGCCGCCGTACAACGTCTCCCAGGTGGCGGAGGCGGCGCTGCTCGCGTCGCTGGAAGACGCTGAGATACTGGACGAGCGAGCGCGGCTGATCGTTCAGGAGCGTGAGCGCATGGCCGGGCTGCTCGCGGAGATGCAGGGAGTCGAGCCGCTGCCGTCCGACGCGAACTTCATCCTCTGCCGCCTGCCGGAAGGACGAGGCAGGGCGGTCTACGACGCGCTCGCGGACAGGGGAGTCTCGGTGCGATACTACTCACGCGGCAAACTTGCCGACTACCTGCGCGTCAGCGCCGGAACGCCGGAGCAGACCGGACGCTTCATCGAGGCGCTGCGCGACGCATTGCGGCAGGCAGGATGACTTCACGCACCGGAACATACAGCAGGGCCACGGGTGAGACGGACGTCTCGGTCACCATCGGGCTGGACGGAACGGGGCAGGGGAACATCGCGACCGGCAACGGGATGCTCGACCACCTGCTCAACCAGCTCTCACGCCATGGCCTGTTCGATCTCGACATCAGGGCCGCCGGCGACAGTGCGCTGACCGGCTGGCACCACACGGTGGAGGATTGCGGCATCGCGCTCGGGCGAGCGTTCGCCGATGCCATCGGCAGCGGTGCGGGCATCCGGCGCATGGGCCACGCGCTCACGCCGCTGGACGAGACGCTCGCGCGCGTCGCGCTGGACATCAGCGGACGCGGCTACGCCGTCATTGACCTCGGCGTCAGCGGCACGACCATCGCCGACCTCCCGGGCGACCTCGTGCGCCACTTCCTGGAATCGTTCGCGGTCGAGGCGCGCATCACGCTCCACATCCACGTGCTGCACGGCGTCAACGCGCACCACAAGGTCGAAGCGTCGTTCAAGGGGCTCGCCAAGGCGCTGCGGGACGCCGTCGAGATCGACCCACGCGCAGGCGGCAACACGCCCAGTACCAAGGGCGTTATCGGGTAGCGGAAGAGGCTTCGCGGGGGGGGGGG
>DAOUJK010000023.1:0-5758 GCA_034422795.1 Dehalococcoidia bacterium | reverse complement strand
GGCGCGTGATAGACGCCTTCTGCGAGGCGCGGGGGCTGATGTTCCCGTGGCGGTTCCTCAAAGTTGTGCCGGACGAGGACGTGCTGGCGCAAGCAGCGCCGGAGCCGTAGCGCCCGACCCCTGTGCCATTCACGACAACGCTCGCCCCTCCCATGCCGTTCCTCTCGGGCGCGTCAGCCGGACTCGTTGCCGCTGCTCTTGATGAGTTGCACGCCGAGGTAAACGCTCCAGGCGACCCAGATGAAGTAGCACGCCCTCGATACGGTGATCCCCTCCAGTCGCAGATCGACCGAGAAGAGCCCAACGACCAGGCCGGCGAGCGAGATAAGGGAGACGACCACGATCCCGTTCGCCGCGAGCACGTTGGAGCGGGCGCGCATCCACGGGCTCAGGCCCAGGACGAGGAACCCGGCGGCGACCAACAGCCCGCCGAGGACACGGCCTGCGGACTGCACTTCGTAGAGCGCCAGCCCCACCGCCATCGATTCCCCCGACGAAACGTCGATCTCGGAGATCGGGTGGTTCAATCCCTGGGTTATCCCCCAGATAATCATGCCTGTCCCCAGGAACACGACGGCGAGCAGCGCCGCTCCGATGCCGCCGCCTTCCCGGATGGCCCCCGCCTGGAGGACGATGTAACCGAACAGCAGGAGCGCGAGACCGAACGGCACGACCAGTGCAGTCAAGTGAGCGAGTGCCGTGTTCGACGCCTTCGCCGTGATGCTGGCAACCGCGTCGGTCGTGTCGGCGCTGTCTATCAGCAGGCCGCCCGGTTCGATCAGGAAGAATGCCAACGCAAGCAGCGGACCTATCACGAGAGCCCATCCACCGGACCTGTTCATCGCTGGACTCATCACATCCTCCTTCCTCAACGGATGCAGGCACGCTAGCAAGCCGGAGCGGACAAGGTCAAGCGCCGTCGGCGAGCGAGGGGGTCTAGTTGAAGATCTCGTCCTCGCGGAATCTCGTCCAGGACGTGAACACCGGGAACGGCGAGGGCAGCACCCCTTCCGGGTCGTTCAGCCTGAACGCTATCTCCTCTTTGTCGAAGACGTCTCTGATCGAGATGGAGAAGCCGGAAACCGGAACGCAGTCCTCACACCTCGTGGGGAACTGCTGCCGGGTCCGCGGTCCGGTGAACCGGACCGTTATCTCGGCGCCTCCACTGCGTTGCTCGATGCCGTAGTCCTGCGCGTAAAGTTCCCACTCGTCGACCACATGGCCACCCTCCGCGTACTGCGCGTAGATGCCGACCGGCCCGAAGAAATCGATAACGACAGCCTTCCGTGGACTTGCGTCCTTGCCAGGCTCGAACTGACGGAAGGAGCGGCCTTCCAGCTCCGCCTTGATGCGCTCGGCCTCCGCCTCGCTCACCGGTTCAAGCGGTCCATCCGCACTGCACGCAGTCGCAACAACGAGCACGGCGAAGAGAACCAACAGCGCTGTCGACCGGAGCATCATGCGGTCATCTCCACCTGTTACGCGCTCCCTTAACGCCGGGAGCGGCGCCGGTCCGCGGAGTCGAGCACCAGCGTTACCGGGCCGTCGTTCACCAGCGCAACGTCCATCATCGCCTGGAACTGTCCCGTCTCCACAGGAACACCGGTCGCGCGGAAACGCTCCACCACGTCCGCGAACCGCGCCGACGCTGCATCCGGCGGGGCAGCCTCCGTGAACGACGGTCGCCGTCCCCGCCGCACATCTCCGTACAGCGTGAACTGGCTTACGACGAGCAGGCTCCCGCCTACGTCTGCAACGGAACAGTCGAAACGCCCCTCCGAGTCCGGGAAGATGCGCAGATGGACGGTCTTCTCGACGATGTAGTCCGCATCCGCGTCGGCATCGTCGCGACCCACCGCGACCAGCACCACCAACCCCGCCCCGATGCGCGATACGACCTCGCCGCTTATCGACACTGAGGCGCCGCTCACGCGCTGGACGACCGCGCGCATCTGTTACTCAGAGGAGGTTGAAGACGCGGTGGACGCTTTGCTCTTCGAGTCCGCCGTCTTGGCGCTGCTCTTCTCCGGCGACGCGGAAGCTGACGACGACGCTGAGGAAGACGAAGAGGCGGAAGAGGAGGACGAGTCGCTCATGCCCTTGCGGGCGTAGTCCGTGGTGTAGAAGCCGGAACCCTTGTAGATCACCGCGGGGACCGAGAGCCTGCGTCGGCTGAGGCCCGAGCAAGCGGGGCAGGGCTGCTCCGTGCTCGCGCTGAAACTCTGCCGCAGGTCGAACTCGTTACCGCAGGACTCGCATTGGTAAGCGTAGGTCGGCATTGAGCGGTAGGCCTCTCTCATAGTTAGCAGTCGCGGGTGGCGACTGCTAACGCCAACATACCCCCACGCCGCAGCGTTGTCAATCGCACGCGCTTGCCCGTGAGTCGTCCGCTGTGCTAGCATCGCTCCTGCGCGGCGCACGCGCACGGAGCATCCATGGCATACGTTGAGATGAGAGACGGGGAGCCGCCCGAGGCGATCGTGTCGCGGTTCCGCGCGGCAGTCACCCGCAACGGCATCCTCAAGGCCCACAAGGACCGGCGCTTCTTCCGCTCCAAGGGAGAGAAAGCCCGCATCGCGGCGCGCCGCTCCGCCAGGCGCCGCCGCCGCTCCGGCATGTGATCCTCCCTGCCGCGTGACATGCGTACGCTGGCCTGTAGCACAGCCAGCGCTCAGCCCCGTTACCGAAGTATGTGCTGGGGCGACTCGTGAGGCCCATCCGCATAGCCCTAGGCCAGATGAACGCAACCGTCGGCGACCTCCACGGCAACGCCGAACGCATGCTCGCGCTCGTCGGCCAAGCGCGGGAACAGCAGGCCGACCTCGTCGCCTTCCCTGAACTCGCACTGACCGGTTACCCCCCGGAAGACCTCCTCTTCAAGCGACAGTTCCTCCTCGACGCCCGCGCTCAACTGGAGCGGGTCGCCGAAGCCTCAGACGGCATCACCATCGTCGTCGGCGTTCCCGATTTCGTGGACGGCGAGCCTTTCCACCTCGGCGCGGCCCTCTACCCTGACCAGATGGAAGGCCGCGTCTACAACGGCGCTGCCGTCCTCCACGCAGGCGGCGTCGCCGCTGTCTACAGGAAGATCCTCCTGCCCAACCATGGCGTGTTCGACGAGGAGCGCTACTTCGCCCGCGGCAACGAGTGCCCCGTCTTCGAGATCAACGGCGTGCAGACGGGCGTCAACATCTGCGAGGACATCTGGTACGACACCGGCCCCGCCACCGTTCAGCGGCTCGCAGGCGCGGAGGTCGTCGTCACCATCAACGGCTCGCCGTACCACCAGGGCCGCTACGCCCAGCGCAGCGCGATGCTCTCGCGCCGTGCCAGCGAACACGGCTGCTTCATCGCATACGTCAACCTCATCGGCGGTCAGGACGAACTCGTCTTCGACGGCCAGAGCCTCGTTTTCGGCCCGCGCGGCGACCTCATCGCGCGCGCGCCTCAGTTCGAGGAGTCGCTGCTGCTCGTGGACGTGGACGCCGACGAGGTGGAGGCCCCGGACCCGGAGGGGCCTCTCGCCAGGCCCGGCCTCGATTCCATCGGCGAGCCGCGTCGCTACTTCCTGTCCGACCCGAGCGAGTCCCCGTCCCGCGAGATGCTCACACCGTCCGTCGCCGAAGAGTTGCCGCCGCTCTCGGAGGTCTACCAGGCCCTCGTGACCGGCACGAGAGACTACGTCCTGAAGAGCGGCTTCAGGGGCGCGGTCATCGGCCTCTCCGGCGGTATCGACTCCGCGCTCACCACCGCCATCGCCGCCGACGCGCTCGGGCCGGAGCGCGTCACGACGTTCTTCATGCCGTCGCAGTACACGTCCGGCCAGTCGTGGGAGGACTCCAAGGCGCTCACCGACAACCTCGGCGTCCGGCTCGTATCGCTCCCCATACGCCCCATCTTCGACGAGTTCCTCGAAACGCTCGCGGGCGAGTTCGCCGGGAAAGAGCCGGATACGACGGAGGAGAACCTGCAGGCCCGCATCCGGGGCAACCTGCTCATGGCGGCGTCCAACAAGTTCGGCTGGATCGTCCTCACCACCGGCAACAAGAGCGAGATGGCCACCGGCTACGCCACCCTCTACGGCGACATGGCGGGCGGGTTCGCCGTCATCAAGGACGTCCCCAAGACGCTGGTGCAGCAACTCGCGCGCCACCGCAACGTGATGGCCGGACGGGAGATCGTCCCGGAGTCGATCATCGTCCGCCCGCCCACTGCCGAGCTCCGCCCCGACCAGAAGGACGAGGACTCCCTGCCCCCCTACGACGTGCTCGACCCCATCCTGCAGGCCTATGTCGAGGACGACCGCAGCTTCGACGAGATGCTCGCCGCCGGGATGCCCAGGGATGCCGTCGAGCTCACCGTGCGCCTCGTCGACCGCAGCGAGTACAAGCGCCGCCAGGCGCCCCCCGGCGTCAAGATCACGCGCCGCAATTTCGGGCGGGACCGCCGCCTGCCCATCGTCAACCGCTACCGCCCCTCCTGAGCCTCAGCCCCTCCCACGAACGCCCCTGCAGGCATCCGGATTTGTGGAATCCCGGATCTGTGACACGCGCCCATTGCGCGGTTGCACCATATGCATGGCAAACTCGTCAGCAACCGCCACACAGCCCGCGATAGTGGGTGTGATACGATGAAAACACTGGCATGTGGCAGCCAGGAGACGAGGCCAAAAGGACATGTCTGACAAGGAACAAGCGCTGGCACTGGCTCTCGGGCAGATAGAACGGCAGTTTGGGCACGGGGCGATCATGCGGCTGGGCGAAGCCTCCCAGAGCCTGCATGTGGAAGCCATCCCCACGGGCTCCATCTCGCTGGACCTCGCTCTGGGTATAGGAGGGATCCCGAAGGGGCGGATCACCGAGATATTCGGAACGGAGTCCGCGGGGAAGTCCACGCTCTGCAGCCACATCGTCGCGGAAGCACAGCGTCGCGGCGGCACAGCCGCCTACATAGACGCTGAGCACGCACTGGACCCCACCTACGCCGCACAGTGCGGCGTGCAGGTGGACTCGCTCCTCATCTCGCAGCCTGACTCCGGCGAGCAGGCGTTGGAGATCGTCGAGTACCTTGTGCGCAGCGGCGCCGTGGACGTTGTCGTCGTGGACAGCGTCGCCGCTCTCGTGCCCCGGGCAGAACTCGAAGGCGACATGGGCGACGCCCACGTCGGGCTACAGGCGCGGCTGATGTCGCAGGCGCTCCGCAAGCTCACTGCCGCCACCAACACCTCCCACACCGCAGTTGTGTTCGTGAACCAGCTGCGGGAGAAGGTGGGAGTCTTCTTCGGGAGCCCGGAAGTCACTCCGGGAGGCAGGGCGCTCAAGTTCTACAGCTCCGTCCGCATAGACCTGCGGCGTATCGAAACGATCAAGCAGGGGACGGACCCTGTCGGTTCACGAGTCAGGGCGAAAGTCGTCAAGAACAAGGTCGCCCCGCCCTTCAGGCAGGCCGAGTTCGACATCATGTTCAAGATAGGCATCAGCAAGGAAGGAGACCTCCTCGACCTCGGTGTGGAGATGGGGATCGTCCGCAAGTCCGGCGCGAACTACTCGTACGACGAGACGCGCCTGGGACAGGGCCGTGAGAACGCCAAGACGTTCCTCCGCGCCAACCCGGATATCGCCGCTCAGATCGAGGCGAAGGTTCGCGGCATCGACGCCGCGAACGGACACAGCGAGGCTCCCGTTCCCGAGGCCGAGCTCCAACCGGCGGCCCCGGCAACCGGGTAACCGGCATCGTCTTACTGGCTGCCACGCGCCGG
>DAOUJK010000022.1:0-222255 GCA_034422795.1 Dehalococcoidia bacterium | reverse complement strand
AGCAGCGAGAGCGCCCCCACCGCCACCCAGTCCTGCCCTGTCCACCTGCCCCAGCGCCGCTTGAGCGGCCGGATCAGGTTCGGCACCTTCCACACCAGCACCGCCACCACCGCCAGCCCGGCTGCGCGGTGTGCGCTCGTCTGCCACGCCTGCTCCGGTTCAGCCGCGACGAATGCGTAGTAGCCCGTCACGACCGAGCCGGTGGCGATCAGCAGCACGAACATGTTTGCCCACGGGTGCTTCATCGCGCGCTCGCCTGCTCCTGTGACTATGGTACGCCCGCCGCTGCTAGAATGACGCGCCACGGAGGAGAGACAGATGACGGTTCTGAGCGACCGGACGATACGTGAGGAGTTGAAGAGCGGGAACATCGTGATAGACCCACTCATGGAGGGCTGCATCCAGCCCGCCAGCGTCGACCTCCACCTCGGACGCAGCTTCCTCGTGTTCCGGAACAACCACGTTCCCTACATAGACGTCCGCGCCATGAACGAGACCCTCACGGAGCAGGTCACCGTCGGTGACGACGTCCCCTTCATGCTCCACCCCGGCGAGTTCGTGCTCGGCAGCACGCTCGAACACGTCGAGGTGCCCGCCGACCTCGTAGCGCGGCTGGAGGGAAAGAGCTCGCTCGGGCGCGTGGGATTGCTCATCCACTCCACTGCGGGCTACGTCGACCCTGGCTGGAAGGGACGCCTCACGCTGGAACTGAGCAACGTCTCCAACCTGCCCATCACGCTCTACTTCCGGATGAAGATCGGCCAGATATCGTTCCTGCGCCTCTCCACTCCCGCGGAGCACCTCTACGGCTCGGCTGAGCTCGGCTCCAAGTACCAGGGCCAACAGGAACCTACGCCGAGCCGCATCCAGATGGACTTCGACCCTCCCGCCGGCGCTCCGCCGTCCTCCTGATACGCCCCGCTATACTTGTCTCTGAGGCCCGAACATACGGAAGCCTCGGCAGGCATCGCGTCGTGACCACCACGGATCATATGCAGCGGGCCATCGAACTCGCCCGCGAGGCGGTGGGGAGCACCAGCCCCAATCCGCCCGTCGGTGCGGTGCTCGTGCGCGACGGACGCGTCGTCGGCGAGGGGCGCACGCAGCCCCCTGGCGGCCCGCACGCTGAGGCCGAGGCGCTCCGCATTGCAGGCGACGCCGCTCGTGGCGCCGACCTCTACGTCACGCTTGAACCGTGCGCGCACCACGGCCGAACGCCCCCCTGCACCGACGCTCTCGTCGAGGCAGGTGTCGCGTCGGTACATATCGCCGTGATGGACCCTGCGCCGCACACCGCTGGCCGGGGCGTCCAGTACCTGCGTGAGGCGGGCATCCCCGTCACCGTGGACGATGGTCCGCCCGCGGCGCGGCAGCTCGTCGAAGCGTTTGCGAAGCACGTCACCACCGGGTTGCCGTTCGTCGTCGCCAAGTTCGCCACGAGTCTGGACGGCAAGATAGCCGCCCGCTCCGGCGACTCCCGTTGGATATCGAACGAGACCTCGCGATGGGAGGCGCACCGCCTGCGCGCAGAGGCCGACGCCGTCATGATCGGCATCGGCACGGCGCTTGCGGACGACCCCCTCCTCACCGTGCGCGACGCTCCGCTGCCGGCTCGTGGACAGCCGCTCCGCGTCGTCGTCGACAGCACGGGACGTCTCCCCGCGAGCGCCGCCATGATCACTGCGGAAGGCACGACGCTCGTTGCGGTCGCTTCGCGGGAAGCGGCGCGAGCCATTGAAATGGGGGGAGCAGAACCTGTCGTGGTGCCGGGTGCGGATGGCCGTATCGACCTGCCGCAACTGCTCGCTGGACTCGGCGCGCGTGACGTGGTGTCGCTCTTGGTGGAGGGCGGGGCCGCGCTGCACGGCGCGCTGTTCGATAGCGGGCTCGTGGACAAGGTCGTCGCGTTCATCGCGCCCGTCGTCATCGGCGGCGACGGCGTTCCCGGCCCTGTCGGCGGCGCGGGCGCGGAGCGCATGGCCGACGCGCTGCGCCTCCGCGATGTGACGTACACGGAACTCGACGGCGATATCATGGTCGTCGGCTACCCGGCTATCCCCTCTACCTAGAAGGGGAGAGGTCAGGGTGAGGGAACGCGGATGTTCACAGGCATCGTAGAAGAGGTCGGAGAGGTCGTTGAGGTCGCGCCTCACCGGCTGCGCATCGCCGGCGGCGCAGTCATGGACGGGCTTGCCGTGAGCGACTCCATCGCCGTCAACGGCGTTTGCCTCACCGTGACCGAGCGCACGGCTACCGGGTTCGCCGTGGACGTCGTGGAAGAGACGCTCTCGCGTACCAATCTGGGTGACCTCGCGCCCGGCAGTATCGTCAACCTGGAGCGCGCGCTCACCCCGTCGTCGCGGATGGGCGGCCATGTCGTTCAGGGGCACGTGGACGGCACCGGTGAGGTCGTTGCATTCGATGGCACACCGGAGGCGCGCGTGTTGCACATCGACCTTTCGCCGGAGTTGGCGCGCTACGTCGTTGAGAAGGGCTTCATCGCGGTGGACGGCATCAGCCTCACCGTCGCGTCTCAGGAAGGGGCCGCGTTCTCTGTCGCCGTGATACCGTATACGATGCAGCACACCGTTCTACGGGTGAGAGAGCCGGGCGACCGTGTGAACATAGAGGTGGACATCCTCGCGAAGTACGTGGAACGTCTAGCCTCCCCGCAGGAGCCCGGCGGGAGATGACATATGCCGCTCATCAGCGTTGAACAGGCGATAGAGGACTTCCGCACCGGCAAGCTCGTCATCATTGTGGACGACGAGGACCGGGAGAACGAGGGAGACTTCGCCATCGCCGCCACGTGGGTGACGCCGGAGGCGATCAACCTCATGGCCACGCACGGACGCGGCCTCATCTGTGCGCCTATGACCGGGGAGCGTCTCCGCGAGCTCGATCTTGACATGATGGTGGAGCGCAACACCTCCAAACACACCACCGCCTTCACCGTGTCCGTGGACATAGACAATGGCGGCACCGGCATCTCCGTGCACGACCGCGCCGCCACTGTGAAGGCGCTCATCGAACCCGGCACGAAGCCGTCCGACCTCGCCCGGCCCGGGCACATCTTTCCGCTCCGCGCCCAGCCGGGCGGCGTCCTCGTTCGAGCGGGCCAGACCGAGGCCAGCGTCGACCTCGCCCGCATGGCCGGTCTGCCGCCCGGCGCGGTCGTCTGCGAGATCATGAACGCCGACGGCACGATGGCCCGCATGCCGCAGTTGGAGGAAGTCTCCAAGGAACTCGGCATCGACATCGTGACGATCGCCGACATCATCTCCTACCGCCTCGAGCACGAGCGGCTCGTCGATCGTGTCGCCGAGGCCAGACTGCCAACCCAGTACGGCACAGCACGTGCCTTCGCCTACCGCTCCTCCGTCGACTCCGCTGAGCACGTTGCGCTCGTGTTCGGCAACGTCCGCACCAAGGAGCCGGTCCTGGTCCGCGTGCACAGCGAGTGCCTGACCGGGGACGTGTTTGGCAGCCTGCGGTGCGACTGTGGCGTGCAGCGCGAGATGGCCATCAAAGCCATCGCCGAGGCGGGAAGGGGCGTCTTCCTCTACATGCGCCAGGAGGGGCGGGGCATCGGCCTCCACAACAAGATCAAGGCGTACGCGCTGCAGGACAGCGGTGCGGACACCGTGGAGGCGAACCGCCAGTTGGGCTTCCCGCCGGACCTCCGCCACTACGGCGTCGGCGCGCAGATCCTCGTGGACCTCGGCGTGCGCAACATGCGCCTCATGACCAACAACCCAAAGAAGGTCGTCGGCCTGGAGAGCTACGGCCTCTCCATCAGGGAGCGCGTGCCCATCGTCGTGGAGGCCAACGAGGAGAACGCGTTCTATCTGCAGACCAAGCAGGAACTCCTCGGCCACCTCCTCGACCCACACAACGCCGAACCGACCGAGTAACCACGCACCCACACGGTGGGCGCGCCGCAGGCTACAATACCTCCATGGCCGTGGAGATCAGCGGAAGCCTGGACGCGCAGGGCCTGCGGCTCGGCATCATCGTCGCGCAGTTCAACGAGGCGCTCACCTCCCGCCTGCTCCGCGGCGCGAGAGAAGCTGCCGCCCGTCATGGTGTGAAGGAAGACGCGCTCACCGTCGTCCATGTCCCCGGCTCGTTCGAGTTGCCACAGGCCGCGGAGCGGATGGCGCGCAGCGGCGCGTGGGACGCGCTCGTGGCCCTTGGCTGCGTCATACGCGGCGAGACCGCGCACTTCGATTTCGTCGCTGGCGAGGCCGCGCGCGGCCTCGCACAGGTCGCGCGCGAGACTGGAGTGCCCGTCGCCTTCGGCGTGCTGACGACGAACGACACCGACCAGGCATTAGCCCGCTCGGGCGGAGCGCAGGGCAACCGCGGCTTCGACGCGGTCGAGACCGCGATCAAGATGGCGAGCGTCCACCGCCAGTTACAGAAGATATCCCCTCTCCCTCGGGGAGAGGGTTAGGGTGAGGGTGTATGTCCATCACGGAGCAACTCGTCGAAGACCTGAAGACGGCTATGAAGGCGCAGGATGAGGTGACGAAGGGCGCGATACGCCTGATCCGCGCTGCGGTCAAGAACGCCGAGATCGAGAAGGGCCGCGAACTCGACGACGAGGGCGCGCTGGACGTGCTCTCCCGCATGGCCAAGCAGCACCGCGACAGCATAGCCGCCTACCGCCAACACGGGCGCGAGGACCTCGCCGTCCAAGAAGAGGCGGAGTTGGCGGTCGTCTCCCGCTATCTGCCTGAACAGATGGGAGAAGACGAGATACGCGCTCTCGCACAGCAGGTTGTGTCAGAGTTGGGGGCGTCCGGCCCCGGCGACAGGGGCAAGGTGATGGGCAAACTGATGCCGCAGTTGAAGGGCCGCGCCGACGGCAACGCCGTCAACCGCATCGTCGGCGAACTGCTCGGGCAGGGGGCGTGATGACCGCTTCCTACGGTGTCGTCGTCTTCCCGGGCACCTGGTCGGACACTGACTGGCGCGACGCTATCGAGAGCGTGCTCGGCGCGCATGCCGAGTACGTCTTCCACAAGGAGACGGACGTCTCCCGCTTCGACTGCCTCGTCGTGCCCGGCGGGTTCTCCTACGGCGACTACCTCCGTCCCGGCGCGATCGCCCGTTTCTCGCCCGTGATGCGCGCGCTCACCGACTTTGCTGCCGCGGGCGGCCCCGTCATCGGCAGCTGCAACGGCTTCCAGGTGCTCTGTGAGTCCGGCCTGCTCCCTGGCGCGCTCATGCGCAACGCCAGCCTGGAGTTCCGATGTCAACCGCAACACCTGCGCGTCGAGCGTGCGGTCGCTCCATTCACGTCTCTCGTGCGTGAGGGCGACGTGCTCGCCGTCCCCGTCTCCCACGGCGACGGCAACTACTTCGCGGACGCCGAGACCCTCGCCCGCATGGAGGCCAACGGCCAGATCGCGTTCCGGTATTGCGACGCGACCGGCGCGGTGACGCCGGAGGCCAACCCCAACGGCTCCCTCGACAACATCGCGGGCGTCACGAACGAGGCCGGGAACGTGCTGGGACTCATGCCGCATCCGGAGCGCGTGGTCGAGGAGGCGCTGGGGGGGACCGACGGCCTGCGCATCCTGCGGTCGCTGGACGAGGCGCTCCACGAGCGCTCCCCGCGCGTCAACGCATAGATGGGCGTCGGTATCCTGCTTGCCATCGTAGCCATGCTTGCATGGGGAGCGGGCGACGTGTTCGTGCGCCGGGCGATGTTCGGCGCATCCGCTGAACTGGTGCTCATCGTCATCATAGGGATGGTGGCGGCCGCACTGGGTGTCGTGATCGTCTCGACCGGAGGGCTTGCGGCGTTCGGCAGTATCGAGTTGGCCTTCATTGGCATCGTCGCGGTGATGGGAGCGCTGAGTTGGGTTACGGGCAACCTCTTCTATTTCCACGGCATGAAGCGTGCGGGCGTGACCCTCGCCGCGCCCATCCTGGGAACGGGTCCGCTGTTCGCCATCGCGCTCGCCGTGGTCTTTGCGGGTGAGCGCCCCAACATGGCGACGGTGGCAGGTGCGCTGGCCATTGTGATTGGGGTCGGCGTGGTCCTTACGGACCGCAACCGGGTGCTGCGGTGAGCGCCATGGCAATGAACGCCGATGCCCGTCGCATCACGATCGGCCTCGCGTTTGCCGTGCTCGCGATGCTGTCGTTCTCTGTGGGCGGTCTGCTGGCGAACCATCTCGTGGACAGGGGGGCCTCGCCCCTGGTCGTGGCGTTCTACGAAGCGTTGTTCGGGCTCGCGTTCGTCCTCGGGATCAGGGTGCGGGGATTACGGTCGGGCCGCCCCCCGGCGAAGTCTGCGGTGGGATGGATGGTGGCAGCCGGTATTCTGTTTGCGCTGGCGACGAGCAGCTTCTACACGGCCCTCGCCCGGATGGACTTCAGCGTTGCCGCCCCCATCATTGGGGCCGTGCCGCTCGCCTCGTACGTGTTCGTGCTCATTGTATTGCGCGGCCATGAGCGCCTGACGCTGCGAGCGGTGCTCGGAGCGACGCTGGTGGTCGCGGGAGTAGGCCTGATCGGAGTTGCCAACTGATGCCCGTCTCACAGGAAACGCTCGACGAGATCGCCCTTACACGTGAGGAGTACGACCTCATCGTCAGCAGGATCGAGCGCGAACCCAACGGCGTGGAGCTGGGGCTGTTCGGCGCACTCTGGAGCGAGCACTGCGGCTACAAGCACTCGAAGCCGCTCCTGCGCGGCTTCCCTACCACCGGCGAAGCCGTGCGCGTGCAGGCGGGCGAGGAGAACGCGGGCGTCGTCGACATCGGCGGCGGGCTTGCTGTCGTCTTCAAGATCGAGTCGCACAACCACCCGTCGGCAGTGGAGCCCTACCAGGGCGCCGCGACGGGCGTCGGCGGCATCGTCCGCGACATCCTCGCGATGGGCGCGCGCCCCATCGCGCTCCTGAACTCGTTGCGGTTCGGCCCGCTTGACACAGCGCACAACCGCTACCTGTTCCAGGGCGTCGTCGCCGGCATCTCCGGCTATGGCAACTGCATCGGCGTGCCTGACGTGGGCGGGGAGACGATGTTCGCCCCCACCTACGGCGGGAACCCGCTCGTCAACGCGATGTGCGTTGGCCTGCTCCCACACGGAGCGCTCATGCGCGCCGCCGCCGCGAACCCCGGCTCGATCTTCCTGCTCGCGGGCTCCGCTACCGGCAGGGACGGCATCCACGGCGCGTCCGGCCTTGCCTCCCGCACGTTCGAGGAGGAACGCGAGATGCGCCCTACCGTTCAGGTCGGCGACCCGTTCCTGGAGAAGGTGCTTATCGAGGCCTGCCTCGAAGCCGCCGGGAGCGGGTTGCTCGACGGGATGCAGGACCTCGGTGCCGCAGGGCTCACGAGTTCCGTCATGGAGTGTGCCGCGAGGGGCGGCACAGGCGTTGAGATCGACGTCGCGCGCGTCCCCCGCCGCGAGGATGGCATGACGCCCTACGAGGTGATGCTCTCCGAATCCCAGGAGCGGATGCTGCTCATCGTCAAACCGGAGAACGAGACGGGCGTCCGCCGCATCTTCGACCGCTGGGACGTGCCGCTCTCCGCCATCGGCGTCGTTACTGGCGACGGCATGGCACGGGTCTACGATGGCCCCGAGCTCGCTGCGGAAGTGAACATCGACACGCTCGTGGAAGCGCCGCAGTACCGGCCTGGCGGCACACGGCCTGCGCACCTGGACGCGTTGCATGCCGCCGCGATGCCCCCGCCGCCTGACACCGCGCAGGCGGGACGCATCCTCCGTGCACTCCTCGCCTCCCCCAACGTCGCGAGCAAGCGCGCCGTCTACCGCCGCTATGACCACGAGGTGCAGACGCGCACGATAGTCAAGCCCGGCGCGGGCGATGCTGCCGTTCTGCGCCTCCGGGAGATACCGAAAGCGCTCGCCCTGGCTGTGGACGGCAATGGGCGCATCGCCTGGCTCGATCCCTACACCGGCGGGGCGATGGCCGTTGCCGAGGCGTGCCGGAACGTCGCCGCATCGGGAGCTGCGCCCCTGGCCATCACGGACTGCCTCAACTTCGGCAACCCGCAGAAGCCAGAGGTCTACTACCAGTTGGAGGAGTGCATCCGGGGCATGGCCGACGCTTGCCGCGCCCTTGGCGTCCCCGTCGTGAGCGGTAACGTCTCGCTCTACAACGAGACGCAGGGCGAGGCGGTCTATCCCACGCCTGTGGTCGGGGCCGTTGGCCTGCTCGACGATGCGCGCGACGCGCTCAGCGCGGCGTTCGCCAGAGAGGGCGATGCTGTCCTATTGCTCGGCGCGTCGCCGGCGGACGACGCCGCGCTCGCCGGCAGCGAATACCTCGCGGTCGAGCATGGCACGGTTGCGGGCAAACCAGCCATCGACCTCGACGCCGAGGCCCGTTTACAGCGGCTCCTCGTCGGCTTGGGGCGCGAGCGCCTGCTCTCCTCCGCACACGACTGCTCGGACGGCGGACTCGCCGTCGCGCTTGCGGAGAGTGCCATCCTCGGCAACGTCGGCTTCACCGGCACAGGCGACTGGTCAGGTGGACGCTGGGACGCCGCACTCTTCGGCGAGACGCCCTCGCGTGCGATCGTAAGCTGCGCGGAAGCGGACGTTGAGCGCGTCGAAGCCGCCTCGCGGGCCAACGGGGTGCCGTGTACTGGGTTGGGCGTTACCGGCGGCGGACGATTCATCATCCCTCGCATCGTGAACGAACCAATCGCGGACCTTGCCGAGGCCTTCTTCGGCAGCTTGGAGCGCGCGCTGAACGCCTAGCACCCAACGCTCGCCGGACGCAAGCGGACGGCTCACCGGAATTCGATGGACTCTGTGCGTGGGGCCGCCGCAGCCGTTGTGCCACAATCCCCGCGGCGCATTCTGTGACACAAGACCCTTGCGCAACGAGCGCGCGGAGGAGGAACCTTGTCGGGTGGTATGATGTAGCGTGCGGCCAGTCGACTGGCCGTATCGTCGTTATCGCGTGAACGTGCTATCCGTGCGAACGCGCAACCCGCGCAGGTGCGCGGGCTCATACCCCACAGTACGAGGGATTGCGAGATGAAGGTCATCTTTCTTGAAGACGTGCCCGGCGCGGCCGACGCCGGCGAGGTCAAAGAGGTCAAGAACGGGTTCGCCCGGAACTACCTGCTGCCCAAGGGGCTCGCCGCACCGGCGACGCCCACCCAGTTGCAGCGGATACGCGCCATAGAGGCAGCGGCCCGGCAGAAGCGTCTCCAGTTCTCCGAGGAATGGGGACAGGTTGCGGCCCTGATCGAAGGCACCCAGGTGCCCGTCGAGGTGCGCGTTGGCCCCAACGGACGCCTCTTCGGCTCCGTTACCGGACGCCACATCGCCGAGCGGCTCACCGCCGCCACCGGCCGCGCTATCGATCACCGCCAGGTACTGCTTGGGGCAGCCATCCACGAGCCCGGTGACTACCCCGTCAGCATCCGCCTCTACCGCGACGTTACCGCCGAGGTAACGGTCTCGGTCGTTCCCGAAGGCTACGAAGCTGCTCAGGCCTCTGCCGAGCCGGAGGAAGACACGCCCGAGTCCGAAGAGAGCGCCTACGACGATTACGAAGACGACGACCAGTCCCCCGACGACGACTATGCGGATGACGAAGACGAGCCCGGGGACGGCCAAACGGGAGAAGAAGAGGAGCCGTAGGAACGAGGCAGGATGTATGCGGAGAAGCTTCCACCACACGACGCAGACGCGGAAGAAGCGGTCATCGGCTCCCTCCTCATAGACGGGGAGGTGATTAACCGCATCGCGCCGCTGGTGAGGGTGGACGACTTCTACCGCGAGCGCAACCGGTGGTGCTACGAAGCTTGCCAGTCGCTCTACCATCGCGGCGAAGCCATAGATCAGATCAGCGTTGCCCGTGAGCTCTTGCTCAAGGAGCGACTGGACGAGGTCGGCGGCCATGGCTACCTGAGTCACGTCATCGCCGCCGTGCCGACGTCCGTCCACGCGGAGCACTTCGCACGCATCGTCAACCAGACCGCCACCATGCGCAGGCTCATCCAGGCCGCGGGCGACATCGCCGCCATCGGCTACGAGGATGCGCCCGATACGGAACAGGCGCTGCAGCGGGCTGAGGACATCCTCTTTCGGGTCCGCAACACGCACGCCACCCGCGACTTCGTCACGATACGTGAAGTGCTCGACCAGTACCTGGAAGAAGCTTCTGACACCGCGCCGCTTGACCACGGCGTCGCTCCCATCCCCACTGGCTTCATCGACCTGGACAACGCGCTCGGACGACTGCAGCGCGGAGACCTCTTCATCCTTGCGGCGCGTCCTGCGCTCGGCAAGTCGACCCTTGCGATGAACATCGCGCGAAATGCAGCGGGGCAGGGCGCCGTCGCCGCGGTCGTCAGCCTCGAGATGAGCCGGGAACAGCTCGCACTCCGGCTCCTCTCTGCCGAGGCCGAGGTGGACAGCCACCTTCTGCGCATCGGCCTCCTTGGCGACACTGCACAAACACGGGTAGTCACCGGGATCGGGGCCCTGTCCGACCTCGGCATCTACATAGATGACTCTCCCGCGCAGACCGTCCTGGAGATGCGGTCCAAGCTTCGACGCCTCCACACGGGGAGGGGCATCGACCTCGTCATCGTCGACTACCTGCAACTCATCGCCGGACGTGAGAACCGGGGTGAGAACCGCGTGCAGGAGTTGAGCGACATCACCCGCCAGTTGAAGGCCATCGCCCGCGACCTCAACGTTCCAGTCATCGCGATTTCCCAGCTCTCCCGCGCCATCGAACAACGCCCGGACCATCATCCCCAGCTCTCCGACCTGCGCGAGTCTGGAAGCATCGAGCAGGACGCAGACGTGGTCGCATTCATCCATCGCGATGACAAGTACCTCACGCCCGAACAATGGGAGCAGCGTCACCCCACGGACCCTTATCCCGAGAACCTTGCGCAACTGGTCATTGCGAAGAACCGTCACGGCCCCACCCGGACACTTCACCTCTTCTTCGACGGCAAGTTCTCACGCTTCCTCAACCTGGCGACCGAAACGGCGAACCCATGACCGCCGCGACATTTCCGGGGTTCGGCGCCGGCACGAAGCGTCTGCCCGTACCGGGGCCACTGCTCTCGACGCTCTTGGCCGATATATCAGACTGCGCCGAGTTGAAGTGCACACTGCGCTTCCTGTGGTACGAGGCCCAGGAGAGCGGCGCACCCAAGCGAGTTGCGGCCTCCAACCTGCGAATGGACGGCGTGCTGTTGGACGCGCTCGGATCAGAGAGTGAGATCGCCCGTGGCATCGCGCTCGCGGTCGACCGCGGCACGCTCATCGAATCGGAAGGCTGGTTGCTCCTGCGCACGCCGCAGAACGAACGCGCCGCTGGACGATTCGGGCCCGCACCTGCGCAGGCTGTGGTCGAACGCCCATCCGAGCGTCCCAATATCTTTCAGTTGTACGAAGAGAACATTGGTATGCTGACGCCGTTGGTCGCCGACGAGCTGCGCGCCGCCGAAGAGGAGTACCCCACTGGGTGGGTGGAGTCGGCCATACGCGAGGCAGCCGCGGGAAACATACGCAGTTGGCGGTACATCGAAGCCGTGCTGGAGCGCTGGAAGCGCGAAGGCCGGGGGGTGAGGTCACGTGGAAAGCCTGGGGGACATTCTGAGGCGCTTACAGCAGCGGAACTTCTCGAACGTCGTCGCCGCCCCTGAGTGGGTACAACAGCTCGACGCCGAGGCCACCGATGCTGAGGTCTGCCCCACCTGCGGAGGACAGGGCTGGGTCCGCCGTGACGTGCCCGTCGGCCACCCGGACTTCGGACGCGCCTTCCCTTGCCTCTGCCAGATGCAGCGGAGCGAAACGAACCGCCTTGCGCGGCTGCAGCGCTACAGCAACCTCGGCGTGTTGCACGCCGTCACCTTCGAGACGTTGGCCCCAAGTGGCCCGGGCATCGGGCCTGAGGCGAATGCCCGCTACGATGCCGCGTTGCGCGCCGCGCAGGCATTCGCTGGGAAGCCCACGGGCTCGCTGCTGCTTACCGGTGGCCACGGCACGGGAAAGACTTGCCTCGCCGCCGCCGCCGCCAACCGTCTCATGGCGGAGGGACACCCCGTTCTCTTCACCTTCGTTCCCGACCTCCTTGATCAGCTCAGGGGAGGTTATGCCGACGACGCCGCGCTCTCCCATGACGAACTGTTCGAGCAGGTGAAGAACGTTCCCGTGCTCATTCTGGACGACATCGGCGCACACAACGGCACGCCGTGGGCCGAGGAGAAACTCTTCCAGGTCGTCAACCATCGCTATCTCAGTGGCCTGCCCTCGATCCTCACATCCGCCGTTCCCCTTGAACGGCTGGACGGACGTCTCCAGAGCAAGCTCACAGACCCTCGTAACGCGCTTGTGATAGACATGGGCGGCTCCACTGGCGCGAGAACCGTGAGCCTGGGGGGCATACCGCACGCGATGCTCCGTGACATGACCTTCGACGCGTTCGAACCTCAGGGTCGGTCCCGTACGAGGGAGGACAGGGAGACGTTGGCAGCCGCCCTCCATGCTTCGCGAGCCTTCGCCCAGGGGCCTGACGGCTGGCTGGTCCTCGTGGGCGGCCCCGGCTGCGGCAAGACCCACTTGGCCGTCGCCGTGGCGAATGAACAGTTGGCGCGGGGTGGGGACATCTTCTTCGCCTTCGTGCCCGACCTGTTGGACCACCTTCGCTATACGTTCAGCCCGGACAGCCGCGTTACCTACGACGAACTGTTCGACCGCATCAAGCAGGCGCCCCTGCTCATCATGGACGACTTGGGCGCTGAGAGTTCCACTTCCTGGGCGGACGAGAAGCTCTATCAGATCATCGTTCATCGGCACAACGCGCGCCTCCCCACCATCATAACTATGCGCACCCTGCCGTCCGGTCCGTCTGACCCCGTCGCGTCTCGCCTCAACGACGCCCGCATGGTCACGGAGGTGCCCATCACTGCGCCGGACTACCGCCAGACCGGACGTGTTCGACAGGAGCGCCGCCGCGATGTCTCATAGTGCCCCTTCGGGCGGCTTGGATGAGTGCGCCTTCTGCGGCATAGCCTCCGGCCGGCTCCCGCGCAGCATCCGTTACCAGGATGAGGAACTCATCGCCTTCCACAACGCTCTGGACTGGGCGCCGCTGATGTACCTGGTAGCGCCCGTCGCGCACATGAGCCAGCCTGAGTTCTGGCAGTCGCCGCTCTTCTCCCGCGCCGCCCGACTGGCGGTCGATCTCGGCGAGGCCGATGCGCCAGGGGGCTTCCGCATCGTCTCCAACTTCGGGGCCGACGCCATGCAGTCGCAGTCACACGGCCATCTCCACGTGCTTGGTGGGGCACACCTGGGCCTCTACATGGACTTTCCCGGCAAGAGCGACTTCTGGCTCCGCTTCTACGGCAGCGCACAGCATGACCCGCTCACCTTCCGCAAGCCCCATGACTGACCTCCTCCTCGTCGGCGTGGGCGGCTTCATCGGCGCGGCATCGCGCTACGGGGTGGTCCTCGGCGTCTCGCGCCTGCTTGGTCAGCCGTCGTTCCCATGGGGCGTCCTTGCCGTGAACGTTCTTGGCTCCCTGCTCATCGGCGTGCTTGCGGGGCTCGCCGAGACGCGGCAGCTCTTCGGCCCGGGTGCGCGCCTCTTCCTCTTCGTGGGTGTGCTCGGCGGGTTCACGACGTTTTCCGCAATCACCAACGACACGATGACGCTCCTGCGTAGCGCCGCCTACTTCTCCGCTGTAACCAACGTCTTGCTGACGGTCGCGCTCGGGCTTGCGGCGGTCGCGGTGGGCTACGCCTTAGCGCGGGCGTTGTAGCCGCGCGCTGGGCTTGGCTTCATTGACCGTCGGGCCTTTCGGAGACATACTCTGCGCGGTGGATAGACACTCAGGCGAGACGGAGGAGGTCCAGCATGACACGCGTTGTGGATGCCGACACGCACATAGCCGAACCGCCGGAGATGTGGGACTATCTGCACCCGGACTGGCACAAGCGGCGACCCGTCGTCGTGCAGGTACCGGAGGACACGCTCTATGGCGGCGTAGACCACATGTGGCTCATAGACGGCCAGATCTATCCACGTCCCGCAGGAAGAGGCGGCAACTTCCTCGTCACTCCCACTGCGCAGAAGAACGTACGCGACCGCGTGGACAGGAAGGCGCGCGAACTCCTGGACCTGCCGTTGCGGTTCGAGGACATGCAGGCCACTAACGTGGACACGCAGGTCGTTTATCCCACGCTCTTTCTGGCCTATCTTACCCACGACGCTGCATACGAAGTTGAGTTGTGCAGGGCGTACAACCGTTTCCTCGCGGACGTCTGGGCGAAGGCGGAAGACCGCATCCGTTACGTTGTCGTTCCACCGCTCCGCAACATAGACGCCTCGGTAGCTGAGTTGCGCTTCGGCAAGGAGCACGGTGCGTGTGGCGTCTTCTTCCGCGGCATCGAAGGTGACAAGACACTGGACGACCCGTACTTCTACCCGGTCTACGAAGAGGCACAGGCGCTCGGCTTGCCCATCTGTATCCACCAGGGCCAGGGCGCACCCGCGCTCAACTTCCTGATAGACGTGAGCCGCAGCCACACGTTCACGCACGGCCGCATCCCACCCGTCGTCGCCTTCCGCAACCTTGTTGCAAACAAGATCCCGGAACTCTTCCCCGACCTGCGGTGGGGGTTCATCGAGACGGGTGCGTCGTGGGTGCCGTTCGCGATGTACCAACTGCGTGGGACGCTCCGGGCAGAGGAGGACTTCTGGGGACCGCGACTCTTCGACCGCTACAACATGTGGATCTCCTACGAGGTAGAGGAAGACCTGCCGTACCTGATGAACTACGTCGGCGAGGACCACCTCGTGGTCGGCACTGACTACGGCCACCACACTCCCGGGGGGACCAGCCGCCTCTCCGGCGACCCCTCGGCGCAGGTGCACATGGTCACGCAGATGCGTTCGCGTGAGGACATCTCACCGGCAATCGCGGAGAGGATACTGACGGACAACCCGGCGGCGCTCTACGGTGTGTAGAGCGGGAGAGGTCCCCATCCGGAGGACGACTATCTCGAACGGATGACAGGCCCCTCGCAGGGTTGATGCGTGCTGTTCCTGTCGATGGACTCGCCGGTTCGGCCGATCACCCAACAAACAGCGAAGAGAGACCGGGGGTCTCCGGTCCTCGGCGCGGGTGATTCGCAGGAGCAGCCCAGCCGTCGAGGTGGAGGCGTGGCCTTCAACTAACCTGGCTGCTCACCTGCTATCGCGGCATGGTGAAGGGCGTCATGGCGGGAGAAGGACGAGGAGCATACCGGTGAGGAGACAACGATAGGCGGGTCATCCTTGACCCGCCTATCCCGGTTTCCTGGATTGCGGCCAGGTATCAGGGTTCGCTGCGGTCCTTGTTGATCTCGATGAAGCGGGTCTGATCAGCAGGAAGGGCGTCTTCGGCGAAGATTGCGGCGACGGGGCAGACCGGCTCGCACGCTGCGCAGTCGATGCACTCATCGGGCTCGATGTAGAACATGCGGTCGCCTTCATAGATACAGTCGACCGGGCAGACGTCAACGCATGAGGCGTCCTTCACGTCGACACAGGGTTCGGTGATTATGTAAGCCATCTTGGAAGTGCCCCTCCCTTGGTGTTCAAACCGCCTTCCTCCCGGAAAGGCAGGCGTATTCTAGCAGACGCGTCGCTGGGGTGGGAACAGGTTATTAATCCTCGTCGGGTATGAGGTCTCCCACGTTCTTCTTGATGGAGAGGTTGATGAACGTCTCGGTCTGGCGAACACCCTTGATGTCGCCGACCCGGTTCCTGAGGAAGTCAGAGAGTTCGAGCGGAGAGCCGAGGCTTACGCGGCAGAAGACATCGAACGCACCAGTGGTCACCGCCGCGTAGTGCACCTCCTCCATCTTTGCCAACTCCTCTGCTGCCGACTCCACATGGGCAGGGTCTACCTTGAGACCAACCAGCGCGGACATGCGCCTGCCGAGCTTTGAAGTGTCCGGTATGGCGACCACGCGGATGACCTCATCCTGGACAAGGTTGCGGAAACGCCGCCGGATGGTGCCCTCGCTGACACCGGTCTTGCGCGCCAGCTCGATGTTGGATGCGCGCCCGTCGCGCTGCAGCAGCTCTATCAACTTCGTGTCGAGCTCGTCCAACGGAGCCATGCTGACCTCCTCGTGAAATTTCGCACAATACTCAACAATGGTACGACTCTTCCCGCATCGTTGACAAGGCGTGCGCGGGTTCCGTCTGGATGCGCGGGCCCCGTCTATAGGAACTGCGCGGGGTTGTCTTTGAACGCGCTGCAACAGCCGGGGGCGCAGAAGTAGTACGTTTCTCCGTTGTGCTCGGCGGTCCCGCCGGGAGGGTCGGATTTCAGCACCATCATCTTGCAGACGGGGTCTATGGCGGTGTCGCCCGGTTTCCCGAAGATCACGTCCAGCCGGTTCATGTGGTGCTTCTCCTGCGTGGGCCAGAGTACAAGGGATTCGCCGATTCTACGGCATCCATCGCTTCAGACGAAGGCTGTTGCTCACTACGGACACGGAGCTGAACGCCATCGCGAACGCGGCGAGCATGGGATTCAGGAAGCCATGCTCACCGAGCGCCCAGCGCCACGTCTCCGGTACGCCTCCGTCCCCAAACACCAGGTGGAGGACGCCTGCCGCGACCGGGATGAGCAGTAGGTTGTAGCCGAATGCCCATGCGAGGTTCTGCCGGATGATGCGCATCGTGGAACGGGAGAGCTGGACAGCAGCGCCGGTGAGCCGCACGTCGGCCGTCATGAGCGCGACGTCTGCCGCTTCCAGCGCTGCGTCCGTCCCGGAACCGATGGCGATGCCGACATCCGCCTGGGTGAGGGCCGGAGCGTCATTCACACCGTCGCCCACCATGGCGACACGCTTGCCTTCCCGCTGCAGCCGCTCGATCTCTGCGGCCTTGGCGCCGGGGAGCACCTCCGCCATGACGCGATCGATCCCGAGCTCCGCCGCGATGCTGTCGGCCGCCGGTCGGATGTCGCCTGAGAGTATCCCTACTTCCAGGTGCATCGCATTGAGCGCTGCGACAGCCTGCGCCGACTCCTCGCGCAGCGTGTCGGCTACACCCAGGATGCCTATGACGGCACTGTTCCGCAGCACAACGAGAGGAGTCCTGCCTCGTTCCGCAAGTACGCGCGCGGCCGATTCCGCGGTGCCGCCGAGAGTTACGCCCGCCTCCCGCACGAGGCTGAGACCCCCGACGGTGATGGAGTCTACGTCCACTGTCCCGCGTACGCCGAGCCCTGGCGCAGCCTGGAAGTTCGACGCGCGCTGAGGCGTGATGCCCCGATCGCGAGCAGCCTGCACGACCGCCGCCGCGAGCGGGTGCTCGCTTTGCAATTCCACGGCTGCGGCCAGCGCGAGCAGTTCACCCTCGGAGACCTCGCGAGCGAGGACATCCGTTACCTTCGGTTTGCCCTGTGTCAGCGTGCCTGTCTTATCGAACACGACCACGTCCAACCGGTGGGCGCGTTCCAGCGCCTCTGCACCGCGCACCAGTATGCCGTGCCGCGCGCCCATGCCAGCGCCGACCATGACCGCAGTGGGTGTGGCGAGCCCGAGCGCGCAGGGGCACGCGATGATGAGCACGGCGATGGCGTTGAGCATCGCAGTGTTCAGTGCGGGCTGCGGCCCCAACTGCCACCAAGCCAGGAACGTGACCGCTGCGATGGTGAGCACTCCGGGAACGAAGTAAGCCGCCACGGTGTCGGCAAGCCGCTGCACGGGTGCTCGCGAGCCCTGCGCCTGCTGTACCATGCGGATGATCTGCGCGATGGCCGTCGCGCTTCCGACCTTGGTCGCTTCGACGGAGACGCCCCCCGATGCGTTCACGGAGCCGCCGAACACCATGTCACCCGTCCGCTTCTCGACCGGAACGCTCTCGCCGGTGAGCATGGACTCGTCGACCGCGGTCGTGCCCTCGGTCACGACGCCGTCTACCGGGATGCGCTCGCCGGGGTGGATGATGACGATGTCGCCGGGAACGACGTCGCTTGCGGGCATGTCCTGCTCCTCGCCGTTCCGCGTAACACGTGCGGTCTGTGGCTGCATGCCAATGAGCGCGCGGATGGCATCCGACGCGCTGCCCTTCGCCCTGGCCTCCAACAGCCTGCCGAAGAGGACGAGGGCGATGATGGCCGTGGACGTGTCGAAGTACGTCTCCCCGTTCCCGATGGCGCCGCCGGAGAGGGTTACTGCGGCGCTGTAGAAGTAGGCCGTCGACGATCCGAGAGCGATGAGCGTGTTCATGTTGGAGGTGCGGTGCCGCAGCGCACTCCATGCACTCGCGTAGATCTGTCGCGCAGCGTGGAACTGCACCGGCGTCGCCAGCAGGAGGGCAGCGGCATTGAGCCACGGCATTCCCAACGTCCGTTCGACGGCGGGGATGAGCATGAGCAGCATGATCGCTGCGGCGCTTGCGAGGCTGAACGCGGCGCGGTTGCGGAAGGCACGGACCTCTGCGCGTCGCGACAGTCGCTCCAGCTCCGCGTCCATCGCGTCCGCGCCGGTGACGTACGCTCCACTGAAACCGGCCGCCTCCGCGGCGTCTCGCAGGACCCCCGCAGCAACTGCGCCGGGAACAACGTTCAGCGTGATCTGCTCTGCGGCGAGATTCGATGCCGTCCCGAGAACTCCGTCCACGCCGGCGAGCCGGGCTTCCAGCGCATTTGCCATCTCCACGTCAACGAGCCCGGGAACGGTGAGCACCGCGCTCTCTTCCGCTATGCCGTAGCCGACCGACCGCACGGCGTCCCGCATGGCGGCGATGCGCCGCCCCACGGGTGCAAACGTCACCGCGGCAGTCTCGGAGGCGAGGTTGACGACGACCCCCGATACACCGTCGACGCCGGCGATGGCCTTCGTCACGGTGCTCACGCACGCGGCGCACGTCATGCCTTCTATGGGCAGGACGACGCGCTGCTCGTCCTGCTGCTGGTGCTCTCCGGTTGTGGTGGACATGGCGGCGTTGTGTGTTAGCGAACGGTTAAGGGCCAGGTGAGCAGATACTACCACCGCTGTGTAGCCCTATACTTACGAGCGTGAACGGCGTGATGGCAGTAGGCGTCATCCTGATAGTGGGGCTGGGTGTGCTCGCGGCGCTCGTGGTGCTGCTGGCTCTGCTCACCCCGCTGCCGTGGTGGGGGGCGTTGGTCCTGCTCCCCGTGCTGGATGCGGTGCTCATCCTCTGGGCGCGCCGGAGGTTGAAGCGCAGGGCGCCTGTATCAGGCGATGCGAGCGGCTAGAAGGGCAGCCCCCAGATGGGGTACCACTCCTTGATGGCGCGGGACGTGGGGATGTCCTTCCGTGCCGCCTGCTCCATACGCAGTTCCAGCGGGTGGTCGCGCGTCTCGGGCTCGCCGTCCTTCGCCGGGGCGAACGGGGTGAACGCCCTGATGCGCGGCTGGTAGATCCAGTAGATGCTCTGTCCTTTCCAGGTGAACGGATAGATGGCTGCGAGCACCCGGGGACCGATGCCCACAGACACGAGCGCCTCCCCCACGATGCGGGTGGAGTTCGCCAGGGCGGGCAGCCCCGAATCCTTCACGATAACCCAGGGATGGGGGTGCTCCGATTCGTCCAGCACTACCTCCCACCGGGGCGCGTCGGACGACTTCAAATGGGCAAGCGCCCGTTCGAGCTCTGCTTTCGCCTGAACGGCGTCCTGCTCTTCGCTCGGGCGGACGAGCACACCGGCATTGCCGGTCGTGTAGGTGTCGAGCACCTGCTCGAACGGCTCGGCGGCACGGGCCATCGCCTCGTGCGCCTCGCTCCATTCGCCGGTGCGTTGGCGTGAGAGGAACTTGCACATGACTTACCCCGGCAGCCAAATCGTCGTCCGCTCGAGTTCAAGCAGGCGCTCGATGCGGCGCGCCATGGGAGGGTGTGTCGAGAAGAGGCTGGCGAAGCCGTCCCCGATCGCGGGCATGATGAAGAAGGCGTTGAGCGTCTCGGCCCTGCGCAGGTCGTTCTGGGGCAGGCCGGTGAGGGAGCCGCCGATCCGCTGCAGCGCGCTCGCGAGGTCGCGGGGGCGGTTGGTGAGCAACGCGGCGCCGCGGTCTGCCGCATATTCACGGTAGCGCGACAGCGCGGCGATGAGCACCTGGCTGATGACCCAGACGAGGATGGTGACCAGATAGGCGATCATGATGTAGCTGCCAGCGCTGCCGCCCCTGCTGCGCCCGAAGCCTCCGCCGAATAGAGCCGACCAGAAGAAGAGCGACATGAGGGTCGAAGCGACGACGGAGAGGAAGCTCGCGTAGGTCATCACCTGCACGTCGCGGGAGGCGATGTGGCTTATCTCGTGGGCAAGCACGCCTTCCAGCTCCCGCTCGTTGAGGAGGCGGAGGAGTCCCGTGGTGACCGCGACCGCTGCGTGCTTCTGGCTGCGCCCCGTGGCGAATGCGTTCGGCACGCTCATGTCCGCGATGGCGACCTTCGGCTTGGGGATGCCCGCCGTCATGGCGAGCCGGTCGACCGTCGCGTGCAGCTCCGGCGCTTCCTCCGGCGTCACGACTTTCGCGCGCATCGAAGTGAGCACGAGCTTGTCGGAGAGGAGGAACTGCACGAGCACGAGGACCACGGCGATGCTGAGCATGACGACCGCGCCCGCGACGGAGACGAGGAACCAGAGGAAGAGGCCGTACACGAGGCCGAGGAGCAGCATCGTGAAGAGCATGCGTGCCCGCAACTGGTTGTCGCGGCCTATACGGCGCGGTTGGAACATCGTCATGCCTCGATACCCCCTGTCTCTCCCGAAGGACAGTGTCCCTATGATACCGCGTTTCGTGCGCGCACTGCCTCGTGCGGCTACCCGCCGCCCAGTTTGCGGATGGCGGCGCGGAAACCGGGCGCGGCGCCCTCAAGCGCGGCTTGGTGGACGCAGTACGAGATGCGGAAGTACCCCGGCATGCCGAACCCGCGCCCGGGCACGACGAGTACGCCCTCCTCCTGCAGCGCGGCGATGAGCAGCATCTCGTCCTCCACCGGCGACTGCGGGAAGAGGTAGAACGCGCCCTCCGGCTTGCGGACGTTGTAGCCCGCCGACGTGAGCATCTCGCAGAGGTAGTCCCGTTTCGCCTGATAGTCGCCGACGTCCACGGTCACGCTCTGCAGGCCGCGCACGAGGTGTTGCATGATGGCCGGCGCGTTCACGAACCCCAGCACACGGTTGCAGAAGACGAACGCGTCCATCAGTTCGCCCGCCTCCTCGCAAGCGGGGTGCACCGCCAGGTAGCCGATGCGGTCGCCGGGAAGGGCGAGGTCCTTGGCATGGGACGTCGCGGTGATGGTTCGCTCGTACCCGTGCTGCGGGAACGGGTAGGGGAGGCTGTCGTAGATGATGCGCCGGTACGGCTCGTCACTCACGAGGTAAATGGCCGTGTCGAACTCCTCGCTCTTGCGCCGCAGCAACGCAGCGAGGTCAGCGATGAATGACTGCGGGTAGATGACGCCGGAAGGGTTGTTGGGCGAGTTGAGGATGACGACCTTCGAGTGCGGGGTGAGCTTGCGCTCGAGTTCGTCGAGGTCCGGCGTGAAGGAGTCGTCACAGCCGACGACGACGGGAGTTGCGCCGTGGTTGTAGGCATAGAAGAGGTACTCGGCGAAGTAGGGCGTGAGGATGACGACCTCGTCGCCGGGGTCGCAGACGGCGTGGATGGCGACGTTCAGCGCTGCTGCGGCACCGCACGTCATCAGCACGTGTTGCGCCTCGTAAGGGAGGCCGGTCTCCCCGGCGAGCGTCTCGGCGACGGCCTGGCGCGTCTCCGGGTAGCCGGCGTTGGGCATGTAGCGGTGCGCGCCCGGCGCCGGGGTATCCGCCAGGCTGCGCAAGGCGTCGAAGAACTCGGACGGCGGCTCGACGACGGGATTGCCGAGCGAGAGATCGAACACGTTCTCCTCGCCGCGCTCGCGCTTGAGCGCGATGCCGAGTTCGAACATGCGCCGTATCCACGAGCTGTTCTCCATATGCCGCCTGACGTTCGACGCGATGGCCACGCGCACCTCCTGCCGTGGGGGCGCCGGATGCGGCGCGCCCACCTGCCTCTGCTAACATTGCCCCGTTAACCCTACGATACCGGAGGGACGGATGGCTGCGGAGACCGGCAAGCGTCTGGAGTGCGCCGACCAGGGCGCGCAGTACATGATCACGAAGGGTGGGGACGGGGAACTGTCCTGCGCGCCCGCCGCGGACGGCGAGGCCGACCAGCTGGGGAAGCGCTACCAGGACGAGGCGACGGGCATCATGGTGCTGTGCACGAAAGCGGGCACGTCCCGCATCCACTGCGACGGGCGTCCGATGACGATGCTGGAGGCACGCAAGCTGCCATCGTCCGACTAGTCTTTCAGCCACTCGTAGAGGTGGTAGTGCTCCCGTGTCATGCCGAGCGCCTCGTAGACACGCTGGGCCGGCTCGTTCCTCTTGTCAACGTAGAGACGCAGACCCACGAGCTCATCGGAGCGCTCGACCTGCTCGCGGAGGTGGGTGTAGAGCGTCGAGTAGACCCCACGGCGGCGCGCCTCAGGCACGACGTAGACGGAGTGTATCCAGAGCACCACGCCGTTGCGCCAGTCGCTCCACTCGGTGACGGTCATCAGCATGCCGACGGGGGTCTCGTCCTCCTCGGCGAGCCAGTACTCGGCGTGGACGCGGTCCTCCAGCACGGCGCGCACACCCTCCGTGAGCGTGGCGCGGTCGAGTTCGGCGCCCTCGCTCTCGACGGCCATCGCCATCTGTGCGTCGACGATGAACTGCAGGTCGTCGCGGTTGGCGCGGCGGACGACGATCATGGCGCTGCTACGCGGCGACCTTGCGCATGACGGCGATGACCTTGCCGTGCACCTGGACGCTGTCCGCGGAAACGATGATGGGCTCCATGGCCGGGTTCGCGGGCATGAGGCGCACGTTCTCGCCCTCCAGGTAGAAGTGCTTGAGCGTCGCCTCCTCCTCCATGGGGAGCCAGGCCGCGACCATGTCGCCGTTGCGGGCGTCGCGGGTGTGGCGCAGCACCACGATGTCGCCGTCGGTCACGAACGCATCGATCATCGAATAGCCCTTCACGCGGAGGGCGTAGAGGTTATCCGGGTCTCGGGGGGTCAGTTCGGGCGGGAGAGCGAACGACTCGTGGTCGCCGTCTGCATAGGCGCCGGCCTCGGGGACGGGGATCGGTTCGCCCGCGGCGATCGCGCCGAGTACGGGGATGCGCGCCACCTCGACGAGGTCCGCTTCAGACTCGCCGACGAGTTCGATGGCGCGGGAGATGTCGGGGGAGCGGTGGATGTAGCCGTCGCGCTCGAGCAGGCGGAGGTTGTAGTCGACGACTGACGTGGAGCTGATGCCACAGGCGAGCTGTATCTCGCGGATGGACGGCATGTAGCTGCGGTCGGCGTGGTACTCGCGCAGGAAATCGAGGATATGCTGCTGGCGCGTCGAGATGGCTGGCATGGGCGGCCTCCGGATTCAGAACGTGCGTTCTAGACTAGAAGGCCGCGCACGTAACTGTCAACAGGGTGATGTCGCAGTTTGCGCGGATGCCGGAGAGGCCGCGCTACTCGGCGGCGGCGTTGAGCCGCTTCGTGAGGCGGGACTTGCTCCGCGCGGCGGCGTTGCGGTGGACGATGCCCTTGGAAACGGCGCGGTCGAGCCTGCTGACCGCGGTGAGGACGGCGCCGCCCGCAGCCTCGCTGTTGGTGTTGAGCGCGCGGACAGCCTTCTTGACCGCCGTGCGGGTGCTGGACCGGACGCGCCGGTTGACGATGCGGCGTCGCTCCTGGACTCTCGCTGCTTTCTTCGCTGGCATTGATGCTCCGTGGGACCTGTTCTCGTTGCTGACGGCCTATTATCGCTCACTTGGGCCGGATTTGGCCAGAGGCGGAGTCGGCAGGAGTGCGATTAAGAGTGCCAACGGGCCATCAATCTGGCACTCTTGGCACTCTTAATGCTGGCGTCCACAAGGCCGTGGCCTGCTTCCGGTCTTAAGGATGCCAAGAGTGCCAATGTTTTCAAAAGCTGGGGCGGGCGGGGGTGTGCATCCTGTTGCATTCCGTTGCATGGGTCAGGTGTGCTATCGGCGCGACGGTCATGCAACCAGCGTACGCGGAGGCGGGCGTTCGCGGAAGGGGCGCGTGTCACACGTACGACGAACATCGATGGGCAGGATGGGGCGGGACGGGGCGGGCAGGGGCTGCACGGTGCTTCGACTCCGCTCCGCTCAGCATGACACCCCATACCTCCACACCCCGCCAACCCTCACCCCCGGCCCCTCTCCCAGCGGGAGAGGGGAGCCCGAGAGGATGCTGCGCTCGCTCAGCATGACACCCCCTTCCCTGCGCTGGTTCACCCTGCGAGGTTCCTGCCTGCGCAGGAACGACGGGCTTGCGCGTCCGCTTCGCGACGCGTCGTGCGCTGCCCGCGCACTCTGGATTCCCGCCGGTGCGGGAATGACGGTAAAGGGCGGTGGTTCGACAGGCTCACCATGAGCGGGACGTGGTGCGAGGTTCCTGCCTCCCAGGAACGACGGGCTTGCGCGTCCGCTTCGCGACGCGTCGTGCGCTGCCCGCGCACCCTGGATTCCAGCCGGTGCTGGAATGACGGTAAAGGGCGGTGGTTCGACAGGCTCACCATGAGCGGGGAGCTACCGCAGCAGCAACGAGATAGCCGCGGCGACGATGACGATCTCGACGATGTAGACGAACGCCTTGTCCGAGACGCGATTGACGATCATGCCGCCGACATAGGCGCCGCCGACCATGACCAGGCCGAGCACAACGGCGAGGAGCAGGGCTGTCGTGTCGACCAGGGCGAACGAACCGTAGACGCCGATCTTGACGACGTTGATGATGGTCATGCCGGAGGCCATGGTGCCGACGAACGCGCCGCGCCGCAGCCCGTAGGCGAGGAAGAACGACGCGCCGAACGGCCCCGCGCCGCCGAAGAGCGAAGAGAGGAAGCCCTGTCCCGCGCCGACGCCGACGAACGCCCGGGGGCTCATCCCCGCCCCTCTGGACGCCAGCGGGGTGTGCCGGAAGGCGACGATGAGCAGCAGGAAGACGGCGAATGCCTTCTGCAGGACGTCCGCCGGGAGGTTGGCGAACGCCGTCGCGCCGACGATGGACATTGGCAGCGCGCCGATGAAGAACCACTTGACCACGCTGCGGTCGATGAGGTGGCGGTTCACCCAGATGCGCGACCAGGTCTGCATCATGACCGCGATGGTGGCGATGGGGACGGCCTCCCTGATGCCGACGGCGAACGTGAGCGCGGGAATCATGATGATGGCGGAGCCGAGGCCTGCCAGCCCGCCGATGACCGCGGAGAAGAAGGCGACGATGCCCAGTGCAACGAGGACCGTTGGGTCCACGGCTATCCCGTCACCAGGAGCAGCAGGCCGGAAGCGGCCATGAAGAACTCAACCGCGTAGATGAAGAGCCGCTCCGGCACACGCTTGACGATGTGCGCCCCTGCGTATGCCCCCACGGCCATGATGAGGCCGATGCCGACCGCGATGAGGAACGTCTCCATCGTGAAGAGCGAGAAGCCGCCGTAGACCACCGTCTTGACGATGCTGACGAGGAACGTGCCGACGGCGACGGTGCCGACGAAGGCGTTCTTCGTGAGACCGTAAGCCATGAAGAAGTGGGCGCCGAACGGGCCCGCGCCGCCGAAGAGCGCGGAGAAGAAGCCCTGGCCGATGCCGACGGGCAGGAAGGCGCGGAGCGGCATCGCGCGGCCCGCCAAGAGCGGGATGTGGCGGTAGACCACGAGCGCGAGGAGGAAGCCGCCGAGCCCCCTCGCGAGCCAATCCGTGGGGACGTTCGCGAATACGACACCCCCGAGCGCGGCTGCGGGCACGGCGCCGAGGCTGTACCAGCGGGCGACGCGCCAGTCCACGTAGTCCCGGTTCGCGACGGAACGTGAGAGCGTGTTGAGCAGCATCGCCACAGTGACGATGGGGACGGCGAGACGTATGCCGAAGGCGAAGATGAGGATGGGGATGGCGATGATGCCGGTGCTTATCCCGGTGACGCCGCCGATGAGCGCGGCGACCAGAGACGTAGCGACGACCGCCGCAGCTAAAGGTGCGCTGACGTCGACATCCAGCATCGGCGGCCTACAGCCGCTCGAGGACCATGTCGGTCATGTGCTGGGTGGTGGAAAACTCCGCGCCCGGAGGGGCGAGGTCCGCCGTGCGGTGGCCGTCGTTCAGGGCGCTCTCGACCGCGGCGTTCACGGCGGCTGCCTCCTCGGCGAGCCCGAACGAGTACTGCAGCATGAACGCGGCGCTGAGGATGGAGCCGACGGGGTTGGCCTTGCCCTGACCGGCTATGTCCGGCGCGCTGCCGTGGCTCGGCTCGTAGAGGCCCTTCACCTTGCGGGGCCTGCCCCTGGCATCCTTGCCGGGGAGTCCGGCGAGGCTGGCGGACGGGAGCATGCCGAGCGAGGCGGAGAGGACGGCGGCCTCGTCCGAGATGATGTCGCCGAACATGTTCTCCATGACCATGACGTCGAAGCTCGTGGGGCGGGTGATGAGGACCATCGCGCAGGAGTCCACCAGCTGGTGCTCCAGCTCGACGTCCGGGTAGTCCTTCGATACCTCGATGGCGATCTCGCGCCAGAGGCGGGAGGACTGGAGGACGTTCGCCTTGTCGACGGAGGTGAGCTTCTTGCGGCGGGATCGGGCGAGCTCGAAGCCGACGCGCAGGATGCGCTCGATCTCCTTCTCGGTGTAGAGGAGCGTGTCGACGCCCTTGCGCCCGGCCTTCGTCTGCCAACGCTTCTTGGGCGGGGCGTAGTAGAGGCCGCCGGTGAGCTCGCGCAGGATGACCATGTCCGCGCCGCGCACGCGGTCGTCCTTGAGCGGGCTTGCGGGCTCCATGCCGGGGAAGACCTTGACCGGGCGGATGTTGGCGTAGAGGCCGAGCGCCTTGCGGAGTCCGAGGATGGCGGCCTCCGGGCGGACGGGCTCGTTGTCCCACTTCGGGCCGCCGACGGCGCCGAAGAGCACCGCGTTCGCGCGCTTCGCGGTGCGGACGGTCTCGTCGCGCAAGGGCGTGCCGTAGGCGTCGATCGCCCCGCCGCCGACCACGTCGGTCTGGTAGCGGAAGTTGTGCTTCCAGCGCGCCGCGACGGCGTCCAGCACCTGCTGCGACGCGCCGGTGACCTCCGGGCCGATGCCGTCGCCCGGCAGAACCATGATGTCGAAAGTGGCCATGTGCGTACCTCGGGATGCCGGCGTGTCGCGGCGGAGTAGGGGCGGTGGGTCAGGAGTTGGCGCTCTCGAATGCGTCTATCGCCGCCTCGTTCTGGAGGGTGAGGCCGATGTCGTCCAGCCCCTGCACGAGGTTCTCCTTGCGGAAGGGGTCGATGTCGAACGACGCGGCGAGGCCGAGGCCGTCGGTCACCTGCTGCGCTTCTAGGTCGACGGTCAGCTCGTAGCCCTGGATCTCCTGGGCGCGGGCGATGATGGTGTCGACCTCTGCGGCGTCGAGCATGACGGGGACCAGGCCGTTCTGGTAGCAGTTGTTCCGGAAGATGTCACCGAAACTGGGGGCGATGACGACGCGGAAGCCATACTGCTGGATCGCCCACGGCGCGTGCTCGCGGGACGAACCGATGCCGAACTGCGGCCCGCTCACGAGGATGGAGCCTCCGGCGTACTGCGGCTGGTTCAGGATGAATCCGGGCCTGGGGGAGCCGTCTTCCTCGTAGCGCAGCTCGTAGAAGAGCAGCTCGCCGAAGCCGACGCGGTCTATCTTCTTGAGGAAGCGCGCCGGGATGATCTGGTCGGTATCGACGTTCGGCATGTCGTAGGGAACGACCTTGCCGGTGTGTTTCGTGAAAGCGTCCATCCGTCTGCTCCTGGGCCGGAACCGCGTCCGGTCTCGTTAGTTCAGTTCCCGCACGTCCACGAAGTGCCCCGCGATGGCGGCAGCGGCGGCCATGGGCGGGCTGACGAGGTGGGTGCGCCCACCGGGGCCCTGCCGCCCCTCGAAGTTGCGGTTGGAGGTGGAGGCGCTGCGCTCGCCGGGGGCGAGCCGGTCCGGGTTCATGGCAAGGCACATGGAGCATCCGGCGTCGCGCCACTCGAACCCGGCCTCCGTGAACACGCGGTCCAGCCCCTCCGCCTCCGCCTGTTGCTTGACAGCCCACGAACCGGGGACAACGAGCGCGCGGACGCTGTCGGCCTTGCGCTTGCCCCTGGCGACCTCGGCAGCGGCCCGCAGGTCCTCGATGCGGGAGTTCGTGCACGAGCCTATGAACACGGTGTCGACGGCGATGTCCTGGATGCGCTCGCCACCGTTCAGCCCCATGTAGGCGAGCGCCTTCTCGACCGCGGTCTGCTCCTGCGACGACTCGAACTCGTCCGGCTTCGGGACGCGCTCGCCCACGGGGAGCACCTGAGCGGGGTTCGTGCCCCACGTCACCTGCGGCTGTATGTCGGCGGCGTTCAACTCGACGACGGCGTCGAACTGTGCGTCGGGGTCGGTGCGGAGCGCCGTCCAGCGCTCGACGGCGGCGTCCCAGTCTTCGCCCTTCGGGGCGTACTCGCGTCCCTTGAGGTAAGCGAACGTCGTCTCGTCGGGCGCGACCATGCCGGTGCGCGCGCCGGCCTCGATGGACATGTTGCAGACGGTCATGCGGCCTTCCATGGACATCTCCCGGAAGACGGAGCCGGTGTACTCGATTGCATGCCCGATGCCGCCGGACGTGCCGATCTTGCCGATGATGGCGAGGATGACGTCCTTGGGCGTCACGCCGTAGCCGAGCGTGCCGTCCACGCGGACCTCCATCGTCTTCGGCTTCGCCTGCCAGATGCACTGGGTCGCCAGGACGTGCTCGACCTCGGACGTGCCGATGCCGAAGGCCATCGCGCCGACGGCGCCGTGCGTCGCGGTGTGGCTGTCGCCGCAGACGATGATCATGCCGGGCTGCGTGCGTCCCTGCTCCGGCCCGATCACGTGGACGATGCCCTGCTTCTCGCTGAACATGTCGTGGTACTCGAGGCCGAACTCGTCCGCGTTGCGCTGCATGGCTTCGAGTTGGGCCTTCGAGACCTCGTCCGTGAGGGGCTTGTCGCGGTCGTTGGTGGGGACGTTGTGGTCGGCCACGGCGACGGTCTTGTCGAGCCGCCGGATGCGGCGGTTGTTGAGGCGCAGGCCGTCGAACGCCTGGGGCGAAGTGACCTCGTGGACGAGGTGCAGGTCGACATAGAGGAGAGAGGGTTTGCCCTCTTCCTCACGCACCACGTGGGCGTCCCATATCTTCTCGAACATCGTCTTCGGGGCCATCTGATCCTCCGCTTTCTCTTCAGACGGCGAAATCGTCCAGGACCAGGTAAGGGAGAGCGACAGTTCCTGGCGAATGCGCGGTCGTTGCCGATGATGACGTCGCAGCGGTCGGCCGCGACGGTCGCTGCGATGATAGCATCCGGCGCCTTCGAGTTGGTGAAGGGGATGTCAGGAGCCGGCCTTGAGCGACGCCGCGACCTCGCTGTCCAGGCGATAGCGCTCAGGCTCCTCGTCCTGCGCCGGGATGCGTCGCACCCAGCGGCTGGACGTGAGCGTCTCCAGCGTCTGGGCCAGGTCGGTGGGGTGGCCATTCTCGGGGATGAGCCACGCCAGGTCAGGGAAAGTAGCCACGTGGTGCGGGCAGTCCATGAGGGTGTCAGCGACTGCCCGCACGCCGCTGTCCGTGGCATAGAGGTCCTCGAACCGCTTGCGCCACTCGCGCGGGTCCGAGTCGCTGACGTGCTCGGACGGCGGCTCGTACCAGCTGTCGCGCTCGCGCTGGACGTAACGGTCGATGCTCTCCTTCGTGTCGCCGTAGGTCCCCCTCATGCTTCCCTGGAGATACAGCACCCAGTTCTCCGGCTCCTTCATCAACACGATGTTGCCGTCCACGACGGCGGCGGCCAACCTGTCGCCAGGGCTGATGCCCACCTCCCTGAGGATGGCGACGGGTATGGTGACCTGGTTCTTGCTGCTGACGGTTACGGTGCGCATGGCAAGCCTCGGCTGCTTGGCATTCCTTACTTCCTTTGAAAGTAAAGGTTTCCAAGCAGCCGGTCAAGCCAGTGACGAGGCCCAGGGCGAGCGTCCTTCGACAAGCTCAGGATGAGCGGGGGGGGGGGCCTTATCAGGCCTGAGCATCGTCAAGCCTGAGCATCGTCAAGCCTGAACAGTTGCCGGGAGCGTACCTAGACAGCGCCGGCGGCTTCCGGCGCGCGGGTGGTGTCGCCCATCGCGATCAGGCGGTTGAGCGCGTTCATGTAGGCCTGGGCGCACGCAACGATGATGTCCGTGTCCGCGCCGCGTCCGATGTACGGCTTGCCGTCCTGCTCGATGCGGATGCTCACCTCGCCGATCGCGTCGATGCCCTCCGTGACCGAATTGACGCTGAACTCCGTCAGCTCGTTGGGCACACCGACGATGCGGTTGATGGCCTTGTACACGGCGTCGACCGGACCGGTGCCCGTCGCTGCGTCGGTGTAGGTGGCCCCGTCCTCGTGAGAGAGCCGGACGGTCGCGGTCGGGATCTCGCCGGTGCCGCACGTCACCTGCACGTGTTCCAGCGAGTACGTCTCCGCGATGGCCGTGCGCTCGTTGCCCATGAGGGCTATGAGGTCGCGGTCGGTCACCTCGCGCTTCTTGTCCGCGAGCTCCTTGAACGACTCGTGCACCTTGTCGAGTTCCTCGTTGGTCAACGTGTAGCCCAACTCCTCCAGCCGCGACCGGAGCCCGTGGCGTCCGCTCAGCTTGCCGAGCACCAGCTCGCTCCGGGGAACGCCCACGTCCAGCGGGTTCAGGATCTCGTAGGTGGTGCGCTCTTTCAGCACGCCGTCCTGGTGGATGCCGGAGGCGTGTCGGAACGCGTTGCGCCCGATGACCGCCTTGTTCGGCTGCACCGGGAAGCCGCTCACTTGGCTGACTAGGCGGCTGGTGTTGTAGAGCTGCTTCGTGTCGATCTCCGTGTCGACGCCGAAGTAGTCGCCGCGGGTGCGGAGCGCCATGATGACTTCCTCGACCGCCGTGTTGCCCGCGCGCTCACCGATGCCGTTGATGCAGCCCTCTACCTGGCGGGCGCCCGCCTTCACGGCTGAGAGGCTGTTCGCCACCGACATGCCGAGGTCGTCGTGGCAGTGCACGGAGATGCGGACGCTGTCGCCAAGCTCCGGCACCTCCGCGCGCAGGTAGGTGATGAGGCCGCCGAACTGCTCCGGTACCGCGTAACCGACGGTGTCGGGGATGTTGATGGTCGTGGCGCCCGCGTCCACGGCGGCCCGGACCATGTGCGCGAGGAACTCCCGCTCCGTGCGGCTCGAGTCCATGGGAGAAAACTCGACGTCGTCGGTGTACTGGCGGGCCCGGGAGACGGCCTTCACCGCGATCTCCACCACCTCTTCCCGGTTCTTGCGCAGCTGATGCTGGATGTGCTGGTCCGAGGAAGAGATGAAGATGTGGATGCGCGGGCGCGCCGCGTCCTTCAGCGCCTCGCCGGCCCTGTCAACGGCGGCCTCGTTCGCGTGCGCGAGCGCCGCGATGATCGGCTTCCGAACCTCGCGCGCGATCGTCTGCACCGCCTCGAAGTCGCCGGGCGAACTGACGGGGAAGCCCGCCTCGATGATGTCGACGTTCAGCCGCTCCAGCTGCTTCGCGATCTCCACCTTCTCTTCCACGGTCATCCCCGCCCCGGCGGACTGCTCTCCGTCCCGGAGCGTCGTGTCGAAGATGAGCACTCTGTCTTCCATGTCGTCCCTCCGCAAAACAGGCCGCTCGCGGCCTCCGCTGTGCCGGCGGTTACTTCTTCCCCAGGAAGGTCATCATCCCCCGGAGCTCCGCTCCGACGGTCTCGATCTCGTGCTTGGCAGCCGCTTCGCGCATGGCCTTGAAGCGGGGCTGGCCTTCGTGGTTCTCGGCGATCCACTCGCGGGCGAACGACCCGTCCTGGATCTCGTCGAGCACGCGCTTCATCGCGGCGCGGGCGTGCTCGTCCACCACGCGTGAACCGCGGCTGTAGTCGCCGTACTCCGCGGTGTCGCTCACGGAGTAGCGCATGTACTTCATGCCGCCCTCGTAGAGCAGATCGACGATGAGCTTGAGCTCGTGCATCACCTCGAAGTAGGCGATCTCCGGCTGGTAGCCCGCCTCCACGAGCACCTCGAAGGCGTTCGTGATGAGGCTGGTCACGCCCCCGCAGAGAACGGTCTGCTCGCCGAAGAGGTCGGTCTCCGTCTCTTCCTTGAACGTCGTCTCCACGATGCCGGCCCGGTCCGAGCCGATGCCCGCGCCGTATGCCAGCGCGTTCGGTAGCGCGCTGCCCGAGGCGTCCTGGTGGATCGCCACGAGCGAGGGCACTCCCTGGCCCTCGACGAACACCTCGCGCACCCGGTGTCCCGGGGCCTTCGGGGCGATCATCGAGACGTCCACGTCGGCGGGAGGCTGTATCTCGCCGAAGTGGATGTTGAAGCCGTGTGCGAACATGAGCGTCTTGGAACTGTCCAGGTTCGGCTCGATCGACTCGTTGTAGATACCGCGCTGCGCGGTGTCCGGTGCGAGCACCATGATGACGTCGCTCGCCTTCGCGGTCTCCGCCGGAGTGTCCACGCGCAGGCCTTCGGCCTCCGCCTTCGCGCGGCTGGCGCTGGTCGGCAACAGGCCCACCATCACGTCGACGCCGTTGTCGCGCAGGTTGAGCGCGTGCGCGTGCCCCTGGCTGCCATAGCCGATGATGCCGATGCGCTTGCCCTGCAAGCGGGCGATGTCGGCATCCTCCTTGTAGTACACCTTCGCCATCTCCGTCTCCTCCTCGTGTTCCGGTTCGTTGTACGTCCTTCCGTGGACGCGCGTTCTCAGGGGACGACTTCCGTGTCCGGCGCGCTCCGCGCGGCAGGGAGAGCCGTCTGCTTCGTACCCGCAGCCACGCCGCCGCGGGTCATCGCTATCCGTCCTGTACGCATCGTCTCGCGGACGCCGAAGGGCTGAAGGAGCTTGATGAGCGCGTCTATCTTCCCCTCGTCGCCTGTCACCTCGACGATGACCGTGTCGTTGCTCACGTCCACGATGCCCGCGCGGAAGATGTCCACTATCTGCATGATCTCCGCGCGGTTGTCCTTGTTGGACTTCACCTTCAGCAGCGCCATCTCCCGGACGACACTGCTCTCCGACGAGATGTTCGTTACCCGCACCACGTCTATCAGCTTGTAGAGCTGCTTCGTCACCTGCTCCACGACCCAGTCCCCGCCCTCCACGACGAACGTCATGCGGGAGAGCCCCGCCGTCTCGCTGTGACCGACCGCCAGGCTGGAGATGTTGAACCCGCGCCGCGAGAACAGCCCTGCGACGCGCGCCAGCACGCCCGGCCGGTCATGCACCAGCGCCGTGATCGTGTGGACGCGCCCGTTGAGGCTTACGTCAGCCATGACAGCGCTTCCTGCCCCGCGGGCGACTCGATCATCTCGAACACGCTCTCCCCCGCCGGAACGTGCGGGTACACGTTCTCCTCCGGTTCCACGTGGAAGTCGATGATGGCGGGCCCATCCACTGCCACCGCCTCTTCTATCGCAGCGCGCACCTGCGGCTCGTCCGACACGTGCTTCGCCCAGATGCCGTAGGCCTCGGCCATCTTCACGAAGTCCGGGTTGCCGGTGTAGCCGGACGCCACGCGCGAGCCGCCGTAGAACAGGTCCTGCAACTGCCGCACGAGGCCGAGGTTGTTGTTGTTGAGGATGGCGAACTTCACCGGCACGTTGTGCTCCACGATGGTCGCCAGCTCGGACATCGTCATCTGGAAGCCGCCGTCCCCGGCTATGCTCCACACCTGCCGGTTGGGCTGCGCAAAGGCTGCGCCCATCGCCGCGGGCACCTCGAAGCCCATCGTCCCCAGCCCGCCGGACGTGATCCAGGACCCCGCCTCCTTGAAGACGTAGTGCTGGGCCGCCCACATCTGGTGCTGCCCCACTCCGGTCACCACGATGGCGCGACCGTCCGTGACCGCGCACAGCTCGCGCACGACGTGCTGTGGACGGAGCCCTGTGCCCTGACCGGCGCCCAGCGGGTGGTCAGTGCGCAGCGCTTCCAGTTCCGCGATCCACTCGGGACGGGAGACCTGCTCCACCTGCTTGGCGAGCGCATGCAGTACACGCTTCGCGTCGCCGACGATGGGCACCGTGACCCGCACGTTCTTGCCGACCTCGGCAGGATCGATGTCGATGTGGATGACCTTCGCGTTGGGTGCGAAGGCGCTCAGCCTGCCGGTTACCCGGTCGTCGAACCGCATCCCGACGCCGATGATGAGGTCCGCGCGGTCTATGGCCCAGTTGTTGTACGCCTGGCCGTGCATCCCGGGCATACCCATGCTCAGGACGTGCTCGCCGGAGAAGCTGCCGATGCCCAGAAGCGTTGTGATGACCGGTATCTGGGCCTTTTCCGCTATCTCCCGCACCTCCGCGAACGCCCCGGAGATGATCGCTCCGTGCCCCACGAGCAGCAACGGCCGGCGCGACTCCTCGATGAGTTGCGCGGCGCGCTTGATCATCTGCCCGTGGCCCTCCATCGTCGGCTTGTAGGACGGGAGGTCGACGTGTTCCGGGTAGTCGAAGTCCGCGCTCTCCGTGAGCACGTCTCGCGGCAGGTCGATGAGCACTGGACCGGGGCGGCCCGTTCGCGCGATGTGGAAGGCCTCGCTCATGATGCGCGGGATGTCCGCCGTGTCCATGACCAGGTAGTTGTGCTTGGTGATGGGCAGCGTGATGCCGGTGGTGTCGGTCTCCTGGAACGCGTCGCGCCCGATGGCGGCGCGGGGCACCTGCCCCGTGATCGCCACGATGGGGACGGAGTCCATCATCGCGGTGGCGAGCGGCGTCACGAGGTTCGTCGCCCCCGGCCCCGAGGTCGCGACGGCGACGCCCACCTTGCCGGATGCGCGCGCGTAGCCGTCCGCCGCATGGCCGGCGTTCTGCTCGTGCCGCACGAGGATATGCCGCAACTGCGGGTACTCCGGCAGCGTCTGGTAGAGCGGCAGTATCGCGCCGCCGGGAAGGCCGAACATGATGTCCGTTCCTTCCCGCGCCAGGCTTTCGCAGACCATCTGTGCGCCAGTCAGGTGCAAGACTCCCTCACTTTCCTTCGCTTGTCGTTCCGTAACAGGAGCGCCCTTCCGCAGGTAAAAAAAGACCCGCCCCATGAAGGGACGGGCCGTTAACCCGCGGTACCACCCTACTTCCCCGCGCCATGAATGGCCGGGGCAGCTTTACCTGCGCGGTAACGGCGCGCTCCGCTGGCCCTACTTGTTCCGTTCAGGCCAGCCGCTCGGGGACGAGTTCAGGGGGGCTTGTCCATCGCCGGTCTCGCACCAGAACGACCGGCTCTCTGGGATGCGCTTGCCCCCTACTACTTCCCTTCCCAGCGGAATGGATGTTAGAAGCAGAAACATGGTAGTACAAAGTCTTACCTCAAGTCAACTTTCAAGCGTGGGTGGTGCTCTTCACGCGTCGAGACCCGCGACGCGGTAGACTGTCCGCATGTTGGACCGTCTGGAAAGCGCCCTTGCCCGTGCGCGGAACGAAGGACGCACCGCTGTAGCCCCCTACGTCACCATCGGGTTCCCTACGGTAGAGGACACGCTCGCTATCGTGCCTGCCATCGAACGAGCCGGAGCGGACGTCATCGAACTCGGCGTGCCGTACAGCGACCCCCTCGCGGACGGCCCCACGGTGCAGGCGGCGAGCTACCGTGCGCTCACCGGCGGCGTGGACAGCCGCACCTGCATCGAGACGGTGCGGAAGCTGCGCTCCGCCGGGGTGGGCCTGCCGCTCCTCTTCATGGGCTACTACAACCCCATCCTCCGGTACGGCATAGCCGCCTACGCTGCTGACTGCGCTGAGGCGGGAGTGGACGCGCTCATCATCCCCGACCTCCCGCCGGACGAGGCAGGTGGGTTGCGCGAGGCGCTGGAGGAGCGGGGGCTGGGCCTCGTGAGCATGCTCGCGCCAACCAGCACCGAGGAGCGTATCGCGCTCGGTTGCGCTCATGCGCGCGGGGTCGTCTACTGCGTCAGCGTGACCGGCGTGACCGGCGCGCGGAGCGACCTTCCCGACGACCTGCCGGAGTTCATCGCCCGCGTCCGGAGGTACACGGAGCTGCCCGTGGGGATCGGCTTTGGCATCTCCGAGCGGCGGCACGTGGAGCGCGTGGGGCAGGTGGCGGACGTGGCGTTCGTTGGTAGCGCGCTCATCAACGTGATAGATTCCGCCCCGCCCGGCGAAGCGGCTTCCCGTGCAGGCGCGTTCATACGGGAGTTGGCCGCCGCAGGGTGACTCTGGCGCACATGGTGGACACCTGTCCATAGCCGCCTGGGAGTGAGCGGAGACGATGATGCGGACCCTTGGACTGCGCGGCGCGACGACCGCCGACGCCAACACGCCCGAGGCGATCCTCGACGCCACCGAGGAGTTGTTGCGCGAACTCGCGACAGCCAATGACCTTGTCGAGGAGGACATCGGCGCGGTATTCTTTACCGTAACCGCAGACCTCACCGCGGAGTTCCCGGCCAAGGCGGCACGCTTGCGCCTGGGTTGGCAGCAGACGGCGCTGATGGACAGTTGCGAGATTCCGGTACCTGGCGCGCCGGAGTCCGTCATCCGGGTGCTCCTGCTCTTCAATACGGAGAAGCGGAAAGAGGATCTGCGGTACGTCTACCTGAAGGGCGCTCGCGATCTGCGGGGGCCGGGTAGCGAATGAGTCGCGGAGAGAGATGCGTACAACGCGTGTAGTCGAGTCTCGCATCCGTGGCGTCCGGGCATCGGACCGGACGCGGCGGCTCTTCCTGTTTACGCGGCGGGGCGGCGTTAGCGACAGCTATCGCTAGGCTCCGCGTTCGTTCTTTCCGCCTTCCGCATCGTCAGAGTACAGAAAGGGGATTGCGTCATGGCGCGTTCCGTTACCGACCTGCACATCGGATCCATAGAACCGCTTGCGTCGCCGGATGACCTCCAGCGCAGGCTGCCGCTCACTCCAGCGATGGTCCAACTCGTCGCTGAGGGCCGGGACCAGGTCCAGCACATCCTGACCGGCGAGGACCCCCGGCTGCTCGTGATCGTCGGACCATGCTCCATACACGACGAGAAAGCCGCCCTCGAATACGCGGGCAGGCTCAAGAGGCTCGCCGACGAAGTCAGCGACACGCTTTTCATCGTCATGCGCGTCTACTTCGAGAAGCCGCGCACCAGCCTCGGTTGGAAGGGCCTGATCAACGACCCGAACCTGGACGGCTCGTTCGACATCTCGGGCGGCCTCTACCGCGCGCGAAGGCTGCTCATGCAGCTCGCAGAGATGGGCGTGCTCGCCGGGACCGAGTTGCTGGACCCCATCACGCCGCAGTACCTCGCCGACCTCGTGACCTGGGCCGCCATCGGCGCGCGCACTACCGAGAGCCAGACCCACCGGGAGATGGCCAGCGGCCTCAGCATGCCCGTCGGCTTCAAGAACGGCACGGACGGCAACTCCCAGATAGCGATCGACGCAATGAAGACCGCCCGGGCGCCGCACGCTTTTCTCGGGATAGACCGGCAGGGCCGCACCTGCATCGTCAACACCAAGGGCAATCCGTACGGTCATCTCATCCTGCGCGGCGGAAGCGGCGGCCCCAACTACACGGAGGCCAGCGTGCGGGACGTACAGGCGAAGCTGGAGGGCGCCGGGCTACCCCCGCGCATCATGGTGGACTGCTCTCACGCCAACTCGGAGAAGGACCACAACCGGCAACCCATCGCCTTCCGGGACGTGGTGCGCCAGCGCCGCGCGGGCAACGACCTCATCGTCGGGCTCATGGCGGAGAGTCACCTCTTCGGTGGACGTCAGGACCTCGGCGACGACCCGTCGCAGCTTCGCTACGGCGTCTCCATCACGGACGCCTGCATGGACTGGGAAGAGACCGCCACGATGCTCACGGAGGCGCACCAGGCGTTGACTCCTGAGCCCGTGGCCTGACCGTTCGGCGGAGCGCCCTCGTGCCCGACCTCTGTGAGGAGCTGACCGCACATCGGCCGGACCGGCCGGCCGCTGTCGCGTTCGGCGTGTTCGACGGCGTCCACCTCGGGCACCGGCACGTCCTCGCAACGGTGGTACGCGCCGCGGAGCAGCGCGGGCTCGCGCCCGTTGCGGTCACGCTCGCCAACCATCCTCTCTCCGTGCTCCGCCCGGACGTGAAGGTGCGGATGCTCACGTCGCTGGAGGAACGGCTCAGCCTCCTTGCGGACTCCGGCGTCGAGGCGGTCGTGCCCGTGACGTTTACGAAGGAGGTGTCGCTGCTCACCCCACGCGAGTTCATGACCGGCCTTCGGGACTGCCTCGGCATGGCGCACTTCGCCGCGGGGCCGGACGTGACGCTCGGCCACAACCGGGAGGGCACGCTGCCCGTACTCGTCGCGCTGGGGGATGAGCTCGACTACACCATGGAAAGCGTGGAGCAGCTCACGCTGGATGGGGGGCCCGCCCGCAGCACCGCGATACGGCAGGCCCTGGACGCAGGCGACGTCGCGCGCGCCGCGCGGATGCTCGGGCGTCCGTTCGCGCTGGAAGGCCCCGTCGTCGAGGGTGAGCACAGGGGCGGCGGGCTGCTCGGCTACCCCACGGCCAACATCGAGGCAGGGCCGCAGCAGGCGGTCCCGGCAGACGGCGTCTACGCTGCGTGGCTGCGGCATGGCGCGGACCGGCTGCCGGCTGCCGTGAGCATCGGGCATAAGCCCACCTTCCACGAGGGCGGCCCCAGTGTCGTCGAGGCGTTCGTCCTCGACTTCGACGGCAACCTGTACGGTGAGCGGGTGCGGCTGGAGTTCGTGGAACGCCTGCGCGGCCAGGAGAGGTTCGACGGCGTCGATGCCCTCGTCGCTGCGATGCGGGACGACGTAGCCCGCACGAGGCGTATCCTTGCGCTGCCGCAGGAGGCGTCCTGACCATGCCAACGCTCGACCAGCAGACCATCGACAGGATCACGAAACGCGGCGTCGCGCAGATCATTCCGGAGGACGAGTTCGTCCGCCGCCTGCAGGAAGGCAAGCCCCTCCGCCTCAAGATGGGGTTCGACCCCAGCAGGCCGGACCTGCACCTCGGCCACTACGTCGGTCTGCGGAAGCTGCGCCAGCTGCAGGACCTCGGCCACGAGCTCATCCTCATCGTCGGCGACTGGACGGCGCAGATCGGCGATCCCTCCGGCCAGTCCGACACACGCACCATGCTCAGCGCGGAGGACGTGCGCGAGAACGCCGAGACGTACATGCGCCAGTTCTTCAAGGTCGTCGACCCGGACAAGACGCGCGCCGTCTACCAGAGCGAATGGTTCGGCAAGTTCACCCTCACCGACGTCATACGCCTCACGGCGCACTTCACCGTCAACCAGTTCCTGCACCGTGACGACTTCGCCAAGCGTTATCGCGCACAGCGCCCCATCGCCGTCACGGAGATGCTCTACCCGCTGTTGCAGGCGTACGACTCCGTCGCCATCGAGGCCGACGTGGAGTTCGGCGGCACGGACCAGCTCTTCAACCTGCTCGTCGGGCGTGAGTTGCAGGAGAAGGTGGGGCAGCGTCCCCAGCTCGTCTTCACCATGCCCATCCTCCCCGGCACGGACGGCGTGCGCAAGATGAGTAAGTCGCTCGACAACTACATCGCCCTCGATGACACGCCGCGCGACATGTTCGGCAAGATCATGTCGCTCCCCGACGACCTCGTTCCGCAGTACTTCGAACTGCTGACCGATGTGCCGGATGACGAACTCGGCACTATCCGCGCCGCGATGACCCCCGGTTCCACCTCTCCCTCGAAGGGAGAGGTCGCACGCAGTGCGGGTGAGGGTGAACTGAGCCCCATGGACCTCAAGAAGCGCCTTGGCGAAGAGCTCACCGCCACGTTCCACTCACCGGAGGCCGCGACCGCCGCACGCGACGAGTTCGAGCGCGTCTTCCAGCGCCGCGAGACGCCGGAAGACATCCCGGCCGTCGCCGTCGACCTCACAGGCCCCGCCGTCATCTCCCACGACGCCGACGGCATCGACGCCGACCTGTCGCACCTGCTGCCTGCGCTCGACATGGCCGCGAGCCGCAGCGAGGCGCGGCGCCTGTTGCAGCAGAACGCGGTCCAGATAGACGGCGAACGCCCCGATGGGGAGCGCGTGCGTGTCCCTTACGGCGCGCTGGTCCGCGTCGGCAGTCGCCGCGTCGCCCGCGTCGTGCAGGGTTAGCGCGCCTCACTCCTGCTGCGATCTCGCCATCGCTGAGAGCGCCATCTCCTTCCCGCCGATGACGTGCGGCAGGACCACCTCGTCGGCGCCCGCCCTCCGCAGCTTCTCCTCCGCGTCCGGGCGCGAGGCCCGCGCGACGATGTACAACTCCGGGTTGAGGCCGCGCGCCGTCAGCGACACGTAGACGTTCTGGCTGTCGTCGCCCGTAGCTGCAACGAGGCCGCGCGCATCTTTGATGTGGGCCGCCAGCAGGTTCTCGTCCTGCGCCGAATCGCCGTGCACCCACGGCAACCCACGCTCCTCGGCTTCGGCCAGCGCCTCCATGTCCCTGTCGACCACGACCATCTCCGCCGACTGCTCCTGGAGCGTGAGCGCGACCGCCCTTCCGACGCGCCCGAACCCGCAGACGATGAAGTGGCCGCTCAGTTTCGATATCCGCGCTCGCATTCTGCGCCTCCGTACCAGGCTTCGCAGCACTTCCTGCGCCACGATCATATGCACCACGCTCGTCAGGACGTAGAGCATCGCTCCCACGCCGGCCACCATCAGGAACATCGTGAAGACGCGCCCGGTCGTGGAGAGCGGGCGCACCTCCTCATAACCGACGGTCGTGAAGGTAACGATGGTCATGTAGGCCGAATCGAGGAGAGACCACCCCTCGATGAGCATGTACCCCGCGACGGCCACGACGACCAGCACGGCCAGCGCGAACAGGCTCCTGGCCAGCTGCGACTCGAACAGGTGTATGACGCTCTCCCTGATGCGCATCGGGCATGCTCTCGCAGGCTGGTGCTGGACGCCCCGCTGCCGGTGCTCTACAGCGGGCCGAACCGCCGCACGACCAGCTTCCCGGTGACAGTCGTCACGGCGAAGCCCACCAGCAGCCCTCCCAGCAGGATACCCCACTGCTCCAACCCCAGCGGCACCGTGTCGAACGCCGCGCTGCCTATGGGCGTGTAAAGGATGACTGCCTGCATGAGCAGGCTCACGCTCACCGCCGCCCAGAGCCAACGGTTCGTGCAGATGGGCATCCCCTCCTGGACACGGATGACCAGCAGCCGCAGGTACTCCTGTACGACGAAGCCGGTGAAGGTCATCGTCCGGGCTGTTTCCAGGTCCCACAGCCGCAGCCCCACGAAGAACGTGGCGATGAGGATGATCGTCATGACCACGCCGACACTGCCCACGAGCGCGGCCATTGATCGCCCCAGCACGGCGCCGTGGCGCGGAGGCTCGCGCATCGCTCCCTGCGGCGCGGGGTCGGACGCCAGCGCCACCGCAGGCCCGGAGTCCGTAACGAGGTTGATCCACAGGATCTGCACGGCGGTCACCGGCAGGTAGCCGAACACGGTGGCCACCAGGATCACGAGCACCTCGGCGAGGTTGCCCGTGAGCATGTAGTTCACGAACTTCTTGATGTTGCGGAATATCCGGCGGCCTTCCTCGACGGCTGCGACGATGGTCGCCAGGTTGTCGTCGAGCAGCACCATGTCCGACGTGTCGCGCGCGACGTCCGTGCCCTTGATGCCCATCGCGACGCCCACGTCCGCGTTGTGCAGGGCGGGGGCGTCGTTCACGCCGTCGCCCGTCATCAGCACCACGTCGTGGTCTTCCTTGAGCGTCCGCAGGATGAGCACCTTGTGGCGCGGCTCGGCCCGCGCGAAGATGCTCGTCTCGCCGATGACGCGCTTCAGATCCGCCTCGTCCAGCCCGTCGAGCTCCTTCGCCTCGATGGCCGCCCCTTCCAGCCCCACTTCCCGGCCTATCGCCGCGGCAGTGAGACTGTTGTCGCCCGTGATCATCACCACGCGGATCCCGGCCCGGTGCGCCGCCTCTATGGCGTGCGTGGCCTCCGGCCTTGGCGGGTCGCTCATCGCTCCCAGCGCCGCGAACGTCAACCCCTCCTCGATGATCGGAGCGTCGGCGGGTTGCTCCTTGTACGCGAACGCCAGCACCCGGAGCGCCTGCCCCGCCAGCCCGGTGTTCTGCTCCAGCAGCGCATCGCGCTCCTCGTCGCTCAGCGGCGACACGCCGTCCGGCGTCCGGATGCTCGTGCAGAGCGGGAGTACCGCCTCCAGCGCGCCCTTCGTCAGCAGCAGACCGTCGGCCGCTATCGGGTGTTGGACGGCCACCGACATCATCCGCCGCTCGGAGGAGAACGGGACCTCGCCCGTCCGCTCGTACTCGTCCAACGGCGCTCCCGCGCGCTCCGCGAATTCCAGCAGCGCCGTCTCCGTCGGGTCTCCCACGTAGCCGTGTTCCGGGTGCCGGTGCGCGTTGTTGCACAGTCCCGCGACCAGCAGCGATACCGCCAGCGGTTCCCGGTGCGCACCGGAGGTGACGTCGTGCGCGTCCACCTCCTCGGAGAGCGTCGCGACCCGGCGCATCGTCATGCGGCCTTCCGTGACCGTACCCGTCTTGTCGGTGCAGATCACCTCCGCGGCCCCGACGATCTCCACAACCGGCAGCGAGCGCACGAGCGCCTTCCGCTCCAGCATCCGCCGCGTGCCGAACGCGAGCGCAAGCGTCAGTACCACGGGCAACCCTTCCGGCACCGCCGCGACCGCGAGCGCGACTGCGGTGATGAACGTTTCGAGCAGGCTCAGGTCGCCGGTCAGCAGTTGCAGCGCGACGACGATGCCGATGAGCACCGCGACCGCCCAGCCGATCCGCACCGCCAGGCGGCTGATCTCGCGCTGGAAGACCGTCGGCTCGTCCTCCGCCGTCTGCACCTCCGCCGCGATGCCGCCGACCTCCGTCTGCATGCCGGTGCCGGTTATCAGCATCCGCCCCCGCCCGCGCATCACGACCGTGCCGCTGTATGCCATGCAGTACCGCTCGGCGAGCGACGCGTCTGCCGCGACCGGCTGGATGTTCTTGCGGACCGGCAGGCTCTCGCCGGTGAGCGCCGCTTCGTCGACACTCAGGTCGATGCTGCTGATGACCCTTCCATCGGCGGGGATGCGCGAGCCTTCTTCCAGCAACACCACGTCGCCGGGAACGAGCAGTTTGGCGTCCACCTGCTCTGCCACGCCGTCGCGCAGCACCGTAGCGGACGGGGCTGCGAGCCGGTTCAGCGACTCGATGCCCCGGCTCGCGCGGTAGTTCTGCGTGAAGCCGAGGCACGCGTTCAGCACCACGATGAGCGCGATGAGCCCGGCGTCTATGTAGTGGTCGGACTCTTCCGCGACGAGCGCGACTCCCACCAGCACCACTGCCGCGCCGATAAGCACGAGCACGAGCGGGCTTCGGAACTCGTCCAGCAGCAGCTTGAGCGCGGAGACGGGCGGAGCCCCGGTCAGCTGGTTCGGCCCGTACGTGGCGAGGCGGGCCGACGCCTCCCCGGAGGGTAGTCCGGAGGCCGATGACGATAAGCCTTTGAGGGCATCCTCAACCGAAGAATCGTGCCAGGATGCCCGGGGGATGTCCTCTGCAGGGGCCAGCATAGCCGGGAGTATACGCCCACACCCGGTGCATTGGGTGAAAGTTCTGTTAAGGATGATGCCAAAGTACCACTGAATGGCCTGTCATACGCGCACGCGCCGGTTGACCTGCACCCCGGAGCTTGGCACACTCGCGGCTGGCCGGGAGCACGGCCATGGAGGGACCCTTTGCGCATCGGTGTGCCGGACCTTGTCTCCAACTCCTACTTCCCCGCGATCGCTGCGGTCGACCTCGGCGCGTTCCGCGCTGAAGGCATCGACGCCGAGATCGAGCTCGTGTTCCCCGTGACGCGCGCGATGGAGATGCTCCGCGACGGCGAGCTCGACTACGTGGCGGGCTCGGCGCACGCCGTGCTCACCGCATTCCCGCGGTGGGAGGGCGCGTCGCTGCTCGCCGCGCTCGCGCAGCACATGTACTGGTTCCTCGTGCTCAGGACCGACCTCGGAGCGCAGCGCGGCGACATCGAGGCGGTCAAGGGCCTCCGTATCGGCGCGGCGCCCGGCCCCCGCGACGGCCTTGAAGAGATGCTGCGGGAAGCGGGCATCGACCCGGAGCGCGACGCCGTGCAGGTCGGCCCGGTGCCGGGCGTGACCGGCTCCAACGTCTCGTTCGGCGTGCAGGCGGCGAGGGCGCTGGCCGACGGCGCCATAGACGGCTTCTGGGCGAACGGCATGGGCACCGAGGTCGCCGTACGCTCCGGCGCGGGCAGCGTCGTGCTCGACGTGCGTCGCGGCGACGGTCCTCCGGCGGCGCGCGGCTATACATTCCCCGCCTTCGTGACCACCGACCGCAGGACCGCTGAACAGCCCGGCGAGGTCGCCGGGGCGGTGCGCGCCATCGTAGCCGCGCAGCGTATGCTGAAGGCCGACCCGTCTCGGGCAACGGAGGTCGGACGGAAACGCTTCCCCGCCCAGGAGGCGGGCCTCATCGCGGAGCTGATCGAGCGCGACCTGCCGTACTACGAACCGTCGATACCGGAGGAGACGGTCGAGCGGATGGACCGGTTCGCGCAAAGCATCGGACTGCTCGACAGCCCTGTGTCGTACGAGCAGGTGGTGGCAACCCGGTTCGCCGGGCTCTGGACGTCTTAAGGAACGTAAGAGAGGAGTTTGAACGTGGCGAAACCCGAGTTGGAGTTCTTCGACCCGTCCGGCATCCCCAGCGAGCCGATCCCGCCGGTGCAGGGGCTCAGCCAGCAGATACTGTCCCGCGACGAGGAGACCGGCGACTACACCCGTCTGCTGCGCTTCGAGCCGGGGACGGATACGTCGCCCATGGGCCCCCAGGTGCACGACTTCTGGGAGGAGGTCTGGATCATCGAGGGCAGCATCCACGACATCCCGCTGAACGAGACGTTCACCGCCGGCATGTACGCCTGCAGGCCGCCCGGCATGCCCCATGGCCCCTGGATATCGCCGGACGGCTGTCGGACGTTTGAGGTGCGGCACTATGAGCGGTGAAGGGATGGCAGCACCGGTGAGGAGACCCAGCCGGACGCTCACGTTCGACCACACGGGAACGCCGATGCGCTTCACCGCGCGCAGGCTGTTGGCCGGAGGCTACACGGGCCGCGACCCGGCGGCCGTGGAGGAGCACATCGCCGAGCTTGCGCTCCTGGGCGTGCCGCGCCCGGCCCACGTGCCGTGGATATTCGTCGCGGACCCGCGGGTGCTCCAGGTGGACGGGACGGTCTGGGCGTACGACGGCACGTCGTCCGGCGAAGCGGAGTACGTGCTGCTCATCGGCAGGGACGACGTCTTCGTCTGTATCGGCAGCGACCATACGGACCGCGGCCTGGAGAGCCTCGACATCGAGAAGTCCAAGCAGGTCTACCCCAAGATTCTCAGCAGGCAGGTCTGGCGCCTCGACGACCTGATGCCCCGGTGGGACGACCTGCGCCTCCGGAGCAGGGTACGCGAGAGCGGCGAACTCGAGGACTATCAGCATGGAACGCTCTCCCAGCTCATCCGCCCCGAGCGGCTCCTCGAACTCGTCGGCCCGGACCCCGATGCCGGCACCGTCGTCTTCTCGGGCACGCTGCCCGTACTCGGCGGCAACGTTCGCCCCGCCCCGCGTTTCGAGGCTGAGCTCTTCGACACGGACGACGCCTCGCTCGCCGCGCTCGGCTACGACGTCGTGGTGCTGCAACCCCAAGTCCAACCCGACGAGAGGTGAGGAGCGTTCAGCCGTCTGCAAGCGCGTAGCTCGTGCTCCGTCCTCCCTCCGGGTTGCGTACGAGCAGACCGCGCTCCATCAGGTCGGTGATGTCGCGCAGCGCGGTGTCCTGCGAGCACCGCGTCATCCTCGCCCACTGGGACGTGGTGAGCCTGCTGCCGAAGTCGTCCAACAGGTGGTTGACCGCGGTCCGTTGGCGCTCGTTGATGGATATACCCCTGACCCGCTCCCAGAACCGGGCCTTCGTGAGCACGGCCGCCAGGGTCGTCTCCGTGCCGTCTATCGCCCGGCCCAGGCAGCCCACGAACCAGTGCATCCACTCGGACACGTCCATCGTGCCCTGCTGCGTCCGCTCCAGCACGTCGTAATAGGCGTGCCGCTCCTTCATGATCTGGGACGACGTGCTGTAGAAGCGTTGCGGGCTGCCCTCGGAGCGGGCGAGCGCCATGTCGGCTATCGCTCTGACGATACGTCCGTTCCCGTCGTCGAACGGGTGTACCGTCACGAACCAGAGATGGGCCAGGCCTGCCTTGAGCACCTCGTCCGTGTCTGCGGGTGCGTTGAACCAGCCCAGGAATGCCTGCATCTCCTCGGCGACCCGCTTCTCGGACGGCGCTTCGAAGTGCACCCGCTCCCGCCCGATAGCTCCGGAGACGACCTCCATGGGGCCGGTGCGCCAGCAACCCACCTCGATCCGTCCCGTGTTGTTCCGCCCCGTGGGGAAGAGAGAGGCGTGCCAGTCGAACAGCCGATCCTCGGTCAGAGGCTGGTCGTAGTGCTCGGTCGCGTCCAGCATCAGTTCGACGATGCCTTCGACGTTGCGGTCCACGTGCAGCAGCCCCCCGGTGTCCATGCCGAGCCGCCGTGCGACCGACGACCGCACCTGCTCGACTTCCAGCACCTCGCCCTCGATCTCGCTGCTCTTCACCACGTCCTCGGTCAGCGTGCCGAGCACGGCCTCCTGGCGGAAGTCGAACCCGAGCGCGCTCATGCGGCCCACCAGCCGTCCCTGCCGGTGCCGCATCGCAGCCAGCGGCTCGACCAGCCCTTCCGGCTCCCACCGGAAGTTGGGCCAGTCCGCCTCCTGGTGTATGTACCGCGTGTGTTTTCTCCGCACCATACGCGGAGATTATAGCCGCTGATCTCCGCCAGGCGCAAGCTATTCTCCGTATATTCTGCGGAGAATAGCTCCATTAATCTCCGCACAGCCCGGTCTGTCAACCTGTGACATCCGCCCCTTACGCGAACGCCCGCCCGGACGGTACGCTGGTGATTGGCGGCGCCGCGTCCGCGAGGCGCTACGCAGGAATCGACACAATCCGACACTTTCAAGAAAGTCGACGCTCATGCCATTCCTGACAGAACCCCTCTTCAGGAGTGAACGGGCTGTCGAGTAGGTGTCGGATAGTGTCGAACTGTGTTGGAGAACGTCGGGTTGCCTGTCGGATCGCTGTCGCGTTATGTCGGGCTCGCTGGAGGCAGCCCGGCCCCGCTTGACGAATCGCGCGCAGCGAGCGAGAGTCCAACCGGAAGCCTGACAGGCTCGGAGGAGAACCATGGCGCAGCAGACAGACGTCGCAACGATCGGGAAAGTGGACATAGACACGGACGCGCGAGCGAAGCAGCTCCCGTACGACCAGTGGGTCGAATCGCTGGACCTGCCCGTCCACAGGGGCTACTACGTGGAAGACGTCCGCAACCTGGATGTCGCCCCGTGGCCGGAGATGGGCTGCAACGCCGCCTTCATCCAGCTCGAGGGCATGGAGGGCGTCGCCGATGCCCGCATCACCGAGATTCCGCCGGGAGGTTCCACCAACCCTGTGCGCTTTGCCCTTGATGAGGTCTTCTACGTGGCCGAGGGCCAGGGGCTCGCCACGGTGTGGGCGGAAGGAGTCGAACGCAGGACGTTCGAGTTCGGCCCGCGCAGCCTCTTCGTCATCCCCCGCGGCGCGGTGCGCCAGTTCGCGAACGCCCGAGGCGACCGTCCTGCGCGACTCATCGCCAACACATACCTGCCGGTTGCCATGTCCCTCGTCCCCGACCCCACGTACTTCTTCAACAGCACCTATGAGGACCCCGGCCTTCTCGAGACCTCCGAGGACGAGTTGTACTCGGTCGCCAAGCGCGCGCCGGGCGGACGCGGCGCAAGCTGGTTCGGCAACTTCTTCACCGATCTCGCTGCGTGGAGCGGCCTCGTCCCGCACCGCCAGCGCGGGGGCGGCGGCCACGTCGTGGACATCCAGTTCCCGCACTCGGAGATGGGCGGGCACATGTCCGTCTTCCCGCCGGGCACCTACAAGAAGGCGCATCGCCACGGCCCGGGCGTCGTCATCATCATCCCCGCAGGCGAGGGCTACTCCATCATGTGGCCGGAGGGCGAAGAGAAGATCATCGTTCCGTGGCACGAGGCCAGCATGTTCGTGCCGCCCAACCGCTGGTTCCACCAGCACTTCAACGTAAGCGTGGAGCCCGCGCGTTACCTCGCGCTCTCACCGATCCGCCAGATGCGCGGCCTCAGCAACCGCATGAACCCGCTGCTGGACCAAGTGGAGTACCCCAACGAGGAGTCCTGGATCCGCGAGATGTTCGAGGAAGAGCTCGGCAAGCGTGGCCTGGAGAGCCTCATGCCGGAGGGGGCATACCAGGATCCTCACTACAAGTGGGAGTACGACTCCTCGGAGGAGCAGGGCGCCGTCCTCGACGCCACGGCAGGCCGGGGGCTGTAGGAGGGCCGGAGACGATCAGCCGCCGCTATGGCCACCGGTCGCGGGCAATCGCTGGATGGACTGTTCGAGGCTTACGGCAGAGTGGCGGAGCTCGATTTCGACGACGCCTTTGCAGAGCACATGGCAGTGGAACAGCGTGGCTACGAGAAGCACAGAGTCTCTGAGCAAGAGATACGGGAGGTATTGAAGGAGACTCCACGGTTCTTTGAGAACATCGGGGAGCGGCGCGCGCCGATCATCATGCTCGGCCCGACGCGAGCAGGTAGAATCGTTGTTGCTCCGCTGGAGCCAACACACCGCTGGGGAGCTTGGCGTCCGGTGACGGCATTCGAGGCGAATGCACATCACAGACAACGGTACGCGGAGAGGGGGTGACACGATGGGTGAACGTAGCGATTACGTCTTGGGACGTGACGTCACGGAGCAGGCCCGCAGCCACGAAGACCGCACGACTGGTGTCGTTTCCCTCCGCTTATCCGCCGAAGAGATGGATGCTCTTTGCGCCGTGGCGGACCAGGAAGGGAAGTATCTCTCCGACGTAGTACGCGATGCCGTGCACGAGCACTTGAAGTCCAGGAAGGCGAAGCGACCTGCCGCGGCCCCCGCACCCTGATTCACACCCACGAACAGGAAGGCCAGTTCTTCCTCGTGGTGAAGGACCTATGGCGGTCCGGCTCTCTCTAGGCCCGCGCGGCCTCGATCTGGGGGATCGTGACATTGCGCAGCGCCGCCCCTCGTAGCGCGATCATCACCACGGAGCCGACCAGCAGCGCCCCCGCTCCAGCAACGGCTATGGGCGCCCCGGTGATCTGTGCGACGGCGTTCATCGCCGCACCGCCAACCGGGAGCAGCCCCCAGTGGACCCCGTGCAGCGCCAGCACGCGCCCGCGCAAGCTGTCGTCCACGAGCGTCTGCAGGATCACCTGCCCCGTCGTGGTCTGCAGCACTCCCATGGCGCCGGTGATGAACAGCAGCACGAGGGCTGCTTCGAACCACGGTGTCAGCGCGAACACCGCGAGCATCACCCCGAACGAGCCTGACGCTCCCACCAGTACGTGGCCTGCTCCCCGCTTCCTGAAGTAGCGCGAGTAGGCGTATAGCCCCGCCAGCGCTCCACCGCCCGCCGACGAGTACATGAGCCCCAGCTCCCGCGGGCCTACGTCGTAGACCTCTGCCTGGAACACCGGGAAGGTCAGCATGAACCCCTGTCCGAAGGCCGAGACCGCCAGCGCCATCAGCAGCAGCGGTCGGAAGACCGGGTGGGCCCACACGTAGGCTGCGCCGACCTTGAGGTCGGCCAGCATCGTCCCGCGCCTCCCGCCGGCTCCGGGCTGGGGATGCACCAGCCGCATCGCCGTAGCCATCGCGGCAGCGCCCGCGGCGGCGACCAGGAAGCTGGGCCCTGCGCCGGCCGCTGCGATGACGAATCCAGCGACGGACGGCGCCACGATGCGCGTCGATGACCATGCCACCGACGTCAGCGGCACCGCTATCGGGATGAGCGACCGGTCAGGAAGCAGGCGCGGAAAGAGCGACGCCCGCGCGGGTTCGTCGAACGACTGGACCAGCCCTATCACGAGCGCCACCGCCGCCAGGTTCCATATCGCCGCCCGGTCGGTCAACGTGAGCACCGCGAGCGCCACCAGCATGATCAGGGAGATCGTCTGTGCTGCGGTGATGAGCGTACGTGGGTCGAAACGGTCGGCAAGCACCCCGCCTGCGATGTTGACGGCGATGCGGGGTGCTGCGGTCACGAGGTTGATGAAGCCGAGCGCCAAGGGCGACTGGGTGAGGTCGAAGGCCAGCCATCCCAGCGTGACGATAGTCATCTGCTGGCCGGTAACCTGCGCCACCAGCCCGAACCAGAAGAACCGGAATTCCCGGTAACGCAGCGCCTCGAAGAACTCGAAGAGGCCGCCGAACAGCCTCACGGCTCACCCAGCGTCTCGTCCTGCTCTGCTGCGGGCGCGGGTACGCCCAGGTGATGCCGGAAGAAGGCGAACGTGCGCTCCAGCGATTCCGTTGCTGCTGCCTCGCGCTGCGCCGACGAGTCCTGCCTCGGGTTCAGGAACGAATGCCCCACGCCCTCATACATGAACAGCTCATACTGCTTCTCGTACCGGTCGAGCGTTTCGCGGAATGCCTCGATCTCTTCGATCGGCGTCGTGTGGTCCTGCGTGCCGTAGTGGCACATCATCGGCGCGTGGATGTTATCGAGTTCCTCGGGGTCGGGGAACAGGCTGTGGTAGTAGACGACCCCGGCGCCGAAGGTGCTCGTACGCGCCAGCGACAGCAGGACCAGCCCGCCGCCGAGACAGAACCCCACCACGCCCACCGGCGCGTCGTCCGCCGTCCAGGGCAGGGAGCGCAGGAAGTCTGCGCCCGCGCTCAGGTTCTCCACCGTGCGCTCCACGTCCAGCGAGTTCTTGTAGCGCAACTGCGTGGCGTGCCCCTGGGGCAGCACACCGTCGAACAGGTCCGGGGAGAGAGCGACGAACCCGGCGCGCGCGAACGTCCGCGTGATCTCCCGCTGGAACCAGTTGAGCCCGCCCATGCCGGAGATCACCACGAGCCCCGGATACGGGCCCCTGTCCGCTGGCCGGCCGACGTAGCCGTCAACGAACCCGTTGGGGCCGTCGTATCCCGCGTGCAGTGAGACGATGCGATGCGCCATGCCACACCTCCTGCCGCGTGCATCATAGGGCGGGCCGTATACGGCCACAACCGCCGGGCGTTCCGCTGTTCGCCCGGCACACAGCGCCATCGACCCCACAGCGAGCTTACTCTCAGCTTGTCCCCGTTGCACTGACCGGGAAGGGACCTTCGGCATACTGACCAGGGACATTGTCTCGCCCGGGTGCGCGCCTCCTCGCGTAAGACGCTAGCTTCTTGCGCGCTCTGGTCATCGATCTGTTCGGGAGAGAAGCTGCCATCAGGCCCAGGAAGGCGAGTAGTAGGTATCTGGGTGTGGGATTCATAGAACCCATATCCGTCGGCGGCGACAGTCTTCCATGCTCGTCTTTTCCCCAGCAGACAGGCGTGCCATCCGCTTGCAACGCACACGAGTGTTTCTCTCCTGCGCCGATCGCTGCGAACTCCGCATCGGCAGGAGGTGTGGACTGGCCTTCGTCGTCCTCACCCCAACAGACAGGCGTGCCGTTGGACGTCAGTGCACAGGAGTGCCGCCGTCCGCATGAGAGCGACATGAAGGTCTGACCCGTCGGAACGTCGGACACCTGGTTCTTGTTGTTCAGGCCCCAGCAGGCGATGGAGCCGTCCGACTTGATCCCACAGGTATGGAGGTAGCCCGCGCTGATTGCTGTGAACGTAGTGTCCGGCGGTGGCGAGACCTGGCCGTGGTCGTTGTCCACGCCTCCCCAGCAGACGGCGGTTCCGTTCGCCTGCAGGCCGCATGTGTGCGTCTCCCCGGCGGTTATCGCTGTGAACGTACTGTTCTCGGGGGGTGACGACTGACTCTTCTCGTTATCCCCCCAGCAGATAGGGGAACCGTCGCTCTCCAACGCGCAAGTATGAAGGTAGCCGGCGGTGATAGCGGTGAACGTCTTGTCGGAGGGAGGGGAGGTTCGACCGTACTCCCCTTCTCCCCAACAGACGGCTGAGCCATCCGCCGTCAGCCCGCACGTGTGTCCAGAACCGACGCTGATAGCGGTCAACGTTACGTCCGAGGGGGGAGACGCTTGGCCGTTGTGGTCGTCTCCCCAACAAAGGGGTGTGCCGTCCGGCTTGAGTGAGCACGAGTGAAAAGCGCCTGCACCAACGGTATCCGAGGATATGCTCACGGTTGCAGAGGGCGTTCGTGTCGCAATCGGGGTAGGCGTCTGAGTAGGCGTAGGAGATGGGGTGGCAGTCGGGGTTGGTGTAAGCGTAGGGGTGGAGGTAGGGGTAGGCGTCTGGGTAGGCGTAGGAGATGGAGTGGCGGTCGGGGTTGGTGCGAGTGTAGGAGTGGGGGTAGGGGTAGGCGTCTGGGTAGGCGTTGGAGATGGAGTGGCAGTCGGGGTTGGTGTGGGTGTAGGAGTGGGGGTAGGGGTAGGCGTCTGAGCAGGTGTGGGGGATGAAGTGGCAGTCGGGGTCGGCGTGAGCGTAGGAGTGGGGGTAGGGGTAGGCGTAGGAGTGGGGGTGAGGGATGGAGTAGGTGTCGGCGTCGGAGTTGGGCTTGTTCCCGGAGAGGGCGGTGAGGACCTTCCGTCGGACGTGTCGCCCCAGCAGACGGGTGTGCCATCTTGTGTGATGGCGCAGGTGTGGCTCTCTCCCGCGCTTATCGCTGAGAACACCGCTCCTCCTGGTGGCGTCGACTGACCGTGCGTGTCGGAGCCCCAGCAGACAGGCGCTCCGTCCGTCGTGAGCGCACAGGTGTGCCTCCGCCCCCCGGAGATTGCTTGGAATGCTTCGTTCTGCGGCGCCGACGCCTGCCCCAGGTCGTTCCGCCCCCAGCAGACAGCGGACCCATTGGACCTGATTCCACAGGCATGCAGGTAACCTGCGCTTACCGAGGAGAACGTTGTGTCTGCTGGGGGCGACGATTGTCCGGCGGCGTTGCTTCCCCAACAGACCGGCGTGCCATCTGCTTCCAGGGCGCACGTGTGCTCTTCGCCGGAACTTATCGCGGTGAACAACTTCTCGTCGGGCGGCGACGATTGCTGCTTGTCGTTGTCACCCCAGCATATGGGCTTTCCCTCGAGGTCCAGCGCGCACGCGTGGAGGTAACCTGCGCTGATAGAGGCGAATGTTCCCGTTGTTGGCGCAGACGCCTGACCATTGTCGTCTTCACCCCAGCACACGGGCGAACCGTCGGTCTCAAGGCCACAGGAGTAGGCTCCGCCCAGATCGAGTGTGATCAGCGTGAGGTCAGGGGGTGGCGATGATTGTCCCTTTTCGTCGTTCCCCCAGCAGACGGGGGAACCGTCGGCGCGGAGGGCGCATGAGTGTAGGCTGCCCGCGCCGATGGAATCGCGAATCATTCCCGGAAGCGGGGCCTGGGGTGTCTGCGTAGGAGTGGGGGTAGGGGTAGGTATGGGTGAAAGGGTAGGGGTGGGAGTAGGAGGGCGTGGAGGACGCGCTTCCCGCACCGAAGGAGGAACCGGAGACGGAGTAGGGGATGCCGTGGGTGTGGGCGGAGGCGCGGACGTAGGCGTTGGGGTAAGGGACGGGGTCGGCGGTATGGGCGTGACCGTGGCTGTAGGCGTGGGCGTTGGACGGGGGGTTGAAGTGGGGATGGGAGAAGGCGCGGGCGTTGGGGTTGGAGACGGTGACGGCGAAGGAGTGGGGGATTGGGTTGGAGACAGCGTGGGTGTTGGTGGTTGAGTTGGAGAAGGTGACGGGGAAGGCGTTGGCGTCGGTGTGAGCGTAACTGCGGGGGTGGATGTGGGAGCAGGGGTTGGGGTAATGGTGGGTGTCGGTTTGGCTCTGGCGTCCAGCTCGAAAGGAGATGCGGATGCCGCATCGCATGCGCATACCAGGACGGCCAGGCCGACCCATAACGTGAAGAGCGATGCTGGAAGGCGCAATAGCAAGTCGCACACGGCAGCGGGCGGATGTTGCGTCTACCCGAACGGAGGATGAGTTGATAGTACTGTGTTAGCATATTAACTTTGCAGTATCAAGCCTATGTATGCCATGCTGCTGCGCGCGTATCCACGCACGATGGCGATGAGACGCACGTCGTCACGCGGGACACAGCCACAGCGCCCGATTTCATGCACGAGTATTGTCCCCAGACCCTTGGACGGTGCCCGACAGGCCACCAGCGGTGTTGGGCGCTGGTATACTCGGCTGGAACTCGCGAGAGGACAGAAGCCAGGATGAGTGTGGTCCAGATTGCAGGTGCGCGGTCGGGAGCGGGCGCGACGACGGTCGCCTGCGGGCTCGCGTCGCTGCTGCGGTCGCAGGGGAAGCGCGTCACGCTCATGAAGCCGCTCTCGCCCCCCGGCGATGCCGACCCCGCGTTCCTCGCCTCGCTCGGTGGCTCTGCGGCGACGGTCGTAGTCGAAGGATCACCCTCGCCGGAGCAGGTGGCACAGGCTGTTCAGGTTGTACAGGGCGCTGCCGCGGAGGCCGAGGTGGTCGTGGTAGAGGGCCCGGTCTTGGGGGAGGGTGAAGCTGGGGCACAACTGGCGCGGGGCATTGGCGCGGTAGTGATAGGCGCATTCGAGTACGAACGCGCTCTGGGCGCGGCGGCCTGCGGAGCGTGGCGAGATGCTTACGGCGATTCGCTGGCAGGCTGCGTCGTGAACAAGCGCACGCGTTATGCAGAGCACGATGCATCCGCGCGGCTCGCTGTCGAGCTTGCGGAAGCTGGGCTTCCGGTGCTCGGCGTCCTGCCCGAGGAGCGTCTGTTGCTTGCTCCGACGGTCCAGCAGGTAACAGACCATCTGTACGGCACATACTTTACGTGCGAGGACGGCGGCAGCGAACTGATTGAGCATTTCCTCATCGGTGGGCTCATCACGGAGTGGGGCGGCAACTACTTCGGGCGGCTGCCGAATCAGGCCGTAGTCGTACGTGGCGGGCGGATAGACATCCAGATGAGCGCGCTCAACTTTCCCCTGAATGCACTCTTCCTCACGGGGTGCGAGACCCCGTCGCAGTACGTATACCAACGCGCGGATGAACTGGACGTGCCGCTCATCGCGGTGAGCTCGAACACGCAAGACACGGCAGCGGCGCTGGAGTCGCTGGGTGACGCGGTGAGCGTCCACCACCCTGCGAAGGCGGAGCGCGCCGGAGCGATGGCGCGGGAGTGGGTCGACGCGTCTGCGCTGAGCGCGGCGCTGGGGGGCTGAGGCGTGGCGTTGATCGGGGTAACGGCTTCCAGCGACCGTGCGGCAACGAACTACGTGGCCTCGCTGGAGTCGCGCGGTGCGCAGGCCCGGGTGCTCACGCCGGAGCGGTTCACGTCCGTAGAAGAAGCCATGGACGGCGTGTCCGGCCTGCTGCTGAGTGGCGGCGGCGACATCGACCCGGCCCTCTACGGCGAGGAGCAGGATGGAGCGATGGGCATCAGCCGCGAGCGCGACGAGATGGAGATGACGCTGTTCCGCTACGCGGTGCGGGAGGACATGCCGACCCTGGGGATATGCCGGGGGATGCAACTCATCAACGTGGCGATGGGCGGCAGGCTCATCCAGGATCTGCCGGGGCACACGCTGCCGGAGTTCAAATCGGCGATGCACCAGGTGTACGTGTCCCCTGGGAGCCGTCTCGGAGCCATCATCGGCGCTGGGGCGGTCTACCGCACGAACAGCCGTCACCACCAGGGGCTGAAGGAAGCGCAGCGCGCGCCGGGCCTGATGGCGTCGGCATACCACCCGGAGGACGGCATCGTGGAAGCGCTGGAGAGCCCGGAGCACCCCTGGCTGGTTGCGGTGCAGTGCCACCCCGAGCGCGAGGATGAGGTGCCGAAGAGCTTCGGCAGACTGTTCGCGTGGCTCGCCGGATGGGCTGAACGCTACGAGGCTGGAGACATGCCGCGATGAGCAGGCGTCCCAGTCAACCACAACAGCAGGTGGATGCTTCCGGCGAATGCCGGCATCTCTACCTGACCCGCGACGCGACGTGCGTGCACTGCGGGATGCAGTTCCGCCTCGCTTGGTCGTCCGAGCGGAGCGACCTGATCCGGCCGACCACCCGTAACGTCATCATCGCGGTGGTTGCCGTGCTCCTGATGGCGCTGGCGCTGGCCTTCCCGTTAGGTGGCTCGTCCCTGGTCGCGAACGTGTTTCTGGTGGTAGCGGTGCTCTTTTTCACACGGACGCTGCTGGGAGGCTTTGAGCTGTACGCGAGGCACGGTTTTGTTCCGGGCAAGCTGGGGCCCGTCGCGAGGCGGCATCCTTTCAACCCGATGCCGCCCAAGCCGTACGTCACGACGCTGGGGCGCGTTCGCTTTCCCATCGACCTGGCGACCTACCGGAAGTTTCAGGAGGGCGACACCCTGCTCATCGAGCATCTCCGCTGGTCGCGCCTGCCGGTAGCCATCTACAAGGGCCACCCTGCTGAGTAGGGACCGCGGATTTGGGAGTGAAACGCGTGCCACCTGCGTGTTGGGGACGGCAGATACTTTTGCTATAATGGACTGACTTTCATCACATATCTGGGAAGCGGCAGTCCCCCGCCCACCACATGTTGTGGTTGTTTGGCGGCCACTCCCCGCATAACGCGAAAGGAGCCGCATGGTAACGGGGAACGGCAACGTCAGACCCGTACGCATAGAAGAGGAGATGCGCAGCGCGTACCTTGACTACGCGATGAGCGTCATCGTCTCCCGTGCGCTGCCCGACGTGCGCGATGGGCTCAAGCCCGTGCACCGGCGCATCCTCTACGCGATGCAGGGCATGGGGCTCCGCCCAGGCTCCTCCTACAAGAAGAGCGCCGCCGTCGTGGGCGAAGTGCTCGGCAAGTACCACCCCCACGGCGACTCACCGGTGTACGACGCCCTGGTCCGCATGGCGCAGGACTTTTCCATGCGGCACACGCTCGTGGACGGTCAGGGCAACTTCGGCTCGGTCGACGACGACCCCCCCGCGGCGATGCGGTACACGGAGGCGCGCCTCGCACCGATCTCCGAGCAGTTGCTGCAGGACATCGACCGGGACACCATCGACTTTGTCGACAACTACGACGGTTCCCAGCGGGAGCCGACCGTTCTTCCTGCCCGCCTGCCGAACCTGCTGGTCAACGGCGCCTCTGGCATCGCGGTTGGCATGGCCACCAACATCCCTCCCCACAACCTGCGGGAGGTCTGCGACGCGCTCGACTACCTGGTGGACAACGCCGAGGCTACGACCGAAGAGTTGATGAACTTCGTTCAGGGACCGGATTTCCCCACAGCCGCGACGATCATGGGGCGGGAGGGCATTCAGGATGCCTACCAGACCGGCCACGGGCGCGTGATGGTGCGCGCCAAGGCGGCGGTGGAGGACGTAGACAAGAGCGGCTCGCGTCAGCGCATCGTGGTCACGGAACTGCCGTACCAGGTGAACAAGGCGGCGCTCGTCGAGAAGATCGCCACGCTCGCCAAGGAGAAGAAGATAGACGGCATCTCCGAGGTGCGCGACGAGTCCGACCGAGAGGGCATGCGCATGGTGATCGAGCTGCAGCGCAACGCCGCTGCGGGCGTCGTGCTGAACAACCTCTACCAGCACACGGCCATGCAGAACGCCTTTCACGTGAACATGGTCGCGCTGGTGGACGGCCAGCCCCGTGTATTGACTCTCCGCTCCGCACTGAATCGCTTCCTGGAATTCCGCAAGGAAGTGGTCCGCCGGAGGGCTGAGTACGACCTGACGCGGGCGCGGGAGCGTGCGCACATCCTGGAAGGCCTGCGGGTGGCGCTCGAACACTTGGACGAGGTCATCGCCCTGATCCGCGCGTCCGCCGACACCGAGGCGGCGCGCAACGGCCTCATGCAGCAGTTCGGGCTGACCGAGGCGCAGGCGCAGGCGATCCTGGAGATGCAGTTGCGGCGCTTGGCGGCGCTGGAGCGCGAGCGCATCGAGAACGAGTACCAGGAGCTGATGAAGCGCATCGACGAGCTGCAATCGCTGCTCTCCAACCCGGCCAAGGTGCTGGCGGTGATCAAGACGGAGACGGCCGAGTTGCGCAAAGCGTTCGGCAACGACCGCCGCACCGAGATATCCGACGAAGAGGCGCGTGACCAGTCCCAGGAGGAGCTGACGCCCCACGCGGACGTGGTGATCACCCTGAGCGACCGCGGCTACATCAAGCGTCTGCCCATCTCGCTCTACCGCCTGCAGAAGCGCGGCGGCAAGGGCGTGAAGGGGCAGGAGCGGCGCGAGGGCGACGCGGTGCAGCAGCTGGTGGTGGCGGACACGCACGACTACCTGCTCTTCTTCACGGACAAGGGCCGCGTCTACCGCAAGCGCGTGTTCGAGGTGGGGGAGGACTCGTCGCGCCAGACACGCGGCACGCCGATCCAGAACCTGATCGAGTCCATCAACCCGAACGAGGAGACCGTCACGGCGGTCGTCGCCATCCCGGAGCCGCTGGCGGACCTCTTCATCTTCATGGCCACCCGCAAGGGGAAGGTGAAGAAGATGCATCTGGACAAGTTCCAGCATATCCGCCGCGTGGGGCTCGCAGCGTTCGACCTGGAGCCGAACGACAGCCTGCTTACGGCGCGCCTCGCGGAAGAGGGCATGAACGCGGTGCTCATCTCCCGCAAGGGCAAAGGCGTGCAGTTCAGCCTGGACGCGGTGACCGAACGGCAGGGACGAAGCACGGGCGGAGTCGGCGGCATGCGGCTGGTGGACGACGATGAGGTCGTGTCGATGGAGGTCGTCACCCCGGATGCCCGGCTGCTCATCGTGAGCGAACGCGGCTACGGGAAGCGCACTGCGGTGGAGACGTTCCGCACCACCGGGCGGAACACGCAGGGCGTCATCGCCATGAAGATCACGGAGAAGACGGGCCCCATCGCCGGGGCGGTGGTGACCGGCGCCGACGACGAGGAGATCATGGTGGGCTCCCGCAACGCGATGGTCTACCGCACGTCGCTCGCGGAGATCCGCACGCTGGGGCGCAACACGCAGGGCGTGAAGATCATGACCAAGCTCGCGGATGACGACGTGGTTATCTCCATGAGCGCGTTCCGCGAGCGCACGTGGGAGGACTTCGAGAAGCTGCCGAAGGTGCAGCCGAAGAAGGCCCGCGCAGTGTCCACGAACGGGCACGCGTCAGCCGCGACGCTCGACGATGCTGCCGCCGCTGCGGCTGAGGAGGCTCCCGACAGCGAGGAAGCCGGGGATGCGGTCGACGACAACGCTCCCGAGGCCGACGACATCCTCGAAGTCGACGACGCGGTCGAAACCGGGGACGCAGGCGAAGACGCTGAGAGCGACGACGCACCCAGTGGCGCAGCACCGACAGCAGTTGTCGAAGAAGCGCCCAGCGCAGTTGAAGAAGCGGATGCAGGCGATGATGGCAGCGACATGACCGTCTCGATGTGGCACGCCATGCAGGCGCCCCTCTTCCCGGAGGCTGAGGAGTCGGAAGAAGACAACGCTTAGTCGTTGTTCGTGGGGTATGCCTGCCGACCACGCGCGGCTCCCTGTGTGCCGTATAATTGCGGGGCAGCCGGAGACGGCGTGCCCCCGCTTCCATGTCAGACGTACTCACCATCCGCGTTCCCGCGACCACAGCGAACCTCGGGCCAGGCTTCGATTGCCTTGGCATGGCGCTGTCGCTGTGGAACACGATGCGCGTAGGTTGGGCCGATAAGCCCACGATCATCCTGCACGGGCTGGGCGCGGAGCACCTGCGGCGCGACTCCGGCAACCTGATGTACCGCTCCGCCGAGCGCGTGCTGATGGAGACCGGCAACGCCGGAAGCAACCTCTCGATAGAGGCGTGGCAGGAGATACCGCTCAGCAGGGGGCTCGGCAGCAGTTCAGCGGCCATCGTGGGCGGCATCTACGCCGCGAATGCGCTGCTGGGCTACCCGCTCTCACCGCACCGCCTGCTCGAGCTGGCGACGGAGATCGAAGGGCACCCGGACAACGTCGCGCCCGCGCTCATGGGCGGCTTGAGCATCGTGGTCGCGGACGGCGAGACCGTGCACGCCGCGCCCGTTCCCCTACCCGGGGACCTCCAGTGTGTCGTCTACATCCCGGACAAACCCATGGCGACGCACGAGGCACGGAGTGTCCTGGGACCTGAGGTATCGCGCGGGGACGCGGTCTTCAACGCGGGGCGCACCGCCCTGCTCGTGGCGAGCCTCGCGCTGGACCGTCCGGAGTACCTCCGGCTTGCGACGCAGGACAGGCTGCACCAGCCGCAGCGCCAGCAGGTGTACCGCCAGATGAAGGTGATCTTCGACCACGCGCTGGCCGCGGGCGCACGCGGGGTCTTCCTCTCCGGCGCAGGCTCGTCCGTGGTCGCGTTCACGAAACAGGGCGAGAACCGGGCATTCACCATCGGCTACGAGATGGCGGATGCGGGCGACAAGTCCGGCCTCACCGGCACCTTCCAGGTGCTCAAACCGACGCGAGGCGGCGCGGAAGTGATACCGCACCCCGAGGGACTGGAGTAGATGGCCGTCCTCGTCCAGAAGTACGGCGGGACGTCCGTCGGCGACGCGGAGAAGATACGCCACGTGGCCGGCCGGATCGCGACGGCTCACCGCGCGGGCAACAGCGTCGCAGTCGTGGTCTCGGCGATGGGGGATACGACCGACCGCCTCATCGAACTGGCCGAGTCCATCAGCTCTGCGCCCGATCCGCGCGAGCTGGACGTGCTGCTCTCCACAGGGGAGCTTGTCTCGTGCACGCTGGTGACGATGGCGCTGCGAGAGCTCGGTGAAGAGGCCGTGAGCATGAGCGGGGCACAGGCGGGCATACGCACGGACACCGCACACGGGAGCGCCTCCATCGTTGAGTTCGACGCGGAGCGCGTGCAGCAGGCGCTGGACGCAGGGCGCATCGTCATCGTCGCGGGCTTCCAGGGAGTCACGCACGAGATGGACGTGACCACACTGGGACGTGGAGGGTCGGACACGACGGCGGTCGCGCTGGCTGCGGCGCTGGGGGCCGAGCGGTGCGAGGTGTACACGGATGTGGACGGTATCTACACCGCCGACCCGCGCATCGTGCCGGACGCCCGCAAGCTGTCGGAGATCGGCTACGAGGAGATGCTGGAGCTCGCGAGCTACGGCGCAAAGATGCACCCGCGCTCGATAGAGCTGGCGGCGTGGTACAACACGCCCGTGCTGGTGGCGTCGAGCGCGCGGGACGTGCCGGGCACACTGATCCACGACGTGGGGCTGGCAGGGGCCGGCGTGCCGGAAGGAGAAGGGATGGAAGTCGCCAACAAAGTGCGGGGAGTCACCTACGAGCGCGGGGTCGCGCGTATCACGCTGCGCGCCGTGCCGGACCGTCCTGGCATCGCCGCCGCGGTGTTCGAGCCGCTGGCGGCGTCCAACATCAGCGTGGACACCATTGTCCAGAACGCCAGCGCCGAGCGGTTGACCGACCTCTCATTCACGGTTGACCGCTCCGACCTGCGGGAGGCCTTGCAGGTGACGCAGGGAGTAGCCGGGACCATCGGTGCGGGTGAGTGTGTCTCACACGACAACCTGGGGCAGGTGAGCATCGTCGGCACGGGCATGCAGAACGCACCGGGCGTTGCCGCCGTCATGTTCTCCTCACTCGCGGAGGCGGGTGTGAACATCGAGATGATCACGACGTCGCAGATACGCATCACCTGCGTCGTGGACGAAGCGCAGGTGGACGACGCCGTGCGCACACTGCACGATGCGTTCGAACTGGGTGAGGGGTAGGACGAGGCGGAGGCCTAGGCCGAGAGCATCCGCTTGTTCTGGACGGTGCGGAGGCAGCGGGTGCAGACGCTCATCCGCTTCGTCTTGCCGCCGACGGTGAGCATCGCTCGCTGGATGTTCGGGAAGAACCAGCGGTTCGTGTGCCGATTGGAGTGGCTGACGTTCTTGCCCGCGCGGCGGCGAGCGCCGCAGAGTTCACAACTGGCCATGATGCTCTCTGTCGCCGGAACCCATCCGGCAGGGTAGAATGCGCGCACCCTCTTAGAGGCGCGGACATGTAGTGTAGCACGCTCTCGCGCTGCTGGCGAACCCATGAACGAACAGCCATCTTCCACCTTCAACGCACAGGACTTCCGCCGACTGGTCGTCTCCGGCGCGGGGTGCCTGGAAGCGAACGTCGACGCCATCAACGCCCTCAACGTCTTCCCCGTGCCGGACGGCGACACCGGCATCAACATGCTGCTGACGCTGCGCGCCGCGACGTCCGCCGAGCTACCGGACGCGGCATCTGCCACCGTGGGAGCGATGAGCAGTGCGCTGGCCCGCGGGGCGCTGCTCGGGGCCCGAGGCAACAGCGGCGTCATCTTCTCCCAGTTCATGAAGGGGCTCGCCAACGGGTTCGCGGAGTGCGAGCGCGCGGACGGCGCGGCATTCGCGGCGGCGCTGCGGGCGGCGGCGGATGCGGGCTACCAGGCGGTCGGCAACCCGGTGGAGGGAACGATGCTCAGCGTCATGCGGGCGGCGGCGGAGGCAGTGCATCCGCCGGATGGAACGCCGGACGCGCCGGACGTGCTGCGCGTCGCCTACGAGGCCGCCGAGCGCGCGTTGGCGTACACGCCGGAGCAGTTGCCCGTTCTGAAGCAGGCAGGCGTCGTGGACGCGGGCGGTCAGGGGGTCGTGGCTTTCCTCGCGGGGATGGTCAGCTTTGTGAGCGAGGAGCCGGTCGCCCTGCGCATCACCGCGCCGGAGGGCGGGCTCGAAAGCGCCGCCGCGAACGTGAGCCACGAGTTCCTGGAGCACACGGAAGAAGAGATGTACGGCTACTGCACGCAGTTTGTCGTGCAGGGCGAGGGGCTCGACCCTGACGCGGTGCGCGATCAGGTGATGGCGATGGCGGCGTCGACGGTCGTGGTCGGGGACGACCGCATCGTGCGGGTGCATGCCCACGCTGAGGACCCGGGGCCGCTGCTGAGCATAGGGGCGGCGCTCGGCGCGCTGGACCAGATCAACATCCAGAACATGGACCTCCAGCACGAGGAGTTCATGTCCCTCCATGGCTACGGCGGCGACGCCCCGGAGCAGGCGGAGGCCGCGGCGCTCGCGGTCATACCGGTTGCGCCGGGCGACGGCATCGCCCGCGTCTTCCGCAGCCTCGGCGCGGCGGCGACCGTGTCCGGGGGGCAGACGATGAACCCGAGCGCGGCTGACATCATCGCCGCGGTGCAGAAGACGAACGCCGCGTTCACCATCGTGCTGCCGAACAACAAGAACATCGTGCTCGCGGCGGAACAGGCGGCCGAGCTCTCCGAGTCGCCCATCGCAGTCGTGTCATCCCGCAACGTCCCGCAGGGCATGGCGGCGATGCTGGCGTTCAATCCCGATCTGACCGGCGAGGAGAACGCCGAGGCGATGCGGGGCATGCTCGACAGCGTTCGCTCCGGCGAGGTGACTACGGCGGTGCGCTCGACCACGATCGACGGGGTCGACGTGCAGGAAGGGCAGGCCATCGCGATACTGGACGGCGCGCTGGCAGCGGCTGCCGCGACCCCGAACGATGCGCTCGCCGCGATGCTGGAGTCCGCCGGGCCGGAGGAAGGGGCGCTGGTGACGCTCTACTACGGCGCGGGGCTCAGCGAGGAGGCTGCGCAGGAAGCGGCAGACGCCATCGCAGAGCGCTTCGACGGCATCGAGATGGAAGTGCACGAAGGCGGTCAGCCCCACTATCATTACCTCGTCTCCATCGAGTAGCAGAGACGCCCAACGGAGGTCGGTATGGCGGTCAGAATCGTAGTGGACAGCGCGTCGGACATTCCCGCAGAAGTTGCCGGGGAGCTCGATATCTCGGTCGTCCCTTGCACGGTCTTCTTCGGGTCGGAGGCATTCAAGGACGGCGTGGAGATCACCAAGGACGAGTTCTTCCAACGGCTCACCACGGGCAACGTCATGCCGACCACGACGCAGCCCTCCGTTGGGGACTTCCTGGACGTCTACAGACCGCTGGTGGAAGCGGGGCACGACATCGTGTCGGTGCACGTCTCGGGCAAGCTGAGCGGGACGGTCAACTCGGCCCGTCTCGCGGCGGCGGAGTTGACGGGCGCCACAGTGGAGATCGTGGATACGGAGTTGGCGTCGGTAGGCGTCACGCTCGTGGCGAAGGTGGCCGCCGACGCTGTCGCCGCCGGCGCCGACGCCGCCGGCACAGCCGAGGCCGCGCGGAACGCGGCGGCGAACACGGAGGTGTTCTTCGTGCCGGACACCCTGGAGTACCTGAAGCGCGGGGGGCGCATCGGAAGCGCGCAGGCGCTGCTGGGCTCGCTCCTGTCCATGAAACCGATACTGACGCTGGTGGAGGGTGAAGTGCACCCGCGGGAGAAGGTACGCACCAAGGCCAAGGCGGTACAGCGGCTGCGGGATATCGGGGCGGCGGGCGCTCCGTACCGGGAGGCGGCGGTGATACACCGGGTCCCGGAGGAGGAAGCAAGGGAGATGGCGGAGCACCTCGCCGCATTCACCGCCAACCCCGTGTTCACGGCGGCGGTGGGGGCGTCGGTGGGGGCGCACACCGGTCCGGGCGTGATCGGCTTCGCGGGCCTGAGAGAAGGGTAGCAGCGGGGCGCAGCCCTCTTCCTACTCCCCCGAAGCCTCCACGGCGGACTCGACGTGGGTGATCTGCGCGGGGCCGTCCGGCTGCAGGGTGATGGCGACGAGGTCCACCCGCCACGAGGTGTCCGCGAGCCCATGCTCGGCGAGGTACTCCTGCGCGGCCTTCACGAGCCGCGCTTGCTTGCGCGGCGTGAGCGACTCCTCCGGCGTGCCGTAGGCGCCGCTGCGCTTCGTCCGGACCTCCACGAACACCGTCTCCCCGCCGTTCCGCGCGACGAGGTCGATCTCCCCGAAGCGCGTGCGGTAGTTCCGCGTCTCGATGGCGAGGCCGAGCGCCTCCAGGTGCGCCGCCGCGATCCGCTCGCCCTGCGCGCCGAGTTTGGAGCGTCCGCTAGGCATCGGTGAACAGCACCGGCTTGAACGGCGAGAAGGTGCGCCGGTGCACCGGCGACGGCCCCTTCTCCGCGACGGCGGCGAGGTGCCGGGCGGACGCATAGCCCTTGTGCGCGCCGAGGCCGTAGCCGGGATAGCGCCGGTCCAGCCGCCGCATGACGCTGTCGCGGTAGACCTTCGCCACGATGGAGGCGGCGGCGATGGCGGTGCAGAGCGCGTCACCCTTGACGATGGCGGTGCACGGCTTGCGTTGCCAGTCCAGCGGGAAGGCGTCGACGAGGACGTGGTCCGGGGGCTCGGCCAAACGCTCGAGCGCGCGGCGCATCGCCATGCGGGAGGCGGGCGCGATGCCCTCGCGGTCGATCTCGTCGTTGCTCGCCTCGCCGATGCCGATGGCGACCGCTATCTCGCGAACGAGACGGTCTGCGCGGCGCAGCTCGGCGGGCCTCAGCGTCTTGCTGTCGCGCAGGAGCGGCAGGTCCTCGTGCTCGAACCCGTCCAGGTCGGGGAGGACGACGGCGCCCGCGACGACCGGCCCGGCGATGGGGCCGCGCCCCACCTCGTCCACTCCCGCGACGCGAGCGTAGCCCTCCAGCAGGAGGCGGCGCTCCTCGTGCTGCGTGGGGATGGGGTATCCGTTCGTTGTCCGGCCTCAGACGGCAGCCGGTACTCCGGCCGGGCCGTTCGCTCCGCTCGTGGACGGCAGCCCTGCTTCCGCGGGACCCTCGATGTAGCCGCCGCCGAGCACGCGGTCGCCGTCGTAGAACACGGCGGCCTGGCCCGGCGTGACGGCGCGCTGCGGCTCGTCGAACCATAGCACCGCGCCGTCGCCGTCGTGGTGGAGGACGGCGGGAGCGGATCGCCCGTTGTAGCGTATCTTCGCCGTCACGCGGCAGGCGTCCGCGGGACGTGTGTCCGCGACGTAGCGGACGTCCCCCACGCGCACGCCGCGCCGGAGCAGGTCGCCGCTCCCGCCGACGGTGATGCGGCGCGTCTCGGGGTCGACCGCCGTCACGAAGAGCTTCTCGCCGTCCGGCAGGCCGAGCGCCGAAGGGTGGACGCCGATGCCGCGCCGCTGGCCGACGGTGTAGAACTCGATGCCGGCGTGCTCGCCTACGACCCGTCCGGAAGCGTCCACGACCTCGCCCGGCTCCGGCGCCGACTCCCTGCGCATGAACCGGCGGTAGTCGCCGCTGGGGATGAAGCAGATCTCCTGGCTGTCGGCCTTGTCAGCGAGATGGAAGCCGGCCTCGCTCGCCAGCGACCGGATCTCGTCCTTGGCGTAGCCGCCCACCGGCAGCAGCACGCGCCCCAACTGCTCCTGCCCCAGCCCGAACAGCACGTAGGACTGGTCCTTCGCCGCGTCGACGCCCTGGCGGAGCGCCCACGCGCCGTCAGAGGCGTCGCGCTCGATGCGGGCGTAGTGGCCCGTGGCGACGTAGTCAGCGTCCATCATGGCGGCGCGCCGCATCAGGAAGTCGAACTTGATGCGGTCGTTGCAGGCGATGCAGGGGTGCGGCGTGCGCCCGCGTTCGTACTCGCTGACGAAGTAGGCGACGACGTGCTCGCGGAACTCGCGCCTCGCGTCCACGACGTAGTGCGGGATGCCGAGGACCTGGCAGACGCGGCGGGCGTCCTCGATGTCCTGGATCGAGCAGCAGCCCTGGTGGTCCGGCGATACGTCGTCCTCGTCCGCGGACCAGAGCCGCATCGTGACGCCGACGACGTCGTAGCCCTGCCGGTGCAGCAGGTACGCCGCGACCGACGAATCGACGCCGCCCGACATGGCGACGACGACCCGTTTCCCGCGTTCCGTTGCGCTGAAGCGTCCGTCCATGCCCCGTTCAACTGAAGAGTTGGACTCCTGCTGCCCCCACGATGACTGTCCCGACGACCACGAGCACCGCTCTGACTTCCCATTGCAGGTGCTTGATCTGTTCCTCCACCCGTACGACCCGCTCAGACAATGATGGACACTGATGGTTTTCCACCTGCTCTACCATCGTGCCCACCACTTCATCATCAGCACCAGCGCCACGAGGAACAATGCCCCCAGCGCTGCGAACGACAGGAACAGGAGGATAGTATCCCAGTAGGTCACCACGGCGGCGAACGCCAAGGCTACCACGAAGAAGATCACGACTCCCATCGTTATCGCGTCTTCTTCGCGTCTACGCATCGCCGCACCCCTGCGCCTGGGCATCGCTGGACCCTTTCCCGGCCCCTGATACGAACGGGGCTCATCAACAGACTAGGCCTCGTATGAGGCACGGTCAATAATCTCCATCCTCCCGCCGTTCCCGCAAGGCCCTCGTGTCACATCTGGCGCTCCCCTTTCGCGGTTGCTGTGCGCCCCGCCTATAATCTCCCTGCATGGCGACGCAGCAGAGCACACCTCCGGACGCAGGCGCGGCGGCCCGCACAGCCGTGGACGCCGCGTCGGACAAGCAGGGTTCCAACATCGTGCTGCTGGACGTGCGGGGCGTCTCGGGGTTCGCCGACTACATGGTGGTGCTCACGGCAGGCAGCGTCCGCCAGCTGAACGCGCTGGCCGATGACCTCGTCGAGGCCGTGGAGAAGGCGGGGCTCGGTCTCCATCACCGCGAGGGCTCCGCGGAGTCCGGCTGGGTGCTGCTCGACTTCGGCGACGTGGTGGTGCACGTGTTCAGCGAGGAGCAGCGGGACTTCTACCGGCTGGAGCAGGTATGGCGGGCGGGCAGAGAGCTCGTCAGGATTCAGTGACCCAGGGCTCGACCTCGCGGTCGTAGTCCAGCAGTTCGCCGTCCGCGAAGAAGATGGCGAGTTCGCGCTCGGCGGACTCTGGAGAGTCGGAGCCGTGGATGAGGTTCCGCCCGATGTCCACCGCCAGGTCGCCGCGTATCGTGCCGGGCTCCGCGTTCTGGGGGTTCGTGGCCCCCATCGTCTTGCGGACGACCTCCACCGCGTTCTTTCCCTGCACCGCCATCGCGACGAGCGGGCGGGACATCATGAACGAGGCGAGCCCCGCGAAGAACGGCTTCTCCACGTGCTCCGCGTAGTGGCGCTGGGCGGTGGGCATGTCCATCCGCATCAGCTTCAGGCCGACGATCTGCAGCCCGCGGTCTTCGAGCCGGGAGATGATCCTGCCTGCGAGGCCACGCTGCAGGGCATCCGGTTTGAGGAGAACGAGAGAGCGCTCGGACAAGACTGGTTACTCCCTTCGTGCCGCCATACCCGGCGGCGGATTCCGTAGCCTATCACACCCGCGCGCCTGTCGTTTTCGCGCGGCGGGGGTCCAGAATGGACCACGGCTCGGCCATGGGTGCTCCACGAATGAGCGGCTGACGCGCACAGATGAGCGGCTGACGCTCGCTTCCGAGCGCGGATAGCCCGGAATGAGCATGCCGCTTCACTCCTGCGGATGGGACTGGCAGGCGTGGCCCGCTGCAGATCGCTGAGGATTGTGTCCTATTTCTTCTCATTCCACTCCTGCGACCCCACCCCGCTCATCCTGAGCTTGTCCAAGGACCATGCCGGGTGCAACCCGATGTGCTTCCCGTGGCCCCGTGTCCTCAGTTGTCCTTCCCGCGCCACCTTGTACCCCTCGCCCCTTGGGAGAGGGTGCCGTGCAGCGGCGGGTGAGGGTTCCCCCAACGCAGGCGTGGACCGCACGGGGGGATCGCGAAAAGTGCGCCAAAGTGAGCCATTGTGGGCCATTCCACTCCTGCACGCGCTTGGCGCGCTCCGGCACCCCGCACCGGGGCAGGTCCACCGACGACGGGCCGTCCGCCGGAGCGGTGCTCCGCCGTCATCTACCAGCGTACGCGCCCCTGCCGCGACCGCGAAAGGGGCACGTGTCACGGGGTTGGGGGGCTACAATGACTTGCTGCCGGTGGTCGATACGGCTGCTAATCTAGGGCGACCGTATCGGTGAGAAGTTACCTCAACTCCGACGCGGAACTACTTGAGAGGATTGTAGTATGGCGTCCGACAACGTCAGCCTGCTCCCGTTCCGTTGCCTCTCGTTGGACCTCGAAGTCCTGAGGGACGGCAGCCGCATCCGCGCCTTCGCCGCAGTGCGCTCGGACACCAATCGTTCCTTCTCCTTCTCAGGGGCCGGCCACTCATGGGCTGATGCGTTCGCCAGACTGGACCGTTTTGCCGATGGGGCGGATTTCCTGCTGGGTCACAACCTGATCGCTTTCGATCTGATTCACCTGCGCACTGCGGATCCAAGCCTCCGGCTGCTGGGACAGCCCGCAGTCGATACCCTCAGGCTCAATCCCTTGGCTTTCCCTCGCAACCCGTATCACCACCTGGTCAAGCACTATCAGGATGGGCAACTCAAACGGGGACGCCGCAACGACCCCGAACTGGATGCGAGACTAACGCTGCAGGTGTTCGAGAACCAGTTGACAGCATTTCGCGACGCGCCACCCAATCTTCTGACCGCTTGGCACTGGCTCACTACGGCAGAGTACGGCGCGGGGTTCGACAAGGTCTTCGCATCACTGCGGGGCTTGCCACGGCCATCAGATGCCGAGGCGCGCGACGTTATACAAGCGCAACTGGAAGGGAACTCCTGCCGGACACAGGCACGCGAGGTCACGGCGCGTCCTAACGAACAGGGTTGGGCGCTCGCCTACGCGCTGGCTTGGCTGTCCGTATCAGGAGGCAATTCGATTATGCCTCCCTGGGTGCGGTACCAGTTCCCCGAAGCAGGCCAACTAGTGCGCCGGTTGCGGGATGCGCCCTGCACCGACGCTGGCTGCTTGTGGTGCGCTGAGCGGCACGACGCCCGCAAGGAACTCGCCCGCTGGTTCGGCTTCAGCGATTTCCGATCGAAACCGGCGGACAAAGCCGGACGTTCCATACAACACTCCGTCGTAGAGGCTGCGATGGCGGGGGAGCACACACTGGCGATCCTGCCGACCGGCGCGGGGAAATCGCTCTGCTATCAGGTTCCAGCGCTGTCCCGCTACGACAAGACCGGCGCGCTGACGGTAATCATCTCACCGCTGGTGGCGCTCATGGGCGATCAGGTGGCGGGCTTGGAGAAACGGGGCATCGATTCCTGCGTCACTATCAACAGCCTCTTGTCCATGCCTGAGCGAGCCGACGCTCTCGACCGTGTGCGGTTGGGAGACGCCGGTCTCCTCATCATTTCACCTGAGCAGCTGCGCGGCGTCGCCGTCCGCCGCGTTCTGGCGCAAAGGGAGATAGGCGCTTGGGTGCTGGACGAGGCGCACTGCCTCTCCAAGTGGGGGCACGACTTCCGGCCGGACTACCGCTACGTCGGGCGGTTCATCCGCGAGCGAGCCGGAAACGAGACTGTGCCGCCGGTGCTGTGTCTGACCGCAACTGCCAAGCCTGACGTCGAGGCGGATATTGTTGACTACTTTCAGAAAGAACTCGGAATCACGCTCGAGGTTTTCAACGGTGGCACTGAGCGTGCCAACCTCGACTTCGTGGTAGTACGGACAAGCGCCAGCGAGAAATTCGAACACATCCACCAGTTCATCGAGTCCGACCTGCCAGCACATGAAACCGGCGGAGCGATCGTCTACTGCGCAACGCGGCGGCAGACGAGGGAAGTCGCAGAGTTCCTTCAGGACAAGGGCATGGAAGCGGACTACTTTCACGGGGAGTTGCCGCCGGAGACCAAGAAAAACGTCCAAGAGAGTTTCATCGAGGGCCGCCTCCGCGTCATCGCCGCCACCAATGCCTTCGGCATGGGCATCGATAAGCCGGACATCCGCCTCGTGATTCACGCAGACATCCCCGGCTCCCTGGAGAACTACCTGCAGGAAGCGGGCAGGGCCGGTCGTGACCAGCAGGCAGCGCGCTGCGTGCTGCTGTACACGATGGACGACGTGGAGCGCCAGTTCGGGCTGTCAGCCCGTTCGCGCCTCACACGACAAGAGATACACGGCGTCCTGAAAGCGCTGCGCAACCTGAACAAGAGGAACCGCTCGGACGGCGAAGTGGTGGCCACGCCGGGGGAGATACTCATTGGGGACGAAGACCACGAATTCGAGCGCGATAGAACAACTGACGATACGCGGGTGCGCACGGCAGTGGCATGGCTGGAAGACGCGAAATTGCTGACACGCGAGGAGAATCGCGTACAGATGTTCCCATCCTCCCTGCGGGTGCGTTCCCTGCAAGAGGCGAGCGCTAGGCTCGCCAAGGCGAGCATAGGGGGCACCGGTCGCCGTCAACTGCTGAAAATCGCCGCAACCCTGTTCGAAGCGGACCCAGACGAAGGCATCTCAACCGACGAATTGATGTCCGCATCCGGTCTCACTCCCGAAGGAGTACGGAGCGCTCTCCATGACCTTGAGCGGCTGGGCATCGCCGCCAACGATACGGTCCTGACCGCCTTCGTCCACGAGAAGGTGAAGCGCAGTTCGCGGCAACGCTTCGATGAGGCGGCGGAGTTGGAGCGCGCCACGATAGACCTCTTGCGCGAGACTGCGCCTGACATGGGGATAAGCGAAACGACCACGCTTCACCTCCGCCTTGCGAGCCAGCGACTGAAGGACGACGGCTATAAGAAAGCTCCGCCGGAACGCTTACGCCGCATCGTTCGGAGCATCGCTGCCGACGGTCGCGGCGAGGGTGGAGGCGGTGGCAGCCTCGGCCTACGCGGGGTGAACCGCGACGCTATCCAAGTAACGCTGCAACGTGAGTGGGGGCTCCTAGAGAAAACCGCAGAGTTGCGTAGGGCAGCGGCCAAGCGGCTGCTGGACCACCTGCTCGCTTGTCTCCCTGCCGAAAGCAGAGGCACTGACCGGCTGAGCAAGACAACCGTCGGAGACCTGCTGAAGGCGATCACCTCGGACATGACGCTGATGCAGGAAGTCAGGGAACCCAGCAAACTGGTGGACCGCGCGCTGCTGTGGCTGCACGAGCAGGAGGTGGTCCGCCTGAACAAGGGTCTTGCCGTGTTCCGCCCGGCCATGACTATCCGACTGAAGCAAGAGAGGCGCGGCTTCGCTCGGACCGATTTCGAACCGCTCAATCTCCACTACAAGGAACAGACGCTCCAGATTCACGTGATGGCGGAATACGCAATGCGGGGCCTTGGGGCCATTGCAGACGCCGTGCAGATGACCATGGAGTACTTCAGCCTCCGCCAGCAGGACTTCCTGCGCCGCTGGCTGCCGGAGCGAGACAAAGACCTCTCTCGCCAGACCACGCCAGAGTCGTGGCAGGCCATCGTGGAGAGCCTGAACAACCCCGTGCAGCGCAGCATCGTAGCGGACGAAAGAGAGCAGGCCAACGTGCTAGTGCTTGCCGGTCCCGGCTCCGGGAAGACGCGGGTGCTGGTGCACCGCATCGCCTACCTCGTGCGCGCGATGCGCGAGAATCCCCACTCTATTCTCGCTCTCGCGTACAACAGACATGCCGCCGTAGATATCCGCCGCCGTTTGGCGGAACTCATCGGCGACGATGCCCGTGGTGTGGTGGTGCTCACCTGCCACGCGCTCGCCATGAGTCTTGCTGGCGCGAGTTTCACTGGGCGCGCAAACGACCTTGACGACGCTGAATTCAAAAAGATACTCAAGGAAGCGGTGTCCCTGCTGCGCGGAGAAGGACTGCCGTCCGAGGAAGTGGACGAACAGCGGACGCGGTTGCTCGCGGGCTTCCGCTGGATACTGGTTGACGAGTACCAAGACATCGGCCCCGACGAATATGCGCTGATCTCGGCGCTGGCGGGTAGAACGCTCTCCGAAGAAGACGACAAACTGAGCCTCTTCGCGGTGGGCGACGACGACCAGAACATCTATACCTTCAAGGGTGCGTCGGTGCGGTTTATCCGGCAGTTCGAGAAGGACTACGCAGCCAAACCGGTGTTCCTCACCGACAACTACCGCTCCAGCAGCCATATCATCGCGACTGCAAACGCGGTGATTGAACCGGCGACGCAACGGATGAAGAGCGGGCATCCCATTCGTATAAGCCAAGTGCGTAAGAAAGAACCGCCAGGTGGCGTGTGGGCTCAACGCGATGCGGTTGCGCAAGGCCGCGTTCAGACATTGCCCGCCGGAGATTCGTCCATCTCCCAGGCGCAGGCGGTCGTCGCCGAATTGCAGCGACTATCCAACCTGACACAGGATTGGAGTTGGGCTTCCTGCGCCGTGATAGCGCGCGAATGGAGTTACCTGGACCCGGTGCGCAGCCTCTGCGAGATCGAGGGCATCCCCGTGCAGATGGGGAACGAGGACTTCTCAGGCACTTGGCGCTTGCGGGAAACACAGGCCCTTCTGCACTGGGTACGCGAACGAGACTCTCGCTTGATAACGAGCGTGGAACTGAACGACTGGCTGGAAACGCAACCCCCCGGCTCTTGGAACGAACTGCTGCTCGAAGCCGTGGGTGAGTACGCACTGGAGACGGGCGGCGCGGAAACACCGGTAGCGCACTTCATCGAGTGGCTGGCGGAATGGGTGCGGGAGGTACGCCGCCGTCAGCGCGGGCTGCTGCTGACCACCGCTCATCGCGCCAAGGGATTGGAGTTCGACCACGTAGCGGTATTGGATGGGGGCTGGGAGCGCGTTGAGCGTAGGGATGCCGATTCCTCGCGCCGGTTGTACTACGTTGCGATGACCCGCGCCCGGCAGACGCTGACCCTAGCGCGCTTCCCTGGGGCGCACCCTTTCCAGGACGCCTTGCCGGACAGCCCTGCAGTGCTGCGCAGGGACGAACCTTTGTCGCTTCTGGCCCCAGCGCTGGAACTCGCGCGCACCTACCGGCGGCTCAGCTTGCGGGACGTTGACTTGGGTTTCGCGGGCCGTAAACGTCCGGGCGACCACATTCACTACGCCATTGCCTCGCTTGCGCCGGGCGACCCGTTGACTGTTCGGGTTAAGTCACACCCTTGGGAGTTAATGGATTCCGCAGGCGCAGTGGTGGGGCGACTCGCGCATCGCTTCGAGCCCGACGCCGGTATGCGGTGCATCGCCGCCAGCGTCCTTGCGATTGCCACTTGGAATCGCGAGATATCAGACTCTGAGTACCAAGGCGGTGTGCAGTGTGAAGCGTGGGAGGTCGTGGTGCCGGAACTGGTGTTTGAGCCTGAGTAGAGCTGGTGGCCTCGGCCAGGAGTACGGAGTGGCTGCGTACCCCTGTTCGCGCTGCTGGATTCCCGCCTGCGCGGGAATGACGTATTCCTGACACCGGCCCCTTACGCCATGGTCCCCTCACCGCGTACGCTGGTTGCATGAGCGTCGTACGTGCAGCAGCCATAGACCGCGTCTATAGCTCGGGGCCCAGCCATAAACAGGGTCTATGGGTCGGCGTTGCACGCCCCTCATCTGTGCTCCAGTTGAACGGAAGAACGAGGAAGCAGGCCACGGCCTTGCCGATCAACCGTTCAATGAGTGGAATGCGCCCTGTGTGCACTCGTGAGAGTCGCCGGTTGAAGTGGACAGTTGAACGCGGGAACGACGGGGGAAGGCGCGAGATGTTTCGACAGGCTCAACATGACCCTTCGACAAGCTCAGGATGAGCGGGGGGTCTGCAGGATGAGCGGGGACCTTGGGCGGCTAGCCGCCCGCGACGGGCTTCGGGGGGCGGGGAGGGGTGATGCGGGGCGGGCGCAGGTAGCGCGGGGCGATGGAGGTCGCCGCGCTCGCCTCGCCGGACGCCAGCAGTGCAGCGCCGAGCTCGGCAACGCCTGACAGTCGCGCGAGCGGCGCGGGCTCGGTGACGCACCGCGCGTCCGCGCCCAGGCGCTCGCGGAGGGCGTCGGCAACGTCCCCCACCGACTCGCCGCAGAAGAGCGTCGTGGCGGCGGGTTGCGTCGCGCCGGGCTGCGCGGCAGCGGACTGCGCGGCGCCGGATCGCGCGGGGGTGGACTGCGCGGCGGCGAAGTCGGGGATGGCGGAGACCTGCTCCTCGGTCAGCGCGCCCCACGAGCCGTCGTTCATGCCGTAGAGGGCCCAGGCCACCACGCCTCGACCCGCGGGCAGGACCGCGCAGACGCGCTCCGCAGCCGTTCGGTAGGGATAGGCCGACGCTTCCAGCGTGCTGACTCCCGCCACCGGGAGGCCCCAGGCGACGGCCAGCCCCTTCGCGACGCCGATGCCGGTCCGCAGCGCGCTGAACCCGCCCGGCCCCACGCTCACGGCGATGCCCTCCAGCGCGTCGGGCGCGATGCCTTCCGCGTCCGTGAGCGAGCGGACGGCGGGCATGAGCTCCGCCGTGTGGTTGTTGTGCGAGCGCCATGAGACGACACGCGACAACCCGTTCCGCCACAGGCCCGCCGCCCCGTAGCGCGTGGAGGTGTCTATCACGAGGTACGCGGTCATCCGGCCTCCGCTCGCAACGCGGCGATCAGCCGGACGTAGCGCTCGCCGTGGGGCTCCAGCGTCAGCACCCGGGCGTCCGGCCCGTCGCCGAAAGCGATGCCCACCGCGAGATGCTCGTCCGGGAAGACGGCCTGCGCCTGCTCCGGCCACTCCACGACGCACGCCCCCTCCTCCAGCATCTCGCCGAAGGCGAGGTCGTCTATCTCGAGGTCACCGCCGTCCATCCGGAAGAGGTCCACGTGGTAGACGGGGATGCGTCCCCGGTACTCGTGCACGAGCACGAACGTGGGGCTGTGCGCGTAGCCGGTCACGCCTGCGCCCCAGGCGACGCCCTGCGTCAGCGTCGTCTTCCCCGCGCCGAGCGTCCCGCGCAGCAGGTAGAGGTCGCCGGGCTCCGCGAGCGCGCCGAGCCTGCGCCCGAGCGCCTGCGTCTCCTCGGCGCTGTTCGTTCGGAAACGTGCTTCCGTCATCGCAGATGCTCCCAACCTTCAGCGCTGAACGAGAGCGGCTCGCCTCGTCCGGCGACATACGCGACCCTGCCCGGCGCGCCGTCCATGATCGTCCCGATGGCCGCGCTCCCGCGGAGCTCGGCAACGGCGGCTGTGACGATGTCGGACGGGCCTGCGAAGAGCAGCTCGTAGTCCTCGCCGCCGCTCAGCGCCATCCGCATCGCCTCCGCGCGGAACTCGCTCCGGAGCGCGTCCGCCACGGGGACCTGGTCCGCATCGAGCTGCACGGCGACCCCGGATGCCTTCGCGAGCTTCGGGAGGTCGGCGGCGAGCCCGTCGGAGATGTCCATGGCGCAGCGCACGCCGTGGCGCTTGAGCACGGCGGCAGCGTCCGTCCGCGCCCTGGGCCTGCGGTGCGCCAGCGCCAGCGCCTGCCGCGCGGGGGTGTCCAGCGGCGCGCCGTCCTCCAGCAGCAGGAGCCCGCCGCGCGAGCCTCCGAGGGGGCCGGTCACCGCGAGCGCGTCGCCGGACTGCGCCGCCGAGCGCGTGAGCGGCGTGGCGCTGCAGACGCCGGTCATGGCCACGGTGACGAACGGAACAGGCGAGCCGACGATGTCGCCGCCCATCAGCTCGGTCCCGTACGAGGCGCACGCTTCCAGCATGCCGTCATACAAGCCATCGACGTCGCTCACGTTCAGGGTAGCGGGCAGACCAAGCGTGACCAGGCCGGCCACCGGCACGCCTCCCATCGCGGTGATGTCGCTCACGTTGGAGACCCAGGCCTTCCAGCCCACGTCTGCCCAGGACGCGGTCGACGTTCGGAAGTGGACTCCCTCCACCATGGTGTCGGTCGTGGCAGCCTGCACCCCTCCGACGCGCCACACGGCGGCGTCGTCCCCGATGCCGGTGATGATCCGTCCGCCCATCGTCTGCAGTGGGCTGGCCCGGCGCACGCGCTCGGTGATGCGTTCGATCAGCGCCGTCTCTCCCAAGTCTCCAACCGTCGTCATGGGGGCATTATCGCAAAAGCGGCCCGGCATGGGTGGGGGGCGCCTATAGGCCGCTCACCCCCATCCTGACCTTCCCTCATCAAGAGACCTTGTGTGACCCATCCACCCCACCGGGGGCCCTCACCCTAACCCTCTCCCTCAGGAGAGGGAACCAGACACCACCACCCCTCCCAGTGGCGCCTCACACAGTTACGCGAAGGTCTCATCAGGAGGGAAGGGACCGGACGACCTCCTTCAAGGACACATCGAATGCCCACGAGCAGGGCGTATACTGAACTCAGGGCGCTATGTCACGAATCTCCCTCACGATCCTGCTCGCCGCTGCCATCGTCGTGGCGGGCTGTACCTCCACTGCGTACACGCCCGAGCCCCCGACGGCGACTCCCGCGCCCACCCCGGTCCCCACGGCTACGCCGGCTCCGGCGGGCACTCCCGTTCCAACCTCCGCGCCGGATGGCGACTATGACCCCAACGACACGATGTGGGGCATCTTCAGCGACATCGACCAGACGCTCGACGAAACGCGACGCGCCCTCGCCGACGCCGTTGCGGCGAACGACACCTCCCAGGTGCCCATCATCGTCGAGATCATGCGGTACGGCGGAGGGCCCGTACTGGACGAGGAGTACCGGCAGGCCCTGTTGAGCCTCACCGGTCAGGACTTCTGGCTCAACCAGCCTGCGTGGAACGCGGCGATGGAGTGGCTCGGCCCCCGCAGGGGCGAGTTCCCTCCCCCGGACGGCTACCTCGACTGGAAGGTGAACATCCTCGGGATCATCGACCCGCGCATGGCGGCATTCTTCACTTCCGCGCCGGGCTCGGAGCGCATCGACCTCACGGAAGCCGTCTGGGGCGGCGTGCCCACGGACGGCATCCCGGACCTGCAGTTCGCACCCACGCTCACCCCGGAGGAGGCGGACTACCTGGACCCGCGGGACCGCGTCTTCGGCGTCTCCATCAACGGCGAGCACCGCGCCTACCCGCTGCGCATCATGAACCCGCACGAGATGGCGAACGACGTGTTGGGAGGCGAGCCGATAGCGCTCGCCTACTGAACGCTCTGCTTCAGCGGGATCGTGTATTCCGCAAAGATAGACGGGGAGCCCACCACCTTCGGCACGTCCGGCATGCTCTACCAGAGCAACAAGCTGATGTACGACCGCACGACGAACTCGATATGGAACCAGTTCACGGGCGAGCCCGTCGTCGGCCCGCTGGCGTCCAGCGGCATCAAGCTCGACTTCTTCCCGTCCGTGCTGACGACATGGGAGGAGTGGCTCGCCGAGCACCCGGACACGACCGTCCTCGACATCGAGACCGGCGTCTACTCGCCGACCCAGTACGCCCACGAGTGGGAGCCGCACGCCATCTACTACGACTACTTCGCATCGCCCAGGACGATGTTCCCGGTCTTCAACCGGGACGAGGCGCTGCACGCCAAGGAGACGGTCATCGGCGTGGGCATCAACGGCGACTACAAGGCGTACCCGGTCTCCGCGTTCGCCGGGGAGCCCGTCATCAACGACGTGGTGGGCGGACAGGGGATCGTCGTCATGGGATCGAGCACGTGGGGCACCGGCAGGGTCTACGAACGGGACGGGCGCACGTTCGCGGAGGACGGGGACGGGTTGCGGGACGCAGAGGGCGGCGAGTGGAGTGTCGGCGAGAACGCGCTGACCCGGTTGGACGGCACGGAGACGCTGGCGCGCATACCGACGATAACCTCGTTCTGGCACGGGTGGTTCTCGTTCCACCCGGACACGGCCGTCTACGGGGCCGGCTAGGGGAGACCCCCAGGCACCGCCCGGGAGTACCCTCTCCCTGTCCCTCTCCCCCTGTAGGGCGAGGGGCTCAGACGCCCCGAGAGCCCTCACCCGCCACTACGTGGCGACCCGTTCGGCAGGCTCAGGGCAGGCTCTCTCCCAGAGGGCGAGGTGGGGGATAGCCCAGGCCCCACCCCGGAGGGCCCTCACCCCAGCCCTCTCCCTCAGGAGAGGGGGCCAGACACCCACACCACGCCGCACACCGCCAAGGTGTGCAAGAGCCGCAAAAAAAGGAAGAAGGCGGGTCTCCCCGCCCTTCATTCCTCTTGCCAGCGTTTCCGGCACACCTCTTATCCGTCGCTCCTTCGCGTATCGAGGGCGGAGCCACCCATGTCCGTGCCGGTGTTCGCTTCAACACCCATGCTACCGGCAGGGTGTTGCGTCCCGGTTACACGAACGTTAAGAGAGTGTTACGGCTCGCAGAACGTTCTGCGAGCCGTACGACGGTCTGATGCTTGCGGCGCCCCGGCCCTCAGGCTGCGCCCACGTACATCTTCTGCATGAGCGCGTCCTGCCACCGGACGTCACCCGGCAGCACCTCCTCGATGGCGCGGATGTAGTAGTAGGAGTCGTTCGCGCCGAGAGGCATCCCACCGTCTTCGACGGCGCGGGTCGCCTGCATCAGCATCTTCCGCGCGGTGATGACGGCGCGGTCGGTCTGGCCGAGGTGCTCCTGGCTGCGGTCCACGATGGGCTTCATCGCCTCCTGCACGGCCCGGTCCTGCGAGTTGATGCCTGCGATGCCGGTGAACGTGTCCGTGCGCTGCAGTTCCCGGTCAATCATCCAGTTGTTGCGCGGATTGCGGATGCTGCGCCACGTTGCCTGGTCGACGTAGTCCGGGCCGTTGCCGTTGGCGAGTTCGTCGCGCTCGTCCTGGGTGAGCGGCTCGTCCAGCGTGTAGAACCAGTTCCAGACCATCGTGGTCTCGTCGTCCATGGGGACCCAGTGGTGGCCGGCGATCTTGAACTTGAACCAGGAGCCGTCGTTGTTCAGCTGCGCCGCCCGGATCTGGATGTGGGGCATGACGAAGTGGTAGGTGCGGACGTAGTTCGCGTCCTCGCCGGGGATGGGACGGATCGACCCGTACCGGTAGCCGTAGTCCGTCGTCTCGACCTCCAGCCTGGAGGCGGTCGCCTTCGCTCGCAGTCCGTCGAGTCCCGTCGCGCCGCCGGTGCCGAACTTCCGGTGGAGGAAGGACGAGTGCACGGAGTCGATGCCGCCTTCCAGCGCCTGCAGCCAGTTGCACTCCTCGATCACCTTGGACGCGTGACGATGCGTCTGCGGCTGCCTCGTGAACTCGAACGACGGCTCCGGCGGGGTCTGCTCCTTCGGCCCCATGTACGTCCAGATCACGCCGCCCAACTCCACCGTGGGGTAGGCGGTGACGCGCACCTTGCGGCTGAAGTCGTACTCCGCGGGCTCGTTCGGCATGTCCACGCATGCGCCGTGCACGTCGAACTTCCAACCGTGGTAGACGCAGCGGATGCCGTTCTCCTCGTTGCGGCCCAGCCACAGGGACGTGAGGCGGTGGGGGCACCACTCGCTCATCAGGCCCACGCGGCCGGACGTGTCGCGGAACGCGACGAGGTCTTCGCCGAGGATGCGCACGCGCAGCGGGTCACAGTCGGGGTGAGGCAGTTCGTGGGAGATGAGGACGGGCTGCCAGTAGCGGCGCATCACCTCGCCCATCGGCGTGCCGGGGCCGATCCGGGTGAGTCGTTCGTTGTCCTGGGTCGAAAGCATGGCTGGCTTCCTCGCATGGTTGTTGCGTTTGAATGGTTCTACGCCCGCACAGGTAGACCTGTCAACGCGGGCTCACCCGCCCCGCAGCAGGCGGAGAAGGTCTGTCACGTCCGCCGCGTCGTCCAGGCGCTCCGTCATGTCGATGACCTCGCTTATCGTAGCCTCGCTGAGCGGGGTCCCGGCGTGGACCGCGCACTCGCGGAACTTCCGGTGCCGCTGCTCGTCCGTGAGCGGGTTGTCGCGGTGGCCTCTCGGAGCGTCGACCCTCTCAGAGAGCGTTTCGCCGCTGGCCAGCGTCACCTCCACAACTCCTGACTTGCCGAGCGATTCGTCCACCTCGTAATCGGTGACGTTGGCGATGCGCAAGGCGGCCTCCTCGAACAGTCCCTGCGGCGTGGGTTGGAGGTCGGCCAGCGTCACGCTGCCGGTGGTGAGCGCGCGGGCCGTCGCGAAGATGATCGAGTCCTCCGCCTCGACCGGCGCCTGCGGGTTGCGACGCGTCTGCAGCGGCTCGCAGAACGTGCGGATGTGCGGTTCGCCGCGCAGCAGCACGTGCGTCACCGCCGACGGGTCGGGCACACGCGTCGCCCGCAGGTCCGCGGCTGCCTCGATGAACACGTGCGCAACGCCGGTGGTGGGCCACGGCTTGATCCCCACGTTCAGCAGACGCCACTCCTCGCCGAGGCCGTCGCTCATCGCGGGGCGGTCGAATACGCCGCCGTAGTAGGTGGGGAAGAAGCCCGCGTCGCCCTCGAACGCATCGCAGTCGCCCAGCAGACCCTCGCGCGCCAGCAGCGCGCTCTGCATCCCGGCCTGGCAGGAGAACGCGGCGTAGATGGCCTTCGCCGGACGCCCTTCCAGCACCGGCTGCCGCCCGCCGGACGCCTGCATGAATGCGAGCCCGAGCGCGCTGTGCGTCTCCAGCGGCGAGAAGCCGAGCATGCGCGACGCGCTCATCGCGGAAGCGAGGCAGCCCGGCATCTGCGTCGGCTGGGGCCGGGACTCAGTGAACGCGCCCGCTTTGGCCGTGATGGCGATGCCGATGCGCGACATCAGCTCCATCCCGGCTGCGAGCGCGGTCATGAACTCCCGACCGGAGGCGCCGCCCAGCAGTTCGGCCGCGGCCATCGCGGTCGGCAGCGTCACCGGGCCGAGGTGGCCGGAGCCTACGGCGGTGGTGTCATCGAAGTTCAGCGCGTGCGCCATGCCGCCGTTCAGCATCGCGGCGGCGGCGGCGGGCAGCTTGTCCGGCTGGCCGATGAGCGACGCTTCCTCCGCGCCACCGGCCTTCCGTGCCCACGCAAGCAGCTGCGGGATGCCGATGCCGAGGGTGTTGGCGGCGATGGAGGTGGCGAGCGTGTCCAGCGTGATCGAGCGGACCGTGCGGCGGACGCTGTCGGGCAGGTCCTCGTAGGTGAGCTCCGAGCCGAACCTTGCCCATACCGAGGTCAACTCTTCCACGCCTGCATCTCGTGTCGTCATTCCACGCTCCTTCCGGCTCTGCCAGCGGTGTGCATTATGGCACTCGTGCAGTAGTAGCATGCGCTCATGCGAACGCTCATCGTCAGCGACGTGCACAGCAACCTCGCGGCGCTCGATGCCGTGATCACGTCAGCCGAGAGGGACGGGCCGCTGGACAGCGTGTGGTGCCTTGGCGACATCGTCGGCTACGGGCCGTGGCCCCTCGAAACGGTGCAACGACTGCGCTCGCTCGACGCGGTCTGCATCCAGGGCAACCACGACGCGGGGGCGGTCGGACGCATCAGTCTCGACACCTTCAACCACGCCGCGGGCGAGGCGTGCAGGTGGAACGGGGCGCAACTGGACGAGGACGCACGCTCCTTCCTGAGGGGTCTCCCGACACCGTGGCCGTCGCCGGTTTCACGCTCGTTCACGGCACGCCGAGAGACCCGCTCTGGGAGTACCTCACCGGCTACGCCGACGCCGTCCAAGCGCTCGAACGCGTCGGCACCCGCGACGTACTCGTCGGCCATACGCACCACCAGTTCGCGTTCGAGGACGGTTTCGGCGCACGGCTGCCGGGGCCGGCCGGGCTGACCGTGACGCGCGACAGCGGACGCCTCGTCGTGAACCCGGGAAGCGTCGGGCAGCCCCGCGACCATGATCCACGGGCCGCCTACGCGGTCTACGACAGCGGTGCGGACACGCTCTCGTTGCGCCGGGCTGCATACGACATAGCCGCCACGCAGCGGGCGATGGAACGGGCCGGGTTGCCCGAGCCTCTCATCTCCCGGCTGAGTGCGGGGCGTTGATTCTGCGCACCCCCTTCCGTAAGCCTTTGCCTGAGTGATAGAATGCCAACGCTTATACTGTCCGACCGTGGAGGCGACACTTCTCATGCTCCGAATCCGTCTGCGCCGAGTAGGCAAGAAGAAGCAGCCGAGCTACCGCATCGTCGTGGCTGACGTACGGGCGCCGCGCGACGGCAGGTTCGTCGACCAGGTTGGACATTACAACCCGCTGACCGACCCGCCCACGGTTGTGGTCAACGAGGAGAAGACCCGGCACTGGCTCGGCGTTGGCGCGAAGCCCACGGATACCGTTCAGCGCATCCTCCAGACGCAAGGAGTCGTCGAGAAAGCGGGGTAATCCATGAAGGAACTGGTGGAATACATCGCCAGGGCCATCGCCACTCATCCCGACGACGTCAAAGTCACCGAGGAAGAAGAGGACGGCCAGATCATCATCAAGCTGGAAGTCCATCCGGATGACAAGGGGAAGGTGATCGGGCGGCAGGGTCGCGTGGCGCAGGCGATGCGTGTGCTGCTACGCGTAGCCGCCATCAAGGAAGGCATCCGCACCAGCCTCGAGATCGTCTGATCCCGCCTCGTGCCCCCAGCCTCCGGCAATACGCCACAGCAGCCTGACCATCTCATCACCGTCGGCTTCGTGCTCGGCGCGCACGGAAGCGACGGCCGGGTGCGCGTTCAGTTGGAGACTGACAACCCCCAACGCTTCCGCCGGGGGGCACGGCTCATCGTCGGCGACCGTGAACTGCACGTCGACCATGTCCAGCGGGCGCCGGGTGGTCTGCTGATCGTGCGGTTCGCGGAGGTTGCCACGCGCCAGGGCGCGGCTGACCTGCACGGCGAAACGCTCTGCGTCCTGACGGACGAGGCTCCTGAAGCCCCAGCCGGCGCTTACTACCACTACCAGCTCGTTGGTATGGACGTGCTGGACGAGGTTGGAGGGCGCTTGGGCGCGCTCACCGAGATCATCGCGACCGGCGCGAACGATGTGTACGTCGTCACCGCGGAAGGTGCGGAACTGCTGCTCCCCGCCGTAGGGGACGTGATCGTGAGCGTGGAAGTGGAGACCAATCGCATGATCGTAGCGGTGCCGGACGGGCTGACGTGGCGCGTGCTGCGACCGCCCCGGACGGGTCCGAAACCGCGCCGGCGCCCGCCGCGCAGGCCGAGGCCGGCCGTAGGCGGGTAGAACGCCGGTGCGGTTTTGTCCTATCCTGCTTGCGTCCAATCCCGGTCAGAGGAGCCTCGGTATGTCCGGTCACTCGAAGTGGTCAACCATCAAGCACAAGAAGGCTGCACTGGATGCCAAGAAAGGCGCGCTCTTCACCAAGCTCGCGCGAGACATCGCCGTCGCGGCGCGTGAAGGCGGCAGCGGCGATCCCAACATGAACTTCCGCCTGCGCCTGATGATGGACAAGGCTCGTGCCGCCAACATGCCCGCGGATAACGTGGACCGCGCCGTGAAGAAGGGACTCGGCATCGGCGGCGACGGCGTCTCATTCGAGGAGATCGTCTATGAGGGCTACGCTCCCGGTGGGGCGGCCATCATGGTGAAGGCGCTTACGGACAACCGCAATCGCACAGCCTCCAACGTGCGCGCCGTGTTCTCGCGGAGCGGCGGGAACCTCGGCGAGGCCGGCTCTGTCGCCTGGATGTTCGAGAGCAAGGCCGTCGTCACCGTCGAGGAGGTGTCGGAGGAGCAGGCGGAGGAGATCGCGCTCGCCGCGATAGACGCGGGTGCGGAGGACTTCAAGGTGGAGGACGGCGTCCTGGAGATCACAGGCGCACCGAACGGACTGGAGCCGATCGCCGCAGTGGTCAAGGAGGCCGGCGTTGACCCCGCGCAGGCAACGGTCACGATGCTCCCCACCGCGACGATTGATCTCGACAGTGCGCATGCAGGCCAGACCCTGCGTCTTCTGGACAACATCGAGGAACTGGACGACATCCAACAGGTGTTCACCAACGCCAACTTCACCGACGAGGCGCTGGAGAAGTACAGCAACGCCTAGACGAAGGCGCCTCGCCAGGTTGTGGCGGGGTCTCTTCGAGCGCAGCGCAAGACGGAGGGATTCCCTCAGGGCGGCATATGGGTCCCCACACCGCTCGATGGCCCGGTGACACCGGCCCCACTGCGAGAGAGCCGCGCTCGGACAGAAGGACATCACGCTCTACTTGCCGAGGGGCAAACCATCGCTTAGAATCTATTGGTTGCCATGGACTATGCGATCGTACAAACAGGTGGGAAGCAGTACCGCGTGCGGGAGGGCGACTCCATCACTGTGGAGAAGGTGCCCGGCGAAGAGGGCGACTCCGTCGAGTTGGACAACGTGCTCCTCGTCTCGAAGGGTGAGAAGCTGAGCGTCGGCCAGCCGCGCGTGGACGGCGCGAAAGTGGTTGCTGAAGTCGCCCGACAGGGCAAGGCTGACAAGGTCATCGTATTCAAGTACAAGCCCAAGGTCCGCTACCACGTGAAGAACGGCCACCGGCAGCAGGTTACCCAACTCTCCATCAAGCAGATCGTCGCCGGATAGGAGGCTCACTCGTGGCGCACAAGAAAGCGGGCGGCAGCAGCCGGAATGGAAGGGACAGCCACGGGCAGCGCCTCGGTGTCAAGCGGTTCGCGGGCGAGAGCGTCCGTGCGGGCGCCATCATCGCGCGCCAGCGTGGCACGAAGATCCACCCCGGCGTGAACGTCGGCATGGGACGCGACTTCACCCTCTACGCACTGGTGGACGGCCACGTCGCCTTCGACCATGCCAACAAGCTGCGCAAGCGCGCCAACGTGTCGCCGGCGTAACGGGAGCAGACGCGAGCGATGAAGGCAGAGATCCACCCTGACTACTATCCCGAAGCCGTCGTGACGTGCTCCTGCGGGGACACCTTCACCATCGGCGCGACGAAGCCCCAGATCAAGGTTGAGATATGCAGTACCTGCCATCCGTTCTTCACGGGTGAGCAGCGCATCGTCGACACCGAAGGCCGCGTGGAGCGCCTCAAGAGGCGCTTCAACCTCCAGTAGGACCCATGCGCGTTCTCCTCTCCTCGGTACTACCCCCTCTCCTTGCCAGGGTGAGGGTCAGGGTGAAGGTGGGGTGAGGGCATGGCGCAGGCGCAACAGTATTCGGTCTACGGAGGCCAGGCGGTCATCGAGGGCGTGATGATCCGCGGACGGCACGTCTACTCCGTGGCCGCGCGACACCCAACCGGTGTCATCAAGACCATCACCCGTCCAGTGCCGACCTGGAGCGTGAACCGCCTGCGGCGCATCCCGTTCGTCCGGGGCACGCTCGTTCTCTCCGAATCGCTCATCGTCGGCATGCGTGCGCTGACCTGGTCGGCACAGGTCTCCTCCGGCGAGACCGAGGAGGACGAACAGCCCATCCCCGCTGTTGCGATGGCCATCACCCTGGCGACCTCCGTCGTGCTCGGCATCGGCCTCTTCTTCATCCTCCCACTGCTCATCACGCATGGGTTCGTGGACCGGTTCACCGACAACTCAATCCTGAGCAACACGGCGGAGGGCATCCTGCGCCTCGCCGTCTTCTTCCTCTACCTGACGTTCATCGGACTCATGCCGAGCATCCGGCGCGTGTTCGGCTACCACGCCGCAGAGCACATGGCCGTCCACACCCAGGAGGCGAGACTCCCGCTGGAGAACGAGAACGTGCGGCTCTTCCCGGCGGCGCACCCGCGCTGCGGCACCGCCTTCCTGCTCACCGTCATGATCGTCTCCATCATCGTGTTCGCGTTCCTCGGCACGCCGGACCTGCCCATCCGCATCGCCTCCCGCATCATCCTCATCCCCGTGATAGCGGGCGTCTCCTACGAGGTGATACGGATGAACGCCGCGCACGCCAGCAACGCGCTCGTGCGTGCGAGCACTCTCCCCAGCCTTGCCCTGCAGTCGATGACGACCCGCCCCCCCGACGACGGCCAGATCGAGGTCGCCATCGCCGCCATGAACGCGGCCGTCGAGGGCGATGCCCAGGCCGAGGCTGCGGGGGCCGGGGCAAGTTCCCCACCCCTCATCATCCACCGCGGGTGCGGCTGCTGAGCGAGGCGGTCCTTCGACAGGCTCAGGATGAGCGGGGCTGCAACGCGCCAGCGTTCTGCCCGAGAGATGCTTCGACTCCGCGTACCGCTCCGCTCAAACATGACATAGCGCGCCTTCCGGAGCGCCCCGACAGTCACGCTGGATTCCCGCTTTCGCGGGAATGACGGAGGTTCTCCGCCTTCCTCCGGGCGGCGTGCTCCAGCATCTCCCGCGCTGCCTGTGCGACGCTCGCTCCACTGCCCAGCATCCCCGCGATCTCCTCGGCGCGCCCCTCGCTGCTCAACGGCTCCGCGCCCGAGTACGTCCGCCCGTCCTGCACCGACTTCCCCACGCGGAAGTGCGTGTCCGCCCACGCAGCGATCTGCGGCAGATGCGTGACGCACAGCACCTGTGCCCGCCTTCCCACCGTCCACAGCTTCCTTCCCACCACGTCGCCTGCACGGGCGCCGACGCCCGCGTCTATCTCGTCGAAGACCAGCGACGGCGCGCCGGACGCCGTCTGCAGCACGCTGTTGAGCGCAAGCATCATCCGTGACGTCTCGCCGCCGGATGCCACTCGCGCCAGCGGGCGGGACTCCTCTCCGGGGTTCGTCCGCGCCGAAAAGGTGACACGGTCGATCCCGCTCCCCCAGAAGACGTAATGGCGGCCATCCGGCGCGGGGAGGCCGTCGTCCGCCTCCTCCCGTTCGACCGTGACGTCGAATGACGCGCGCTCCAGCCCCACCTCCCGCAACTCCACTCCGACCGCCTCCTTCAATGCCGTCGCTGCCTGCCGACGCGCGTCCGACAGCTTGCCCGCGAGAGCGCCCGCGCTCCGCGACGCCTCAGCCAGGGCGCGCTCCAACTCCTGTCGGCGTACGTCCGCGGTCTCGATGCGCTCCAACTGCGTGCGTGCGTCCTCAGCGAACGCGAGCACGGCCGGCTCAGAGCCTCCGTACTTCCGCTTGAGCCGGCGCAGCAGTCCCACGCGCTCCTCGATCTCCGCAAGCCGTGCCGGATCGGACTCAACGCTCTCTGCGAGGTCCCGCACCTCCCGTGCCGCCTCTCTGAGTTGCGCGGCAGCGGACTCCAGCGTCTCGATGTGGACCGCCAGCGCCTCTGCTGCTCCGGGAGCGCGGCGAAGGTGGTCGAGCGCTTCTCCAGCGAGGTCTGCGGCATTGCGGTCGCCGTCACTCAGAGCCTGGTAGGCGGCAGCGCAGGCATCGCGCACGCTCTCGGCGTGCTCCAGCACGTTCTGCTCCCGCAGCAGCGCCTCCTCTTCGCCATCCACCAGTGCGGCGGACTCGATCTCGTCCACCTGGAATGCCAGCAGATCGCGCCGCTGCTCCGCCCCTCGTATCGCAGCATCGGTGTCGGCGAGTTCGCCGCGCAGACGGAGCGTCGCCTCTACGGCGTATTCGACAGCGTCGCGCTGCTCTGCAAGGCCGCCGAAGTCGTCCAGCGCCCGCATCTGGAAGCGCGGTTCGAGCAGCGAAAGGTGCGACCCCTGCCCGTGGATATCAACCAGCGCCCCGCCGACGGTCCGCAGTACGCTCACCGGCACGGCGCGTCCATTCAGGCGGGAGACCGTGCGTCCTTCCTTGTGCACCTCCCGGTACAGCACGGCAACCCCGTCCTCCTCGTCCACATCCAGTCCGATCTCGGAAAGCGCCTCGCGCGCGTCTCGCTGGTTGACAGAGAAGACCGCCTCGACGCTCGTGGAGTCCGCGCCTCGCCGCATCATCCCCCGGTCGGTCGCGCCTCCGAGAACGAACGCCAGCGCGTCCACCAGCAACGACTTGCCCGCTCCCGTTTCGCCGGTGATGACGTTCAGCCCCGGCCCGAACGCAAGGCGTGTCTCCTCGATAACGGCAAGATTGCGGACGGTGAGTTCGGCCAGCATCGCGCGCCGATTATACGTTGGCCCGCCGCGCCTCTCCGCTCCGCACGGCGATGTAGACACCCAGGAGCAGCAACACGCCCCCCGGCAGCACGGTCCACGGGGGGACCTCTCCCAGGATCGGGATCGCCATCAGCGTCGCGAGGACCGGCTCGCCGCGGACGGCCAGGGTCACGTTCACTGCGGGCAGGTAGCCCAGAGCCCAGTTCAGCAGAGAGTGACCGACCGCCTGCGGCAGGAGCGCCGCCATCGCCATCCAGAAGTACGACTCCGCCGGCAGGCCGAGCATGGGCGCGCCGCTCGCCACTGCCGCTACCAGCAGGACAACGGCGGCGACCGCGTAGACGATGGTGATGTAGGGCAGGTTGGGGATACGTCCGCGCGCCCGTCGTCCCACCAGCAGGTAGCCTGCGACCACAACCGCTCCTCCGAGCGCCAGCGCGTCGCCCAGCAGGTGACGCTCCCCCTCCGCCCAGTCGCCTGCGGCGATGATGAAGCCTCCCGCCATGCTCACCGCCACCGCAAGCGCCGTGAGCCGTCCGACCTTGTCCGGCGAGGCGAAGTGCGCTCCCACCGCAACGAAGACCGGCGTGGTCGTGACCAGCAACACCGAACTTGCCACGGACGTGTGTGAGAGCGACGTTATCCAGAGCGCGAAGTGGGCTGAGAGGAAGACTCCCGACCCTGCGAGGAGCGGCAGGTCGGAGCGGCGCACGGCGGCGAACTCCTTTCGGCCTGCGATGCCGGCTGTAACGCCGACGATGACGGTGGCGATGCACATGCGGTACGCCGCCACCGTGAGCGGGGGCGCGTCCGCCAGCCTGATGAAGATGGAGGCGAGCGAAACGCTCACCACCCCCACCCCGACCCATACATACAGCATCATCCTGATTCTGCCACGCGGAGCGCCGTCGCGCGCCTCCTCTCAAGGGAGAGGGGACCAACGCCCTCGAGCCTGGGGCGCAGTACGCCTGAGGCTGGTAACCTTAACGGCACTCCATGCAAGCACCTCGTCAGCGCACCGAGCCGTCCGACGACCCGAGGCGGGCCAGGGGCTGGAGCGGGACGTTCTCTGCGCTCCGCTACCGCAACTACCGGCTCCTCTGGTTCGGCACGATCTTCATGAGCAGCGGCACCTGGATACAGCAGGTGACGCTCGGTTGGCTGGCGTACGAGATGACCGGGTCGCCGGTCCAGGTCTCCATCGTGTTGGGCCTGCGCGCTCTACCGATGCTCGCCGCGCCCATCGCCGGAGTTATCGCCGATAAGTTCGACCGCCGTATCGTCCTTCTGCTGGACCAGGCCTACATGGCGCTCCTGGCCGCCATATTCACGGTGGTCCTCCAAGTCGGCGTCGTTCAGGTTTGGCACCTGCACGTTTTCTCGTTCCTGAGCGGGATCGGCTGGGCATTGAACAACCCCCTGCGGCAGTCGCTGGTTGCGAATTCCGTGCCGCGGGACCGGCTGATGAACGCGATCGCGCTGAACTCGATGGCGTTCAACTCCATGCGCATGATCGGCCCGGGCATTGCCGGCGGCATGATCGCCCTGCTGGGGGCGGAGGTTAACTTCCTCCTGCAGGCGGTCATGTACGGCGTCGTCGTGTTGCTCGTGCTCCCCTTCCGGGCTGAGTACGCGGAGGGCCGGGAGGGCCGCAAGGAGCAGTCCCCCCTGGCCGACCTCAAGGAAGGACTGCGCTACGTCATGCGGGAGCCCGTGCTCCGCTACGCCATCCTGCTGAGCGTCGTGCCGACGCTGACGATGATGGCGTTCATCCAGACCCAGATGCCAGTGTTCGTCGCGGAGGACCTGGGCGACTCGGAGGGAGCCCTGCTCGGCTTCATGTACGTCGGCATGGGTGTCGGCGGCTTCGTTGGGGCCGTGCTCGTTGCCCGGTTCCATGCAGTGCAGCACAAGGGACGCCTCTCGCTGCTGGGCGTTGCCGGAGCAGGGCTGGCCGTCGTGGCGCTCTCTCAGACCGACCTCTGGTGGGTGGCCTGGGGCATACTCGTCGTGCAACAGCTCTTTTTCATCATGGTGATGACCACGAACAACAGCATCCTGCAGACCGTTACGCCGGACTACATGCGCGGGCGCGTCATGGGCATCTACATGGTGGATATAGGGCTTCAGCCATTCGGGGGCGTCGTCGCCGGGTTCATCGCGGCGAGCCTCGGCGTGTCCGTCGCGTGGCTGATGGGCGGCTCGGTCGGACTGGTGTTGGTCATCCTCATCACCGTTGCCGCGCCGTCGTTCAGGCGTCTGCGACTGTAGCGATCGCCCTCGAAACGGCCTCAGCGAGTTCCATGTCGCGCTCCGGTGGCACGGTGCGCGGGTCGAGCAGCACGCGGTCGCCCTCGATGCGCCCCACGACGGCGGGCGCCCCCGCGCGTAGTCGCCGCGCGAGTTCATCGGGCCCTCCCTCCGCCGACGCTTCGATGCATACGAGGTGCGTCGGCAGCTCGTCGCTCGGCAGGCTGCCTCCACCGAGCCTGGACGCGCCGACCAGGACGGTTGCACTGGCGCCGATGCGCGCTGCGATCGACCGGGCTCGCGCATCGAGGGCCTCGTCGGAAGCCGCGATCATGCGCCAGACCGGGATCTTCTCCATTGCCTCGCCCCGGATGTAGTGCAACAGCGTCCGGTGCAGCGCCGCGAGCGTCAGCTTGTCGGCCCGAAGGGCTCGCGCGAGCGGGTGTGCTCGTAGCGCAGCCACGAGGTCGGAGCGGCCGGCAGCGAGCCCCGCTTGTGGCCCGCCGAGCAGTTTGTCGCCGGAGAAGAAGACCAGGTCCGCGCCTGCCGCGAGGCTCTCTTGCGGCATCGTCTCGTGCCCGATGCCGAATCGCGCCGTGTCCAGCAACGCTCCGGAGCCCAGATCGTGGAGGACGGGCACGCCATGCGCTCCACCGACCGCCGCGATGTCCGCCAGCGACGGCTCGTGCGTGAAGCCGACGACACGGAAGTTGGAGCGGTGGACCACCAACAGCGCGGCAGTCTGTTTGGTGATGGCACGCTCGTAGTCCGCCGCGTAGGTCTTGTTGACCGTCCCTACTTCCACGAGCCTTGCGCCGCTCTGCACGAGCACGTCCGGTATCCGGAAGCCGCCGCCTATCTCGCTCGCCTCTCCGCGCGAGACGATGACCTCGCGCCCTGCCGCCACTGCTGCGAGGCCAAGCATGACCGCTCCCGCGTTGTTGTTGACCGCGATGGCGTCCTGAGCACTTGTGAGTTGCCGCAGCAGCCGCGCGATCGCCGCGTGCCTGCTCCCGCGTCTCCCGTCGCGCAGGTCCAGTTCGAGGGTCGAGTAGCCCTCCGAAGCGGCGGCGGCAGCGCGGATGCTTTCGGCAGAGAGCGGGGCGCGTCCCAGGTTCGTGTGCAGGATAACGCCCGTTGCGTTGAGCACCGGCGCGGGCCAGTCTGCCTCATCCTGTTTGGCTGCGTCCGCTACGGCGTGCGCGACATCTTCGGCGGTCGGGGGTAGCGCACCCCCGGCAATGGCTTCACGCGCGGCGGCGATGCGCTCGCGCACCGCGTTCGTCACGACGTCCTGGCGATAGCCTTCTGCGAGCAGGGCGGCGATGGCGGGATGCGCCAGCACGTCGCTCACTGCTGGCAGATCGCGGAACATGGCGTTCGTCATGCGCTCATGTTAGGGGTGGTGGAAGAGTGGGGCAAGGAACCCCGGGGCGCCGTGTCCCGTCGGCGGCATGCCTCTATAATCGTGGGAGCGTGCCGAGGTGGCGGAATGGCAGACGCCGCGGACTTAAAATCTGCTGTCCATAAGGGCGTGTGGGTTCGAGTCCCACCCTCGGCACCACCATCAGCAGCGCATTCGCAGTGAGTATCCCCGGGAGCACCGCTCCGACACTCGTCACTCGGGCGGCCAGTAGGCGTAGCCGAGGCCGCACACCTGGTGCCAGTGGGCCATGTAGTCCAGGACCCTGGCGGGACGGCCCATGGCGCCAGCCACGGTGATCCAGGCCCGGAGTTCGCCGCTTCCCGCACGGACCGTCTCGGAGTCGACGATGAACAGCTTCTTCATCGCGTCGCTGTCGTTGCGTTCCAGGCAGTCCAGGAACCAGCGGTCGAGGAACTCGTCGACATAGCCCAGCGGCAGGTTGTTCGGCAGGCCGCCCTCCGCCGTGCGGGGCACCCCTCCCGAGGCGGGATGCGACAAGCCGCCTGACGCGTAGATGGCGACGCGCTCCGGCCTGTCTGCCAGGACCTCGGCCAGCGCCACGCCAAGGTTGTAGCACCGCTCGGCAGTCGGCAATGGCAGGTAGTAGTCGTTGTGATGAGCGAAGTACTCATTGATGTAGAGGGGAATGATGGGGATCCGGTACTCCGGGTCCACCATCGGGACGAGGCCTGTGATCATGTGCCCCAGCCCCTTCTCCCTGGTGCTGCCCCGCGGCACAAGAGTGATCAGGTTGGCCAGATCGAAACCCTTCCTCAAGAGCTCCTTCGCGATGTAGCGGGCGAGCTCAGGATTGGTCTTGTACTCGACCCTCGGTCCTTCCTCCGTCGAGCCGTAGGCGACCCGGTGCGTGCCCCAGATCTCTTCCGCCGTGACGATGGCCAGCGCGGGCACGTTGCTGTGGTCGAATATCTCGTGCTGGTCGTCGCCTACCATGATGATGGCGTCCGGCCTGTAGGCCTCCACCTGTTCGCGCAGCACCTTGAAGGCGGCGGCGACCCGCTGCCGGTAGCCTTCCATCACCTCGTCGGTCTCGACCTTCAACTGGAGCGGGAGCGAGTCCTTCAACTCCGGCCATCGAGCGAGGCGCCGCTCAAAGCCGGCCCTCCAGGACTCCGGCGTTTCGGTCATGCCAACGTGGGTTGACGCAAGTCCCAAGCCCAGCATGGTTCCCACCTCCTGCCAGCCCGAGATGCACCTCTGGTTCAAGGTGTCATGATAAGCGATGGAGAGAGTGCCGACCATGCGTGGGTCGAGCCTGCGAAACGGACTGTGGGGGACGCTTGCAGGCCCGCCGCTGCCAGTCGCCGCACTGCTCGCGCTGGCTTGTGCGGCAGGCCGCGTGCGGCGAACATAGGGCGCACTCGGTCGGCGAGGAGGACACCGATGTCTGGACGCTTTGATGGCCGCGTGGCGCTGATCACTGGAGGTAACTCGGGCATCGGCCTCGCCACCGCCCGGCTGTTCGCGAGGGAAGGCGCGAAAGTGGTGATCGCGGCCCGGCGCGAGGCGGAAGGGGAGGCAGCGGCGCGCGGCATCCGCGAGGACGGTGGTGAAGCGTCGTTCGTTCGTGCCGACGTGGGCAAGGACTCGGAGGTCCAGGCGATGGTCGCCCGTACTGTGGAGCTGTACGGGCAGCTCGACTGCGCCTTCAACAACGCTGGGGTCCTTGGCGCGGGCAAGATGGTCCATGAACAGACGGAGGAGGAATGGGACACCATCATGGACATCAACCTGAAGGGCGTGTGGCTCTGCATGAAGTATGAGGTGCAGCAGATGATCCCGCGCGGCTCCGGCGCCATCGTCAACGTGTCGTCGCCGGCGGGGCTCGTTGGCTTCCCGCGAGGGTCGGGGTACGTGGCCAGCAAGCACGCCGTACACGGGCTGACCAAGTCTGCGGCGGCGGAGTACACGCCCATGGGGATCCGGGTGAACTGCATCTTGCCCGGCGCCATCGATACGCCGATGCTCAGTGACCTGTACGCCCGCGACGAAGCGCGGGACCCGGACCGCCGCGAGCGGACGCTGCGGGCGCAGCCGATGCAGCGCTTCGGCAGGCCCGAGGAGATCGCCGAGGTGTGCGCGTGGCTGTGCAGCGACTCGGCGTCATTCGTGAGCGGTGACATCGTGGTCGCGTCGGGCGGTGCGACGATCCGTCATTGAAGGCCGACCGATGGCGGCGGTCGGGAGCGGGTGGACAGCCGTGCATGCGTGCGCTGGCGTAGTACGTCTGTAGCACATCTTGGACGTAACGTGTTGTCCATTCGCGTTGACCCTGCATCGCCCCAAACCTATACTTCCATAGCGTCTTCGTATCCGTTCACCAGTTCCATCCTTGCTGGGGGTGGCGTGTCGGGTACCGGATGAAGCGGAATTGGCGCCATGCAGAACCCTGAAACAACACCTACCCCTGTCCCTGGGAGCGGGGACAGTCTCGAAGGCATCGTGCTCCCCGCCGACTATCTGCCGCAGGTCGAGAGGGCGCTGGCGCATGACCGCGAGCGCACCATCAACTACTTCAAGCACACGCTCATAGGGGACCCCCTGGCCGACGAGATGCTGGAGGAATGCTCCTCGCTCGAACGCGCCGAGCTGTATCTCTTCATCCAGGCGGGAATGGACGAGGACAAGCGCGCCCTCGCCGACGCTCCGGCTGCGTTGCGGGAGTTCTTCAGTAGACTGGACTCGCTTCCCGACTGGTTCAACGAGGTAGACCCGATGCCGGGCATCCGGAGTTTCCACCGGAACTCGCCGCTCATCGTGGGGGGGATGGTCGGCGGAGTCCTGGTGGAGGGGTTCACCACCAACATCAGCAGGTCGTTCTTCCTGAGCGGGCGGCTGCGCGACCAGGGCGTCAGAAGGCTGCAGCAGAATAACCGGCACATGCTGGAGATATTCATGCCGGGCGGTCTGGACAGGCAGGGCGACGGCTTCAAACTCTCTGTCCGCATCCGCTTGGTGCACGCGCAGATACGCCGCTTGCTCAACCAGTCGGATGACTGGGACATGGAAGCCTGGGGCGTGCCCATCAGCGCCGCGCATACGGGCTTTGCCATCTCCGCCTTCTCAGCCCGCCTGCTGTACCACGCAAGGCGACTGGGCGCCCGGTTCACCGATGAGGAACGGGCGAGTTTCATGCAGATATGGCGCCGATCGGGCTACCTTATGGGAATCCCTGAGACCATTCTCTTCCACGATGAGCCCGAAGCTCTGAAGACCTTCACAGTCGGCCTCACGTGCGAACCTCCCCACGGACTCGAATCGATAGTCATGGCGAACGCGCTGGCCAACTCGGCGCCCGTGGTTATCGGGATCGGCGACCCTACCCGGCGGCGTGGCCTGGCGAAGTACGTCTACGACGTATCCGGCGCCCTCATCGGGAAGGAGACGGCTGCCGCGTTGCGTTATCCCAGGGGGCACACGTTCGGCGTGCTCGCGTTGTTCCGGCTGAACGTCAGGTACAAGCAGCTGATGGCAAAGCTGTTCCCGAAGCGTGCCGGGAGGGCGAAGGCGGACGATTTCGTCGGCCTGCTGAGCGCATCGGTATACGACGATGCGGGCATCACCTACGGCTTGCCCGATCACGTCTACGCTGAACGATCAAGCAGATACTAGGGGCCCGCCCTCGAGAGCCCGACCCACTGCTACCGCCGCAGCTTCGCCCACGCCACCACCAGCACGCCCAGCGCCGCGAGCCCGCCGATGGTCCACGGGTCCAACCCGGTGACGAGCGCCAGCACGCCGTAGAGCGCGAGTCCGAGTGCCGCGCCCACGCCCGTGTTCCGCAGGATGAAGATCATTCCCACGCCGAGCGCCATCGAGGGCAGCGCGATCAGCCACGCAGCACCTACGCACCCCCCGGCAAGCGTTGCCAAACCGACGCCGCCCGGCAACCGCGACAGCCCCAGCAGCGGCCAGTTATGCCCCGCGATGGCTGCCGCGAGCGCGGACAGGGCGAGCGGGCCCTCTGCTCCGATCGCGTTCGCCAAGGCCACGGCCGCCGCTCCCTTGCCAGCGTCGCCGACGAATACGAGCACGCCCCACCGGCGGCCCACCTGCCGGAAGACGTTCGCCGTTCCCGCTATGCGCGTGTCCACCTCCCCAATCACGATGCCCTTCCGCCGCGCGGCAAGGTACGCCCACGGCAGCGAACCGAGCAGATACCCCACGACGACGGAAACCGAGACCGCAGCGTAGACCGGCATGGCGCACAGTCTAGCGCACGGGTGTCCCGGCCCCCGTCTGCCGGGCAGTACGCGTGCTGCCCGCAGACGGGGGCTATGATAGGCTCCACCGCATCCTCATCTATGCAGGAGCAGCATGAAGGCCATCGCTGTAGACACCGGGGGCACCTTCACGGACATGGTGGTCCTGGACCAGGACACCGGAGCCCTCGCGGTCCTGAAACTCCCCTCAACCCCTGACGAGCCGGGCAGGGCCATCATCGACGGCATCCGTGAGTCGTTCGCCAACGGTGTCGCTCCTGCCGATGTGCTCTCGCTCTCCCATGGCACCACCGTCGGGACGAACGCGCTGCTCACTGGCGCGGGCGCCCACGTCGGCCTCTTCGTGACCGAGGGCTTCGGCGCGATCAACGACGTCTGGCACCTGGCGCCCAGCGAGGACTCCTCCCGCGCCACCAGTGTCTACGTGGAGAAGAAGCCGCCCGTCCTCCCTCGGTATCGCCGCGAGGCGAAGGAGCGCGTGAACTACAAGGGCGAGACCGTCGTCCCGCTGGATGAGGAAGCCGCGGCAGAGGCGGTGCGCTCGCTCGGACGTCGTGGTGTGGAGTCCATCGCAGTCGTGCTCCTCTTCTCCTTCCTCAACCCCGAACACGAGGAGCGCATCGCTGAGATCATCGAGCGCGAGCTGCCGGGGACGACCGTCTCGCTATCCTCGAAGGTGCTGCCGCAGATGCGCGAGTTCCCCCGGCTCAGCACGACGGTCGCGAATGCCTACATCTCCCCGAAGATGGGCACGTACCTCGCCACGCTGGAGGAGCGCGTCCGAGCCGAGAAAGTGACGAGCGACGCCCTTTACGTGATGCAGAGCAATGGCGGCGTCGCCCGCATCGGGAGCGTCACGCCCGTGACGACCGTGCTCTCAGGTCCCTGCGCCGGAGCGATGGCCGCGATGGCCGTGGCCTCCACCGCTGGCTTCGACAACGTCGTCTCGCTCGACATGGGCGGCACCAGCACGGACATCGCTCTAGGCCAGCAGGGACGTGTCCTGGAGACCACGAGCGGGCGTATCGGGAACTGGGAGCTGGCTGTCCCCATGCTCATGATCAATACGATCGGCGCGGGCGGCGGCACCATCGCGACCGTCGAGTCCGGCGGTGGACTCCGGGTCGGACCGGAGAGCGCCGGGGCTGACCCCGGTCCCGTTGCCTACGGTAAGGGCGGTACGCAGCCGACCGTTACCGACGCGAACCTCGTGCTCGGCTTCCTCAACCCGGAGTCGAAACTCGCCGGACGCGTGAGCCTCGACCGTGACGGAGCCGAGCGTGCTATCGCGGAGATGGCTGGTCGGTTGGGGCTCGGCACGCTGGAGACAGCGGAAGGCATCATCCGCATCATCAACGCGAAGATGGAGGAAGGTATCCGTGCCGTCTCCACGGAGCAGGGCTACGACCTGCGGGACTTCGTGCTCGTGGCCTTCGGCGGAGCGGGCCCGGTGCCGTCAGGCAGGCTCGCCGCCGACCTCAAGATGTCGAAGGTCATAGTCCCGCCCGCGCCCGGCGTTACCTCTGCGCTCGGCCTGCTCATGGCTGACCCCCGCCATGACTACGTCCGCTCCCGCCTGCGCCTGATGTCCGAGTTGGACGCAACCGAGTTGACGGGGATCATGCAGGACCTGCGCGCGCAGGCGGAGCGCGAGTTCACTGCGGAAGGCTATGCGCTGGACCAGTTGCGCCTGGAGTTCGGCATAGACATCCGCTATCTTGGCCAGGGTTACGAGCTTACGATACCGCTTGGCGCCGAGAGCCGGGTCTCGCAGCAGGACGTGACTTCCGCGCGGGCGCGGTTCGACGCCACGCACGAGCAGACGTTCGGCCATGCCGCGGCTGATGAGGAGGCTGAAGCCGTCAACTACCGGCTGCGCGCCTCCGCTGTCGTCCCCAAGGCGACGCTCAAGCGGCAGGCGCACGCCGACACCGACTCCCGCGTTGCTCGCGTGGGCGAGCGGGACGTCTGCTTCGACAGCGCCCAGGGCGTGGTCCCCTGTCCCGTCTACGACCGCGCCCTCCTCGCACCCAGCCATCGCTTCGACGGCCCAGCCATCGTTGACCAGCTCGACTCCACAACCGTTGTCTACCCCGGCCAACGTGCCCTGGTGGACGACTACCTGAACATCATCATCGACGTGACGTAGGGAGGTACGGACATGGCACGCGTTGACCCCATCACCTACGAAGTGCTCCGAGCCCGGCTGGACGGCATCGTCCGCGAGATGGAGAAGGCCGTCTTCCGCACCGGCTACTCCACCATCGTCCGTGAGTCGCACGACTTCAGCTGCGGCGTGCTGGACAGGCAGGGGCGGCTCGTCGGCCAGTCGTTCCACCCCGGCCACATGGCCGCCTACCCGGAGTCGATCAAGGGGCTGCTGCAGTTCTACAGCCTCGACGACATGGCCGAGGGCGACGCCTTCCTTGCGAACCATCCCTACTACAGCGGCTGTCCCCATGCCAACGACATGGTCATCATGACTCCCATCTTCCACGACGGCGAGGTGATCGGCTTCGCCGCGAGCATGGGGCACACGCCGGACATCGGCGGCGTCTCCGCGGGCAGCCGCAACGCCACGTCCCGCGACATCTTCGGCGAGGGCCTGCAGATCATGCCTGTGCGCTATATGCGCAACTACGAGCTCGTGCAGGACACGGCTACGTTCGTGCGCGCCAACAGCCGCGTACCCGAGATGATGATCGGTGACCTCTCCGCCAAGGCTGGCGTCTGCTTCACCATCGGCGAGGAGCGCGTGAAAGACGCGCTCCGCACCTACGGGAAGGACACCCTCCTCCAGATGTTCGACGACCTCGGCGAGCGGACGGAGCAGCAGGCCCGCGAGTACATCTCCCACTGGAGGGACGGCGTCAGCGAGTCCGAGACGTGGGTGGACGACCCCTCGAACCCCGGCAAGCCCATCCGCCTCCACGCCGCCGCCATCAAGGAGGGCGATCGGCTTATCGTGGACTTCACCGCCACCGGCGACCAGGCGTCGGCCCCCATCAACGTGCGGGAACCGTTCATCCGCGGCCTCGTCTACAACGGCGTCATCTGCATGACCGACCCCTACCTCCCCATCAATCACGGACTCGCCAACGCGATCGAGTGCCGCTTCCGCAAGGGCAGCATCATCTCGCCGGAGTTCCCCGGTCCCGTCGGCTTCTACTCCAAGACCATGGCTATCGCGGAGAGCGTCATCATGACCGCGGTCGCGAAGGCCGCCGGACAGCCCACGCTCGCCCACGGCTCCACGCAGAGCTCCATCGTCATCGGCTACCAGGGCGACGGCGACCGCCAGTACGTGCAGTACGAGCTGATGTACGCGGGCGCACGCGCATTCGACGGCGGCGACGGCTTCTCCGGCGTCGGCGCGCGCGCCAGCGGTGGACGCTTCACGAGCGTCGAGATCATCGAGTCCGAGTTCCCGGTCGACATGACGCGCTTCGAGGTGCTGCCGGACACCGGCGGCGACGGCAAGTCGCGCGGCGGTCCCGGCTACGTGCGCGAGTACAAGGTGCGCTCGGGCGGTCGCCTCTCCGGCGGCGCGGCCAAGCGCGAGGCTGCCGGTATGGAGGGCGGCGGTAACGGCGCCAATGCCTACGTCGTCGTCCACCCCGGCACCGACCGCGAGGAGCGCTACCCCGGCATCGCCTCCAACCTCGGCATGCAGCCCGGCGAGGTCTTCAGCATCGAGACGGGCGGCGGCGGCGGCGTGCTCCCCCCCGCCGAGCGCGACCGTGAGCTCGTCAAGGGCGACATCCAGGACGGCCTCATCACCCCACAGAAGGCGATGGAGGTCTACGGCCTCACCGAAGCCGAGGTAGCGGAGGCGCTGTCGGACTAGAGCACCGGGCGCTTAGAGCGCCGGATCTTCTTACCGCTCGCCTCACGGGGTGTAACATAGCCCCAACGCTCATAGCGGAGGTGTGCGATGGCGTTCGATCTGCTCATCAAGGGCGGCCTCGTGGTCGACGGCACGGGCGGTGCTCCGCGGGTCGCTGACGTCGGCATCGTGGACGGGCGCGTCGCCGCCGTGGGACGGCTGGACGGCCCCGCGACGCGCGAGATCGACGCCAGCGGCTGCGTCGTCACTCCCGGCTTCATCGACCACCACACCCACTACGACGGCCAGGTCACGTTCGACCCGCTCTGCACCTTCTCCTGCTACAACGGCGTCACGACCGTCGTGAGCGGCAACTGCTCCCTGACGCTGGCCCCGGTGCGCGAGGGCGACGAGCCTTCGCTCGCCGGGATGCTCGCGAAGGTCGAGGCCATCCCCTACGACGTGCTGATGAACGGCGTGCCGTGGGGCTGGCGTACTTTCGGCGACTACCTCGGCTCGCTCGACAATAACCTCGGCATCAACTTCGGCGTCATGGTCGGCCACTCGGCCGTCCGCCGCTGGGTGATGGGCGCAGACTCCCAGGAGCGCGAGGCCACCGGCGACGAGATCGAGGCGGTTCAGACCGCAGTGCGCGAGTGCATCGAGGCGGGGGCGCTCGGTGTGTCGTTCGATCGCAACCCGCGCCACGCCGGCATGGACGGCAAGCTCCTCCCCGCCAACGTCGCCTCCATCGACGAGCTGTACGCCATCGCGGGCGCTTTGCGCGACCTCGGCACCGGCGTCATCCAGGTAGGCGATCCGAGGGACCTCGAACTGAACGAGGGCATCTGCACGAGGATGTCGGAGATCAGCGGGCGTCCCGTCACCTACCTCTCCATCACCCAGAGCGTGCTCCGTCCGGACCAGTGGCGGGAGCACCTCGCCCATCTCGCCGACGTGGCTGCGAACACGACGGCGCGCATCTACCCGCAGATCAACCCGCGCCCCGGCCTGCGCTTCTTCCAGATGGACAGCGCGGAGTTCTTCAACTTCATGCCCACCTGGAAGCGCATCATGAACAGCAGCACGTCGGAGCGCGTCGCTGCCTTCGCGGACGCCTCGCTCCGTCCGCAGCTCGCGCAGGAGGTCGCGGAGCACAGCGACAACACCGCGCTCGGCTTCTCCGGGCGCTGGGACCACGTGGTCATCGTCAAGCCCGCGCTGGAGAAGAACAAGAGCCTCGCGGGCATGACCGCCGCCGAACTCGGCGCGCAGCGCGGCATCAGCGCCATGGACGCCTTCCTCGACCTCTCGGTCGAGGAGGAGATGAAGACGTGGTGCGCCCGCAACCAGCAGAACAACGACGACGAGGCGATGGCAGCCATCCTCAACGACGAGCACACGCTCATCGGCCTGTCGGACTCCGGCGCGCACGTCGTGCGGGAGGGCGGCTATGGCTACGGCGTCCACTTCCTCAGCCACTGGGTGCGAGACAAGGGCATCATGCCGGTGGAGGAGGGCGTGCGCCGGCTCACCTCGTTCCCCGCGGACGTCTTCGGCACACCTGGCCGCGGCAGGCTTACCCCCGGCAGCAAGGCGGACGTGCTCGTGATGGACTACGAGGACCTCGGTCTCGATCCGTCCGAGGAGGCCTACGACCTGCCCGGCGGCTCCATGCGGCTGAAGCAGGTGGCGCACGGCATCCCGTACACCATCGTCAACGGGCAGGTGTTGCTGGAGGACGGCGTCCACACGGGCGCGCTCCCCGGCCAGGTCGTTCGCAACTCGCGGTACGAGACCGCGAGGAACGGGAACGGAGCGGCGGGCTAGGTTTGTCCTGGGTAGTCCTTGCGCTGGCGGGTGCGGCGGTCTCCGGGATCGTCAGCATCTTCGATAAGACCGTCATCTACCGCTATGCCACTACGCCCCATACGCTGCCGCTCCTCATCGGCATCGCGCAGACGTTCGTCGGGATCGTCGTACTTGCCGCCGTCCGCGTTCCGGAGGGGGCAGAGTGGGCCCCCGTGTTCTGGGCGCTCGTCTCCGGCGTGGTCTTCGGCCTGAGCGCGCAGTTCCTCATACGCGTTCTCTACTGGAATGAAGTGTCGCGCACCATCCCGGTCTTCCAGAGCTACCCCATCTTCACTGCCATCTACGCCTTTTTCTTCCTGGGCGAGGAACTGGGTGTGGTCGAGTGGCTCGCAGTGGCCGTCGTTGTCGCAGGAGCGGTGCTGATCTCGTTCCGGCCCGGCTCCACCTCCCTTCGCAGCATCCTGCTGGATAAGGCGTTCGTGTTGCTCATGATCGGCAGCGCTATCCACGGCAGCGCGCACGTATTCGGCAAGGTTGCGGTGGACGAACTGCCGGTCCTCTTCACGCACGCGGTGCGCTCCCTGGGGCTTGGGGCCGTCTTCTTTGCCTTCAACCTCCGGAGCGGCTCCGTGGACGACGTGCGCACGTTCGTCCGCACCCGCAGCCCGGCGCTCCGGTTCGTCGCCATGAACGAGCTGATCATCGCCACGGCGGGGCTTCTCCTTCTTCTCTGGGCGTTGGCCCTCGGTCCTGCGGCGCTGGTCACCGCGTTGTCCGGCGCGCGCGCCTTCTTCCTCGTCGTCTACAGCACGGCGCTCGCCCTCGTCTGGAAGGGCGCGCTCGGCGAGGTCACGACGCCCGGTGTCGTCGCCGTCAAGCTCGTCTCGACCGCCCTCATCGTGGCCGGTGTCGCAGCGATTGCCGTCACGGGTGGTTAGGGGATGTCCTGGGTAGCTATCGTCTTGGCGGGCGTGGCGCTTGCCGCGGCTCTCAGCATCCTCGACAAGACCGTCATCCACCGCTACGCCCGCATGCCGTACCTGCAACCGCTCGTGATCGGTATCACCATGATGCTCATCGGGCTTCCGTTGCTTGTGGCGACCGGCATCCCCGCGTCTGCAACGTCCGAGGCCATCCTCTGGGCCCTTGCATCCGGCCTGTGCTATGGCCTCGGAACGCACATCCTCGTGTACACGCTCTACAGGCAGGAGGTCTCCCGCGTCATACCCGTCTACCAGACGTATCCCATCTTCACCGCGCTCATCGCGGTTATCTTCCTGGGCGAACGGCTGGACGCCGTGGAGTGGCTCGCGATGTCCGCCGTCGTGGGCGGCGCTGTGCTGCTCTCCTTCCGCCGGGACGAGTCCGGTTGCGGCTTCCTGCTGGACAGGGCGTTCATCATCCTGATCATCGGCAGCGCCATAGAGGGAAGCTCCTTCGTGTTCGGCAAGTCGGCGGTGAACGAGCTGCCCGTGCTGTTCACGCACGCGCTGCGTCTGCTCGCCATCGGCAGCGTCCTGCTCGCGCTGAACCTGCGCCGGCGCTCACTGGAACAGGTGCTGTGGTTCGTCCGTACGCGCAGCCCCGCGCTCAAGTACGTCGCCCTCAATCAGCTTGTCATCTCCAACGCAAGCCAGTTCCTCTTTCTCTGGGCGCTCTCGCTCGGCCCTACGACGCTCGTTACTGCGCTCTCCAGCCTGCGGACATTCTTCGTCGTCGCCTTCGCCCTCGCCCTTGCCCGCGTGTGGCGCGGCGCTCTGGGCGAGGTGACGACGCCCGCCACGGTCACGGTTAAACTCGTCTCCACCATCTTCATCGTGGCCGGTGTGGCCGTCATCGCGTTAGGGAGCGTATAGCCGATGTCCTGGGTAGTGGTCGTGCTGGCTGGCGCGGCGCTCGCCGCCTGCATCGGCATCCTCGACAAGACCATTATTCACCGGTATGCCCGCACACCGGGCACCCAGCCGCTCGCCATCGGCCTCACCATGCCGTTCGTCGGGACGGCGCTGCTCCTCGTCTCCGGGGTCCCGGAGTCGGCAACGCTGGAAGCCGTGCTCTGGGCGCTGCTCTCCGGCGTCTTCTACGGCCTCGGCGCGCACATCCTCGTGCGCGCCCTCTACACGAGCGAGGTCTCCCGCGCCATCCCCGTCTACCAGACGTACCCCATCTTCACGGCGCTCATCGCGTTCCTCTTCCTCGGCGAGCGCCTGAACGGGGTGGAGTGGCTCGCGGTGCTCGCAGTGGTTGGGGGCGCGGTGCTCATCTCGTCCGGCCCCGGCGCATCCCGCGGCTTCCTTCCGGGCAGGACGTTCCTGCTGCTCATGCTCGGCAGCCTCATAGAAGGCAGCTCCTTCGTGTTCGGCAAGACGGCGGTGAACGAATTGCCGGTGCTGTTCGCGCACGCGCTGCGCATGCTCGCCCTGGGCAGCGTCCTTCTCGCGTTGAACCTGCGGCGGCAGCCGCTGGACGACATCGTCTCCTTCTTCCGCACCCGTAGCCCGGCGCTCGGGTACATGGCCCTCAACCAGTTCGTCGTCGCCAACACGAGCCTCTTCCTGATCCTCTGGGCGCTCTCGCTCGGCCCCACGACGCTCGTGACAGCACTCTCGAGCCTGCGAACGTTCTTCCTCGTCGTCTTCACCATCGGCCTCTCGCTCGTGTGGCGCGGCGCGCTCGGCGAGGTCACGACGCGCGGCACGGTCACGGTCAAGCTCGTTTCCACTGCCCTCATCGTGGGTGGCGCCGTCGTCATAGCCCTCGACATCGGATGACCCTGTCGCCACTGTGACATCTGCCTCTTACCCGGTCGACCCCGCATCAGCTACGCTGGAGGCATGACTACGCGCCCTGCACCAGCCATAGACTGCGTCTATAGCCTGGTCCCGTTGCCATCAACGCGGTCTATGAGTGAGTCCCGAACTAGTGAATTCGTTGGCCACCTTGGCCACCTTGATATAGGAAGCAGACCACGGCCTTGGAAACGCCCACATCAAGGTGGCCAAGGTGGCCAGATCGTAAGGTCCGATTCACTCGTAACGCGGCCATCAAGGTGGCCAGATTCACGCGGCATTGGCCACCTTGATCGGCGCCGTCCCGTGGCAGCCTCCACAACCTGTGCAAGAATGAACCCTCCCATGAGCAGCACCACGCCCACCCGCCGCCTCACGCTCTACCCGTCCTTCCGCGGATGGTGGATAGTCGGCGTCTCCTTCCTCGCGCTCTTCACCCATGGCGCCGCCACCAGCTACCTCTTCGGCCTGCTCGTCGTACCGATGGAGAACGACCTCGGCTGGAGCCGCACGATGCTCACCGGCGCGCTCACTGTCGCCACATTCGTCTCCGCCGGGCTCGGCATGGTGCTCGGCCCGCTGTTCGACAGGAGCGGCGCACGGCTCGGTATGACGCTCAGCGCCCTGTTCGGCGGCGCCTGCCTCGTACTGCTGGCGTTCACGAGCGTCCCCTGGGCGTACTACGCGCTGCTTGGCATCGGGGTCGGCGCCGCGCGAACGGGGCTGGAGGTGGTGGGGCCGCGAACGGCGATCGCGAACTGGTTCGTGCGCCGCCGGGCTGCCGCGTTCGCCTGGTCCAGCGGTGGGCGCGCGGTCTTTGGCTTCACCATGGTCCCGGTCTTCGCCATCCTCATCGAAGAGACCTCCTGGCGGGCCGGCTGGGGCGTTCTCGGTGTCGTCGAGATATGCATCCTCGCCCCGCTCGTCTGGCTCATCGTTCGGCGCAGGCCGGAGGACCACGGGCAACTCCCCGACGGCGGTCGGTCAGACGTGGCGCCGGCCGCGCTGCGCGGTCCATCGCGCGGTGTATCGGACGAGGACAGCTGGACGCTGCGGGAGGCCGTACGCACGCGAACGCTCTGGCTCATCGTGGTCTCGCTCATGCTCACCGGCTTCCCCGCCACCGGCGTTATCGCCAACATGGTGTTCTACTTCATGGACGAAGGGCTCGCGTTCCGGTTCGCGTCGAGCGCGTTCGCCTTCTTCGGCTTCGGCGCGCTCCTGGGACGGCCGTTCTGGGGCTATATCGCCGCTCGTTTCGGCATCCATGCCGGCCTGACACTCTGGGGCTTCGGCTACTCCCTCTCGATCGCGCTCTACGTCCTGGCCGACACGCCCGCCACCCTCTTCGCTGCTGCGTTGCCGATCGGCCTCGCCATCGGCGGCTCGCAGCAGCTCCAGTCGCAGGCGTGGCCGGACTATTTCGGCCGCAGGCACGTCGGCGCGATCACGGGCTTCACCGTTCTGCTCGTCACGCCCGCGATGGCGCTGGGGCCGCTCGTCACCGCATTCGCCTTCCGGCTCACGGGAAGCTACGAACCCATACACATGGTCTACGTCGTGGGGGCGTTCTTCGCGGGCTTCTTCTTCCTCGCCGCCCGCCGCCCCAGGCGGAAGACCTGGTCACCGGCTTCGCCGGGATGAGAGGCGCTGCGAGGCCGACATGGACGCAGTTGCGAAACGGCTACCGTTCTATGGCTGGGTCATCGTGTTTCTCGCAGCGGTCAACAGCGCATTCCAAACGGGAGGGGCCCACTTCGCGAGCAGCGTCTTCGCCGGACCGATGCACGACGATCTGGGTTGGACCAGGGCTACGGTATTCGGCGCGCTGACGCTCCGGGTGCTGGCCGGAGGCATCCTGGGCCCATTCCTGGGTCCTCTGGCCGACCACAGGTGGCTGCCTCGTGTCATGCTGCCGCTGGGCACCGTCATCTCCGGCCTGTCCTTCGTCCTGGTGACGTGGGTAGAGACGCCGTTCCAGTACTACATGGCATTCGGGGTCCTCGGCTCGCTGGGCGCCTTGTTGAGCGTAGGAGTGCTCGATGCGATCGTCGTCAAGTGGTTCGTACGCCGACGCCCCCAGGCATTGATGTGGGCCAACGTAGGTTCACCCTTGGGCATCCTGGTATTCCCTCCCATAATCATCCTGCTCATCGCCGCCGTTGGATGGCGTATGGCCTGGTTCTGGACCGGGCTCGGCGTCATCGCGGTGATAGCGCCTCTGATGCTGCTGGTCCGCACGAGTCCGGAGAGCATGGGTCTCAAGCCCGACAACGGCGGTTCCCCGGCGCAAGAGCGGGAGGCTGCGCGAGAGGTCGCGCCTGAGGGGCCGGGCCTCACCCGGCGCGAGGCGTTGGGTACATCCTCTTTCTGGATGCTCTCAACGGCGGGCCTCGTGGCGACGCTTGGACTCTCAGGGTTCCAGGTCCAGTGGCTGCCGTTCATGGAGGACCGTGGATTCGGTGCAGAGATAGGCGCAGGCGTCCTGATGGTGTATGGCGTTTGTGCGGTCGCCAATCGCTTCATCTGGGGGACCGCGTCCAGCCGCTTCCCACTCCGCTACGTGTTCACCTGCCAGGCGGGACTGACCGGGTTGAGCGTTGTGCTCGTTCTGGTTGTCGGCCATCCGTGGATGCTGTTCGTGTGGGCCGCGACCCAGGGGCTGACCCAACCCGGCTTCTACCAACTCCACGCCCTTACGGTCGCGGACCATTTCGGCCGCGACCACATCGGTGGGATACGTGGCATGATGCGGCCTTTCATGACGGCGTCGAACGCCGCGTCGCCGCTGATGCTTGCCACGCTCCGCGACAACCAGGGCAGCTATATGGGCGCGTTCAGTCTGGTCGCGGTCTGTTGGTTGTCAGTCAGCGCTCTGGTGTTCTTCACGAGGCCTCCCCGGCGCAGCGCGCGTGCCGTTGAGTCGCCCTGACGGTTCCGGGCCCCGCACTCGGCCCGGTCACGTGCCTGTCCCGAGGAACAAGCCGGGGCGGGTCGGCTCCGCGATTCCCATCGCCGCCAGCCGCACTATGATGGCCTCCAGGAGGTCCGAGAGGTCCTCGAGCAGAGCGTCGTCGTCCACTGTTCCGGCCAGTTGACAGTAGAGGATGGCCAGGTTATCGGTCTGCTCCTCGAACACCCAGTAGAACCACTCGTCGTCTTGCGTTGCCTTGAACGACACGGAAGGCAGGGCCTGGAGGGAGCGACGGAGGTCGGGATCGGCGAAGAGGTCACGAATCCTGTCCTCGTCGTTGGTTTCGATGTTGAACTCGTAGTCGAAATCGCCATAGCCCATGGGTACGGAAGGGGGGTTGAGTTCGGACTGTAGCTTGCGGACGAACTCCTCCAGGGCGTCCGCTCCCTCACGCTCCAACTTTCGACGCTGCCTGGCGATGGCGTCTCCCACGATGGGACGGCGCCGCAGCGTCCAGGCGAACTCGCCGCGGGGCGTGAAAGGCACCCCGATGCGCGTCGCCTGGCGCTGACCGAATAGCGGGATCGGAGCGGGGCCCTCGGGCGTGTCGAAGTCGAAAACGAGATTCCACCGGCCCCGAGCGCTGACTACGAAAGTGGCGCCGTCTGGCGCCTGGCAGAGCGTTCCATTGTGCTGCCGTGCGACCCTCTGCCTGAGCGCTCGTTTGGACGACCCGAATAGCCATGCCATGGCTTAATCATAGTCGAGCCTTCGCCCCACGGTCTTCTGCCCCGAAGCGTACTGGACTCGCCTACGGCTGAGACCCTCCGCGTCTGCGGAGCGCCAGGACGGCTATCGCCAGCGGGATCAGCAGCACCACTATGGCGATGAGCGCCACCATCACCAGCGGCCCTTGCCCGAGGATAGAGTCCACGGTATGGACGAGCCATTCCAGCAACTCCGAGTCCGTTGGCTCCGAGTGATGTGCGCGCATGCCCCAGCCCCCGCTTCTCTCCTAGGCTTCCGCGAGCCGCATGGGCATGTAGCGTGCTGAGACCTCCCGCTCGCGCACCCTCCACGCCATCAGCGAGGCCCCTGCCAGCATCACCACGCACACCACCCAGACCGGGTCGTAGGAGAGGAAATAGTCGTAGGTGAAACCTGCGGCAAGGACGGCGACGGCCCCGGCGCACATGTGCACCATGGTCAGCATCCCCGTGATGGACCCCGAATTGCGGATGCCGTAGATCTCCGCGGCGAGCGCGCTCGTCTGCGGCACGGTCGCCAGCCACGAGCTGCCTGCGACGACCGCGAACGCCCACAGGCCCATGGGGGTTGGCATGACGAGCAGCGCGAGGAAGCCCAGCCCACGGACCGCGTAGACCATGGCAAGCGTGTCCTTCCGCTGAAGACGGTCGGAGAGCAGGAAACCCACCGCGAGCACGCTAGCCACGTTGGAGAAGCTCAGCAGCGCGAAGGCAAGCGCCGCAGTCGTCTCCGAGATCCCCTCCGTGTTTGCGAACGACACGAAGTGGACGGCGATGATCGCAGTCGTCACGCCGCAGACCACATAGGTGAGCGTGAGTTGCCACATGGGCGAAGAGCGGTATGCCTGCCGCCAGTGGGATACGGTGAGCGGACCATCGACGAGTCGTTGCCTCTGCTGGCCATCCTCGGTCCCTGGTGCGTCGCCGTCCGGCCTCAGCCCCATCGGCCCCGGTTGGTTCCGGACCACCACCAGCACCAGCGGCAGGACGAGCACCAGCATGATTCCTGCGACGACTGCAAGAGCGACCCGCCAGTTGAAGAGTTCCAGCAGGAAGGCTGAGAACGGCACCAGGAGCATCGCGCCGCCGGAGCCGCCGGCGGTGATGATGCTCAGAGCCGCGCCGCGCCGTCGCACGAACCAGCGCGCTATGAGTGGCGTGATGGGCGTGAACATCGCTCCGGCGTTCGAGAACGATGCAAGCGTTGCGTAGAAGAAAGCCAGCATCAGGATGTTGAGCGAGAACGCCATGGCCAGCGTGCTCACGCCAAGCACTGCGACGCTCACACAGGCCACGACGCGCGCTCCATAACGGTCGGCGAGCCCGCCCACCACCGGCTGGGCGATGCCGTTCACCATCCATCCGACGAACGCGACGGTGGACATGTAGGAGACCGATACACCGAACTCTTTCGTCCACGACGGAAGGAACAACCCGAAGCTCTGCCGGAAACCGATGGAGACGAACGTCATGAACAGCAGAGCTGCCACGATGTACCAGCCGTAGAAGATGCCGCCCTTGCCTTGCCTGCCCGGCGCTGCGTCCGATGCCACGCGTCCCCCTTCGCTGCGCTGTCGCGATTATACGCGTCGCTCTCCCGAGCACGTTCTTTCTGCCTGCGCAGTACCAGAGCAAGCGAGGGGCCGCTACAGCTCCAATCGTCGGTAGCGCGGGAACGCAAGGGTGGCGACGGCGACGCGGTCTACGAGAGGAAGTTGGAGCATGCCGCGTATACTATCCCTCTGCCCCCGTCGCCAAACCCACAATTGAAGAGAAGGCTATGCCGGATACCCTGACCAATGCCACCGACCAGATTGCGCTTGCGGAAAGTGCCGCTGAGCAACTTTTCGATACGAAGGACAAGAACTTCGAACCCGCATATGAACCGAGTGACCTCCGAACGGCTGAGGCAGCGGTTCGGCGACTGGGTAAGCTCTTTGAAGAACTCCCCGGCGTCGCTGCGAATATGATGGAGGGTGCCCGCGACAGCGGGGAAATGCTCTCCAGTGACCGGTTTCAGGGGCTTGCTGAGATTGTTCAGAATGCTGACGATGTCGAGGCTTCACAGATCCGGTTGTGTCTGAGGCCAACCGATCTCCTGATTAGCCATGACGGTCTCCCTATACGCCTCAAGCATGTGCTTGGATTAGCAACCCCGTGGTTCAGCACCAAGGGCAGCGAAATCGCCTCTGTGGGCAGATTCGGGATTGGACTCATGGCCCTTCGTTCGCTATCGATGAAGATTGAGGTTCACTGCCATCCATACCATGTGGAACTCGGTGACCCCACCATTGAGCCAATAGCCCCGACCGCGCTTCCACCCCAGTTCCAAGAGCCGGGCTGGACCACACTGCGAATCCCTCTTGAGGCCGGGGCCGTAGAGTCGAATGAGATTGAGGAATGGCTCAGCAGATGGGGCGACGCCGGATTGCTGTTCTTGCGCTATGTCTCACGAATCACCTTGCTGACTTCTGAAGGAGACTCGGTTCGCGAACTTGCTCTCGCGCGCCAAAACCAGGAGGGAGCGGCTGTACCCTGGGCATCTGCGGCTTTGTCGCGCCATTACGCTGAAGCGACCGACGGACGCTCATGGGTGGTTTACAGTGCTGAGGTCCCGGTGCCTGCGAAAGTTAGGCGTACACGTAAGGCGACTGGTGCAACCACTCCAATCGCGGTGGCTTTGCCTCTCTGGCCTTCTGGTAAGGGGCAGGTCTACGCGGGGCTTCCAGTAGTACCCACGCGCCTTCCCCTGTTTGTGAACGCTCAGTTCGACCCGCTTACGAACCGGCAGGGCTTCGCCGACACCGCATGGAACAAAGCCTTGGTTCCTTTTCTCGCCGAACTTTGGTCGCAGGCTGCGCTCGACCTCTTCTCCCGCGACCCTCAAACGGCATGGCTGGCGATGCCGCAGGAAGACGCACTTGAAGCAGATACAGCGTCGCCTATACTCGATTCCCTTACGGCTGCGGTCACCGCTCATGCTTGGCAAAGTGTTGCTTCTGGAGTCTCGTTTCATATCTCTTCCCTCGGACTTGTCAGCCTGTCGCAACTCGCGGTGGAAGCGCCACCACTCGAAGGAGTCTTGACCGAGGCCGAAACGGCGAGCTTGGCCGATCTTCCCGCAACGCTCCCTGTTCAAGTCAGAGACCAAGCGGGTAAGTGGCGTTCAGTGCTGGACGGCTGGCGAGCCGCTGGCGCAGACCTCCCTGAACCGGTGAGCGTTGAGCAAGCGCTCGCTCTGCTGGATGACCAAACCAGACCTGAGGACGCTACGATTGCGCTTGTCGGAGCAGCACTGGACGAGGGGCTTACGGAGCGGTTGCTCGATTTCCGATGCGTGATTGCTGATGATGAGCGACGCCTCACTCCTCCAGCTTCAGATTCCCCCGAAGCCCTAGCAGTAGAAACCACGCCACTGGGGCAGCGGCTCGGTATCGTCACTCTGCTTCACCCTGCACATCGTAAAGAGAGCAAAGCTGCCCGCACGGTTATGACATGGCTTCGTAAATGTGGGGCTCTGCTCAATGAGCCAGATGATCAGGCTGTGGTTCGTCGGCTTGCTGCAGCTGGCCAGTCCGGTCGTGCTCTTGCACTACCGCTTACCGACGAGCAAGTGCAGGCCCTCAGGGCTGCATTTGAGGTAATCGATCCTGGCGAACGAACTACTCTGGGGCCTAATGTTGGTCGCGCCATATCAATTGAAGCGTACGTGTACGAGGGGGGACGGCGCCGAGTAGTAAGCGCGCGTCCCACCGACGCCTATCTCCCTTCAGCCATTGATCGCGAGGCGGATAGTTTTGCCGCCGCAGCCAAGCAAACGCCTAGGCTTGTGTGGGTGAGTGACCGATATGCGAGCGTCCTCCGCTCCTCTATGGGCCGAAGTGCGGTCGCGCCTGCGTCGGCTACGCTGGTTGGTGACGACGCGCCGCCACCGGCGGGAGAGCACCAGGGCCCGGCCCGCTCGGGGGATGGGTCGCAGGAATGAAATGAGACTAAATGAGAAGAAATGAGACACAATTTTCGACCGGTTCAGCGGGCCGCTCCTGTCGGCGCCGTGTGCGAGAGTGAAGCGGCATGCTCATTCCGGGTTATTCGCGCTCGAAAGCGAGCAGCAGGCGCTCATTGGTGTGCGTCCGCTCGCTCATTGGTGGAGGATTTCTGCTCCCTCTCCCCCTAGGGAGGGCCGGGGTGAGGGTGCCGCTACACCTCCAGCCGCCGGTAGCGAGGTAGCGCGACGGTCGCAACGCCGATGATCGCGAGTCCTGCGATGCCCCCGACGAGGAAGGCGTTGTCTACGCCGTACGCCCTGGAGAGAGCGCCAGCGACCAGCCCCCAGAACGGCATCATGCCGATCTCCATCTGGTAGACGCCGATGACGCGGCCCCGCAGGTCGTCTGACGTCATCGTGTGCACGACGGTCATGTTCGTCGTCATCACCACCTGCACGAACATCTGTTGGAGGAGCAGCGCAAGCATCGCGAGCCACAGCACCGTCGCCTGCGAGAGGACCACGACACTGACCGCTGAGAGCGCGAATGCTACGGAGGCGAGGACTCCCTTCCGGCGCGTCGACATGAGCAGCGCGAGCAACGCCGTCCTAAGGAAACCTCCGAACCCCATCGCCATGAGGAGCAGGCCCAGCTGGCTTCCGTCGTCGTTGCCGAGTATCTCCGCGGTGTACACCGGAAGCTGGTTGAACACCATCGCCATCATCGTCATCGACAGCCCGAACGTCATCGCGGTCGTGATGCGCGTGGTCGGCTCGCTGATGACGCGAGCGAATCCCTCCTGGAGGTTCTGCAGCGGAGAACTCTCCCGTGCGTGCGCTCGGTTCGCCGTGTAGTACGGCGTCCGCATGCGCGTCACTACTGCCAGCGCCATCAGGAAGAGGAACCCCTGGATCAGGAAGTTGATGCCCGGGCCGAAGAAGGCGATGACGAACCCGCCGATGGCCGGGCCGACGGCCCGCATGATGTTGAACGACATCGAGGTCATCGCCGTCGCGTTCATCAGCGCCTCGCGAGGCACGGTGTTCGCGATGAGCACCTGGCGCACCGGGTTGTTTGCCGCCCACAGCGTGCCGAACAGCACGGCGAAAACATACAGGTGCCACAGCTGCTGCAGGTCGTTCAACAGCACGAGGGCGAAACCGAAGACCAGGACCGTGACCAGCACCTGGTCTACGAGCAGCAGTTTCAGCCTGTCGACCCGGTCGGCAATCACCCCTGTGACCGGCGACAGCAGCAACGGAAGCGTCCGCACGCCCACTACGCCCGCGACCTGCAGGGGGTCTTCGGTGAGCTCGTAGGCGAGCCAGCCGAGCGTGACCTGCTGGAACCAGACGCCTCCCGCCACGAGACCGGTGGTGAACCACAGGATGCGGAAGTCGGGATAGTCGAGCGCCCGGCGGGAGACGGGGTCCTGCGTCGCGGAGGCGGCTGTCTGAGGGTCTGGCGCGTGCATGGGAGGTCAGTCCACTATACGCCGCCCGCCTGGCGCTCGCCTGAAGGCAGCGTCTGTTTGCTTGCCAGGGGCAGAGGCTATACTCCGCGCAGGAGGAGGGCCATGAATGCGAACATCGAGTTGGTCATCGACGCCGACGGGCATGTCCGGGAAGACAACGATGGCATCCGGGAATTCCTGCCTACGCCGTTCCACAGGGACAGGATGCAGAATATCTTCCCGCCTTTCGACCACTTCCACGGCTACCACCTGACCGAGCCGGACCCGGAACGCATCAAGCGGGGCGTGGTGGGACCGGACGAATGGCTCACATTCCTGGACGACGTGGGCATCGACACCACCGTGCTCTACCCGACCCGGGGGCTCGCCTGTGGCAAGATCACCGCCGTCGACTGGGCGGTCGCCGCGACGCGGGCCTACAACGACTGGCTCCACGCGACGTACTGCACCCGCGATCCGCGTTTCAAGGGCATGGCCCTGGTTCCGATGCAGGACCCCGTCGCCGCGGTGGAGGAGCTCCGGCGCGCAGTGACCGAGTTGGGCATGGTGGGCGCGATGCTGCCCTCACGTGGCCTGAGCATGCACCTGGGCGCGAAGGCATACTGGCCCGTATACAAGGAAGCGGACCGGCTGGGCTGTGCGGTCGCGGTCCACGGCGGCTGCCACGACGGTATGGGCTTCGACGACCTCAACCGGTACGCGCCCGTTCACGCGATGGGGCACCCGATGGGCGTCATGATCGGGATGGCGAGCATCGTCTTCAACGGCGTGCTGGACCGGTTCCCGAACATGAGGATGAGCTTTCTGGAAGGCGGCGTCGGCTGGTTCCTCATGGCGATGGAGCGGTTCGACCGCTCGCACGTCACACACATCGAGCACGACCCCGAGGGCGAGTACGGCCCGCACGGTGAGGAGATACCCAGCGAGTACATCCTGCGGCATATCCGCGACGGCCGACTCTACATCGGGTGCGAGGGTGAGGAGCCCGCGCTCGGTTTCGCGACGACGCGCTACAGCGCGGACGCTTTCCTCTACTCCAGCGACTTCCCGCACGAGGTGACGACGGAGATGTGCAAGCGGGAGATACAGGAAGTGCGGGAGAGCGAGGAACTTTCAGACAGCGCCAAGGCGGCGATCCTAAACCGGAACGCCCAGCGCTACTATCGCCTGTGAGAAGTTGAACATTCTGGTGACAGGCGGAGCGGGATTCGTCGGCTCCCACCTCGTGGACAGGCTCATCGCCGAAGGACACAACGTCGCGGTCGTGGACGTGCTCGCCACCGGCAAGCGCGCACACGTCAACCTAGAGGCTGCGCTCTACGAGATCGACATCCGCAGCCCGGCGCTCGCGGCGGCGTTCGAGGCCGCGCGACCGGAGGTCGTCCTGCACATCGCGGCCCACGCGAGCGTCAGCGAGTCCGTCCGCGACCCGATGCACGACGCGGAAGTGAATGTGCTCGGCACGCTGAACGTCCTCCAGCAGTGCGCCGCTTACGGCGTGGGGCACGTCGTGTTCAGTTCCACCGGAGGCGCACTCTACGGCGAACCGCAGCGGCTGCCCGCGGACGAGGAACACCCGATCCGCCCGCTCTCTCCGTACGGGGCGTCCAAGGCGGCTGCCGAGGCGTACGTGCAGACGCTCTGCACGCTCCATGGCATCCGCTACACGATCCTGCGCTACGGCAACGTCTACGGCCCGCGGCAAGACCCGTTCGGCGAGGCGGGAGTCGTCGCGATCTTCGCCAACGCCATGCTGTGCGGTGAGCGCCCCGTCATCTTCGGCGACGGCTCGCACGAGCGGGACTACGTCTACGTGGACGACGTGGTGCGGGCGAACGTGCTTGCGCTTGCACAGCAGGAGAACGGCGTCTTCAACATCGGCACCGGGGAGGGAGCGACGGTGTTGCAGGTGTTCGACGCGCTCGCCGGGGCCACCGACTACGACGGCAGCCCGGAGCACGCGGCGGAACGCCCAGGCGACGTGCACCGCATCTACTTGGACGTGCGCCGCGCGGAGCGGGAACTCGGCTGGCGGGCCGTCGTGCCGCTCAACGAGGGCATCCTCCGGACCGTGGACGCGATGCGGGATGCGGAGGCGAGCGTAGAGTGAGGTTGAGCTGCGTTGACAGCGGCGCTGCCCACCCGACTATGATGGCGGTAGTCCCACGGAGGAGTTGACTCGTGAAAGACCTGATCTGGCCGTTCGGCAACGCTGAGGACATCGGCTACATCCTGTGGCCCGTCGCCGCCGGAGGCGTCATCGCCACCGGCGCGTTGCTCATCGTCCTCAGCTTCGTCTGGCCGTAGGCGCTCCATGGGCGAGGCACGGTCCGCCATGGTCAACGGCGTACGCGCGGCGTACGAAACGTCCGGGAGCGGATTTCCGCTGCTGCTATTGCATGGCTTTCCGCGCACGCGCCGCACCTGGGAGCAGATCACGCCCGCGCTGTCCCAGCGGTTCACCGTCGTCGCGCCAGACCGCCGGGGCTACGGCGACTCGGAACGCATCGCCGACCCCGCCGCCTACGGCCTCGCGACGATGGCGGCTGATGCGGTTGCGCTGATGGACCATCTCGGCCACGAGCGCTTCGTCGTCGTGGGGCACGACAAGGGCGCGCCGACCGCGAGACGCATCGCCGCGGACCTGCCGAAGCGCGTCGCGGGCATGGTGCAGATCGATTCGACGCCGCAGGGTGTCGGCGGGGAGCGTCGCGACTCGAGCGGGCGGCAGTGGTACTTCGACTTCTTCCGGCAGCGCAACGTGGCCGAACCCATCGTGAACGCGATACCGGAGCTCTTCTTCGGTCTATTCCTGGACCGGAACCCGCACCTGTCGCCGGAGGAGCGGGCGTTCTACGTGGAGATGTTCTCCCGTCCCGGCACCGCGGACGCGGTGATATGGGACTACCGTCTTGCGCTGGAGGAGGACCCGGACTACTGGCGGGCGGAGGTCGCCGCCGGGCGGAGGATCACGGTGCCGATGCTGTCGATATGGGGCGGTTCCGGGCCGTCGGCGAATGCGGACGTGCTCGGCGCGTGGCGGCAGGTCGCGGACGACGTTCGCGGCTGGCCGGTCGAAGGCAGCGCGCACTACGTGCAAGAGCAGCAGCCGGAGGCGACCGTCGCCGCCATCCTCGGCTTCGCTGACGAGCTGGGGTTGCCCTGAGCCTCGTCGCTCGCGCCTAGCGGGCGAGCGCGACCTGCTGCTCCTCCCGCGCGGCGTCCGCCTTCGCGAAGTCTGCCTCGCTGAAGTTGTAGAGCGTCGCGCCGCCGTAGAGGACGGCGGCAGCCGTCTCCCGCGAAACGCCCTGCACCAGGTTGTTCGACACGTTCGGGAAGTTCGAGTCGAAGTGCGGGTAGTCGGTCGAGATACACATGCGGTCCGCGCCGATGAGTGATGCGGTCGCCTCGATCTCCGGCTCGCTTCCTTCGACGGCCGCCCAGCAGTTGCGCCGGAAGTACTCCTTCGGCGTCAGCGAGAGGTAGGGCGCGTGGGTGTCCAGGTACTGCGGGTAGTCCCACTCGATGCGGCTGAGGACGCCGGGTACCCATGAGTTCTGCGCCTCGAGGAAGCCGACGCGCAGGTTGGGGTGGAACTCGAAGACGCCGCCGATGACCATCGCGATGAGCGCCTGCTGCATCTCTATCCAGTGGCTCGCGACGTGACGGTAGAAGCGGTTCTCGCCGTAGAGCGTGTTCATGTTGGAGTACCACGCGCCGGTGCCCTCGTGGAATCCCCACGTCACGTCGAGCTCCTCGTGCAGGCTGTAGAGCGGCTCCCAGTAGTTGGAGTGCCAGTAGCGACCGTTCACGAGATTGGGGCGCATGAAGGAGCCGACCGCGCCGAGCTCGGTTACGCAGCGGCGCAGCTCCCGGCACGCGAGCGTAACGTCGTGGAAGGGCAGCATCGCGGCGAACTTCAGCCGGTCCGGGCTGTACTGGCAGAAGTCGTGGATCCAGTTGTTGTACGCCTGGCAGAGCGCCTCGGAGAGGAGCGGGTCCATGCCGTTCCGCGCGATGAGGCTCAGCCCCATCGTCGGGAAGAGGACAGCGATGTCCACCCCCTCCATCTCCATCCCCATCACCTGGGCGATGGGATCGTAGTTGCGCTCGATGGCGAAGCCAAGGTACGGGGCCGAGCGCGAGGCGGAGAGCGGCTGGCGCTGGTTGGCGGAGACGTTCTTATTGCGCTTCCGGTACTGCTGGAGGTCGTCATCGCCGGAGCGGGAGAGCCCGTCGATCACCATTGAGGAGCCGCCTGCGCGCCCCGGAGCGCTGATGACGCGGTCCTTGAACTTCGGGTCGAGGTACCGGTCGAAGATATCCGCCGGTTCCATCACGTGCATGTCGCAATCAACGAACCGCATGCCGTCCTTCATGGCTTCTGCCTCCATGAACAAGCTGGGCATTCCCATAGGTGGGTACAGCTACCCGGGTCAGTATAGCGGCTTCCCGTAAGTTGGTGGCGCTACTCCCCGGGGAAGAGCGTGAGCACCAGCGCAGCCCGGGAAACGCCGTCGTTCGAACCGGCGCTCATGGCCAGAGCCCCCAACGTTTCCTCAAGGGTGTTCGCTGTTCCCCGGTCAAGGTCTGCCGGACTGATGTCGGATACGAGGCTGACGATCCTCTGGAGGCTGACGTATGCCAGCATGCCCCGGTTGCCCGGGAGGTGTCCGGTGGCCCGGCGGTATTCGCCGTCCGAGGCGAGCGCATCCCCCTCGCCCCGTTGCCGCGACACGACAGCCTCTATCGCTTCCTCTGTCGTGCCGAACGACAGGAAACCATCGTGCAGCACGTAGCCCGGGGCGTAGCCGATGTCGTCGACATCGCTCAGGTCCAGGAGACGGGCGTTGCGGTCAGCTCCAACGTTGGCTGGATCGAAATCCAGGTCCAACTCATCCTCCAGCCACGAGACGACCTTGTCGAGCGTCTCATCCAGCGCATCCTCGCTGCGCGGCCTGTAGGACAACATCGCCACAGCGTCCAACGGTGTTTTCCAACAGGTCACTGCCTACGCGCAGAACACTCGCGATGGCCGCTCCTCCCAGGTGGTCGAGCAGGTCTGTTTCGAGGTCGAACCCCGCCAGCCGGCTCCCCGCCCACAGGCCCACGTCGAGGGCGTCGGCCAGCGTGGCGTCACTGTCCAGCGGCTCAGGCAGAGGTTGTGCCGACTCCTCCCTTCCCAGGCTGTCGATCTCCGCGAACCACTCCCGCTGATCATTTGGAGGGATGGCTCCCAGAAGTTCATCCCACAGGTCGTCGCCAAAGAGGTCTGCTATCCCACATCCATGCAACGCTTCACGCCATTCCGCGACCACCGGATTGAACGACACAGCGGCGAACCCGAACGCATCCGCCGGCAGCAGTTCGGCCGCATCAGGGAGTTCAGGTGCTTCCGGCAGCCCACCGCCTGTGAGCGGCGATACAGCCTCCAGCACTATCCCGCGCTCGAGCACGCCTGCCGACATCGCAACCCAGTCGGGCATGGAGGAGAACAGGTCGCCGCATCCAGCTTGAGAGCCAGCAGTTCCAGTATCCGTAGACGCGATACCGGTTGCATCTTCTATGACATCGAGAAGGTTCTCATAGTCCACGTAAACAGACATGAAGCGGCGGCCGGGTAGTGCGGTACGCGCTTCCTGGAAAGCGCCATCCGAAGCGAGTGTACGGGTCTGCCTGCCGCTCACCCTGTCCAGAACGATCTTCAGGGTGTGCTCAGCCGATGCGACCACAAGCAGGTCGTTGGACAAGGCAAGGGATAGTTGGTAGTCGTCCCGGCCTGCCTCGTCCACCCACGTGTCGAAGTCCCCATAGTCGTCTTTACCGAAGTCAAAGCCGCCGTCATCTTCCAGGCGGTCCAGTATCTTGTCGATGAAATCCTCGGCGGCCTCCCTGTCCCGTACCTGCACGGTCCCGGCAACCTCAGTGGTCCCGTCCCGGCTGTCGAAGTCGATCACTGCTGCGGACATCTCTGCCCCGAGCCATGAGGCCAGATCATCGGGTTCTATGTCCAGCTCATCTTCAAGGGCGTCTTCGAGTTCCTCTTGCCATTCACGAACGGTTGAGATGTCCGTCAGGCGTTCGAATATATCGGCCATGTGACGCCGCTGCCCCCCGCCGGGGTTCAGGGTCATCCATGAGTAGGCGATGACGTCATCCGGATAGTAGCGGGCCGAATGCTCCGGTGGGTCGGACACGAATGGAATCGCAAAGTACCCAAGGTAGACTCCGGCCCCGTATCCGCCGGCGCCGGCCAGGGCGAGTCCTGTGATAGCAGCTGCGATCTTCAGGGTGAAGGCCGTTATCAAAGCGACGCCCTTACTCCCGCGATGAACTTCCGCACGTGGGGGACCATCGTGTCCGCTACCTCGAACGCCTGTGTATGCGTGTGGTCCGGCAGCGAGAGGAACGACGCGTTGGGTGCGAGCGACGCACACCGTTCGGCAGGCTCGTGGTTGCGGATGTCCTTGGTGCCCGCATACACGAACGTGGGGAGCGTCATGTTGACGATGTCCTCGTCGGGTGTGCCCCAGTCCAGGTTGGCGAGCTGCTGCGCGGCGTAGGCTTCCTTGTCGTTGGCCAGCAGTCGCTCGCGCCGGCGCTCGGAGAGTGCTCCCCCGTCCATCTCCAGTGCAGTGACGTAGACGTCCATGCCGAGGCGCATGATCTTCGCGCGGGCCTGCCATCGGGCGCGGTCGAATTCAGGGACGGGCAGGGGGATGACGGGGTAAGAGCCGAGTACGAGCGCATGGAAACGGTGCGGGGCAAGCATGCCGAGCGCCCATCCGATGCTGGCGCCCATGGAGTAGCCCCAGTAGAACGTTTTCTCGATGCCGAGGTCGTCCAGCACAGCGGTGACGTCCGACACCTTCTGCGCGCGTCCATAGTCGGCGGGGTCGGTGAGCTTGTCGCTCTGACCGAAGCCGCGGGAGTCGATGAGGATGAGCCGGAAATCGCCGGAGAGCGCGGTTGCATAACCGGCGTCGTGCCAGTTCTTCGTACTGCCGCCCATGCCGTGCATGAGCACGAGCGGAGGCGCGTCGTCCGGCGCGTCGTCGTTCACCTCGTAGTGGATGCGGACGCCGTCGTTGTCCACGAACCGGTCTTGGAATGACATGGTGTTACTCCCTGGTCCCGAGTGTCAGCCGACGCGGGTCCCAACTCTCTCGATGAACCCGCGTACGTGGGGGACCATTGTGTCCGCTGCCAGGAACGCCTGCATGTGCGTGTGGTCCGGCAGCGAGAGGAACGACGCGTTGGGTGCGAGCGACGCGCACCGCCTGGCTGGCTCGTGGTTGCGCCTGTCCTTCGTGCCGGCGTAGACGAACGTGGGGAGCGTCATGCTAACGATGTCCTCATCGGGCGCACCCCAATCCAGGTTGGCGAGTTGCTGCGCGGCGTAGGCGTCCTTGTCGTTCGCCAGCAGCCGCTCGCGGTCGGCATCCGGAAGAGGCCCGGCGTCCATCTCCATGGCGGTGACGTAGACGTCCATGCCGAGGCGCATGATCTTGGCGCGGGCCTCCCAGCGGGCACGGTCGAAATCGGGGACAGGCAGGGGGATGACCGGGTATGAGCCGAGAACGAGCGCGTGGAAACGGTGCGGAGCAAGCATGCCGAGCGCCCATCCGATGCTGGCGCCCATGGAGTAGCCCCAGTAGAACGTCTTCTCGATGCCGAGGTCGTCCAGCACGGTAGTGACGTCGGACACCTTCTGCGCGCGTCCGTAGTCGGCGGGGTCGGTGAGCTTGTCGCTCTGGCCGAAGCCGCGGGAGTCGATGAGGATGAGCCGGAAATCGGCGGAGAGCACGGTTGCATAACCGGCGTCGTGCCAGTCCTTCGTGCTCATGCCCATGCCGTGCATGAGCACGAGCGAAGGCGCGTCGTCCGGTGCGTCGTCGTTCACCTCGTAGTGGATGCGGACACCGTCGTTGTTGATGAAGCGGTCTTCGAATGCCATGGCGGTTGCTCCTTGCCTCGCGCGCTCTAGCGCGTGTCCTCCACCATGGCGATGAACTCGCGCACGTGCGGGATCATCAGGTCGGCTGCGAGGAACGCGGACATGTGCGTGTGTCCATCCAACGGCAGGAACCTGGCGTTGGGCGCAAGCGATGCAGAGCGCTTGGTGAGCGCGTGGTTGCGCGGCATGGGGTAGTCGTCGTCGGTGCCTGAGTAGACAAGGGCGGGGAGCGTCATGTTGACGATGTCCTCGTCCGGCGCGCCCCACTCCAGGTTGGCGAGCTGCTGTGCAGCGTAGGCATCCTTGTCGTTCGACAGCAGCCGGTCCCGGCTGTCCTCGGGCAAGGGGCCCTGGTCCATCTCCATCGCGGCGACGTAGACGTCCATGCCGAGGCGCATGAGCTTGGCGCGCGCCTCCCACCGCACCCGGTCGATCTCCGGTACGTCCGGCGAGAGCACGGGGTATGCGCCGAGGATAAGGCCGTGGAACCGATTGGGCGCCAGCATGCCGACCGCCCAGCCGATGCTGGAACCCATGGAGAAACCCCAGTAGTACGCCTTGTCGACGCCGAGGTCGTCCAGGACCGCTGTGATGTCGGACACCTTCTGCGGTCGCCCGTAGTCAGTGGGGGCCTTCGGCTTGTCGCTCTGGCCGAACCCGCGCGAGTCGATGAGGACAACCCTGAACTCGTTGCGCAGCTTCTCCGGGTAGCCTGCGTTCCGCCAGTCCTTCGTGCTCATGCCCATGCCATGTACGAAGACGATGACGGGCTCCTCCACGGGCCCGTCCTCCACCTCGTAGTGGATGCTGACGCCGTTGTTATCGACGAACCGGTCCTGGTATGGCATGACGCTGCTCCTTAGGCGTTGGCGTTGCTAACGTGAGCCTTCGACCATGGCGATGAACTCGCGCACGTGGGGGATCACCACGTCCGGCGAGGCCATGGCGGATGCGTGCGTGTGGCCCTCCAGCGGCAGGAATTTCGCGTTGGGCGCAAGCGACGCGGAGCGCTTCGTAAGCGCGTGGTTGCGTGGCATGGGGTACTCGTCCTCGGTGCCGGAGTAGACGAGGGCGGGCAGAGTCATATTGCGGATGTCCTCGTCCGGCGCTCCCCAACTCAGGTTGGCTATCTGCTGTGCGGCGTAGGCGTCCTTGTCGTTCGCCAGCAGCCGCGCCTTGTTCTCCTCCGCCAAGGGGCCTTGGTCCATCTCCATCGCGGCGATGTAGACGTCCATGCCGAGGCGCATGAGCTTGGCGCGTGCCTCCCACCGCACGCGGTCGATCTCGGGCACCTCCGGTGAGAGCACGGGGTAGGCCCCGAGAACGAGCCCGTGGAAACGCTCAGGGGCCAACATGCCGACCGCCCAGCCGATGCTTGCGCCCATGGAGTAGCCCCAGTAATAGGCCTTGTCCACGCCGAGGTCGTCGAGCACGGCGGTGACGTCGGACACCTTCTGCTGGCGTCCGTAGTCCTCCGGGTCCTTCATCTTGTCGCTCTGGCCGAACCCGCGCGAGTCGATGAGGACGACCTTGTACTCGTCGCGCAGCTTCTCCGGGTAGCCGTGCATCCGCCAGCCCTTCGTGCTGCCGCCCATGCCGTGCACGAAGATGATGACAGGCGACTCCGCGGGCCCCTCCTCCACCTCGTAGTGGATGCGAACGCCGTTGTTGTCCACGAACCGGTCTTCGTATGGCATGTCTCTGCTCCTTGCCGTGTGCGGGCCTTCGTCTTCCTAACGCCGACCGCCGTCCGCTTCTATGGCTGTACCGGTGATGTAACCTGCGGCGTCTGAGACGAGCCAGAGGACGGTGCCCGCGTGCTCGTCCGGTGTGCCGAGCCGCCCCATGGCGCTCCGGTTTGTTGTGGCGGAGCGGACGCTCTCGTGCCACATGGGCCGGTGGGGCGTCTCGATGCCGCCGAGCGCGATGGCATTGACGCGGACCTCCGGCGCCCACTCGTATGCCATGGACTTGGACATGTTGATGACGCCTGCCTTGGCCGCGCCGTAAGCGGCCTGCCCCGTCCCGGGGTTGACCCCCGCACCGGACGCGATGTTGACGATGGCGCCCTTACCCTGCGCTTTCATGATCGGCTGCACGGCCTTGGAGCACATGAACGCCGTGAGCACGTTCACCCGGTAGCACTCGATGAAGTCGTGCGGCTCCAACTCCATGAGCGGACCGGAGCGGAACGTCTCGCCCCAACTGCCGCCGACGACATTGACGAGCGCGTCGATACGTCCGAACTCGTTCATGGTCTGCGCGACGAGGTTGTCCACCTCGTCCTGGTTGCGTACGTCAGCCGTTACCCCGAGCGCGCGGCTGCCGATGGCGCGTATCTCGTCCACGACGGGGTGGACCGGGGCGTGAGGCCGCTCTCTGCCGACTGTCACTTGCTCCGGCTCGCGTGCCGCGACGACGACGTTCGCGCCCTGGCGTGCGAGTGCAAGCGAGATGGCCTTGCCGAACCCCTGTGAGCCTCCGGTCACGATGGCTACGCGGTCCGTCATGTCGAAACTGGGCATAGGCGTCTTCCTCCTCTCAACGCGCCGCGGATGATACATCGGCATCGGCGACCGGGCTATCGTGGTAGAGTCTACGCGATGAGCGATGCAAACGAAGCGGCGGTTCTCGACTCCAACAGGGCGTTCTACGATGCGTTCAGTACGCTGGACATACGCCGCATGGAAGAGGTCTGGTCGCGCGAGGATGTGGTGACGTGCATCCACCCCGGATGGCGGGCGCTCGACGGCTGGGCCGAGGTCATGGAGAGCTGGGAGCGCATATTCGAGGGCGCGGCCATGATGACATTCACGATAACCGGCGCCCAGGCGACGGTCGCGGGCAGCGTTGCATGGGTCACGTGCACCGAGAACCTGACGTCGGTGGCTGGAGGGCGCGTGGTGGACGCGCACGTTGAAGCGACGAATGTCTTCCGCAGTCGGCACGGGCAGTGGCTGATGGTGCACCACCACGGCTCGCCTGTCCTCAGTGCGTAGGTGCGGGGGCATTTGACCGGAGCGCGCTCGGAGTGGCAATCTTCCCCTAGACAAGAACATGGTCAGGGTAGCCAGGGAGGTGAACGATGCTGACCCAAGAGCAGAACGATCGGTTGACGTTGGTAGGACCCGGCACGCCTATGGGCGAACTCATGCGCCGCTACTGGCAGCCCATCGCCGGAGTCTCTGAGTTCAACGAGAACCCCACGAAGGCGATCCGCCTGCTGGGCGAAGACCTTGTGCTGTACAAGGACGAGAGCGGCACATTCGGCCTGATCGACGCCTCATGCGCTCACCGTCGGGTCAACATGCTCTGGGGTATCCCTGAGCCGAAAGGACTCCGCTGCCCCTACCACGGCTGGCTGTACGACGAGACGGGCCAGTGCCTGGAGATGCCCGCCGAGCCTGCGAACTCGACCTTCCCCGAGCGCGTGCAGTTGAAGGCGTACCCGGTGGAGACGCTCGGCGGACTGGTGTTCGCCTACCTCGGCCCGCAGCCTGCTCCGTTGCTCCCGCACTACTACCCGTTCGTGGAAGAGGGCAGGGTCAGGAGCATCGGCTGGACTGTCGTCACCTGCAACTGGCTGCAGATCATGGAGAACTCGCTGGACCCCATCCACGCCGAGTACCTCCATGGCTACTTCTCCAAGTACGCTCTCCAGCGGGTCGGGCTGTTGAAGCACCGTGGCGACATCTACGGGAAGCGCCCGCCGGAAGAGAATGAGGACTTCGGGCCGTACTGGCGGAAGGCGGGTCGCACGATGCGGCACATCTCCGCGTCCACCAGCAGGTTCGAGCACGGTATCCTGAAGCACCGCTGGCTGGAGGGTGAGGAGCAGGAAGAGTCCATAGGCTGGCGTTACGGTCACCCGATACTCTTCCCGAACCTCGAGTCCGGCACGGGCGGGCACGACTTCCAGATCCGCGTGCCGATGGACGACACGCACACGTACTACGTCTACTACCAGTCTCACTGGCCGCGCGAAGGGGAGAACCCGAACCAGCGGGAAGACGAGATACCCGTCTACCACGTGCCGATCGCCGGGGTGGACGAGTGGGGTCAGCCCATCTGGGAGCAGTTGGATAACAACAGCGGGCAGGACCACTTCGCGTGGACGTCGCAGGGCCCCCGCACGCGCCGCTACCTGGAGAAGCTGGGGCAGTCGGACATCGGCATCATTCTCTTCCGCCGCATGCTTCTGGAGCAGATGCAGATCATGGAAGACGGCGGCGAGCCGATGAATGTGTTCCGCGACCCCGCGAAGAACGACATCATCTGGATCCCGTTCGACCGGATGGACGACGAGGTCATCGAAGGGAAGACGGCCATCCCGAAGAACCCAAGCCGACACGTCGAAGGGATGTCGACCGGTTCGTCCGGCAAGTTCAACACGCTGAACCTGGAGTACGCCAAGCGCATCGGCGCTCCGCTGCCGCCGCCGTTCCCGAAGTCGGCCAAGACGACGGTCGAGGTCTCGCCAGGCTAGAGAGAACGATTCGGAGTCGCAGCATGAATCTGGAAGGCATCGAAGCAGGCACGCGCCTGGTAACGGTAAGCGGGGACGTTGTCGAATTGCTGAGCGTGAGCGCGGACGGCACTACCGCGAGCGTCCGCTTTGTCGACGTCCTGGGCGGAGCGGACGTCGCCGAGGGCGACGAGGCCTCCTTGCCGTCCGAGGACATCGCTACGGTTGACGGCAACCGTTTCGTGGGGCCCGGCCGCACCTCTTCTTACACCGGCGACAGCCGCGCATAGGCTGTCGCCAGCATATTCATGAAGGGGTGTTGACCCTCACGCGGCGTCAGGCTTTACGCTGATGCTGTCATGAACACGTACCCGCGCCTTTATCGCGTTGGAGAGCTGGCTGCACGGGTCGGCGTATCGGTCCGCACGCTGCACCATTACGACCGGCTCGGCCTTGTGCAGCCTTCTGCGCGTTCAGAGTCAGGCTATCGCCTCTACAGCGAGCCCGACCTCTTGCGACTGCAACAGGTGCTCACCCTGCGTTGCCTGGGATTCCCCCTGCGCCGCATCCGCGACGTGCTCGACGGCGAAGACTTCGACGTCGCCGCATCGCTCCGCGTGCAGCGCCTCGCCCTGCGGGAGCGTATCGAGGAGTTGCAGCGTATCGAGTCGGCGATAGGCAACGCACTGCAGGCGCAGGAGCGCAGCGGCGCGTGGGACTGGAACCTGGTGCTGGCGGCCGCGGAGGCGGCTGGGAACAGCAGTGGAGGAAACCTGATGGAGAAGTACTACACGCAGGAGCAGATGGCTCAGTTCGCGGAGCTGCGCGCTGAGACGCCGCCTGAGGAGATCCAAGCCGTCGAACACGAGTGGACAGCGCTCCTCGCCGACGTTCGGGCGTCGCGTGGCCTCGACCCTGCCAGCCCGGAGGCGAAGGCGCTCGCAGCGCGGTGGGACGCCCTGCAGGAGCGGACGATGGCGCACTTCGCGAGCAAGCCGGGGCTCCCGGAGGCGATAGCCGGCAACTACGCGGCGGGTTCGTTCGAGGGCATGGACAGGGCGCCGCAGGCCGAGGATGTCGCGTTCATTCAGAGGGTGCGTGACGCGTAGCCCCGGTCATTCGATCCCCAGATAGCGCAGCGCATTCTTCCAGCCGATGAGGTCGCGCTCTTCTGCGCCGAGGCCAAGCGCGTCGAACTCCTCCTCCGGCGATGGCGACTTGGGTCCGCCGCCTTGCCAGTCCGAGCCGATCATCACCTGGCTGGCGCCAACGTGGTCTATCAGGTAGCGCAGCGGGGCCGTCCCGAACGCGATGTCGTCGTAGTAGAGCATCGCGGCGTACTCCATGGGCGGCCTGGGGAGGAGTTTGCGGACGGGCTCGCGCGAATGCCAGTTCTCGTCGCTGCGGGCGAGCAGTTGCATGAGCACGCCCCCACCGTGGCTGATGCAGATGCGCAGTTCCGGAAGCTCGTCGAGCAACCCGCTCCAGATGATGGATGCCCCGGCGAGTCCGGACTCGATAGGAAATCCGAGTGGGGCGTCCGCAATGATGGGCGGGATGTGCGCCAGCCTGTCCGCGAACGTGGGGCGGTTCGCGTGCGGGAATACCGCGAGACCCAGCGCGGCGGCCTCCCTGAAGAACGGGCGGAATCGCTCCTCGCCGAGGCTGCGGCCCTCGATGTTGGAGCGTATCTCCACGCCGTGCAGGCCGAGCTCCTTGATGACGCTCAATTCCGCCACCGCGAGTTCGACGTCCTGCATCGGAACGGAGCCGAGTCCGTAGAGACGCTCCGGTTCTGCGGCGACCATCCCCGCGATCGTCTCGTTCAGATGTCTGGCGAGGTCTGCGCCGTCCCTGGGGTCGAGGTGGTACATGAGTAGTTCGGGCAGGGGAGAGAGCACCTGCCTGTCTGTGCCCTGGCTGGTGAACTCCGAGGCGCGCTTCGGGGCGTCCCAGCAGACGTCGCGGACCGTCCGGTACTCTTCTCCGCTGATCATGATGGTGGAGCGTTCGTCGTCCTTCGGTTCCATGGAAGGGAAGGCGTCGCCGGATGGGCGGTCGGTGAGGTAGGGGAAGTCCTTTGGGACGATGTGCGTGTGCATGTCGATGATCATGGCTCGTTCCTCTGCGCTGTGCCGCGCGGCGTTAGCCTAACACCGGGGCGCGGAGCCCGGCAGGGAGTGGGCTGCGCGGGCTTGCCGCTCGGAGTATGCTGTAGGGCGAATCAGGAAGTCACAGGGAGGTCAGTCATGGCGCTTCAGTTGGATCACACGATTGTTCCCGCCTACGACAAGGTCAAGTCCGCCGAGTTCATCGCCCGGATCTTCGGGCTCGAGTACAAGGGCCCCTACGGCCACTTCGCGCCGGTGAAGATCAACGACAAGCTCACGCTCGACTTCGACGACCTGCGCGAAGGCGAGGCGAAGCCGCGCTCCAACCACTACGCCTTCCTCGCCTCAGATCAGGAGTTCGACGACATCCTGGGGCGCGTCAGGGAAGAGGGCGTTGTGTACGGCAGCGGCCCCGGCTCCCGCACGGATGGCGAGATCAACTACAAGCACAACGGTCGCGGCTTCTACTTCGAATGCGAGAACGGCCACGTCTGGGAAGTAATCACCCACACCTACATCACCAGCTCGATGGCCAGCTGACCGCATATCCCATCACAAGGAGCCGCACCTTGGACGACGCAGCACGCCAGGCACTGGAAACCGACAGGCTCGTCGACATCACGACCACCGGACGCAGGAGCGGGAAGCCGCATCGCAAGGAGGTACGGCTGCGCCAGTTGGATGGCCAGTTGTACCTCTCCAACAACCCCGGCAAGCGGGATTGGGCGGCTAATCTGTTCGCGAACCCGGAGTTCACCTACCACCTGAAGCAGAGCGTGCAGCGCGACCTGCGGGCGCGCGCCACGCTCATTCGTGACGTCGACGAGAAGCGCGCGCTCCTGACGCGCATCCTCGCGAAAGAGGACGCGCTGGATACGGTTGAGGCGCGCGTCGTCGGCAGCCATCTCTTCCGAGTCGAGGTGCTTGACTAGGCGACCGCGAAGAACCTGCGCGCTTGCCGGTCCGCGCTCCCCTAGTCCGACAGGAAGTCGAGTAACGCTGCGTTCAGCTCGTCTGGCACGCCGGTCGGGACCCAGTGGTCGCACTCCAAGACCGCCATCTTCGACCCCGGGATGCCGGCGTGGGTCATCTCTCCCATCTCCAGGGCGTTCGTTGAATCGTTCCGGCCCCAGACTACGAGCGTGGGAACGGGGATGTGTGGGAAGCGGCGGACCGTGTTGTAGCGGCGGCGCGTCTCCATGTTGTTCATGTGGTTGAGTACGCGCTGGTAGGCGGCGAGCCGCTCAGGGTTCTGGGCAAGAGCGTAGTGGTAGTCGGCCATCGCTTCCAGGTCAACGTCCGCGTTCACCCTGGTCCGCAGGCTGCTGAGGATCTGGTCGCGTGATGGGGGCTGGAACTGCACCATGCTCGGCAACTGGCGCGGCATCGCTCCGCCGCTGGCAACGAGGACGAGTTTGTTGAGCCGGTGCGGGCTTTCGTAGCCGAAGAGGGAGGCGAGCCATCCGCCCATCGAGTGGCCCACGAGGTTGGTCTTCTCCAGCCCGAGCGCATCCTGGAACTCGCGCAGGAAGTCCACGAGATACGCGAACGAGTACTCCTGCTCGAGCCAGCCCTCGCCCTTGCCCCACGCAAGCGCATCGACCGCGATGACCCGTAGCTTGCTGGAGAGCGGCCCGATGTTCAGCATCCAGTCGTGAGCGCCGCTCGTGTAGCCGACACCGTGCACGAGGATGGTGGGATAGCCGTCGCCCGCCTCGATATAGCGGGTCGTGCCGTGGCTCATCTCCACGAACTTCTCTTCGGCGTTCTCTATCTTTATGCCGCCCAGATCTACGCTCATCGTCTCCTCCGTCATGAAAATACGCCCCGACAGGGCGCGCGTTGGTATCGTGCGAGCGTGTGCTCCCGGTGTCAAGTGAGGGCGCGTTCGTGTACGCTTCAGACATGCAGCAAAGGACACCATTCCTCTTCTCCATGCATCCGCTGTACGCCTGGCCTCTGGCCATAGTGACCAGCGCGGCTCTTATCTTCGCCCTGCCTCTGGCGTTTGTTGAGCCTATGGCGGAGGGAGAAGGGGCTACCGGGGTTTCGGAAGGCGCTGCGGCCTCGGAAGAGACCTCGGAGGAAGATTCAACCGACGCTCCTGACGACGCGGCCGAAGACCCTCCGGCGCAAAGGGGGATGCTATCCACCATGGGAGTGGTTGTGCTCATCGGTCTGCTCGTCGGGTCCGTTGGGCTCATTCCCCTGATGGCGCGCCGCAAGGGGTTGAAGGCCATGTGGTGGTCCACGGGAGGCGTGGGCGCCGGCTTTCTGTACCTGTTCACCGGCGGGTTGCCCCTGGTCCACCCGCTCATGGTGCTGCTTGCGCTTGTCTTTCTTCGCGCTCAGCCTCCGGCGGCGCCCGCTACCTCACTGAATGCGCCCGTGCCCGGAGCGCAGCAGAGGGAGAGCGATGAGGTCAGGTTTGTGGAGGCGCCCCCGGAGGAAGAGCCGCCTCCGCCGCCCGCGCGGCGGCGTCCGCCGCGCCGCCGCAGGCGTCCGCGATAGTAGCCGGCTGACTGCGGTACGATACGTCCGGGGGAAGTGGCGGAATGGCAGACGCGCATGATTTAGGATCATGTGCCCAAGTGGCGTGGGAGTTCGAGTCTCCCCTTCCCCACCAGACGTTACCGAACTCATAACTCGGCGGCTGAGGGCGATCTCCGCGACGTCCGCACCGCCGATGTCGTTGTCCAACGGGGTGGGGATCGTGTAGTGGATCGTTGCCCTGCCGGGCCGGACCGCGATCTCCTTGACGAACGACCGGATGAAGGCCTTTGTCTCGGTGAGGTCGCTCTCCATCAGGAAATCGCTCATCTCCCTGGCGTAGGCCGCGACCCGCTCCACGTCCTGGACATTGGCCCTGCGCAGGGCCATCAGGGCTCGCGCCTCGTCGGCCGCCCGCTCCAGCCGCTCCTGGTTCTCCAGGTGATGCCGGATGCGCGGGAGGATCTCCTCCATGGTGAGGTCGGTCTTCTCGACCAGCTCCCAGAGGCGGTCCATGCGCCTGCGGATGTCGGCGAGCTCGGCGTCGGCTGCCTCGACACGCTCCTGCTGCTCCCTGATGACGGAGTCCATCTCCTCGTTGGCCATCTTCACGAGGTCGCGGACGTTGGACTCGGTGAGGATGTGCTCCCTGATCTGGTCGATGATGAGCCGCTCGAAGCGCTTGGCGTTGAGGCGCGGGGTTGTGCACTCGCCGCTCCCGCGCTTGAGGAGGGAGTGGCAGACGTAGTAGGTGTACCTGCCGCCCTTGGCCTCTGCCGCAGTGAGGGCCTTGCCGCACGTCTGGCAGGTGAGGAGGCCGCTGAGGAGGTAAGGACTGGCAACGCGGCGGGGATTCGTGACCTTCGGGGCCTTGGAGCGCAGCATCTTCTCCACCCGCTTGAACTCCCGCTGGGAGACGATGGCGGGGAACGCCTTCTCGACGCGGACGGGAGGCGTGTTGTCCTTCGCGGTGGTTCCCCAGACGAGGGTTCCCGCGTATGCCTCATTGCCGAGCATGCGGTGGACGGTGGTCTTCATCCACCGCTTGCCGTCCGGGGAGGGGACGCCTTCGGCGTTGAGGGTCTTGGTGATGTCGAGGACGCTCGTGCTGCTGAGCGCCATGCTGAAGATGCGCCTGACCACGGCGTCGGCGGGCGGGTCGAGCTCCAGCACAGGGCGCTTCTTGGCGCCGTCCTGCACGTGGACCTTCCTGTAGCCGTAGGGAGCTTGGGGTGCAACCCAGAAGCCGCGCGAGGCCGCCTCGCGCATCCCCCGGATGACCTCCTGGGCGAGGTTCTCCGAGTAGAACTCGTCGACGGACTCGATGATGGCCTCCATGAGCTTGCCGGTGGGGGTGTCGTCTGCGTGCTCGGTGATGGAGACGACCCTGATGCCCTTCTTGCGGAGCATGGACTTGAATGCCACGGCGTGCTCGCGCTTGCGAGTGAAGCGTGAGAACTTCCAGACGAGGATGACCTCGAAGGGTGAGCTGGTCTTGCTGCCCTCGTCGATCATGCGGCGGAACTGAGGCCGGTCAGCGACGCGCCCGCTCTCTGCCTCGTCGATGTACTCGCGGACGACGGCGACGTTGTTCTTCTGCGCGTAGTCCCTGAGGGCTCTGAGTTGGGCGGCGACGGAGAGGTCGACGTCCTGCCTATCGCTGGAGACCCGCGCGTAGAGGGCTGCAGTGGTGGGGTTCTGTCGTTCGGTCATGTCGGGAGTGCTCCTTCGTGTCTTCTGCGGTTGCTATAGGGCGATGGTCTGACTAGTTCTTTGCGCAGGTCAAGGGCCTGGTGTCAGATGCCCGGCGGAACGCTGCCACATGACGGGATGCGTAGGGGAGAGGAGGAACCTGTTCTCCCTTGGACCCGCGATCAGCGGAGAAGAATCGAGGCATGGGGAACCCAAGTCTTCGCATCCGTCTGCACGTCCCGGTCGTTTAACGATATGGAGGGGCTGAGAGGATGGAGGACTCGAGAGGCAGCCAGCGGGAAGGGGGAGGCGGAGTGGGGGTGCCAGGTCGACCAGGAGAGGGGCTCACAGGGGTCGGGATCCCAGGTGATCCGTCCGCCGCCCGGACTCCCGGCGTACAAGGTAAAAGCGTGTATAAGTGCATTTATGCACGCTTTTACTCCTCGACCAAAACGCCTGTAAGCCTAGGTTCGCCATAGCCGAACGTCAATACATTTTCCTCGCACGTTGCCCTCAGGTAGCGCTGAAGGCGGGGGCGCTGAGGCGATAGAACTGCGCTACTGCGCCCTTGCCAGCCGTTTCGTTGCGGATGTAGTGGGCCGGCATTCCAGGCGTGCGCCACCGCCCTGCGATCATGAGACTCGGCAGCTCGATCCCCGCCCTCGCGAGGTCGCGCGCCATACCCACTCGGGGAGAGTGGCCGCTGAAGCCGTCCCCCAGGCCTGCGGCCAGAGCCGCCTTCTTGATGCGCTGCGCCATCTGGTTGGGCCGGAGTCCGAACACGCTCTCGGAGCCGGGTGCGCCGTTTCGTATCCGGCTCAGCGCCTCCATGGTCTGAGTGGACAGGAAGGCGACTGCACCATCTCCGTCGACGTCTGTCTTGGAGCGTCTGATCAGGAGACGTCCCGTCCCATCCGACTCGGTCTCGATGTCCCTCCACTGGAGGGCCGCGGCCTCGGACACCCTCAGCATCGCGTCGCGCATGAGCGAAACCAACGCAACGTCAAGGTCTCCCCTGCGCCTGGCGACGCGGGGACTCTCCAGTCTTCCACCTCGCCCAGGTCGGGGTTCGCGCGCGGTTGACCGGATGGCTGCCAGCGCCTCCGCGGTGAGCGCCTGGGCTTGCTTCTGAGCCTTTCCCGCTTTGCGGATGGCGCTTCTGAGCGTCCTCTTGACCTCCGGCCAGGCGCAGGGATTGACGAGTCCAGTGGTCCTGTGGATGTACGCGATGGCGGCAGCGGCCATCTGCAGGGTCGCGGGCTTGTGGCCGTGCTCCTCAAGGCGGTTCGCCAGGTAGGCGGCAACCTGACCCGGGTCGGCAGGCAGGGCCTGCACGCCCTTCTTCAATGCCCACGCGACGAAGCTCCGCCACTGCAGGCGGTAGTTCATCGCTGTGTTAGGGGCCATCTCATGGCCGAGAACGGCGTTCAGGTTGCCGGCGTCTGATTCCGTCAGGCCTTCGGTCCGCTGCGGGGGGGCTCCAAGTGCGATAGAGGCGGCGTTACCGGGTATGGCCGTGCCATCCCGCACGGGCATGTCATTGGGGGCATTGGCTATCTCCTCTACGGTCGAAGTCTTACGCACGTCCACAGCCGGAAGGCCAAAGCGTGCATAAATGCACTTATACACTCCATAGGGGTACAACGTCGTACACGCCCCTTCCGGGAGTGACCCGCCGCGCGTCCCGATGTCACACTAGCCCGGAACCAGATGATCCCGTGTACTGGGGCTCCAAGCGGGCGGCTTACGGCTTTCGCTCCCCGCGTAGCCTTCACATCCCGCCACGGGGGCTGACGCGATGAGCAGCCCCCGGTCATACGGGCCCTCCCTCCCGGTGCGCCGTCTGGCGGTGCTGCTCCTTGTGCTCTTCGCCACCCTCGTCGTCTCCTCCTCTGCACCGGCTCCGGTCATGGGGCAATCCAGCTCGTCGGCCCCGCCGGAGGAGGTCCTCGTCGACAACGACAATCAGACCGGTGGTGCTGGAAGAGACATCGGCGCCGCCACTTTCGACATGGCTCAGGCCTTCACGGCCGGTACCCACCAGCACGGCTACGTGCTGACCTCCGTCAAGATTAGGTTCTCCGCCATAGGAACGACCGCGTCGACCTTCAACGTGAAGGTCTGCACGGGCAGCGACTCCAACCCCGTCTCCAACTGCCCAAGCGGCCACGACTTGACCCTGTCCGGCACGCTGGCGTCTACGGCCGAAGCAGTATTCCATACGTTCACCGCCAGCGGAGGCGGAATCGAGCTGACCAAGGGGACCACCTACTACGTGGTGCTGACCACCACGGCAGCCGGCGTCGGCTCTACCGTCGTGAGCAGCACCAATTCCGACAATGAGGACTTCCAGGAGATCGGCTGGAGCATCGCCAACGGCGTGCTGGCAAGCACTCATCTTGAAACAACCTGGACCCAGTTCAATGACTCGTTGAAGATGCAGGTGCTGGGCCGCGCCAAGGAATCCGGCGCCCCGACGGTGGAGAGCCTTGAGATCGACGGGACGAAGCTGGTCGCCACCTTCGACCGTTACCTGGACTCCAGCGCCGCGCCCGCGGCCAGCCAGTTCGGTATCAAGATAGGCAGCGGTTCATACCAGAACGCCACCGCCATCAGCGTCAGCGGCAAGCGGGCGGTCCTGACTGTGCCCACCGTCACCTCCGGGCAGACCGTGACCGCCCGGTACACCAAGCCCGGCAGCGGCAACAAGCTGAAGGACGTGGATGGCAACGAGGTGGCCACCTACACCGACCAGGCGGTCACCAACCTGACCGACGTGGACCCGTCGCTCACGTCCGCCGTGGTGGACGGGAACCGGATGACCCTGACCTTCGACCGCAGCCTGAAGGAGGACTCCGGCACGGCCCATGGAGCGTTCGGGTACAGGGTCGGCGGCGGCATACGAGTGGCCGCAGTAGGGAACTCGGTGGTCATCAGCGGCAAGCAGGTCAGGTACGAGATAGTGTCTAACCACATTCCCAGGCTGGACCAGACGGTCACCACCGAGTACGGGCAGCCCACCAGCAACAAGCTGAAGGACGCCTGGGAGAACGACGTGCCGGCCGTCAGCAGCACGACCGCCACGAACATCTCCCCCCTGGTCAGCAACCTGCGGGCCACTGTCGTCCCGCCAGCGAGCTTCAGTTCAGATGAATTCGACCACGACCATTCGCAGCCCTTCACCGTCGGCGCGGGCGGGGTCAATCTGACCGCGGTGGAACTGGCGCTGACCGGCGAATCCGGCTCGACGGCATCCAACTTCAGCGTATCGATCCGTTCGGTCGGAACCAACAACACCCCGGGGTCAACGAATCACGGCACCCTGACCAACCCCTCGGAGTTGGTCGTCGGGCGCAACACCTTCACCGCTCCTTCAGGCGGCATCGACCTGGACGCAGGCACCTACATCCTGTACGTCGATTCGACTCAGAGCGTAAATCTCTCAACGCAGCTGAGCACCACCAGTTCAGACGACGAGGACCGCGGCGCTTCCAGCGGCTGGAGCATCGCAAACGGCAGACTGGTCAGAGGAGTAGGCCTCACGACTTGGCAGACACTGGGTTCGAGTCTCATGATGGCCATCCGGGGCGGGCCGAAGGCCTCTTCGGCCCGCAAACTGGTCGGCAACGTCGTTGCCAGCGCCAGTTTCGGAGATAACGTCAGCAGGGACATTCACACGCAATTCACCACCGGGTCCCAATCCTTCAGCCTGACCCGGGCAGTAATCACAGTCGACACCCTCGGCACTCCGCCGACCACGTACGAGCTGGAGCTGTGGTCGACCGGGTCGGGAGCCGCCAAGCTGGCGACCTTCAACAAACCGTCCGCCCTTGCCGCCGGGCTGAACGCCTTCACCCTGACGACCCCCGAGAGCCTCAGCGCAAGCACCACCTACGCCCTGGTCTGGGACCAAGGCGAGGCTGCCAGCACCTTCAGACTCGGCAGGGCCGGGAACTACCACGAGGACAGCGACGGACTGACAGGCTGGAGCATCACCAACGGCTCATCGCGCAGGGCCCACAACAGCACGGCCGCCTTCGGAAGTCCTAGCGGCAGCGTGTCGCGGTTCGCCCTGTATGGCACCGAGACAGCGGCGGGACCGGCGGCCCCGCAGGGCCTGACGGCGCAGGGCGGCGACGGCCAGGTCGTGCTCAACTGGACCGACCCCTCGGACTCGACGATCACCGGGTACCAGATCCGCCAGAGCACTGACGGCGGGAGCACCTGGTCGGCCTGGACCGACGTCCCGAGCAGCGGCGCGACCACCACCACCCACACCGTGAGCAGCCTGACCAACGGGACGAAGTACACGTTCGAGCTGCGGGCCGTTGCCGGGACCGACAATGGCGCTGCCGCCAGCGTCAGCGCCACGCCCGCGGGGCAACTGGTCAAGAACCTCAACAAGAACATCGGCACTGCTGCCGGTACGAACATCGTCACCAATGACGCCGCGCAGGCCTTCACCACCGGGTCTCACGATGCGGGCTTCAAGCTGAGCTACGTCATTCTCGGCGCGGGTGGCTCGGGAACCCCTCCCGGGCCGAGCGGCTACAGTGTCAAGGTCTGTAACAACGATTCCAGCGGCTCCTCCCACGTGCCGGGCACGACCTGCACGGACTTGACCGAGCCGGCCGCGCTGTCCGGCGGGGGCAACACGTTCACGGCCAGCGGCGCCGGCATCGACCTGACCGAAGGCACTACGTACTGGGTCGTGTTCGACTCAGCCAGCGGCGGTAGCGGGACGTTCGATCTCCGTCGCACCGACGACAACGGGGAGGATTCCGGCGCGGCGTCAGGCTTCACCATCCACGACGCCGGGCTGACGAGGGCACGAGCCGTCACGGCGTGGAGCACCGCCCACAATCCGCAGAAGATCGGCATCTACGGCTACACCAAGACCGGCCCGCCCGCGCCGACCGGCCTGCAGGCCGCAGCCGGCGACGGCCAGGTCACGCTGACCTGGACCAACCCCGGCAACACGGCGATCAGCAAGTACCAGTACCGCCAGAGCACGGACGGCGGGACCAACTGGCCGGCCTGGACCGACATCCCCGGCAGCGGCGCAGGCACGACCTCGCACACCGTGGGCAGCCTGACCAACGGCACGGCCTACACGTTCCAGGTGCGCGCGGTGATCGATCAGGGCAACACGCCGGGCACGGCGAGCGCCAACGTCAGCGCCACTCCCAGACAGCAGCCCCCGGCGGCCCCGAGCGGCCTGTCGGCCCAGGCCGGCGACACTCAGGTCAGGCTGACCTGGACCAACCCTGGCGACTCCTTGATCACCAAGTACCAGTACCGGGTGAGCGCGGACGGCGGGACCAACTGGAGCCCCAACTGGACCGACGTCAGCGGCAGCGGCGCGGGAACGACCTCGTATACCGTGACCGGCCTGACCAACGGCACCACCTACAGGATCGAGCTGCGGGCGGTGCGCGGCACCAGCAACGCGGGCCCGGCCGCCAGCGTCACCGCCGTCGCCGGAGTGCCGCCCCCGGCGACCCCGACCGGCTTGAGGGCCACGGCTGGCGACACCCAGGCCTCGCTGCGCTGGAACAACCCCGGCAACTCGGCGATCAGCAAGTACCAGTACCGGGTGAGCGCGGACGGCGGCAGCAGCTGGAGCCCCGACTGGACCGACATCAGCGGCAGCGGCGCGACCACCACCTCGTACACCGTGACCGGCCTGACCAACGGCACCACCTACAGGATCGAACTGCGGGCCGTGCGCGGCACCAGCAACGCGGGCCCGTCTGCGGCGACCAGCGCCACCCCCGGGCAGCCGCCCCCTGCGACCCCCATGGGGCTGACCGTGACGGCGGGGCAGGGCGGCATCACGCTGAGGTGGAGCAACCCAGGCGACAGCAGCATCGTGCGGTATGAGTATTCGCTCGATGGGAGCACGTGGATCCCCATCCCGAACAGCGGCCCCGGCACCACGTCCTACACCATAGCGGGCGTGACTATCGGCTCGGTGCGGCTGCGCGCGGTGAACGCCAGCGGCGCCGGCTCCGGCTTCCTCGTAACCTCCCGCCCGGTTGTTGCTGGGGGGCGGCTCGTGCTCGTGGCGGTGTACGACACCGTGGGGTGGCGGCGCTTCGAGTCGCGCTTCGGGGACAACTGCTGGGACGAGATGGAGGCCGCCATCGCCGCGGCACAGACGTCGTCCGGTCGGACGCCGGAGGGCGATGAGCTGGCGCTGTGCCAGCGGTTCCTTGCGGAGGACATACGGGACGTGGAGTACGTGTGGCGGGTGGTGCGGTAGGCGGGATGCCCTATTCGGCGTTGTGGACTCCTTCGGGGCGTCTTGGGGGCGTACACGCACCCGTTCGTCGCGTGCGCGGATTCGTCCGCGCACACCCGGACCGCATGCCGCTCGGAAGGGACGGCGGGTATGTCCGGTAGGCGTCGTCCGCTCGTCGCGATACTCAAGCCCCGTGCGGTGTGGGAGCGGCTCAACCGGCTGAACATGACCCAGAACGAACTGGCACACCTGACAGGCATCTCGTCGGGCTACCTCTCGCAACTGATGACCGGGAAGCGCCAACCCGGGCCGGAGACGCGGCGGCGCCTGCTGGAGGCGCTGGCGGCCTCATTCGACGACCTCTTCGTCCTGGAGACGGCACGTGAACCGTAGGTGCGGCTTGCACCGGGTGGGCGAGGGGGATACCTGATGGCGAAGCGGGTCGAGGCGATGCTGCAGTACCAGGGTCCCTACCTGATGGAGTCACCGGGCAGGCAGCCCATGGAGGGCTACGTGGTGACGCTGGTGCACAGCCCGGACGCGGTGTTCCTGGAGACCTACTCGACGGCGCGCTATGCGCGCGTGGATGCCGACAGCCATGCCATCCGGATGGACACCGGCAAGGAGTTCACCGGAGAGACCTTTGAGGCGGTGCATGACCAGCTCGTGGCGTGGCTGCAGTTCCTCTTTGGAGTCGCCGTCACCCGGGTGGAGGAGGTCGCACCGGATCCCAAGGTGCGGCTCCGGCCTTACCCGCTGGAGAACTGACCGGACCAGTCAACTGCGCGATCTGAGCGAACTCTGGTTTCATCCGAGCAAGCGATCGGTCGACCGTTCACCTCGCCGCGTCACCGGGGCCGTTGTGCTCGCGCGGATCCCGTGGATACACTCGGCTCCGTGAAGAACGTATGTTCTCGTCAAGCGATACACCAACACCACCGGCGCGCGACCGGGATCGGATGCATGCGGAGCGGAGACGTGCGGCAGAAGAAGCGGAGACTGACGGAGGAGCAGGAGGAGTTGCGGTTGGACGGGCTGCGGATACTGGCCCGTCTCATCGCGCGCCGCTGCCTTGTCGACCAAGAGCCGGACGCCGCCACGGAACCCGAAACTGGACGCCACGGGAGCACAGACGGGGAGGATGTCGGCACGCAGGGCATGGATGAAGCCGCGTAAGGCGCAGGCGTCCCTCCTCGTCCGAGCAAGGTCACTCGAAGGCGTACCCCGGCTCCAGCACGCCGGGCCTGCGCCACGCCGCCCCCATCGGCCCCACGGCCTCAAGCCTCCCCCGGTGGGACACGAACAGCGGTAGACGGACGCGGTTGCGCGCCATCTCCCGCCGCGCGACCACCAGGAACCGCGCCTCGACCGCCGCATCGTCGAAGACCATGAGCACGACCGGCTCCGCCCCGTGGTCGTCGACGGGCTCGCGCGTCGCGTAGTAGCGGAGATACGGCGCGAGGCGCGCCGCCATCGTGCCGGGACGCACCGCCCGGTGCTCCCACTCCAGGAAGAAGGGCTTCCTCGCGCGGCCCACCCGCAGCATGCCGAACGCGTCGGGATGCACCGCCCGCATCTCACCCCGGTGCCGGAAGTGCCGCGACGCCCGGTGCGCCGGGTCGATCTGCACCACCCGATGCCCTTTGGCCCTCGCCTGCGTCGCCAGTTGCGCCAGGAATCCGTGCACCGCGTCGGTGTGGGCCATGTTCCGCGCCAGCAGCCTGCTCCGCCTCCCCGATACCCTGCGCCACGTGAGCGGACCCCTTCCCCCGGCCGACTCGACGCTCCACTGCCGCCGCAGCCCGCCGACAGACGTGCGGTCGCGGCGAGCCAGGACCGCCAGCCCCCAGTCCGTCAGCGCCAGCCGCTCCCGCCCTCCCATCTCCACCCTGCTGACGAGCCTGGCGCTCACCAGCGGGACCGTCAGCTGCGACGTGCGCCCCTTCGAGATCCCCAGCAGCCCGCCCAGATCCTTCGACATGAGCCACGGCCAGTCGCCCAGCACGTCCAGCGTCCGCTTCAATGCCGGCTTCAGCACCACCGGGAGAAGATAGTCGGGGACGGTCAGGAGCGCGTCGGGTATCCGGATATCGGCGGGCACGAGCGGCCTCGACAGCCGCCGCTCCTCCACCGGGGACCCGCGGAGCCGAGCGCCCGAGAGGGCCGTGCAGAGGTCGACCGCGTTGTCGAGGGAGGGCAGGCGCCATATCCGCTCGCCGCGTGAGGAGAGGACGGCATCGCGCTCCAGGGCCAGGAACACGTGCATCGACGCGCGCCTGAACAGCCCGGCGCCATGCCGGAGGCGCACCTCGTCCGGCGCGAGCACGAGCACGGCGCCGGGCTGGGAACCGTCGAGGAGCCGCCACACCCGCTTCGAGAAGCCCGTCCTGTCCGACGTCGCTCCCTGCCGCACGATGCCGACGACGCGCCCGTCGTCCAGGGTGATCGACGCGTCCACCGGCGCGCTCCGGTGCCAGCACAGGAGCAAGGGGCCTTCGGCCTCCGCGATCCTGCGCGCGAGCCGGTAGATGACGGCAACCGCATCGAGGCGCCCCAGCAGGATGCGCCGCCAGTGCGCGGAGACGGGGTAGCGGTCGAGGACTTGCTGCACACTCTCCCCCTCGCACTCGGAGAGCCGCTCCAGCCCCCTGCGCGTCACGTACAGGCGGTGGGTGGGGGCCAGCAGGTCGATGGCGTGCGGCACCGCATCGACGAGCCCCCTGCGCCTCAGGGCACTCACCGCATCGTGCATGGTGCGTCGGGGCGTGCCCGAGACGGCGGCCAGCTCCTGACCGTCGAGGAACGGCATCGACGCCAGGCTGCGCAGCGCGTGTATCTCCCGGTCTATCGGATTCATCCTTGTCTCCGTCCACGGTGGCTGTCCGTCAGGCTCCCGCCGTGCTTCCCACGGCGCAGGGGCCGGGTATCAGCATGCGTGCTCCGCGACGCGGAACGTCATGTCTCGTAAGGGGGGCTCGCGCACAGGCCCCCCTTACGAGGCCCGCATGGCGAACAGGGGTGCGCGGGGTGCGGGGGTAGTACAGAGAAACGAGTTACGTGGTGACGGGCGAACTGGGTCGTGGGCAGGGCGAGCGCGGCGTTCCGCGCCATCGCGGGAGCGGCGCAGCGAGCAGTTCCGGTTTACCGCTGGAGGCGGGAAGCGGAACAAGCCCCCCGAGTGGCAACTACAAGTTTGCAGGGCCCGGAGACGGGGTGATCGGACAAGCCCCACGAGTGAGAACGACAAGCTTGCAGCCGGTGGATGGAGGGTGAGGGCGAACTTCTCTCAGGCGGCGAGGACGGTGACGTGTCGCGGTGGCCTGGGGTGTTCGGGGGAGGCGCTGGGCATGGCTTGAGTCGTGAGGGAGCACGCTGTCCAGCGCCTTCGGCGGGCCCATGTCGGGAGTGTGGGCGGGACCACGTGCTGGCCGGGACAACGCGGTGGGAGCACATCACCCTGGCGGCGACCACGGAGCTGACAAGGTGCACGACGTGGGGGCGCGGGCGGAAGTGGGAGCGGTACACGCTCGACGGCGCCGTGGGTGGTGGGCGGGCTCAGGGTGCTATAGTCTCCAGCCACAGAGGCGGCTGCGGCACGCGGCTGCACGCACCAGGAGGTGGACAGGATGCCCACGTTCGGCACACTACCGATCGGCGAGGCCCGCGCGCGGAGCGCAACCGGCAAGCGCGCGGCGCTGCTGCAAGAGTACGTCGGCTACATCCAGCGGGTGACCGCGGGAGAGGCGGGGAAGCTGGAGGCGGGAGAGGGCGAGACGACGCAGGCGATTCGGCGCAGGCTGAACGCAGCTGCGACGGCGCTCGGAACGAAACTGGAGTTCCGGCGCACTGGGACCACGGTCTACTTCTGGTCGTCGGATGGACGCAGGCGCGGCAGACCGCGCAAGAACGCGGAATAACCGTGTGCTAGGAGGCACCACAGGTGGCAGAAGGATTAGAGGTCTTTGGCCTGTCGCGCCCAGCCACTCTACTGATAGAGAAAGTGTCGAACGCCATCGGTCGACACTTCGACCCCAGCCAAACCCTCCGGATGGCTGAAGCCGAAGCGAAGGCTCAGCATATCCGGAGGGTTGCTGAGGCCCATACTGATGTTGAGGTCGCTGGGTTGCTGCAACGAGCTGCCAATCGACTCGCTCACGAGGAGGTCGCAAAGCAACGCAACATCGAAAGCATCGTCACGCTGGCACTACCCCACCTCAATGACGATGCCGACCCCGTCACCATGGAAGACGACTGGGTCACCACCTTCTTTCAGCGGTGCAGCACTGTGTCAGATGAACAGATGCATCAGCTGTGGGCCAGGATTCTCGCTGGCGAAGCCAACCGTCAGGGATCGTTCTCCCGTGCAACCGTTAATCTGGTTGCTAACCTGGAGAGCAGTGATGTCCAAGTGTTCCAAAATCTGTGTGACTTTGCTTGGGACGCAATTGGTGGAAGTGGATATCGCGTGCTGGTATTTGACCTCACAGACGAAATCTATACGGATCATGGGATGAACTACTACTACGCCAATCAACTTGAAGACCTGGGGCTAATAAACTATTCGGGGTTCGGCTATCTATTGACTGTACCTCCCATTGGGAGTGTTCATGCCATCTACCATGGACGGGAGCTCGTTGTGCCATTCAGAAGAGGGGAACAGATCAGTGCAGGCAAAATCGTACTCACCCGTGCAGGCGATCAGTTACTAAGTGGCCTCTACTACCATGAACGCAAGCCAGTGGAAGGGCTCTTTGAATATGTGAAACATATATGGGAGAACGACCCATTTAGAGGACTACCGCTATCCCAGCCTCCAATGCGATAGGGTCTCTCCCCACATGTAGAACCATCTTCGAGATGTGGCTTAGGGGTCTGTCAATACCCAAGGGGTGGACCTCCCCGGATCACCTCAACTCAGATAAGGATGCCCTAATGCTCCGTATCACTCCTTCGGTTTCGTCTTCGAAGGTCCTTTCCGCTCGTTGGAGTTCGGTCACTGCGGAAACCGTCACATTGTTCTTGTTAACTGCCCTTGCTGCTGTGCCGAGAGACTCGATCTGCATAACAGCAGCAGTGATTAGATCATCTCGCTCCGCTGGCTCCAGCGAGGAGCGATACTCCGTTTGGATCAGATTCCCAATTGCTCCAAGGACCGGCCCTCCACAATCCAAGTCCATCGGGAGCCCCGAAATTGCGCGACCACCAATAATGTAAAGCAGATGCTGGAGTTTGGCTGCCTCCTTCGTCTTGCATTGTTCAATCGCCCGTTCACTCTCCCTGAGTAAGAGATCAATGGTGTCACTCTGCTGTTGGAGCGCGGATACACTCACCGATTCGTATGCGCCCAAAGTTTCATCGAGCACTTGTTCCTGAGTAAGGGCATCCGACTCCGATCTATGATCAAATGCGATTTCTGTCACTGCACGAAGCAAGATTTCGGATGCGAATAGATCATCTGCCGTCCTCAGAATCATCCTTCTAATCTCTGTAGCGACTGTTGGTCGCAAATAATGTAATCCATCTGTCTGGGATGATTGCACCAACCGACGCACTCCGCGTTCGAATGTTTCGAAATCCCTGAGATTCAATGCACCCAAGCAGATATTGCCTATTTCGTTAGCAACTCTATAGCAATCATTTTGTGCCTTCTCATTTTCTAGGTCGCCAGCCTTCTCTTGAATGGCCTCATAAACAGACAGGAGCCTTCTCACCGATGCCGCGAAAGGGAACAGTGACACTATGCAGTATGCGCCCAGGATCAGGCTGCACTGTGCGGACCATAGATGAAAACGGCCGTGAAGTAAGAATAGAGGCATAAGAATACCCACCGCAAAGGGTGCTGCATACCAAAGGGCCCAGCCGCCCAGAACTCGGTCAGACAGCAATTGGCTGTATCGAGCTGCGATTTGGGCAGCAACAAGGGCAAACGTAAAGGCCAGAACGAGAACTGTACCCAAAGTAGCCGCCAGAGTGGCCAACAAGAAATAGAACGGGTCTCGATCTCTGGGAATGACTTGGAATCCAAACAGCTCCAGTAGTACGCCGAGTAGCGCTGCAACCAAGAGGCTCACGGCAAGCCAAATTGGATTGGGAAACGCGGTCGTAAACGATTTCCTAAGCCCTATGATAATCCTAGTGATCATCTCATCCTATGAGTCGTTCAGAGAACGGCCTATTCTCAGCAAGGAGTCCTTGATTGCCCTAATCAACGATGGATCATCAGCGTGCCACGTCTTTTCGACTTTCCATTGAGCAATCCCTTCAAAGGTGCACTCCTTCAGATAGTTGAGCACTGCCATGCGGTCACGCAAGTCTCCAACATGGGGATGGCTCATGTTGATCACGACATTCAAGGTATCGTCAGATTCGATTGCGATCCCCAGATACGGGTCTCTGTCTGATAACTCATCGGAAACAAAAATGTTCAGGAGCAGTCCTTCCAGTGTGTAGGTCCCTCGAGGCTCTGTTCCTGTTACCGCCCGTATCATGGGATAGGCGAAGGTCTCATATCTCGCTCTCGGTATGTCTCCATTCGCCGCCAACACTGACTGCAGTCGTTGGGAGTGCAGTTCATCCTCCAACATTCCTATCGCTGAGGTAACCACAGATCTTCCTGGAGGGTCTCTACGGACTCCTCGTTTTCGATACGACTGGGCGATCGCAATATACGGCTCAGCTATCCGGAAGAGCTCTCGCTCCAGCGTTTCTTCGTCGTCATCTTCGAATAGGATCTCATCTTTAGTGTGACTCACACTGAAACCATCCAGGTTTATCTCGCCGACAAGCCTCTGGTTGACAAGATCGTTGGAGCCTTCAAACTGGCCGAAGATTGACTGCGGCCTCCAAGAGTCGGGCCAGCCGACAAGTACCCGGCCGCGACGAATGATGGTAAGTCCCGCATTCGCACGACTTCCGCGCTCCATGACAGCTATCCACCCACGTACTTCTCTTGTGCCCAACTGAAAAGAAAAGTGTTCAAAGGACCGCTTCCCATTCGAAGTATGAACATTGTTTCCTTCGATTGGAGACACCCAAGACAGCGATTCACCGTTGTACAAGAGCCGCAACAACCCGTTCCCGGTGTAAGTCCGATACATCGAACCCAAGAACAGTTTTATTCGTTGGATAGATCTCCCATAATAACGCTGGTTGAGTTGAGTTATTGTTATCTCAGTATAGTGTTCTTCCGGCCGCTCTGACGAAGTTTCATGACGCAGTTCTAGGTCGCCGTTCGCGACTTGCTCTACGTCGAAGTACACAGTATGAGCAGTTGTGTCTCCTAGCTTCTTGGTCCGTACGGCCCATTGGTCGCCGAACCAGCAGGCGGCGGTCTTGAGTCCCATCCCAAACTCAGAAAGTCCCGAGTCAATCTCGGGCCTCTTCCCAATGTACAGGGCATTCGACAGCTCAACCTCCGACATCCCCATCGCATTGTCTCTGATCGTCAACCGTCCTCCATTGGCGCGTTCGTAGCGGATATCTACCGTTAAACCTGTTCCAGATTCTCCGTAAGAGTCCTCTAGAATCGATCTATTGTTCAAGAAGGACTGGACAGAGTTGTCCACAAATTCCGCCAAGGCATGCCAGGCTGAATACGAAAGGCGCTTGTACGACCTTATGATTTCGGTCCCGATTTCCAGTTCCATGACTGCAGCACCTCCCTCAAGCCTTGTTCTCTTGCTTCCTGATTGAAAAAGTGCCGTCCGTGCCTTCAACGATTTCGTATGGCGGCGACTCCAGTAGAGGGAAGGTACCAACGGCGTGCAATTGCCAGACAGGATCGCCTGGACGTAATTCCCAATGGGTCACTATGCCTCTGTAGGAGAGAGAGATGTCACCTGGTGGCACTCTTGCGATGGAATCGACCCAGTTTACTAACAAGCATGTTGAGAAGGTCGGATGTTCCTCACAAGTGGCGATAATGCATACGTCATCTTCTGCAGTAGTTTGACCGCCTAGTCGAATCGCATAACCATCGTCCTGAATGGGAAAAGGTTCGACGACGATGACTTCCACCTCTAGATGAGCAGCGGTGAAGGTCTCGTGCCACTCATGATCAGGATTGTCGGTAACTACGACCAATCCCGGGACTTCGCGGACGAGAAGTCGGGCTTCCCCCTCGTCCAACTCATCAATTCCCTTCGCAAGATGGCGAGCTGCTCTATCGCCAAGATCAACCAACCTTGCGGATTCCAATTTGGAAACAAGCGAGTCCACGTCTACGGTTCGCGCAGGCATCACAAACAACAGATACCACGCGTCAAAACTCTTCGCCACTAGCGCGAGGTCAGCCCTAATGGCTTCTTCAAGGTCGTTCGCTCTTGCAAGAGGTAGATCGAACCTGCACAAGTAGCTGCCAGGAAACAAATGGTCCTTCGCATCCACAATGATCCTGGGTAGCGAAGCGCTGTGCTCCAGGAGGACATCAATGGGAGGAGTCCACTCTCCTTCCATCAACAACCCTCGAACTGGGACAGTCGCCATGCCATTCCTCGGTTCTGGTTCGAAGTCGAACTTAGTGGATTGAGAGCTCAGACGGACGATCAGGCATAGTGCCATCGATCAGATCTGGTCGCACCCGGGCCTCAGCTCCTCCAACGTATTCTGAGTTGAGCTCGACAGACACCCATCGGCGCCGGAGCCTCTGAGCAATCGCCCCTGTCGTGTTGCTGCCAGCGAAGGGGTCTAGGACTATGTCACCCTCGTCTGTCAAGAACTCGACGAAAAACTCTGCCAACTTTTCCTGCATCCTAGCAGGATGAACTGGTAATCCATTGCTGCTACAGTACTCCTGATACTCGTCTGTAGCCCGGGTGTTTGCAATTGGCAGGACTTCGAATAATGGGAGAGGTTCGTTCTCTGCTACAGGGACTAGTACATTGGGAGGGATTGCGCCACCGTTGTCTGAAAGGAATGACTTTGACCCTATGTTGTGTCCAGACGGGCGATGCCCAGAGTTGTAAGTCCCTTTACGCAGCAGGTCCTGCATGCTCTTGCTGTACTTAGTCAGAACTTTCTTGTTATCTGCTTTGGGGCGTTCCCCTGGAGACATCCACCAAACCCTCGTGAAAGAGTCCTTGACGCGGGTACGCTCTATGTTGACCCATTGCGCCGGCGTCGGAAGCCGAGCAGGATTGAAGCAGATGAATTCCTGGCAAAGATTCAGTTCGCCGGCTTCCAGGAATCCCAGTAGCGCCCTGAGGGGCAAGGTTGACATGGTGGGACTACCAGGATTCCAAGCATTGCCGAGCTCCAAGACTATGGATCCCTCTGGCTTCAGATATGCCCGCAATAGCGGGGCTAACCCCGTCAGCCATTTCAAGTAAGCATCGCCGGTCAGGTTGCCGTACTTCTTCTTCTTATTGAGCGGGAACGGAGGCGATGTCAGTATCAGCTGGACTTGGCCCCTATATGCGGTCAGAGGACGCTGCCGAAGGACCTGTCCCAGATCCCCCTGGTACATGCGACCTAGGTCAGTTTGAAATGCCGGCGTTAGCTCCTGACTAAGGTCCGGCGATGTCTCTTTCCTTCCGTGGCCTGGGGTTTGGCCTCTCCTGTTTCTATTGTTCACTTGGGAACCTTAGCGTCAACGGATTTTCTCCGTGTTCTTCGATGAACCTACGAAGCGCGTAGCGAACCACGAAAGCAATCGTTGTGCCATTCTGGCTCGCTATCGACTCCAAGGCGGCTCTTTGGCCTTCGCCCAGGGTAACGGTCAGGCGAGAGATGTCCTTGTTGATGGTCTTCCCATCCATTGCTTCACGCAGGTGATGAATTCTGCATCATTGTGGTGATTAAGGGGTCATCTGTCAAGGCGATGGAATCCTCAGCCCCCCGCCTCCCACAGGACCTGTAGTGCCCCTACGAACGCCCGCGCCCTCTTCTGGGTCCACTGCTCCCGCCCCGGCCCGAACAGGTCCACTCTTCCGTTCTGGCATTTGAATTCCCTGAGGTGCGCCCTCCTCAACCAGTCGAGGACACTCGTGTACGTCGGGGCCAGCTTCGGTGCGAATAGGCTGTCGGGAACATTGTAGAGCAGGCACTCGATAAAGTAGGAGGGGGCAGCGCTCTTAGCGAGCACCTTCTTCTCGACCAGCCGGTTCCGGGCAGCCTTGAACATGCGGATGGCCCTCTTGAATCGGTGGTCTGTAGCCTCTTCCTTCTTCTGACCCTGATTGTAGTGCTGCTGCGGAAAGCTGACGATCCAGCGTTCCTCGTCTTGTAGGTAAAACGCTATGCCCTCTTTGTAGCGCAGCGTGACTACGAGATCGGCATCCGCCGGAAGTTTCCCCTTCGGCACCTTCACGGTCTTGCGGCCACTCTCGGCGGCATTCCCAAACCCGGCTCTCATCGCCTTGAGCGCATGGTCCCTGAAAGACTTCCATCGTCGGTATGCCCCCTGATGGGAGGCGCTGTCCTGCAACCGCTGACCGAAGAGCTCGGCGACCCGTGGCCTGAGCCGCTGGTTCAACCGCACCACCACGTCGACATCACTGTCGCCGCCGAGGTTCGTGTCGTTCTTGTAGGACCCTTGGAGGAAGACTTCGTACTTGATGTCCGAGGGCCATCTGTAGGCGTGCAGGACTGCCCGGATAGGGAGGTGCGCCTGCGTAAAGGCAGTCGCAGCCTGATGATGGCTCCACCGGGATAACCTGGACTCAGGTATCGGCACGTCGCGTTCCCGACAGCATCATTCCTCCCTTTCTCTATCCCCTCCCCCCGTTCCCTCCGCGACTGGCGCTTGGCAGCGCATCCCCGTGCCATAACCAACCCGGACAGCGCTACACCGCACCTCGACAGTGGGCCGGGCTCTCCTTGTCCACAGCTCAAGGGGCTGCATGGTAACCTGTGCCTTATGGGACGCCAAGAAGCGCAGGACGCTCTGACCAGAGCACGTAGACATTGGGACCGGGTTAGTGTTGCTGCGTGGGAGCCGGAAGATCACGCAGTAGCGGTCACCTGGGCGTTCTACGCTTACGAGAGTTGCGTGGTGGCCGCGGCAGAAGCACAGGGCATTCCCTGGAAGAGAACGCACCCTAGCAAGATTGCCATCGCTCGCCAGCTATATGAGGATGGCAAGGTGAGCAGGGACATCGGGGATGAACTGCAACGCCTGAACGAGTTGAGGAAGGATGTTCAGTACGGAGACCCCGGTCTGGACCTACTCGAACTTGACTTGGAGGGCCTTTCCGCTGATTTGGAGGCTTTCATCGAGGAGGTAGCAAGGCTGCTTGCTCAGGCAGGTGACGGATGAAACCACGCCGGCAAGAATATGGCGACTGGGTGCTCGACCAACTCGGCGACGCGGGGCTTATGGAATGTGCTGCCGTCGTCCTGATTGGGTCGGCGGCACGAGGAGTTGAGACTTGGCGGAGCGATGTCGATCTGCTCGTCGTATTCTCAGGAGATGAACGGCTCGACATTCGGCCTCCGATTGAGGTCCACCTCCAGCAGGAGAGCAGGCTTCATTTCCTCCAGCGACTTCGCGAAGGCGACGATTATCCCGCTTGGGCACTACTGTACGGAAAGGTGTTGCATGATCCGGACGGGTGGTGGGCTCAAGCTGCAGCAAGTGAGCGAACCCATCCTCACGCATTGGATTGGGCTCCAAAGGTGGCGCGGGCTGAGAAATCGCTGAAGTGGGCAAGCGAACTGCTGGATGAGGGGGATGCTGACGCCTTCGAGGAGCAGTGCCTGTACGCCGCCAGCCATCTTGCACGCGCCTTGCTTTTGAAACGAGGAGTGATGCCCCTCTCTCGCCCGGAGATGGCGGAACAAGTTCGAGAGTTCAACCCCGAGCTCGCTTGTGTGCTGGACGACCTTGGCCAAGGTGGCTTGTCACATGAACGGGCGGTCGCTGTGCGACAAGCAACGCAGGCCAGCCTTCACCAACTCCTACAGAATACGGTGGCGTAGCCCTGCCTACCTGGGGCCATGCAAATGGTCACAGGGCCACCACCCATTCGAAGGTTCGCAGTACAGTACCGGTTGGCCCACCACTGCCGGCCGCGGCGTACTGTACTGCGAACCTTCTTGCCTGCGCCCACTACCTTGTGCCTGGGGGAAAGCGCCGATACGTGTGTCGTGACTGCCACGACTGCGGCTGACTTCATGAAGCCGTTGCAGGTGGGTCAGCGTGCCTGTGGGACCAGTACAGACGCGAGCTTCCTGCACGAATGAGGGCGCTTATCGCGCGCGGCTTCAAGATCCTCCACGGACAAGACTGGAGTCTGACTACGGGCCGGCCGACCAGAGTGCGAATATTGACATAAGGTATCAATACTGCGAAACTAGGGCCCGGTAAACGAGAGTTCGGAGGAAGGGGCGCATGAACAAAAAGGGCACACTACGGCAGCGGGACCAGGCCCCGAAACGGTCGCGCCTCCGCCAAGTCGCGATCGTGGGAGCGGGGCCGGCCGGACTTGGATGCGCGGCTGCCCTCAAGGAGTTCGGCGTCAATGACATCACGATCCTCGATCGCCACGACGTCGGAGCCTCGTTCCAGATGTGGCCGCAAGAGATGCGCCTCCTCACGCCGTCGTTCACTGCGAACGCGTTCGGGTTGCTCGACCTCAACGCGATCATCCCCGGCACATCGCCCGCCTACACGCTCGACCGCGAACACCCCAGCGGGGTCGACTACGCGAAGTACCTCGGCGCCGTCGCTGATCACTATCGGCTCCCCGTGAAGCCCGGCGTCGACGTCTGCTCTCTCACGCCCGAGGAGAACGGAACGTTCACGCTCACGACGACCGGCCGACCGGTGCGAGCGCGACACGTCATCTGGGCGGCCGGAGAGTTCCAGTACCCGGAGCTCCATCCGTTCCCGGGCGCCGATTCCTGTTGCCACTCCTCCGAGGTCCGCACATGGCAGGAACTCGAGGGCGACCGTTTCACGGTGATCGGCGGCTACGAGAGCGCCGCCGACGCGGCCGTCTCGCTCGTGCGGTTGGAGAAGAAAGTGACCGTTCTGGCGCGGACGGCGACATGGAGGAGTGAATCCCCGGACCCGAGTATCTCCCTCTCCCCCTATTCCCGCGAACGTCTCGAATGGGCCTACTCCACGGGCTCCCTGGAGCTCATTGAGGGCGTCGACGTCACGTCGGTGCGCGAGGACGGCGGCAAGTGGGTCGTCCAGGCCTCGGACGGCCGTGAGTGGCCGAGCGAGACGCGCCCGGTCCTCGCCACTGGCTACAAGGGGTCGCTCGGCTGCCTTGACGGCCTGATCGAGTGCGACGAGGACGGCGCTCTGGTCGTCACGGAAGAGGCGGACGAGTCCACGCTTGCGCCTGGTCTGTTCATCTCCGGTCCCATACTCGAGCACCGGGGCGTGAACTTCTGTTTCATCTACAAGTTCCGGCAGCGCTTCGCGGTAGTGGCCGACGCGATCGCACAGCGCCTCGGAAAGGACACCACGGAAGCCGTTGCGGCCCGCCGGGCGGTGGGGATGTACCTGGACGACCTCTCTTGCTGCGCGGAATCTTGTGCGTGCTGAGCGACGTGACATCGCCGTCGCGGCGCCTCCCACCACGTTGCTCCTCGGACGCGCGAGTGTCGGCAAGTCCGCACTGGTCCGTGCCCTGACGGGCCAGCCTGCGCGGAGCGTGAACTTCCGCGGCACCGCCGTGCCCTGCGGCGAGTACACGACCTCCAGCCGCGTTTTCGTGGACACGCCGGGGCTGCACCGCGCCTCCGATGCCGATACCGTGCGTCTCACGTTGGAGGCACTCGCGGACGCGGACGAGGTGCTGCTCGTCGCCTCCGCGACCCAACTCGACAAGGACCTTGACCTTCTACTGCCGCTCGTGCGGGGGAGGCGGGCGAGCATCGCCGTGACACGCTGGGACCTCGTCGCCGACCATGCCGCCGCCCGCGAAGCGATCATGCGCATATCGCTGGCGACCGGACTGCCATTCGTGGTGCTCGACGCGCGCCGTCCCGATGCCGCGGCGCTCCAGGAATTGCAGGCCGCCGTCATGGCGCCCGGTGCAGTCCGCCATGAGCGAACGCCGGTGAGGGCGGGGTGGCGGATCGAGCCGCAGCGCGGACTCCTCGACCACGCGATCGCAGGTCCCACGGCCGCGGTCGCCCTCCTCGTCCTGCCGGCTCTGCTCGCCGTGCTCTGCGCAAACCAGGTTGCCGCCTGGCTTGAGCCGCTGGCCTTGGCGATCACGACGCCTCTGGCGGGGAGGATGGAGGGCTGGCCGGGACCGCTCGAGGCTGTGCTCGCCGGTGACTACGGACTGCTCACGATGGGGCCGTTGCTCTTCGTGTGGGCGGTCCCCACGGTGCTGGTCTACTCGGCGCTGATCAGTGCCTACAAGGCGAGCGGCCTCGCCGACCGCATCGGGACGGCGCTTCACCCGCTGTTGCGGCCGGTCGGCCTGCACGGGCGCGACGTGACGCGAGTGCTGATGGGCTTCGGGTGCAATGTCCCAGCGATCGTCTCGACATCCTCCTGCTCTGCCTGCACCCGGCCGACGACCGTCGGGGCGATCTCCTTCGGATCCGCCTGCTCGTACCAGCTCGGCGCGACGCTCGCGGTTTTTGCCGCCGCTGACAGGGGCAGTCTCGTCGTGCCGTACCTGGCGCTGCTCGTCGCAGCGACGCTCGTCTACACGCGCCTCATCAGCCGCCCTGACGCGCGGTCGACGCTCAACACACTCCTCATCGAACCGCGCACCTTCGTCACCCGGCCGTCCTTCGCGGCAGTCGGAGCGGAGGCACGAGGGACGGTCTGGGCATTCTTCCGCACGGCGCTTCCGACCTTCTTGGCGATCGCGATGGTCGCGTCGCTCCTTCACTGGTCAGGCGCGCTCGATGCAGCGGGGCGCCTGCTGGCGCCGGCGATGGCCGTGTTCGCACTGCCGGTGGACGCGGCGTTGCCGACCGTGCTCGCCGCCGTCCGCAAGGACGGCATCCTGCTCCTGGCCGAGGAAGGCACCGTGGCCTCGTTGAGCGCGACCCAATTGCTGGTGGCCACTTTCCTCGCCGGAACGGTGCTGCCCTGCCTGGTCACGGCGATCACGATCGGGCGCGAACTCGGCCTACGGTTCACGGGCAGGCTCGTCGTGCAACAGGCTGCATTCGCCGTCGCGGTCGCCGCCGCCGTCGGCTGGACCTCGGCCGCGTTCGGTGGGTGACGGTCCACGTCCTACGCCAGGACCTCCCACCGAAGCCAGCGGGCCAGTCAACCACCCTTGCGTGCGTGGTCACGTTGCATAGGCCAGTGGCCGGGTGGTTCAAATCGTCGAGATTCAGCCCAGGTCCTTGAGGAGTGTCTCGCCACTGACTTGGAAGCAGCGAAGGAACTCGTCAGGCCGGTACTGCGCGAGGAAGGCGTCTCTTCGGACTCAGCCTGGACACTTGAATTTGACCCGCCTGCGGACACACGGCTATCCTCATCCCATCCCCACTCCCCCCACGCGCACGTGGGACGCGAAGGAGTTATTCCGATGGCCTCAACCGCAGAACGGATCAGGCAGCTGGTCAGTGAGAACATCGAGGTAGACGGCAAGGCCCTGGACGTCCCGGAGGACCTGAACATCAGCCTCGCGGACGCCGGCGTCTCTTCTACAGACATAGTCGCCCTGGCGAAGCTGATAGCGCAGGACTTCAACGTCACCTTCACTCCTGACGACTGTGCTGCCCTCACCGACCTACCGAAGGTCGTAGCCTTCCTCGACAGCAAGTCCTGACCCGACCGCAGACTTGCGATGACGACCTCTTCCGTGACGGGACGCTGGTGGAGCCCTGTCGGACAGGTCGCAGGCGCTGTCATCTCGCACGTTGATTTGAGCCCTCACCCACCCAGGGAGGCCGAAGCGTTCTCTTGGCTGGATGAGCAAGAGCGGGTGCGCGCCGGCAGGTTCATCGGCGCTGCCCCGAGACGCGGCTTCGCCCTGTGTCGCGCCGCTCTCCGCGCGCTGCTGTGCGATGAACTCGGCTGCCGCAACGAGCAGCTTGCCTTCGGGGCCTCCGAGCATGGGAAGCCGTTCGCCATCGTGCAGGGCCTTCCTGCCCGCATCAGCTGCAACGTCAGCCACAGCGGGAAACATGGGCTCGTCGCACTGGCCCCCGAGGGCAGGTTGGGCGTCGACGTGGAAGAGTTCGTTCCTCACCGTAACCTGGATGTACTGATCGATACCGTGTTTACGCCTGATGAACGAGCGGAACTCGCCTCGATTGCGGCAAGCAGCAGGGACCGCGCCTTCTTCAAACTCTGGACGGTCAAGGAAGCCCTGCTTAAGGCCCTGGGCACGGGCCTGTCTCTGGACGCGTCCTCGTTCGAGGTCCCGTCGGCGCTCCGTTCCGGCGGTGACTCCGCCGTCTTTACCTTTCCTCAATCGCCATCGGTGCAGTGGTGGGTGGAGACCTTTGATAGTGACGACTTCGTTGCAGCCGTCGCACATGAACTCATCCCGGTCCCACCCCCGATCGAGTCTGGTCTGAACTCACGTCCTGTTACGGGCCTCGCGAACTGATGCCACCTGCAGAAACGGCATGGGAGCTACCCGAGCCTCTCTTCGCTCATGACGTACGTGTCGACGAGGACACGGTCATCACCCTGCGTCGCCACGGCAACCCCGACGGACCGCGGCTTCTCCTGAGCCACGGCAATGGTCTTGCCATCGACCTCTACTATCCGTTCTGGTCGCTCCTCACTGACGATTTCGACGTCATCATCCACGACCTGAGGAACCACGGTTGGAACAACATCAGCTCTCTCGAGGAGCATCATATCCCGACTCTCGTCGCCGACCATGACCGCATCCTCGAAGCCGTCAACCTGCACCTCGGAGAGAAACCCACGATCGGCGTGTTTCACTCCGTTTCAGCGCTGGTGGCGCTGCTGTCCCGGGCTAAAGGGAAAGACTACTCAGCGCTTGTCCTCTTCGACCCACCTCTATGCAAACCCGGTCGAGACTACGAAGAGTTCGATGCCGTGGCCATCCGCACCGCAGCCATGGCGCGCCGCCGCACGGAGCGTTTCCACTCGCTCGAACAGCTGGCGGAGGTGGTTCCCCTGGCCCCTCTGTACAGGCACGTCCTTCCGGGGGTCCCTGACCTGGTCGCGCAGACGACGCTGCGCAGGAGCGACGACGGGGATGGGTATCAGCTGCGATGCCCTCGCGAATACGAAGCCCGGATGATCGAGTATGCTGGCGTCTACGCTATGGGAGTCGACTTCGATTCCTTCCTCTGCCCCATAAAGGTCATTGGAGCCGACCCGACCCTTCCGTTCTCTTACCTCCCGACTCTCGACCTCAGCGACATCGAAAGCGTTGGCTACGACTTCCTGCCGGAGACCACGCACTTCCTCCAGTTGGAAGAGCCGCGCGAATGCGTTGAAACGATGCTCGCATTCCTGCATGAGGTCAGGGCTGTCTGACCCAGGCCTTGGTTCTCCACGCTCACCGGACCCAGTGACGGCGGCGCTGGAACGGGTAGCCGGGAAGCGAGACGCGCCGCCGGGCCTCGCCCGCGAACAGCCCTGGGAACGAGAGTGAGAGGCCGGCCTCGTACGCTCCCGCAACCGCCTCCACGAACCCGTCGCTCAGGTTCACTTCCACCACGAGGTCCGTATCCGTCTCTTCCGGGAGGCTGGTTACCAAGGGTATGGACGGAGAAGCAACCGCGACGCCGTCGAGAGCCGTTTCCGGATGGCCTGGATCGCCCGACGTCATCCGTTCGCCGCGCGCTGCCGCGACATGCAGACCGTCCTCGAGGCTGAACATCCCTGCTGCCTGCGACGCCGCGGGTTCGCTGGCGCCGTGCCCCACTATCACGTCCGGACGTACCCCAACGCTCGACCACAACGCCGTCAGAGCGCACTCGAACGCGTAGACCGCGGGCTGCGCCCACGCAGGATCGTCCAGCTTGCCCGTTGCGCCGGGCCTGCCGAACATCACGTCCAGCAGCGATGCGCCGCGTACCTCTCGCAACACGGCGTCACACCGGTCCAGCACTGCGCGGAACACCGGCTCGCTCTCATACAGCGCCTGCCCCATCCCCACCCACGGTTTGCCCTTGCCGTTGTAGACGAACACAACCTTCGACGCGATTCGCGGTTCCTGTCCTTCAGGTGCCTTATCGGACTCCCCCACGGCCCGCAGTCCGTCTCGTAACGACGCCGCATCGCTGAAGACCACGCCCGCGCGGTGCAGGAAGTGGCTCCGGCCAACGCTTGCCGTCCACGCCATGTCTGACAATGCCTGTTCGCTGGCGCTGCCGGTGTGCTCGTCGAGCCATGCAAGGTAGCGCCCTGCGAGGTCTCGAAGGGCGCGGTCTGTCTTCCCTGAGAGGGGCAGCAGGCGTATTCCACGCTCAGCGGATACTCCGTTGGCGACGGGCCCAGGCTCTGGAAGGGCAACCGGCACGGATGGCCCCGCAGGCCAGCCGTTCCCGGTGACAGCGCCTTCCGGCTCTCCGTAGCCCTCCACCACAACATGCGCGTTGGCGCCCGATATGCCGAAGGCGCTCACTCCGGCGCGCGGTGGGCGGTCCACGGTCGTCGGCCATTCAGTCGGGTCACTGGTAACCCGAACGGGCAGTTTGTCCCATTCCACGTCGGGGTTCGGGTCGTTGAAGTGCAGCTGTTTGGGGATAACTCCGCGCTGCATCGCAAGCACGGCCTTGATCAAACTGGCGACTCCGGCTGCGGATTCCAGGTGGCCGATGTTCGTCTTCACCGACCCGATCAGAAGTGGCCGGTCGGCTTCACGTCCTCTGCCGTAGACCGACGCCACGGCGCGCACCTCGATGGGGTCCGCCAGGTTCGATCCGGTTGCGTGTGCTTCGAGGTAGTCCACCTCCGAAGACTCAACCCCGGCGCGGGCAAGCGCCTCCTCCATCACGCGCTCCTGGGCCGGGCCGTTCGGCACGGTGAGCCCCAGGCTCGCTCCGTTCTGGTTCACCGCCGAGCCGCGGATCACGCCCCATATCCGGTCGCCGTCGGCCTCTGCTTCACTCAGCCGCTTCAGCACCAGCACACCGCAACCCTCGCCCCGCACGAACCCGTCCGCAGATGCGTCGAAAGTCCTGCATTCCCCACTGGGTGACAACATGCCGGCGTCCAGCATGAATCGCGCGACCGGGGCGGAGAGCGCCGCATGAACGCCGCCCGCGAGCGCGATGTCTACTTCGCCCTGCTGCAGACCGGTGACTGCCTGGTGCACCGCGGCCAGCGACGATGCACATGCCATCTCCAGCGACATCGCCGGCCCTTCGAGACCCAGCGCATAGGAAACTCTTCCAGCGGTGACACTCGAACTGGTGCCGAGGTAGCTGTCTGCCCTGCCGGTGGCTGAGATCAGTTCCCGGTACTCGCTGCCCGTGGTGCCTGCATACACCCCCGTCCGGCTGCCTCTCAGGTGGTCCGGGTTGATGCCCGCGTCCTCCAGGGCCAGCCAGCTCGTCTCCAGCATCATCCGCTGCGTGGGGTCCATCATCCATGCCTCGATCGGCGCGATGCGGAAGAACCGGGAGTCGAACTTGTCGATGTCCTCGACGAACGCGCCGTACCGCAGGACTGCTTCCTCCGCGGTCGGGTCGCCAAGAGCGCCATTCCAGGGATCGGAGCCCGGGCGTCCGTCTGTCACCGCGCTCCCGCCTGCTTCCAGTTGGCGCCAGAAGGCCGGGAGGTCCTCGGCGCCGGGGAACCGGCACGCCATGCCGACGATGGCGATGCCATCCTTCACGTCGGAGCGCGGTCGCACTTCCGGCGCCTGCCGCTCCGGGAGAGCCTCTTCGATGGGCTCTCCGAGCTCACCGGTCAGATGACGGGCAAGCCTGATGATGCTCGGGTAATCGAACACTATCGTGTTCGGCGCCACGTACTGCCCGGCGAACGCGCGGTTCAGGCGGTTCCGCAGTTCCACCGCCATCAGCGAGTCCATCCCCAGGTCGGAGAACTCCACCGATGCCGCTGGTGGCGTCGGCAAGCGCATCACCGCCTGCAACTCGCGCTGCAGGAACGACGCAAGCATCTGCTCACGCTCCTCCATGGGCGCTCCCCGGAGACCGGACAGCACGTCGCCCGACGAGGTCGTCGCCTCAGCGGCGCTCTCTTCGGTCGTGACCAGCAGGTCTTTTACTAGGGAAGGCGGGTTTTGGACCGCCTCCTCGAACACCGACCAGTCCATCGACATCACCACCGACGTGGTGAGATCCTGGCGTACCAACCGTTCGAGGGCCTTGATGCCTTGCTCAGGCGTAAACCAGCGGCCTCCCAGTGCGGCCCGTCGCCGCTCGATCCGCTCTCGCTGCTCCGCGGCCTCACCGATGTCCGACCACGCCCCCCAGGCGATGGCCTGTCCCGGCAGGCCCAGCGCGCGGCGGTGACCGGCGAGTTGGTCCAGGAAGGCGTTCGCCGCGGCATGGTTCGCCTGCCCCGGATTGCCCATCACGCCAACCCGGCTCGAAAAGAGGATGAAGAGGTCCAGATCGCGGTCGATTGTGGCCCTGTGCAGGTGCCAGGCCCCCAGCACCTTCGGCCACAGCACCTCCTCGAACCGCGCCCAGCTCTGGTTCGTCAGCGCCGCGTCCGACAGCACGCCCACGCTGTGGATAACGCCTGCCAACGGCGGCAGCGTCCCATCGATGCGCTCCAGCATCCGGTCGACGGCCGCCGCATCCGTCACGTCCGCGATCTCCACCTGCACGGTAACGCCGCGTTCGCGTAGCGCGTCGATAACCTCTGCGACCTCGGGGTCCGGAGGTCGACGCCCGTTGAGCACGATGGCGCCGGCGCCCTGCTCCGCGAGCCAGTCGGCCACGGCGCATCCGATGCCGCCCAGGCCGCCGGTCACCAGGTATGTGCGGTCCTTGCGTAACCCGCCTCTTATGGGGGAGGGCGTCAGGACGATCTTTCCGACGTGCCGGGCCGACCGCATGAACCCCAGTGCGTTCCCCGCCTCGGCCAGCGGCCATCTGCTGTGGATGAGCGGTGTCAGCTCTCCTGCAGTGAGCCGCGCCATCACGTCTCGCAGGACTACCCCAACGGTCGCTGGCTCCGTCTTCTTCATGACGTCCAGCTCGAGGATGGAGTAGGAAACATCGGGACGCACCGCGGCCATCTCGTCCTCGCTCAGGATGTCCCTCCTGGCCATCTCCACGAACCGGCCGCCGCGCGCGAGACAGGACAGGCTGGCCTCGATGAAGCCCTCGCTCGTGAGGCTGTTCAGGACCACGTGCACACCCTCGCCGCTGGTGGCCTCGAGGATCTCCTCGCCGAACCTGGTCGTGCGGCTGTCGAACACGTGCTGCACGCCCAGCGAGCGGAGGTACGCCTGCTTCGGTGCGCTTGCCGTAGCGAAGACTTCCGCGCCTGCGGCTTGGGCCAGTTGGATCGCTGCCAGTCCTACTCCACCCGCGCCTGCGTGGATCAGCACCCGTTCGCCGGGCAGCAGCCCCGTGAACCGGTAGGAGAGCGCTGCCGAGACGAACGCGCTCGGCACCGTAGCCAGCGCCGACGCCGACACCCCTGCCGGTGCCGGAGTCACCAGCTCCTCATGGGTGACCATCTGGGGTCCGAAGGCGCCGAACCCCAGCCCAACGATGCGATCGCCGATGGAGACGGTTGAGACTTCGGCCCCGACGTCAGCGACGTACCCGCACATCTCCCGGCCCAGGTTTCCCTCTTCGATGAAGCCGAGGGAACGGAACACATCCCAGAAGTTGAGTCCGGCAGCCTCGACCGAGACGCGGACCTCCCTTGGCTCGAGGGAGCGAGGGGGTAGCGACTTGACCTCCGGGCTGTCGAACACACCGTTCCGGTCCGGGGCCAGCACCCAGTCCGGGCCCTCTGGCAGGACCAGCCTTTTGGCAGCGCCGGACCGGACCAGGCGTGCCGAGTAACGGCGACCCGAGCGGTACGCGATGTGGTCCTCGTCGTCGGGGTACAGCAGTTCATGCACCAGGCGGGAGAGGGGAGGCGTTGTGCCGGGATCGAGGTCAATCATCCGCGGCTGCAGATGGGGCGCTTCCAGGGCCACAACCTTGCCCAGGCCCCAGAGGACCGCGCCGGCAAGTTCACCCTCCTGCTCACGCTCCAGTACCTGGGAGCCCCGGGTGAGGAACCAGATGCCCCTTTCCGGTATCACGCCGGAATCGCTCAGGCCCTGCACCATCGCCAGTGCGCCGGCTCCGGCATGCCTCACGTCTTCCGCGATCTCTCCGGTGGTTGCCTGCGCCCCGTGTCCCTCCAATCCCTGGAGGTGTACCACTCCGCTCAGCTGCACGTCTTCCGGCAGGCCCTCGATGAGTGATCGCCACGACTCCCGGTTACCCGCTTCCACGGCGGCCCTGAGGACGGCGGGGCCGGTCGCTGCCTTAAGACTGCTTTCCGACGCTTCACCGCCCGCCAGCACGACCGTCTGGTTCCGTGCCGTCAGGGCCGCCGCGAGTTCCTCCGCGACACCCCCCTGGTCCTTCATCAGCACCCACAGGCCCGGAGACTCGGCTATCTGCGCCGGACCCTGTGCCACTATCACGCCTTTGTCCAGCATCTCGAACGGTTGAGACTCGTCGGCTCCCAGCACCTCGGCTCCCTGGAACCCTGCGTCGCCGAGAGCTCGACGCCACACCGTGGGCCCCGCGAGGGCATGGTGCGGACGGTAGGAGTCGGCGAACCGCCACCAGCCGTCCAACTGTCCGAACGTGAGGTCCATCCAGCCCAGGCCCCGGAGATTCTCGAGCGCCACCAGGTGGCCTGACGGGGCGAGCAACGAGCGGCAGTTTGCCAGGGTCTCCTCCAGGTAGCGCGTGGCGTGCAGCACGTTGGAGGCGATCAAGAGGTCGTAGCCGTGAGGGTCGAAACCCTGGGCTATCGGGTCCCTCTCGATGTCCAGGGGTCGGTACTCGATGCTCCCGCCGCCATCGCCGAAACGCGCCTCCGCCTCCGCAAAGAAGCCGGCGGAGATATCCGTGTAGGTGTAGTCGAACCGTCCCTCCGGAAGCTCCGGAAGCACGGAGGCAGTGGCGGACCCCGTACCCGCTCCGACCTCGATCACTCTGAGTCGGCGCCCTTCGGGCAATGTGGCCACCAACGCCTCGACGGCCTCTGCCAGCATCCGGTTCGCGGCGAGTGCCACCGGCGCCTTCAAGTACAGATCGGCCGGGGTCGGCTCTCCGCTGCTGAACAGGAGTGTCAGCGGGTCCTCTCGACCTTGAAGCACATCGGCCAGGGAATGGCCGGACCGTCGGAACAGCCCGATCTCGATCAGGCCGTCTGCATACAGCCCGGTCATCCTCGTGGCGAATTCCTCGAGATCGCGCAGTACGACTTCCGGTAACGGGTCGTCAGCTCCTGCGACCACGACGAAGCCATCCTCCGTCTCCTCCACCACTCCTGCCTTGGCAACCATCTCGAACATCCGGCGGAAGAGACGCTCGTGTTCCGGGAGGACGTTCAACTGTTGCCGCAGGTCCTCGGGGTTCACACGCTCTCCCTTCACGCGCCGCCAACCCAGCTCTTCCAGGGTCATCAGCGCGCGGGACCACGACCATCGCTCCAAGTCGGCCAGCAAGGCGTTCCGGTCCTGGGGGTCGACGCCCGCGTCCGTGAGATAGCCGGCGAACAGCTGCGTGCCTGCTGCAACCTCGGCGGCACTGGGGAAGAAGTCGGCGGCTTCAACTCCGGGCGGCAAGGCAGTGTCTCTCCACGCGATCTCGTACAGCAGGTCCTCAACCCCTTCGATCGCAGACAGCAGCGCCGCCCGCGTAGCCCTCTTGACGGTGTATCCGTTCAACTCACCGATGAGGACTCCGTCAGGGTCGTAGATATGCAGCTCCCCGCTCAACACCTCCGGCGGGTCTCCTGGTTCGGATTCCGCCTGCTGGGATGCCGCGCTCATGCGCGCGTGGCAGAATACCCTGTCCGGCAGCCCCTTTGTCAGCCACAACCGCTCCCAGCCGAATGGCAGATAGGTTGCCTCTCCCGGGGCGCCGGTCATGTTGCGGGCCAGTCCCACCACTTGGAAGCAGCCGTCCAGCAGGAGCGGATGGACATCCAGCTGGTTCCTGCCCAAGGCCTCGGGCAAGACGACCTCGGCCAGCGCCTCTCCAGGGCTGGACCAGGCCATCCCCAGCGTGCGGAAGGATGGCCCCAGGTCGATTCCGGTCGCAGCCTTGGCGCGATAGTACGTCGGCACTTCCGCCAGAGACATGCCGGCCTTGAGCCCTTCCAGGTCAATACGCCTGCCGGCTTCCTGCACGAGGCCCTGCGACAACGCTTGGGCCTCTACGTGCATCGTCCATTCTCTCTCGGCCCCCCGGCTGAACAGTTGGACCCGGCGCGAAGATGCTTGCCCTGTCCCGTCCAGCATAACTTGCACCGTTCGGCCCTCTTCACCGGTCCCGTTCGCTGAGTCCTTCTCCGGAAAGACCAGCGGGCTGTACAGTTGCATGTTGTCCACCACGACCGCCCCGCTGCCCTCGACGAGGGATGCGGAGGCCACCATGGCGCCGTAGAGCGCGCCCGGGGCCACGAGCCTGCCGAAGACCCTGTGGTCGTTCAGCCAGGCCGGGTCCGAAGGAAACACCTCTGTCTCGAACGTGGTCTCGCCACGAGCTGATTCGTGACGGACGCCCAGCAGGGGATGGCCGGCGCTGGTCCGCCGTTGCCTCGACGCCTCCACCCAGTAGCGTTCGCGTTGGAACGGGTAGCCCGGCAAGGAGACCTTGCGTCGGGACTCTCCCGCGAACAGTCCCTCGAAAGAGATGTCCAGCCCTGCCTCGTAGGCCTCCGCCACGGCATCGGCGAAGCTGCTTTCCGCCTCCGACGCCGGACCGTCTCTCCGTGGACGCCGCAGGCTGGCCAGCACGACCGGGAGCCCCGGATCGTTCTGTCGCTGCTTCGATTCGGGCCAGGTCTGCATCGCCATGGGGCCCAGTACCGAGTGGGGGCCCATCTCCACGATCAGGTCTGCTCCCAGGTCCGCTAATGCCCTGACGCCGTCGGCGAACGCGACCGGTTCTCTGGCATGACGCCTCCAGTATGCCGCGTCCAGCGTCATGCCGGACTCCACCACTCCGCCTGTGAGGTTGCTGATCACTGTCAGGGAAGGGGACTCGATCGCGATGCCACTGACATAGGATTCCAGTTCGTCCAGGGCAGGCTCCACGAGGGCGCTGTGGAATGCGCGGGTCGTGTTCAGCCGTTGTGCCCGGATACCCTCTGATTCGAAGCGTTTCAGGATGGTCTCGATGTCGGTCGCCGGACCGCTGACCACCACGTGTGACCCGTTGTCCGCTGCGATGCTCAGCCCGGCGCCGTTGGTTGACGAATTCTGTGCCTCCACCTCCGAGACCACCCGCTCCGGCGACGCGAAGACCGCGGCCATGGAGCCCGGTTCGGTCCCGGAAAGCAGGCTGCCTCGTGCAGCGGCGATCCTCATTCCGTTTTCCAGGCTGAACACTCCGGCTACGTGCGCCGCCGCCAACTCCCCGACGCTGTGCCCCAGCACGACGTCGGGCCGGATGCCCACACTCTCCCAGAGGGCCGTCAGAGCACACCCCAGCGCATAGAGGGCCGGTTGCTCCCACGCCGTGTCGCCCAGGTCTCCCTCTGCTCCGGCTCTGCCGAACATCACGTCCAGCAGAGAGGCGCCTCTCTCCTCCCGGAACACCGTCTCGCACCGGTCCAGTACGGCCCTGACCACCGGCTCGCTCTCGTAGAGGGCCTGCCCCATGCCGACCCATTGGCTCCCCTGTCCGGTGTAGACGAAAGCCACCGTGGTCGGCGTGCGGGACCCCTTGCCCGTGCCGGACTCGGCCAGCTCACCGAGTCGCTCTCGCAACGATTGCGCGTCGTGGAAGACTACGCCGACCCGGTGATCGAAATGGCTCCGACCGACAGCCGCGGTCCATGCCATGTCCGAAAGCGTTGACTCGACGACGGCGCCCTCGGAGGCAAGGTCCTCGGCCTGTTCGTCCAGCCACGAGAGATATCCCTTCGCGATGTCCCGGAGCGCGCCGTCGGACTTGCCTGACAGGGGCAGGAGCCGCGTACGGCGTCGACCGACCTGTTCCCCAGACCGGGGAAGGTCGGACACAGACCCTGGCAACGACACCTCTACGTCCTTGGCTGGACCCGCATCGAGCTGTTCCCGGTCGAGGTCGCCTTCTGCTCCCAGGTGCTCCTCGACCAGGAGGTGAGCGTTCGTGCCGGATATCCCGAAGGAGTTCACCCCCGCCAGCCGTGGCCGTCGGTTGCGGCGCGGCCAGTCCACCATGGCAGAAGTCACTTGGAGTGGGTGGTTCTCCCAGTCGAAACTCGGGTTGGGGTTCTTGAAGTGCAGGTGCTTGGGTATCACACCCCGCTTCAACGCCAGCGCCGTCTTGATCAGTCCCGCTATTCCCGCAGCCGACTCCAGGTGGCCGATGTTGGTCTTTACCGAACCGGTGAGGAGCGGCCGGTCCGCTTCACGTCCCCGGCTGTAGACACTGGCCACGGCATCGAGCTCGATCGGGTCGCCCACGGCCGTTCCGGTCCCGTGCGCCTCCAGGTAGTCGACGTCGGACGGAAGAACGCCCGCGTCGGACAGCGCGGTTTCCATCACCTGTTCCAGGGCGGGCGTGTGCGGAACGGTCAGACCTACGCTGGCCCCACCGTGATTGACTGCCGAGCCCCTGATGACCGCCCAGATCCGATCGCCGTCAGCCTCGGCATCGCTCAGCCGCTTCAGCACGACGACACCGCATCCTTCACCTCGAACGTATCCGTTGGCGGACGCGTCGAACGTCTTGCACTGCCCGTCGGGAGACAGCATCATGGCCTCGGCGCGCAGTTCGTAGATGCGACCGTTCAGGATGGCTTGAACGCCGCCGGCGATAGCAAGGTCCGCCTTGCCATGCTGGAGGTCTGTCACCGCATCGTTCACAGCTACCAGGGCCGATGCGCAGGCGGCGTCCACCGCCTTCGCCGGGCCCATGAGACCGAGGACGAAAGAGACCCGCCCACTGGTGCCGTTCAGGTTGGTCCCGCTCAGGGCGTAGAGGCTTCCGGCAGCCTCGGTCGGCCTGCTCGAGTCCACGACCAGCATCCGGTACTCGTCGTTGCTGATCCCCGTATAGACGCCCGCGCGGCTCCCTTTCAGCCGCACGGGGTCGATCCCCGCATCCTCCAGGGCCAGCCAACTCATCTCCAGCATCATCCGCTGCTGCGGGTCCAGCAGCTCTGCCTCGACCGGCGATATGCGGAAGAACGAAGCGTCGAACTGTTCGATATCGTCGACGAAGGCGCCGTAGCGACAGGCCTCGTTCTGAACTTCAGGATCGCGGATGATTTCGCCCAGGCGTCCTTCGCCGGAACCGGGGACACCCTCGGTCACCGCGTTCCTTCCCTCTACCAGCAGCTGCCAGAAGGCGTCCAGGTTCGGCGCGCCGGGGAACCGGCACGCCATCCCCACGATCGCTATGGGCTCTCCGTTCCCCGGTGTGGTGGACGGCCCGCCGGGTGATTCTGCTTTTCCCAAGGGTGTCATCGCCTACCTCTCTGACCCTGAGTCACAGGCTGACAGGTGCATTATATGAGTCCGCACACCCCGCCGCCCGCTCTTCTCCAGTTTCGGCGTTCCTCGCCGGACTCCCGTGTCCGGGCAATCGGTCTGCACCTCCGCGGCCCAACGCCGCAGGCGGCCCGGTGCAGTCGTCTTGCGGTGCGGCTGCGTGTACACTCCGCTCAGACGTACGACGGAGGTGATCGATGGCAGAGATCGTTCTCGGTATGGCCTCCTCCCATGCTCCGCAGTTGGAGATGCCGCCGGAGAACTGGCGGACCTACGGAGACCGCGGGCGCACCCAGGCCGTGCACTGGTTCGCGGGCAACACGTACTCATTCGGCGAGCTCGCGGAGTTGCGCGCCGGGGAACACTTCGAGAAGGAGTGCACGGACGAGAAGTTCCAGACGCGTTGGGACGCGTGCCAGAGCGCTATCCATCACCTGGGGGAGACACTGGCGACCGTGAAGCCGGACGTCTGCATCATCCTCGGCGACGACCAGAAGGAGTCGTTCGACGACGACAACATGCCCGCGATCTCCATCTACTACGGGGACAGCATCGACGACAACCCCAACCCGGGCGGCATGCGCGGCGTCCTCAGCGACCCTGTGGTCGCGAGGCGGCCTGCCGAACGGCTGACGCATCCGGCAGACGCACGGCTCGGCGAGTACCTCATCGAGTCGTTCATTGAGAACGAGTTCGACGTGGCGCGATCGAGCAAGCTCCCGCCGGGACGCGACGGCGACGGCTCCATCGGCCACGCCTTCTACTACGTCTACCGGCGGCTGATGTACAACGTCGTCACCCCCAGCGTGCCGGTGCTCGTCAACACCTACTATCCGCCGAACACGCCGACCGCGTCCCGTTGCTACCGGTTCGGCCAGACGCTCCGAAAGGCGATCGAGGAGTGGGACTCCGACAAGCACGTCGCCGTCTTCGCCTCGGGCGGGCTGAGCCACACCGTCATCGAAGAGGAGCTGGACCACCGGATCATCGACGGTCTGAAGCACGACGACGTGGAGAAGCTCACCAACTACCCGGACGTACGCTTCCGCGCCGGCACCTCCGAGATCAAGAACTGGATCGCGCTCGCTGGTGCGATGTCCGGCAGCGGCCTCGCCATGAACATGGTGGACTACGTCCCCTGCTATCGCACCGAGGCGGGCAACGGCTGCGCCATGGGCTTCGCCGAGTGGACCTAGCCCGCCTGCCTTGTTCCTGTGATATACACCGTCGTTCCTGTGGAGCCCGCGCTTCAGCGCGCAACCTCGCCTGTGGAGGCGGGGGCATCGGTGGGGTGCTTGATCCCCTCTCCCTTGAGGGGAGAGGGCCAGGGAGAGAGTGGACCGGTGGGGTGGAGGAGGCGCGATTGTCATGTTGAGCGGAGCCGGAGGCGGAGTCGAAATATCTCTCGGCTGTCTGATCCCTTCCTCCTTGATGGGGGAAGGTCAGGATAGGGGTGTCCCCTGCAACCGGTGGACACACCGCGCCGGCGGCGCACGAAGGAGGAAACATGCCCGTCAAGGACAAGGTTGTCGTCATCACCGGCGGCGCGATGGGGATAGGCCGCTACAACGCCCGCGTCTTCGCTGAGGCCGGCGCGCGGCTGGCCATAGCCGATATCGCTCCCATGGAGACCGTCGCTGCGGAGGTCGCGGAGCGTGGCGCCGAGGTCTTCCCCGTCCAGGTGGACATCCGCGACGAGGAGCAGGTGCGCCGGATGCTGGAGCGCGTGCACGAGCACTACGGCCGGATCGACGTGCTCATCAACGACGCGGCCATCGTCACCCATTTCCAAGCCGGTTCGCCCCGCTGGCCGCGCATCGCGGACATGGACTCCTCGTTCTTCGAGAACGTCATCCGCACGAACCTCATCGGCACCTTCCACTGTACCAAGCACGCCATCCCGTACATGCGTGGGCAGGGCGGAGGCCACATCATCAACTTCGGCCAGGGCAACGTGCGGAATGACCGCATGCCGGACTCCATCGGCGCGTGCGTCTACCGCACATCCAAGGTCGCCATCCGCGCATTCACCGCTGACGTCGCGATGGAGGAGCGGGAGAACAACGTCTGCATCGTCAGCATGGGGCCTGGAGGCGCGCCGCCCGGCAGCGGCCTCCGCGCCATCGCCACCGACGAGACGCCCGTCGAGAACCGCGCGACGATGCACTGGGTCGGCGACATCGTCCAGGACAGATACGTCCTCGCCTGTGACACGCCGATGGAGTTCACCGGCAAGCAGATCACCGTGCAGGGCGGCAGGATCGTTCCCCTGGACGACTGACCTCCCGCACCCCGTCGCGGCTCACCCTCCCGTCGTCCCCATGGCCCCGCTCATGGTGAGCCTGTCGAACCACCCTGTGGGAGCCGTATCCCACCTCTCCCTCAGGGAGAGGTCGACGCGCGCCAGCGCGGCGGGTGAGGGCCCTCGGGTGCGGGGTTGGGCTGCCTGATCCCCTCTCCCTCGAGGGGAGAGGGTGAACCGGCGGCGGGGTGTGGGTGCCTGCTTGTCATGTTGAGCGGAGCCGGCGGCGGAGTCGAAACATCCCTTGGGGAAAGCCCCCTACTGCGGCAGCACCGCCATGATCTGGCACTGCATCAGCATGCCCCCGCCGAGCTCAGCCGCCTCAGCGTTCCGCGCGGGGCGGTCCTCCGGGTCGGGGAACATCGCCAGCCAATGCGGGTCCACGAACTCGCGGAGCGCGCGGTCCTTCAGGCGGAGTTGCATGTAGATGATATCGTCCACGGAACCGCCGGCGGCCTCCATGACCTGCCTGATGTTGCGGAACATGCACTCCGCCTGCCCCGCGGCGTCCTCCGGCATCTCGTCCCTCTCCGTGTCCCGTCCGCTGATGCCGGACGTGTACACGATGTTGTCGATCCGGACCCCGAGTGAGATCGGCGCGCGGTGGCCCATTCCAGCGATATCGATGACCTGTCGGCGTCCCATGTCTGCCTCCTGCTCCGGCGTTCGCCATTGTGTGATGATGGCCGGAGTCTACAGCGTGGCGCGCCAACACGCCGCGCTGGACCATCGTCGCTTCGAAGATGGGAGGCCGGGTCAAGCGGCAAGGATCCGTCCGGGTCGTGATCGTCTTCCCTTGACCACATAGACTTGTGACAGTTATGACCTTCGAAGGATGCGAAATGACCAACACACAGGCTGAACATGAGTGGTTCATGCGCCTCGCCATGGCTGAGGCCGCCATGTGCGCCGCGGCCGGAGGCCGCCCCTACGGAACAGTTGTGGTGCACGACGGTATCGTCATCGGCCGCAGTGGACCCCGGATAGACTCCAGCAGGAATCCCATTGGTCACGCCGAGATAATCGCCATTCAGGAAGCCGCCCAGCGTCTGGGGACCGCTGACATGACGGGTTGCACGGTCTACAACAACCAGGGCAGCTGCATGATGTGCTGCGCGGTGATGTTGGCGAATAAAGTTTCCCTCGTAGTTTCAGGGATCAGGCCCGTACCGGAAGGGAACGACAACCTGGACAAGCTCATCGCCCTGATGAACGTGGGAGACCACACCAGGGTACTCAGAGGCGTTCTGGAACAGGAGGCCGCGGAACACTTCCAGGAGCATTCCAGGGGGTAGGGGAACAGTACCGAAACGCGTAGTATCCGTGTGCTGAAGGGAACAAGGAGGGATTGATGAAGTTCGTGGTGTACAACGACAACCAGCCGGGCATACTGACCGATGCGGGCGTCATAGGGATCGGTGACCTCTGCCCCGGCGGCGGTCAGGCCGCGATCGTCCATCTGATCACCAACTACGACGGCCTGAAGCCCCAGCTCGAAACCCGGGCGGCCGAGGGCACGCCGGTTGCCGGTGCGCAACTGCGGGCGCCGCTGCCGCGCCCCGGCAAGATCCTCTGCATGGGCGGCAACTATCGCGAGTTCGGTGCACGGGAACCTTCGCCGATGTGGGGCTTCACCAAGAGCCTCCACAGCATCCTGGGCCCTGGCGGCACTGTGGTCCTCCCCGACGTAGACGCCAACATCTTTCACCACGAGGCCGAGCTCGTGTTGGTCTTCAGCAAGGGCGGCAAGGACATCCCGGCGTCCGAAGCCATGGACCATGTCTTCGGCTATACCGCGGGTGTGGACGTCTCGGCGCGAATGCCCGCAACGGGCGGCGGCCGGGTGCCCAACACGCTCCCCATCGCGGAACACAAGTCGCACCCTACCTTCTGTCCCCTCGGTCCCTGCATAGCGACCAGGGACGAAGTCCCGGACCCGGAAAAGTTGCAGGTCACCTTGAGCGTCGACGGCGAGTTGCGCGTCAACTACAACACCGACGACCTCGCCCACTCCATCGCCGAGTCGATCGAGTACGTGGCGGCTATCGAGGAGATCAGCCCCGGCGACGTGCTCTTCATGGGCACCAACCACCAGGGGCTCGGCGCGATGCAGGACGGCGACACCATTGAGATAGGCGTCGAAGGCGTGGGTAGATTCACCTTCGCGGTCAGCGACCCGCTCAAGCGCCGTTGGCCCAGGGGCATTGACGAGGCGTCGGCCAAGGACGTGCGCGAGGGCGCCGGCGGCCCTGGCCGTCAGGCCCGACCCCTGTCATCCCCTTAGGGGAAGCACGCGGCCCTTGTTGCTGCGGTCTGCGACATCCGCCACTTTCGTGGCCACCCTCCGCTCGCGTACGCTGGATGCATGACCGTCCTGCCGACAGCACCCATAAACCAGGTCTATAGCTCGCATGCCCGGCTATCGATCTGGTCTATGGCTCAGGCGCAGAACTTTGAGATCGTTGGCCCCCTTGCCCCCTTGGTCGCGGGAAGCAGGCCACGGCCTTGGAAACACCTCAAACCAAGGGGGCCAAGGGGGCCAGATCGGTACCCCTCTTCACTCGTGATTGCTGACCAAGGGGGCCAGATTCCGAGGGGGTTGGCCACCTTGGTTAACTCTGTTCGTTCAGACCCGCTGGTGGCGTGCCACAAGTTGACCCTCTCGGGCGCTGGGGGTATCTTGTGCGCGGATGTGTACGCCTGCGGGCGCACTCCGAACGTGAAAGAAGGATGCAATCTCTTGTGGAGGCGAGGCGCGATGGCTGAGAAGGCACTGGTCGCAGCGAAGGTGGGTCCCAACCAGACTGAGCAGATGGAGTTCGACCTGCCGGACATCCCGGTCGACGGCGCGCTCCTGAAGGTCGAGGCCGCAGGCGTGTGCGGCAGCGACGTGGGCGGCTACGAGCGGGAGATGAAAGGCGGCCCCGTCATCATGGGCCACGAGAACGTCGGCTATCTCGTGAAGGTTGGCCACGTCTTCGGCGAACGCTGGGGTGTGAAGGAAGGCGACATGGTTGCGTTGGAGGAGTACCTCCCCTGCGGGCGCTGCGAGTTCTGCCGCGTCGGCGAGTATCGCCACTGTTTCGCCACCGACGCCTCCGCGAACGATGCCGCCATCCGCTACGGCTCCACATCTGTGGAGGTCGCCCCGTCGCTCTGGGGCGGCTACGCGCAGTACCTGTACGTTCCCCCGAACGCGCCGTTGCACAAGGTGCCCGAGAACCTCACCGCGGAAGAAGCGGCAATGGCGTTGCCGATGGGCAACGGCATCCAGTGGGCGCTCATTGAGGGACAGGTCGGCTACGGCAAGAGCGTCCTCATCCAGGGGCCGGGGCAGCAGGGGCTCGCCTGCATCGTCGCGTCGAAGCAGGCCGGGGCGGACTGCATCATCGTCACCGGTAAGGGCCCCAAGGACGCCCGGCGGATGGAGGTCGCCCGTGCGCTCGGCGCGGACTTCACCATCGACATCGACGAGGAAGACCCGCTGCCACGCATCAAGGAGATCACCGGCGGCGGACCGGAAGCCGGCGTGGACGTGGTGGTGGACTGCACCTCCCACGCGGGCAAGGGGCCGACGCTCCTCGCTATCGAGGCGACGAAGCGCAAGGGTGGCAGGATGGTCGCGCAGGCGGAGAGCCCGACCTTCCCTGACTTCCCCATCGGCAGGCTCACGCGCAAGTACATGACCCTCGCCAGCGCTCGCGGCCACAGCTTCGAGGCCGTGGAGATGGCGCTGCGCCAGATCGCATCCCACCGCTTCCCACTCGAACTCATGCGGACGCACACCTTCGGACTCGTGGACGTCCACACCGCCATCCGTGCAGTGGCCGGGGAAGGCTACGACGACGCCATCCACGTCTCCGTCCTCCCTTGGGAGTAGGCGGCGAACAACACCAACGTCTCCATCAGGAGGTGAGTGAACGATGCTCTCGATAGCAGAGAACGAGAAACTGACGCAGGTGGGCCCCGGAACGCCTATGGGCCAGTACATCCGCCGCTTCTGGCTGCCCTTTCGCCTCTCCAGCGACGTGCCGGAAGCGGACGGTGATCCCGTGCGCATCCGCCTGATGGGAGAGGACCTGATCGCCTTCCGCAACACCGCGGGTAAGGTGGGCCTGATCCAGCGCAACTGCCCCCACCGGTGGGCGGACCTCTACTTCGGGCGCAACGAGGAGAACGGCATCCGCTGCACCTACCACGGCTGGAAGTACGACGCGCAAGGCAACTGCGTCGACATGCCGACAGAGACCGATGAGAGCAGCTACAAGGACAAGATCAAGATTGCCGCGTACCCGGTGGAAGAGGTCGGGGGCATCCTCTGGGCGTACATGGGGCCGAAGGACCTCAAGCCCGAGCTCCCTGACTTCGAATACCTCCGCGTGCCGGAGTCCCATCGCTTCGTGTCCTGGAACTGGCAGCAGACCAACTATGCCCAGGCGATCGAGGGCGGCATCGACTCCGCCCACTCCAACTACCTGCACGCCACCTTGGACGCCTACCACATGACCGACGCCTGGCGCTCGACGTGGGAGCGATCTCAGAACCTGCGCGACAAGTACCACGCGCGCGACCAGCATCCCAAGTTCTTTGCCGAGGACACCGACTACGGGGTCGTCACCGGCGCTCGCCGCGACACGGGCGAGGGGCAGTTCTACTGGCGCTACAATCTCTTCCTCCTGCCGTTCTACACCATGCCCCCATCGTCCGCGTCCCAGAAGTTCTTCCACGCGTTCGTGCCGATAGACGATTACCACAACATGCGCTGGACGTACGTGTGGAATCTCGCCAACCCGCTCCCCGCAGGCTCCATCGAGGAGTGGCGCAACGGCTCCGGCCTGCATGCCGCGTCGCTTCCCGGCTTCTTCCGCATCGGCTCTTCCGCCGACTCGGTACCCGTCTTCGCGGAGCACTTCCCGCTTCGTAACAAGGAGAACGACTATCTCATCAGCCGGGACTACCAGAAGCGCCTCACCTTCACCGGCATAACCGGCACTGGCGAGCAGGACCTCTCCGTGCAGGAGGGCATGGGCCACATCACGCCGCGCAACAAGGAGCACCTCGGCACCACGGACATCGGCATCATCAAGTCCCGCCGCCGCCTGCTGAAAGAGGCCAACGCCCTGCAGGACGGCGAAGAGCCGTACGCCGCCTCCCACGGCAGCGTCTACTACTTGCGCGCCGGGGACATCCTGCTCTCGCCGGAGGAGAACTGGGTGCACGACCAGAAGATCAAGGACCTGCAGACTGCTACCTGGTAGCACGGTCCCAGCATCGCGCCTGTCCCGGGGGCAGGAGAACTCTCCTGCCCCCGTTGTCGTGCGGCGTATGACGGGGCGCCACACCAGGCTCCTTCGGCTCGGTTAGAATGGCTGCACATCATGACCAATCGTCGCTACCAACGTCCCACATCCGCACCTCCGCCGGACCCCACGCTCGTGCAAAGCAGCGCGGAGGAGGTTCGCCGCCGGTTGCGGCAGGCCGGGCGCAGGGATGTCGCCGACCGCATCCGCAGAGAGGTCGGCCGGGACGTGCCGTGCTACGGGGTGCCGTCCGCCGAGGTCTACCGCATCGGGCTGGACCTCGTCCGGCGGCTGCGTGCATCGGGGCTTCCGGCGACGCTCGCCATCGCAGATAACCTCTTCCGCACGGGCAACGTCGAGGAAGGACTCGTCGGCGCGCAGATAGTCGGCGCGCTGGCGCGTCTCATCACCGGCGACGACTTCCAGCGCATCGAGCCGTGGGGCGATACGCTCACCTCTCCGCAGACGGCGGACGCGCTCGGTGCAAACTGCCTCAGTCCGTCGCTCGCCGCCAAGCCCTCGCTCGTCAAAACGATGCGCGAGTGGGCGCGCTCTTCGAACCCCTCCAAGCGCCGGGCCGCAGTCTCTGCTTTTTGCCCACTGGTGCGGGAGGGGCGCTTCATGACGGACGCTCTTGAGGTCGCGGAGGTCGTGATGCGGGACGGCAGCGAGGAGGTGCAGCGCGGCGTGGGCACGATGCTCATGGAGGCGACACGTCTGAAGGCTGACCGTGTCGTCGAGTTCCTCATGGAATGGAGGGAGCAGAGCCCGCGTCTCATCCTCCAGACCGCTGCCACCAAGCTGGCGCCTGCCGAGCGCGGGAAAGTGCTCGCCTGATGGCGCACGCCCCGGACGCTCGCCCAGCCCCCGGCATCGGGCGGCGGCTCTACCGGGGGGTTGCGTTCGCGGTCATCGTCGGTCTTGCTGGGGCCGGGCTCAGTGGCGTTCCCGCACTCTTCCTCCAGTCCGTGTTCGTTGGCGAGGCCCAGCGCTGCATCGAGGCCATCGAAATAGCCGAGGCCGGTGGCGACGTGACGCTGACCTGCCCTGACCAGTTCACCGACCCACCGGTGTGGTTGCCCGTCGTCCTCGTCGCGGGGGGCGCAACGCTCGGCGCGATCGGCGGGTTGGCGTACGGGATACTCGCACCCGGGCGCAGGGCGCGGGGCGCTGCGCCCGCTCCGGAGCCTCCCTGGCTGCCTTTCTGAAGGCGATTCCGTGGCGGCGGATTCCACACAACTGCCGTCGCTAAGACATCGCACCCGCTGAGCGGCCCGTAGTATTCTTAGGAACGGTTTCTCTCATGCGGTATCACTTCAGTCGCGCGCCTATCGCTTTGTTCACGGTTGTCCTGCTATTGGGGATGGCGTTGTCTGCATGCGACCTCTTCCCCCAGCCGGACTACATCACCTATACCTCCGGACATGAGGGCGCGCGCGACATCGTCGTGGCCCATCCGGAAGGCACTCACGCGTTCATTCTTACTGACGACCCCGCCGGGCTTTCCTCTGACAACTTCGCACCTGTTTGGGGCCCCAACCGGCAACGCATCGCCTTCCTGAGCAACCGCGATGGGAACATTGAAGTGTATTACGCAGTCGCCTCGGAAGATGCTCCAAGCGTGATACGTGTCACCAACTCGGTATTCGATGAGTCTCAGATCTCCTGGTCGGCAGACGGAAGGCGCATCGCCTACACGTCTGAAGATTTCGACGGGCGGCGCACGGTGCAGCACGTTGACTTGGATACCCTTGCGGGTGAGCCGGTCTTGTTCGGAAGCGATGGCGAGTCAGACCCGGCCTGGTCTCCTACCGACAACCTCATCGTGTTCGCCAAGCTTGAGGACGGCGAGTCCAGCGGCATATTCCTTCGCGACCCCTCCAATGTGAACATCGTCCAGCTCACCGCTGGCCCTCACCACTTTCCCACTTGGTCACCGGATGGTAAGCGCATCGCCTACGTTTCTACTCAGAACGACGGACAGCAGGACATCTATGTTATCGGCGTGAGCGCCCTCGGCCCCACTACGGAGCCGCTCCGTCTCACCCAGCACAGCTCGGATGACTACAGGCCCGACTGGGCGCGGGACGGCAGCAGTATCGCGTTCATATCCGACCGCTCTGGCAACGCCGACGTCTACACCATCGCCCCGAACGGAAGCGGCCTTGCGATGGTCACGCAGAATGCAGTGAACGAACTCTCCGTGAAGTGGGGCCCGGACGGCAGCGTCGTGTTCCCTTCGGGCCCTGAGAATCAGACCTCTCTCTTTATAGCCAGGGCGGAAGGTCAGCAGCAGCTCACGTCCCGCGCGCCCGCAACCCTCCCGGACTGGTAACCTCCCTTAGTGGGAATCGACGATCTTACTCACAACGATGCTGGCATCCGTGTCGCCCCTGACTCTCCGGAGGCGTGGAGAGACTGGGTCTCAGCCACACGGCTCAGGGGTTACCTCCTGAAAAACACCCTGAGCGATTGGCTGAACCTGTACGGTGAAGAGAATGGCTTCGAGCGTGACGACACGCTTGATGGCTACGACGAGCGCCTCGCCTTCGCCCCGTTCATCATGGAGCAGGGGAGCAGGTTCGAAGAAGCGGTTGCACGGCATCTGTCTTCTTTCCATGAACTCACTACGATCTCGCGTGAGCCGGACGACGTGCGAGAGTTGGAAGTTGCGCAACAGACGTTCCGGGCGCTGGCGGATGGCCGGCCCATCCTCCACCAGGCCGTGCTCTGGAACCCGGAATCGAGGACCTATGGCGCTGCCGACTTCCTGATCCGTTCCGATGTCTTCGATGCGCTGTTCCCCGGGCACCTCGCGCCGGGAGAAGCTGCGACCCCAGCCCCGGACATCGGCGCGTTCTGGCACTACGTCGTTGTGGACGCGAAATTCACCACCCTCCATCTCTCCGCTCGGGGAGAGGTGGGCAACAGCGGCTCTTCGCCCGCGTACAAGGCGCAACTGTGCGTCTATAACGCCGCGCTTGGCCGCCTGCAGGGCTACACGCCCCGGTACGCTTTCCTGCTGGGGCGCAGTTGGGAACAGGGCAACCGCGGGCGTGGAACGGATGCCATGGAACGACTCGGACCCGTCCCTATGGACGCCGAAGTCATCGGCGCAGCGCGTGAGGCGGCCGAGTGGGTGCGCCGCCTCAGGACCGAAGGCCGTTCGTGGGATCCTCTGCCCGTCCCCACAGTGCCCGAACTCCGGCCCACTGAGGCCGACTGGCCGTGGGCAGACGCGACAACCCGCATCATTGACGCGCTGGAAGACCCCATCAAACTCTGGCAGGTAGGCAAGGACAAACGCGACGCTGCCATCCGTGCAGGCATCGCCTCCTGGCGCGAAGGAGCGAACGCGGAAGCGTTTGGAGTTACCGGGAGCTATATCCCCAGGCTTGAAGCCATCTTGGACGTAAACCGCGACGCGGGTGGCCCGCCTGTACGCCCTGCCCGCGTTACTGCAGCTGAGGGTAGGTGGAGGGAGCCGCCGCCGCTGGAGTTCTTCGTGGACTTCGAATACGTCTCTGACCTGAACGATAACTTCGTTGCTTTCCCGCAGCGCGGCGGCCTGCCCGTTATCTTCATGATTGGCTGTGGACACGTGGAGAACGGCCAATGGAAGTTCGCACAGTTCATCGCCGATCGGCTGGATGCGCTGAGCGAAGAGCGCGCTATAGATGCATGGCTTGCGCACATGCGGGAAACGCAACGTCGCTTGGGCAGTGAGACCGCAAATGTCTTTCACTGGGCGCCTGCTGAAGAAACCAACTACGAGACGGCCTACAACTCCGCCCGCAAGCGGCACCAGCACAAGGAATGGCCGGAGGTCAACTGGTTCGACCTGCTCAGGCACGTCATCCGCGCTGAGCCGGTCGTCGTGCGCGGAGCGTTCGCGTTCGGGCTTAAAGCGGTCGCCCGTGCGTTTTTCTCCCACGGGCTTATCGAAACTTCCTGGGGTGACTCTCCTGTTGACGGTATGGGTGCGATGGTCGGAGCCTGGCGTTGTGGCGAGGAGGCCGCCCAGCATGGCGTCCGCCTCAGCGACGTTCCTCTCATGGGTGAGATCGCTGTCTACAACGAGGTGGACTGCAAGGTGATGATGGAGATACTCGAATATCTGCGGGTGTACCACTAGCGCCTGCCGCGCTCTTAACCGGCGTCTGCTATCTCGACAAGCTGAAACGCGACACTGCCGTCGGGATATTCGACAGTGTGCTTGGTGGAGACGCTGTAGGACGGGTTGATCGCCGCTATCTGGTGCGGTTTCAGTGCAAATAACTGCCGTTGAGATGGATCGAATCGGTCGGCTTCGCCGATGATGCATTTTTTGCAGCCATCGGGCGCATAGAACCAGAAGAACATGTGCGGGGCATTGAATTCCCCGGTCATTATCAGTTGGTCATACTCAGCCTCAACCGACTCGAAATATTCGATGATCTGCTGTGGTCCGTCCTGCCATCCCCAATAGTCCGCTGAAACGTTCGGATAGTCACTGTACTTCCCAAGATAGTCTCCGAACGCGTAGACCGAGAGAACCATAACCAAGCCAACTGTGCCCGCAGTAGCTATCCTGGCGTAGGAATGGTCAAGGCTGGCAACCCATTTGACCAGGACCACTAGTCCGTAGCCAGAGAGAGTGGCCATCGCTGCCGTCCCGAGGATGGACCTGCTGCTTACCGGGCTGTCTGTGCTCAAGGCGCCGCCCAGCGGGAAGAAGACGAGCAGGCCGAGGATGAGCATCTTCTCTCTGGTTGGATTGCGTGCCACTCCGATCAGGCCGAAGATGATCAGCGGCAGTTGCACGAGATGAAGATGGCCAGACCCTGGAAGGTAGTGCCGGGTGATGAAGTGTTGATCACCTTCGAAGAAGAGGAAGGATAGAGAGAGATGTGATAGGTACTGCCTTATGAAGAGGTTGATCGTCTCACCTGTGTCCAACCCGAGTTTCAGTATCCCCGCATCCTGGGAACGGTCTCCGCTGTCGGAGAGCAGGTGAAGCAGTATCGGAATGGATATGACAGCCAACACGGTCGCTCCGGAAACGGCGTGCTTCCTTTTCTCCGTCAATTCGCGCCAATAGAGAATCACGATCAGTATCAGAAGCAGGGGGATCACTACCCAAGCTGCGCGGTACGTATAAAGCGTGATGCCGAAGACTGCTCCTGCGAGAACTAGGAACCGACTATCATCCCGGATCCCCCTTATGAACAGGTAGAGAGACAGGGTGACGAAAGGGACGAAGCTGATCAGTTCGCCGAATCCAGTTCGGCTGTAATGGATGTGCCATGGCATGATGGCGAGGAAGAAGGCGGCGGCAAGCGCGGCGGCGCGCTGTTGGAACGCAGCGCCCGCTAGGAGAAAGACGGTCACGATGGCGGCAATGCCGAACGTGGCGGAAGCGAGTCGCACGGCGAACTCGGTAAGCCCCAGTACCATGATGAAGGGCACGGTTCCATAGATGTAGACCGGAAGCTTGAACTCACCGAACGCCTGGAACAGCACCGGCCACGATTCCCCGTGTTCGTCCACGCCGTGGTTGAGGATGGTATAGGCGTTGTAGCCGATTGAAGCCTCGTCGGTGAAGAACCCCGGCGGGTTGTCGCTTATTCCGACGATGCGGACGAGGGCTGCGAGTAGAAGGATGCAGCCCAGGCCTATGAGAACCGTGCCCTGTTGGGAGCTAGGCCCCAAACGGAGATAGGCGGACACCCAGCCAGCACCTGGACGCCTGCTGGCCTGGCCTGTGGCCCTTGGTGGACCCGGCTTGGGTGACCGCCTACGTGCTTGGCGTACCACGTTGCTCTGATGAGCAAGGGGCTGCTCTGTAGAGACCAGCGCGCTCCCACACGAGACACAGAAGCGGTGGTGTACCGCGTTCAGCGTGTTGCAACGGGGGCAGGCGGTGTTCAAGCGGTGCCTCTCATCGGCGAGCAGTGCCCTCGTGGGCTTGTGAGGGCCCAACCGTGGGTGCTACCATCCGATTGTGCTTTCTTTCTCAATCTGGTTTGCCCATCGACGCTGGTTAAGCGAGGTCAGGCACCTATGACCCTACACATAGTAGTGACCGCCAAACAAGTGCTCGACCCCGAAACTCCACTCTCCGCCTTCAACGTCGTTGAGAACGCCGTCTCCACCACAGGAAACATCCCTCCGGTCGTGAATGGGTACGACGAGCAAGCGGTCGAGGCCGCCCTCCGTATCAAGGAGTCCCATGGCGACGCAAAGGTTACCGTGCTGTCCTGCGGTACGGGCTTCGCGCTGGACGTCATCAAGAAGCCTCTCGCGATGGGCGCCGACGAACTCGTGCTGCTCCAGGATGCCGCATTCGAGAACTCGATAGACCCCACCGTGGTTGTCGCGGCGCTCACCGCCGCCATACGCAGGTTGGGCGATGTGGACATCGTCATCTCCGGCAGGCAGGCGAGCGACTGGGACAATGCTCAGGTGCCGCTGGGCGTCGCTGAAGCGCTGGGCTGGCCGGTTGCGACGATCGGGCGGAAGGTGGAGGTGCTGGACGGGATGGTGCGCGTCGAGCGCGTGCTGCCGGACGGCCACGAAACCGTAGAAGCTCCGTTGCCCGCGGTTGTGACCGTCTCAAACGAGCTCGGCACGCCGCGATACCCGAACATGCGCGGCATCATGGCGGCGCGGCGGGTGCAGCCCACCGTGTGGGGCGCGGCCGACCTCGACATCGACGGCGCCGCTCCCGCTTTCGAACTCGTATCGCTGAAGAAGCCGGAGCGCTCCGTGCAGACTGAGATGATCGCCGGCGAAGACGACGCGGACGCCGGGCGGAAGCTGGCCCTGCGGCTCCGCGAAGATCGGGTGCTCTGATGGCCGATGCACTCATCATTGGCGAGATCGCTGATGGCGCGCCCTCGTCGTCAACGCTGGAAGGCATCGCCGCCGCGCGTGGCATGGGTGTTGACCGAGTGGCGGTCTTGTTGCCCGGTGTGGATGTCGCAATTGCGGCCTCTACTGCGATCGCGGGTGGCGCGGATGTCGTTTACACCATTACCGATGGCCCCGCTGCTGACGGTGAATTCGACGCGCTTGTCGACGCGGGGCAGGCTGCTGCTGCGCAGAGCGGCGCGCGCTACGTCATAGGTGCCAAGACCCTCACCGGACGGGACGTGATGCCAAGGCTTGCGTTCCGGCTCGGAACTGCGCTCGCGTCGGACTGCTCGGGGCTGACACTGGACGGCTCTGGACGTCTTATAGCGACACGCCCTGTCTACGGAGGCAACGCGGAGGCCTCGGTGGCGTGTCTCGGCGATACGGCTGTCGCCTCGCTGCGTCCCAAGAGCATGGACGCGCTCGAACTGGATGCTTCGCGCACCGGGGAGGTGCTGCCGCTCACATTCGAGGCGAACGTGCGCACCCGGACGCTGGAGCGTGTGGAGGAGGCAGGAGAGGGCGTCCGGCTGGAGAATGCGCGCGTCGTGGTGTCTGGCGGACGCGGGCTCGGTGGACCGGAGCCATTCGAATCGCTGAGAGAACTGGCCAACATGCTCGGCGGCGCGGTCGGAGCGTCCCGCGCGGCGTGCGATGCCGGGTGGGTGCCCTCCGGGTACCAGGTCGGCCTCACGGGGAAGACGGTGACGCCGGATCTGTACATCGCTGTCGGCATATCCGGTGCGAGCCAGCACATGGCCGGATGCAGCAACTCCCGGATATTGGTTGCCATCAACAAGGACGCCGGGGCCAACATTTTCAAAGAGGCCCGGTTCGGGGTCGCCGGAGACTGGCAGAAAGTGTTGCCCGCTTTCATGGAACAATTGCACGAGCTGTTGGGGTAGGATAGAGCGAGAGGGAGGACGGACGATGGCAGATCAGGAATACGACCGCGAGATGGCTGAAGCGATCGAGCACGCTGAGATGTCGGAGGTGGTGTGCATCATCCTTCCCCTCATCAACCAGTGCCTGGTCTACGACAATCGGAGCACGGCGGACGACCCGCCGCGCATCTCGGTGTCGCCGCCACTCGGTTCGGCTGAGCGGCGCCTGCGCCACGTCAACCGCGCCCGCCCCAACATGCCCCACGCCCGGGAGTTGGCTGCTATCCCCTGGATCGGCTCGATACGGAGTCTTGAAGAGTCCGGTGTGTGCGACATGCTGCGCCGCCGCGTTCGCCGCTCCGGCTTCGATTCGGTGCAGCGCCAGTATGACGAGGCTCTGGACGAATTGCGGCAGTGGGAGCGGCGCTCCACCATCGCGATGATCCGCGGGCAGGGGCCCTACCACACGCTCTGGTCGCGTAACGGCTCCTGACCCAACCCCGGGCCCCGATAGCCCTCATCCCCAGACTAGGCGCGCCGTTTCGGCGACGACGCTGAGTTTCGCGTCCTGCTCCGCTATGGTGAGCTTGTTGCCCACGATGGAGGTCCCGAAGCCGCATTGCGGGCTGACCCCGAGTTGTTCGCGGGGGAAGTGGCGCGCCGCCTCGGCGATACGCCCCGCAAGCCCCTCCGGTGTCTCCAGTTGCGGCGTCTTGGTCGTTACGAGCCCCAGCACGATGGTCCTGTCGTCCGGTATGAGGCGCAGGGGTTCGAATGAGCCAGAGCGTTCGTCGTCGTACTCCAGCATCAGCCGCTGGGCATTCACGCGGCGCAGCACAGGCTCCACAAGGCGCTCGTAGCCGCCTTCGGCCAGCCACCGGCTTCCCTGGTTGCCCTTGCAGAGGTGAAAGGCGAACGTCACGTTGGAGAAGCCTTCCATCACGGCATTGTCCAACTCGACACCCTGCGCGACCCAGTCCTCCGCCGTCCAGCCGCGACTTGCGTAGAAGGCTGCCCACGCCGGGTCCAGCACGAGCGGGTACTGCGGAGCGTCGAGCTGGATATATGTCGCGCCGAGCCTGACGAGCTCTTCGATCTCCTCCCTGAGGACCCGTGCGACGTCGGCGAGGAACGAGTCAAGCGTGGGATAGGCCGCGGTGGACTTGGTAGGCGACCAGAAGTTGGCGAACAGGCTGGGGCTGGGCAGCGTGACTTTCGGGATCCGGGACGTGCGGGCCCGGAGGTAGGTGAACTCCTCGGCGGAGAGGTGGCGCTTGCGCCGGAGCGTGCCGGTGACGCCGAGGGTGGAGGGGCGCTCCCTGTGGAGGTCGCCGACCCGTTCGTTGCCCTTCCAGTCACCCCAGAGGAAGGCGTCAAGGTCGAAGTCACCGAATCCCTCGATGGCCTCGGGCATCTGGCTCTGGAACGAGAGCCTCCGCATCTCGCCGTCGGTGACAATCTCGAGCCCCGCCCCCTCCTGCGCCGCGATTGCCTGGTCGACGGCAGCGTCCTCGACGCGCTTGAACCCGGCCGGGGCGATGCGCCCGGCATCGATGTCGTCGCGAGCGGCAAGCAGTTCCGCCGGTCTGATCATGCTGCCGACCACATCGGCGTGGGGCAGATCCGCCATGCCATTCACCTCGTTGCCGCTGGCTTACGTTTCTTTAAGTGCTTCATGGCGTTTACATCCTGTTACTTTCGCTCATGGGGTCCGGGGGCCGCGTAACCCGTTCGTCGCGTTCTTGTCCTTCCCCTGTAACTCGATGTGCGTGCAATGTAATTGAATGAAACAGCGTCCGAGAGACGACGGTGAGGCGCGGGCTTGCCATCGCGTTGGAGATAGAGTACGCGCTCGCGGAGCGTCTGCGTAAGTGTGGATGTCACAGACGGCGAGACAGGAGGTACCATGTTCCTCGCGACATTGTCCACTTGGCGGGAGGGTCGCCGCCTGCGATAATGGTGGAGATTCCCCACCGGCGTGGATGCTCCAAGACACAGCGGCGCAAGTACGCTGAGGCGAGGCATATGTCATATCAGGTCTATTTCGCGGATCTGTCCGAGGAGAACCGAGGGCTCACCATGACGCTTCTCCGGTTGAAGGAAGAGGCGGGGGAGATCGAGCCTGAAGAGGCCAAGCTCCTGGAAGAGTTGCGCGGCAGTCCAACGCCTTGGCCCTCGATAGCGGACGAACCGCAGCCCCGGCAGCACTTCAACCGCACCGGCGGCCGCCGCGGCCCGCGCCGCGGCCCCTCTAACGGACGCGCCTACCGCATCGAGGGCTGATGGCACTCATGGACCGCATCTGCCTGAACTGCGGCGGCGAACTGGTACCGCGTCCCCGCCGCCGTACGAGCGTCAACGCGTCGTAAAGTCCCGGATTTCGGGCAGTTCCTACGGAGTTGAGGTCTGCGCAAGCATCGCGCCCAACTCTCCGGCTCTCTCCCTGAACGTGGCGATTCCCTGCAATACTTCCAGCAGCGCCTGGCTCCACGGTGTCTCCTGTTGGGCCAGCGGCACGTGCACCTGCTGGTTGCCTACCGTCGTTCCGTGACCGAGCGCGCGCTCCAGCGCGATACGTGCACCTCCCACCTCGTCGACCAGCTTCAGCGTGACCCGGTCGCCGCGCTTCGTTACCGACTCGATACCGGCGGCCTTCGCCAGCACCCGCACGCGAACGCCGAAGAGCAGGTTGTGCAGTTCGTCCGGGAGCCGGTGGCCGAAGCGCTCCATGAACTCGCGGGGCAGGTCGTCCACGGCCTCGACGGTCGTGGCGCGCGCGAGCCGCTGGTACATCGCCATGCGAGCGGGCATGTGCGGGACGAGTTCCTCCGGTATCGAGGCAGGCAAACCGAGGTCGATCACAGGGTCAGGCGCCTGTGGCGGGGGTGGGTCGCCGCCATCACGCATCGCGCGCAGCTCGGCAACGGCCTCGGAGAGCAGCCGCGTGTAGAGGTCGAACCCCACCGCCTGTATGTGCCCGCTCTGTTCGCCCCCGAGCAGGTTTCCCGCGCCGCGTATCTCCAAGTCCTTCATGGCGATGCGAAAGCCCGCACCGAGCTCGGTAGCGGCCATGATGGTCTCCAGCCTCCGCTTCGCGGTATCGGTCAGCCGCCTGCCGCGTTCCACCAGCAGGTAGGCGTAGGCGCGCTGCGACCGCCGCCCGATGCGCCCGCGCAACTGGTAGAGCTGGGCGAGGCCGAACCGGTCTGCGTGGTCGACCACCAACGTGTTGACGTTCGGGATGTCCAACCCGGACTCGATGATGGTCGTGCAGACGAGCACGTCTCCCTCGCCATCGGCGAACCGTTCCATGATCTCCGCTAGCTCGTCCTCGGGCATCTGGCCGTGGCCGATTAATATCCGCGCTTCGGGCACGAGGTCGCGGAGCGCCGCTGCGGCGAGGTGGATGCTCTTAACTCGATTGTGGAGGAAGAAGACTTGGCCGCCCCGGTCCAGCTCCCGCTGTACGGCCTCCTTGACGAGGTCGTCCGAGCGTTCAGCGAGATACGTCTTGATGGGGAGCCGCTCTTCTGGAGGCGTCTCGATGGTGGAGATGTCGCGAATGCCGGACATCGCCATGTGGAGCGTGCGTGGAATTGGAGTGGCGGTGAGCGTGAGCACGTCGACCTCGGTGCGCAACTCACGGAGACGCTCCTTATGCGCCACACCGAAGCGGTGCTCCTCGTCGATGACGACAATGCCGAGGTCCTTGAAGTCCACGTCCTTCTGCACGAGCCGGTGCGTGCCGACGACGACGTCCACCTCACCGCTCTTCAGCCCGCGTACGACCTCGTCCTGTTCCTTTGGGATGAGGAACCTGCTGAGCATCTCCACGCGCGCGGGGAATGGCCTGAGGCGCTCGGCGAAACTGCGGTAGTGCTGCTGCGCGAGGACGGTCGTCGGCACGAGCACTGCCGCCTGCTTCCCGCTCATCACTGCCTTGAACGCGGCCCGCAGCGCGACCTCAGTCTTGCCGTAGCCCACGTCGCCACAGACCAGCCGGTCCATGGGACGCGCAAACTCCATGTCCTCCTTCACGTCGTCTATCGCCCGCTGCTGGTCCGGCGTCTCGACGAAGGGGAAGGCGTCTTCCATCTCGCGCTGCCAGGGTGTGTCCCCGCCATGGGGGAATCCCTCGGCGGACTCGCGTTTCGCGTAGAGCGCCAGCAGGTCTATCGCGAGCCGCTTCGTGGACTCCCGCGCCCGCGCAACTGCACGCGTCCACTCCTGTCCGCCGAGGCTCGTCAGCGAGGGCGGCTTCTCCTCTCCCCCGGCGTATGGCGACAGGCGGGCGAGGTGCTCCATGGGCACGTAGAGGCGATCGCCGCCTGCGTACTCGAGGATGAGGTACTCTCGCCCGCCCGGCGCGTCGGTGTCATCCGACCGCGAACCCGTGCCGGCGAACCGTCCGATGCCGTGGTCGACATGCACGACGTACGCGCCGGGGGTCAACTCCTCGACGGTGGTCGCTTGAAAGCGTTGCGCGTGCCGCCGCGCGCGGGTGGCGCGCTGCTTCCGCGCACCGAACACCTCCGCATCCGAGAGTAGCGTGACGAGAGGCTCGCCGCCTTCCTCCGCAGCGAGCGACCACCCTCCTGCGATGGTCGTGTGGACAACGGTGACTGGTTGCTCCGGCGCGTCGTCCAGCGTTCGCTCTTCTGCAGCGGCCACGTCCGCCTCGGCGAGCAGCTCCCGCAGCCGCTGCGAGTGCTGCGTTGCGATCACGACCGCGCCGCGATGTCCGGTCTGCACGGCCTCGGCGAGGTCCTCGATTCCGCCATGGTAGGAGGGCGCCGCATCGAACGGCAGCACAGCGGCGGACCCGGCCGTCTGCGCCTGGTGGTAGCGGCTCAACTCCAACCGGGAGGGGAGCGCCTCGAGCGCCTGCGATACGCTGTCCCAGTCCGCGAGCGGCGGGGGGAAACCCATCGGCAGTGCGCCGCGCTCCTCTTTAGCGAGACGGAGCTTCTCAGCGCCGCCCTCGACGTGCCGCGCGGCCTCGACGGCCTCGGCAGGCTCGTTCACTATCACCACTACGTCGTCTGGCAGGTGGTCAAGCAGCGTGTGCTGCAGGAGGAAGCCCGCGTAGAACGAGGCATTGTCCAACGACAGACCGGAAAGCAGATCAGCGAGTTCGTCCTGGATGCGGTCGCGCTCGGATGTGCCCGTGTTGGCGAAGTCCAGTGTGCGCACGAGTTCGTCGATGCGGGCTTGGTCGGCCAGCGAGGGGAGCGCCTCGCTCGCGGGGAGCACCGTGACCGAGTCCAGGTGCTCACCTGAGCGTTGCGAGTTCGCGTCGAATGCGCGTATCGAGTCGACCTCGTCACCCCAGAGGTCGATCCGCACGGGGGTGTTGTGACCTGGCCCATGGACGTCGACGATGCCGCCGCGCCGCGCCGCCGTGCCGGGATGGTCCACGAGCGGGCCAACAGCGTAGCCCATCCGCGCCCAGTGGGTGAGGACAGGTTCGACTGCGAGGCGCTGCCCGCGCGTGATGGTGTGGGCTGTCTCGCGCAGTACCGCTGGCGAGAGCGTCTTCTGCAGCACGCCCGTAACCGAGGCGACGATGAGCGGGGCCGGGCCATCCGTTCCGCGCAGCGCCCCGAGAGCGCGGATGCGCTCGTGCATCGTGCCGGCCTCGACGGAGAGCCGCTCGTACGGCAGCACCTCGGCCTCAGCAAAGTGCAGCACTGGCGCGTCCTCGCCGCAGTACGCCTCTATCTGGTCCAGCAGGCGGCGTGCGTCGTCGGGATGGGGGCAGAGCACGAGCAGCGGACGTTGGAGGTCGCGCCACAGCCCGGCGATTACGAGTGGTTTCGCCGCGTCCGGAGCGACGGCGGCGTAAACCCCTCCAGAGGCCATTGATTCCACCGTTCGCCGGTAGGCTGGCGCCTGCTCCAGCAGTCCGAGCAGTCCCGTGAGACTCACGTATGACCCTCCGCCATTTCGCGATTAGACGCAGACAAGCGCCCCACGCTCGTTCGCGAGGGACGCTGCATTCGCCGGTTGGGCTCCGGCAAGGGTTCAGTGTAACAGGCTGCGCTGTCTCGTTGACTGAGGTGGGGCGCGTGGCTAATGTTGCCTGAGGGTTATGTCGCTTCTACGCACCCTCCCCGTCGCCCGCCTCGCGGGCACCGCCTCGTGGCGCTCATTCTCGTGCGCCGTTCTGGTGTGCCTGTGCGCCGGGCTCCTCGCCGGCACTGCATGCACCTCGCCGGACCCGACGGCGACGCCGGCGCCGACAGACACGCCAGGACCAACGCCGACGCGCGCGATTCCGACCCCTACTCCAACACTCGTTCCGACCGCGACACCTACCGCTACTCCGACCCCAACTCCGACGCCCACGCCGAGGCCGACCCCCACCTTAATTCCGGGCCCAACGGCGACGGCTACCCCTGTTCCCGCAGACACACCCACGCCGACCCCGATCCCTACGGCGACCCCCACCGCCACGCCTACTCCCCTGCCCAAGCCCTGGACAGTGTTCTCCCCAGGCAGGTACCGTGTGGGCGTGGACATCGTGCCCGGCATCTACGTGAGCGCACGGCTTTCCACACACTGCGAGTGGCTCCGGGCAGGCAGCATCCGCGCGCATCCGGGAGAGGTTATCGGCTCCGGCTCAGCCAGCGATGGGGTGCTGCGTGTTGCCATCCTCCCCACCGACACTGCCGTGCTCACCTCGCCCGGCTGCGGCGACTGGACACTCGAAACGCCTGCCAGCGATCCTCCTCCCTCGGATACGACCTTCCTACGGCGGAACCAACCCACGACATTGAGCAGCAGTACCGATCACACCTGCGCGCTCCGCCCGGACATGACCGTTGTCTGCTGGGGCAGCGACGTCTACGGCCAGTCCTCTCCAGAGAAGCTGCGAGACAGAGACGACAAGCCGCTCCCACCGGAGGACTTGCTGTTCACGTCCATCAGTGCGGGCGGCTCCCACACTTGTGGACTGCGTCCGGACCGCACGCTGCTCTGCTGGGGCGACGACAGCGAAGGGCAGTCCACTCCGCTCGTCCGCGCCGTCGGCGACATGTTCGTGGCCATTGACAGCGGCGCGCTGCACAGCTGCGCCATCCGCGACGACAACGTGCCATTCTGCTGGGGCAGCGACGGGCCGGAGCTCGCGGGTGTACCCACGCCCACTCCGGTGGGCCCGGAGACGAGCGACTGGGATGGCCTGCGGCGCTCGGTACCGCCGCCGAACCAACGGTTCAATGTCATCAGCAGCGGCGGCCAGCACACCTGTGCGCTCCGCTCGGACGGGTCGGCGATATGTTGGGGCGACGCGCGCTACGGACAGACTTCGCCACCGGAAGGCGCCACGTTCATGTCCATCAGTGCCGGAGGACTGCACACCTGCGCCATCGACACGAACGGCGCTGCGGTCTGCTGGGGCTCTGACGAGATCGGGCAGGCGTCGCCGCCGGAGGACGTGAACTTCAGCGCCATCAGCAGCGGCATCAGGCACACCTGTGCGCTTCGCTCGGACGGCGCCGCCGTCTGTTGGGGCAACGACGTACACGGGCAGTCTTCGCCGCCAGACCCCGACGCACGGTACGCGGCGATCAGCAGCGGCGGCGTGCACACCTGCGCGATGGAGGTGGACGGCACGGTGGTCTGCTGGGGGAATGACGCGTACGGCCAGGTGTCGCCACCGGAAGGCGAGCGGTTCGCTGTAGGCAGGACAGGGATGGCGGTGGCAGAGCCGACGAGGTGACATCGGCTCGTTGCACCCGCGGTTACTCATCGCCTAGCATGGTCTGAGCGGCGACATAAGGCTGAGCGACACATCGGGGAGAGCCCCGGTCTTGAGAGGACCGGGGCTCTTTCACGTTCCTCACCGGACGCCGCGTATACCCTGATCAGGAGGTGGAAGGATGCTTGAAACGTTACGGAAAGTGATGGATGGGATTGCGCCGGTGCGGCGGGCGAACGCACCACTCGCCGCGTCGTTGCGGATGCTTGCATCCAACAGGAGCACAAGCCCTGAGTGGCAGTCGACCAGCTACGGCGAGTACTACGCGAGGAGCGCGGACGTGTACGCAGCGGTGAAGCTGCGTGCGGAGGCGGCGTCGCGCCCTCCGCTTCAGGTGCGAGAGGTCGACGCCTCGGGCGCGGCGCGCTGGGTGGGGCCGGAGCATCCGGTGCAACGACTGCTGGACACGGTGAATGGCTGGTGGAGCAGGAGCGACCTGCTCATCGCGACAGAGACGTACCTCTGCCTGTGGGGCGCCGCATTCTGGTACCTGGGTCGCTCAGGGAGCGCCTCCTCCTCCGCCATGCCGGACGAGATATGGGCGCTGCGGCCCGACCGTTTGCGGGTCGTACGGGACCCGGAGCGGTATGTCGCAGGGTTCGTCTACGAGGAGCGCGGCCGGGAGACCGCGTTGCTGCCGGAGGAAGTGGTCTGGTTCCGTTACTTCAACCCGCTGGAGGAGTTCGCGGGGTTCGCCCCGATGGCGGCAGCCCGGCTCACTGCCGATATGGGGATGGACGCGCTGCGGTTCAACGGGGAGTTCTTCCGCAACGGCGCACAGCCGCAGGACCTCGTCTTCCGGGCGAGCGGACCGGTGACGGACGGCCAGATTACGGACTTCTACTCGCGGCTGGAAGCGCGCCACGCCGGTCCGGGCCGCGCGCAGCGCCCGCTCGTCACCGGCGACGGCTGGGACGTCCAGCGGCTGGGGCTGAACCAGCGCGACATGGAGTGGCTGGCCGGACTCCGGTGGAGCCTGGAAGGCGTTGCGCGCGTATACGGCGTGCCGCTCCCGCTGTTGGAGGACTTCAGCCACGCGACGCTCAACAACGTGCGGGAGGCGCGGCGCATGTTCTGGGAGAAGACGATGGTGCCCGAGCTGACGTTCCTCGCGTCTGCGATCAACGAGGGACTGCTGCCGAGGCTCGGTCCGATGGCACGAGGCCTGTCGGTGGCGTTCGACCTCACGCAGGTCGAGGCGCTGTCGGAGACGGAGAGTGAGCGCACGAAGAGGCAAGTGGCGCTTGTGCAGGCGGGCATCCTCACCCCAGAGGAAGCCCGGAGGGAGCGCGGGCTGGGCTAGCTCAGCCTCCGTTTGCTCGCCCAGGGGCCGGGCGGGCCGTCCAGGGGCGTGCAGACGCGGCATGGGCGGTAACCCGCCGCGGCGGCCTCGCGCTCGTCCGCGAAGATGACACGGTGCTCCGGCTTCGTGCGGCGCCCCGGCGGGCAGTTGGGGCGGCAGAAGATGCGCGTTGTCGTGCAGCCGTTCAGCATGGCTTCACTCGAGCGCGCGGCGGGCGCTGACGACCCGCAGCAGCGCGACCACGTTCGTGAGCACGGCGAGCGTCAGAAGCGTCTCGGCCCCGAATCCCGCCAGTGCTCCTGTCGCTATGCCCAGGCTGAAGACGGTCACCTGGTTCGGCGTGACCGGCGTGCGGGCGAGCAGCCTTGCAACGGGTCGGGAGACGTGCCGGTTCAGGTAGCGGGAGACCAGCCCGTCATAGGGAGAGGTCTGCGTTGGAGCCGAGATGGTCATACGCGCTCTTGAAGTCTGCGAGGGTGTCGATGTCGGTCCAGAAGAGGCCTTCTATGTCGCGGGTCGTGACCCCGCTGGGCTCGTTCGCCAGGTGCTGCATCACGCGGCTCAACTCCAGCGCCGCCCCTTCCTGCTTATAGAGGTGGTCCAGGGTGTCGAAGACGGACGGCTGGAACACGAAGACGCCGATGTCCACGGCGTTCCACCGCCGCAGCCCCTTCCCGATGCGCCGGAGGTAGCCGTCGCCGTCCACCAGCACCTTCGTGGCGTCGCTCAACTGGCCGTCCATGCACGCGGCCGAGTCCACCCCCAGCAGCGCCGGGTGCGAGCATCCTTCCACCAGCCGGATGGCGACGTCCGGTTCGATGATGTGATCGCTCATCGCGAGCATGAATGGCCCGCCTCCCGCGAAGTCCCGTGCGGCGCGGACCGAGACCGCGTTGCCGCCATCGAACTCCGGGTTGTGGATGAACTCCAGCCGGACGCCGTCCGGCGCCCATCCCATGAGCCCGTCCACGATCTGCTCCGCACGGTAGCCGACGACGATGCCGATCTCCCTGATGCCGGCCTCGGCCATCGCCGTGAGCGGGTACGAGATGAGCGGACGGTCCTTGAGCCGGATGAGCGGTTTCGGCGTCCGGTACGTGAATGGCCGGAGTCTGCCGCCGTCTCCGGCAGCGAGAATCACTCCCTGCATAGGCACGCTCCTTCAGCGTTGTGCTATAGAAGCCTGTCCGCCGGGGGAGAACGGAAGGCAGCACCCTCATGCTCGGCGAGGGCGCTAGTAGAGAAAGGCCGGTTGGCGGGTTACGCCCTGGCCAGCTCCTGGGACTCCTCCACGATCTTCGGAGTCAGGTGCGCGGGGACCTCGCTGTAACGGTCGAACTGCATGGAGAGTGTTCCACGCCCCTGGGTGAGTGCGCGCAGATGGGTTGAGTACTGCTGCGCCTCGGATTGCGGTACCTCAGCTTCGATGTGTGCGACGCCGCCCACCGGGGTCATGCCCGAGATGTGCGCGCGCCGGGTATTCAGATCGCTCACTACTGCGCCGGCGAACTGCTCCGGCGCCTCGATGGCCATGCGCATCACCGGCTCCAACAGCGTGGGGGAGGCTTCCACCACACCCTTCTTCATCGCCATGCTGCCGGCAATCTCGAAACTCTGACCGGACGAGTCCACGGAGTGCGAACTGCCGTCCGTCAGAACGACCTTCACGTCCACGATGGGGAAGCCCGCGAGCGCGCCTTCCTCCATCGTCTTGTGGATGCCCTTCTCTACGGCGGGGATGTACTCGCGCGGGACGTTCCCTCCCACAACCTCGGAGGCGAACTCGAACCCTTCGCCCCTGCTGCGAGGCTCCAGCCGCAGCAGCACGTGCCCGTACTGGCCGTGGCCGCCGGTCTGCTTCTTGTGCTTATACTCCACGTTCGTGACCCGGGAGATGGTCTCGCGGTACGCGACGCGGGGCGCGGCGAGCTCGAGCTCGACGCCGAACTTGCGCTTGGCGCGCTCCGCCATCACCTCCATGTGCGTGTTGCCCTGGCCAGCGATGACCAGCTCGCCGGTGGCCTGGTCCCGGTTGAGGACGAGCGAGGGGTCCTCTTCCGTGAGACGCGCGAGCGAGGAGGAGAGCTTCTCGAAGTCCGCCTTGCTCTTGGGATGTACGGCGATGTGAAAGACAGGTTCGGGGAACTCGACGCGCGGCAGCGAGACGGCGTCGGCCTTCGTCGTGAGCGTGTCTCCTGTGACGGCGTGCGCCAGCTTGGAAACACTGCCGATATCTCCAGCCGCCAGGCTGGAGACGTTCTCCTGCTTCTTGCCCACGGGCACGAACACCTGGCCGATGCGTTCCGTCTCGCCGGAGCCGCTGTCGAACACCTCGCTGTTGGAAGAGAAGGTGCCGCTGAGCACGCGGAAGAAAGAGAGCTTGCCGACGAACGGGTCGGCGGTCGTCTTGAAGATGAACGCGGCCAAGGGGCCGCTGGAGTCGGCGATGAGTTCTACGTCGGCGCCGCTCTTCGTGGCCTTCACGGCCGGAGCTTCGGCCGGCGAGGGAACGTAGCTCACGATGGCGTCCATCAACTCCGCGACGCCCACGCCGGTCGTGGACGATCCGGCCAGGACGGGAACGGTCTGCCCCGTCCGGACGCCGATGCTCAGACCCTGAGCTATCTCGTCGTCGCTGAGTTCGCCTTCGTCCAGGAACTTCATCGTGAGGTCGTCGTCGGTCTCGGCAACGGCCTCGGCAAGCTGGTCTTTCGCCGCCGCGACGACGTCTTCCATCCCGGCGGGCACGCTTCCCGTGACACAGCTGGCGACGCCGCTGAGCGCGGCCTCCGCGCCGATGGGGAGGTTGATGGGTGCGCACCGGCTCCCGAACTGCGAACGGACCTGGGCCATCGTGCCTTCGTAGTCTGCGTGCTCGCGGTCCATCTTGTTTACGAAGACGATCGCAGGGATGCCGAGCTCGCGCACACGCTGCCACGCCAACTCCGCGCCGACCTCCACTCCTCCGGGGGCCGAGAGCACGATCACGGCGGCGTCCGCGGCGCGCAGGGCGGACACCGTCTCACCCATGAAGTCCGCGTAGCCCGGAGTGTCGATCACGTTGATCTTCACTCCATTCCAGACGCACGGGAGGATGGCGAGCTGCAGGCTGGTCTGCCTGCGCTGCTCCTCAGGCTCGAAGTCGGACGCGGTGTTGCCATCCTCGACGCGGCCCGCACGGTTCAGTGCCTGGGTCGCGAGGAGCATCGCCTCGGCGAGCGATGTCTTCCCTGCACCTGAGTGCGCCAGGAGTGCTACGTTACGGATCTGCTTCGTCGTGAACTGTTCCACGATAGGCGCCTCCCCTTGAACGCCGGAGTGGGTCTGTGGGCGCATAATAGTTATCCGGCCATGAACGTGCAATGCAGAACCGGCAGAACAGCCGTAGATGCCCCAAGATGAGACAAGGCTGACCGATGCGTGCGCTGAGGAGCAACTATACGCTTGGCCTCTGGGCGCTGGCGGCGCTGTTCCTGATCGCCGCAGGCATAGGCAGGGGCGATTCCGTCAGCGAGTTGCACCGCACCTCCGCCCCTTATGAGCAGGACCTCGTGCGCTGGGAGATAACCCACTTGCCGGACAAGTGGTTCCACCTCGCTGTGGGAGTGTTCGGCAGGCCGGACGCAGATGAACGGCTGGAACGGGTACAGGAGTTCTTCCGCGTGAGCGGGGAGATGAATGCCGAGCGCCGGGAGATAGAGCGTGCGCTCGCCGAGGGAACACCGGATGAAGAGGTAGCGGCGCTGGAGACGGAGCGAGAGCGTCTGGAGCGCCGCCGTGCGGAACTGTCTCCGCTGGTGGAAGAGACATTGGAGAGCGCGATATCGCAAGCCGCCGATGATCTGGGCGTCATTGCGCGCTTCGGCCCGGTGCGCTGGCCTCCCGTGGACTTTGCGTTCCAGGAGGGCGGCCATGTGCTCGTGCGCTCGCCCCGGGACGCCATCGTCCGGCTGGACGACCGTCTGCTCACTTCCGATATCAGCCTGCCGGAGCAGAACGAACTGGAACGCAAGGTGGAGTCGCTGGACGACAACATCTCCGCGATAGTCGCGCGTATCGGGGGCGTGGCGACGTACCCCGCACAGGTGACGCCGGATACGTCGCTGCACGGTGCTCTATCGGTTGCCAGCCACGAGTGGGTCCACCACTGGCTCATCTTCCGTCCGCTGGGACGCGCCTGGTTTGCGGGCGGCGAACTGACGAGCGTGAACGAGACCGTCGCCAACATCGCGGCTGAGGAGTTGAGCGACCACGCGCTCGAGTTGCTGACCGGCGAGGTGGTGACGCGCGAACCGTGGCAGCCGCCCGGGGCGGGAGAACCTCGACCCACGCCGGAGCCCGGCGTGTTCGACTTCCGGTACGAGATGCGGGAGACGCGCGCCCGGCTGGAAGAATTGCTGGAAGCCGGGGAGGTCTCGGAAGCGGAGACTTACCTGGAAGAGCGGCGATTGCAGTTCGTGGAGCAGGGCTACAGCATCCGCAAGCTGAACACGGCGTGGTTCGCGTTCCACGGCACATACGCGGACAGTTCGGCCGCACCGGAAGGGAATCCCGTCGAGGTGCACTTACGCACGATACGCGCCGATTCCGCCGACCTCGCCGAGTTCCTCACCCGTGTCGCCGTCATCGATGAGGCCGGGGAACTGGAGCTCCTCGCACGCGAGGCGGGCTGGCGTCCGTAGCGGCATCCCGCGCTGGTAGAATCCGGCCATCCCGCTGCTGCGAGACTGCATTGCTTCCGATAAGCCTCTCTCTCTCCAACTTCCTCTCCTATCGCGACGCCGCCCCCACGCTCCACTTGGAGGGCATCCGCGTCGCGTGTCTCTGCGGCCCGAACGGTCACGGCAAGTCCGCTCTGCTGGATGCGGTCACGTGGGCGCTCTGGGGAAAGGCGCGGGGCCAGCGTCACGAGCAGCTTCTCCACCACGGCCAGACCGAGATGCGCGTGGAGTTGGAATTCGACGTCGGCAACGAGCGCTACCGCGTCTCGCGCCGCTACTCCCAGGCGAGGCGCAATCCGCAGAGTTCGCTGGAACTCGCGGTGCGGACCGCGAGCGGAGAGTTCCGCGCCATCACGGGCGACACCATCAGGGCGACCGAGGCGGAGATCGAGCGCATCATCAACATGGACTACGGGACCTTTGTGAACAGCGCGTTCCTCGTGCAGGGCCGCGCGGACGAGTTCACGATGGCGACGCCCGGCGTGCGCAAGGACGTCCTCGCGAAGGTGCTGGGCCTCGGTCGGTACGATGAACTCGCCGAGCGCGCCCGCCTGCGCGGACGCGATGCACGGGCGAAGCTCGACGCCAACGCCCTGAACGTCGACCGTTTGCGCGAACGCGCCGCGAAGTCCGCCGAGACGAGCGCGGCACTGGCCGAGGCGGGACGCGAGCTCGCCGAGGCGGCGGCTTCGGTGAACGGCCTCTCGGAGCGGCTGCAACTGCTCCGCGACAAGGTTGCGTATCTCGAACGGCGCCAGGCGGAGCGGGACGAGCAGGATGCACTGGCCGGACGCGCGCGTCAGCGGCAGGCGGAAGAGGAGATTGAAGCAGCGGACCTGAACCGGCGTCTCGTTGGCTGGCAGCGCACCATCGAGCGTGCCACTGAGATCGAGCAGGGAGTCGCTACGCTGGAGGCGGCACGCGAGCGGGCGAGGTCGCTTTCGGAGGCGGCGCAGCAGGCGTATGCGCTCCAGACGCAACTCGCCCCGCTGGAGAATGCGATAGGCCAGGCCCGCGCCCGGCTGGAGAGCGACGTCCAGGGGCAACGGCAGCAGATCGACACCCAGCTCACGCCGAGAGCGGAGTCGCTGCCATCCATCCAGCATGCGCAGGACGCATTGGCGGAGCGGCAGGCGGCGATGGAGAGCCGCCGCAGCGAGGTCGCCCTGGCTGAAGAGTCCCACCGGCAACTCGCGCTGGAGGCTGAGGCGCTCCGGCGGGAGAACGAGCAGTTGCAGCAGGCTGGTATGCAGACGCGCGACAAGCTCGATCTACTTGACCACGAGCACACGGACGCAGCGACCTGTCCGCTCTGCAACAGCCGGCTCGGCTCCGACGGCGTCGCCCGCATACGCGCATCCTACGAGAACGAGATCGTAGCGCTGCGTCAACGCTACGCCACCCAGAGGCAACGTGCGGACGAGTTGGAACGCCAGGCAGGTGAGGCCGTGGCAGTCGTCGAGCGCACGCAACGCGAACTGGCCGCCGAGCAGCAGCGCATCGCGGAGGAGCAGAGCCGCCTGAACATGCAGCGTGAGGAGGCGGAGCGGGCTGTGGAACAGCTGAGACAGGCGGCGCCCCTGCTCCGTGAGAACGAGGCCGCGCTCGCGAACGGTGCATATGCTCAGGACGAGCAGGCGGCGGCGCAGCGACTGCGGGAGCGGCTCACCGCGCTCTCGTTCGACCCCGCTGCACTCAGTGCTGCGGAGAAACATGTGCGGGAGTTCGTTCACTGGGAGGAGGAGCGGCAGGCGCTCGTGACTGCGCGCGAGCGCATGGATGACGACGCATCGGCGCTCGAACGGGTGCGCGCCCGAGTGTCGGAGGCGGCAAGCGACGCGGCCCGCGCTGAGCAGGCGAGCGCGGCGATAGCAGGGGAGTTGGAGGAATTGCCGTCGTGGGCCGCACAGCGCAGGCAGGTGGAAGAGGAGATCGGGGCCGCGTCCATGAGGCGCGACAGCCTGCAGGCCCGTAAGGGTTCGATGGAGAACGAGATGCAGCAGATAGCCCAGGCCGTCGCCGATCTGGCGCAGGCCGAGGCCCAGCGGGACACGCTCACCGACGAGGCGGGCGCCTACGCGGAACTGGCGCTCGCGTTCGGCAAAGGCGGCGTGCAGGCGCTCCTGATGGAGGCCGCCATCCCGCGTCTGGAGGACGAGGCTAACGACCTCCTGCGCCGCATGACCGACGGCAGGATGACGCTGAAACTGGAGACGCAGAAGGAGCGCCGGAGCGGCGGCGATGCGGTCGAGACGCTCGAGATCGTCATCGCGGACGAGCTCGGCTCCCGCGCCTACGAGATGTTCAGTGGCGGCGAGCGCTTCCGCATCGACTTCGCCGTCCGCATCGCGCTCAGCAAGGTGCTCGCGTGGCGCGCTGGTGCTCCGCTCCCGACGCTCTTCATCGACGAGGGGTTCGGTACGCAGGACGCGGAGGGGCGCGACCGCATCCTCGAGGTCATCCAAGCGATCGAGGACCGGTTCGAGCGCATCCTCGTCATCACCCACATGGACGACATCAAGGAGGCCTTCCCGGTGCGCATCGAGGTCTCGCGCGGCCCGAACGGCTCGACGTTCTCGCTCTCCTGACGCGGCGGGCTTTCGGCGTGTCGTGTAGCATCGGGGCCTGCGGGCTTCGCCCGCACCACTGCAATCAAGGAGGACGCCCATGTCGCTGCACCAGGCGGAGGAGAGCAAGGCACGGGGACGCGCGGTACGCAAGGCGATCAGCGGGTCGGAGGGTTCACGGAGCACCGGCAACGCCGCCGGACTGGACATGGTCCCGGGGTTGGAGGACTTCGTCATCGGCTTCAACTTCGGCGAGATATGGTCGCGCGAGCGCATCGATCTCAGGACACGCTGCATGATCGTGCTCGGCATGATGACGGCGCTGGGCCGCACGCCGCAGGTCGCGGCCTACACCCGCTACGCGCTGCACCTCGGCATCACGCCGGAGGAGATAGCGGAGGTCTTCCTCCAGGCGGTCCCCTACGCCGGGCTGCCCGCCGCGTTCAACGCCATGCAGGCCGGCAGCGACGTCTTCAAAGAGCAGGGCGTCACCGTCCACATGGAGGCGTAGGCGCATGACCCAGCGGGACGAACGCGCCCTGCGTCGCCAGATCGAGCGCTACACGGTGCGCTTCAACGAGGACTTCTGGCGGTTCTGGGACGAGCACGTGGTGCAAGTTCTCCCTCCTGCTCCGGTGATCGTGGACGTGGGACCGGGCCCCGGCCTCTTCCTGCGCGACCTCTCCGAGCGGCTGCCGAACGCGACGCTCCACGGCGTCGACGCCAACGAGGCGATGGTGGAGAACGCCCGTGCACTGGACTACGCCGGGCCCGTGCCGACTCTGGTGCTGGCGAACGTCGAATCCTCGCCGCTGCCGTACGACGACGGATCGGTCGACCTGCTGACGATAGCGGCGGTGCTCCACACGTTCGACGACCCGTTCACGTTCCTGCGGGAGCAGGCAGCGCGCGTTCTGGGACCGGACGGCCGCATCGTTCTGTTCGACTGGTTCCGCGAGCCGATGCGGGACTACGTCGCGCGCCGCCTGATCGAACCAGGCGATCCCGAGGAACTGCGCTACGGGCGAGCGCTGGAGCAGTTCGGCATTCACAACAAGTACACGCTGGACGACTGGCGCTGGGTGTTCGCGGAGTCAGGTATGCGCATCGAGGCGGAGACGTCCGAGCCGCACCCGTCCGCCCGCGTCTGGCTCCTGCGCCCGGAGTAGACCGCGCTACGACGCTCCCAGCCGGGCGCGGATGACGAGCAGGATGCCGAAGCCCTCCACACCGAGCGCAAGGCTGTACCAGAGTTGGTCGGCGCCGACCGTGAGCACGAACCCGACGATGCCTGGAGCATGCGCCAGCAGCAGGAGCGTCTGCGCCAGGCGTGCGGGAGGCCGCTCGCTCGCCAGGGCGTTCGCCGTCACGAGGAGTGAGGCGACGGGGACGGCGATGCCGGTCGCGACAGCCACGATAGTCGCGAGCCGCGTCCCGAAGAACGGCTCGCTGTCCACCATCGCGAAGTAGACCACGGCGACGGCGACGTAGACGAACGGCGCGGGGAGCATCCCCCGCACGAGCATCTGGAACCTGCGCCGCTCGATGGGGTTCATCGCGGGTGGGGTCTCCGCGCACCTCTCTCCTTGTCATGCTGAGCGGAGTCGAAGGCGGAAGCCTGAGCCGCGGTCGAAGCATCTCTCAGGGAACGTTCCTGAGTACAACCCCGCTCGTCCTGAGCTTGTCGAAGGGCTACCCGAGAGACCCCTCGACCCCGCTGCGCGCCGCTCGGAATGACAACTGCCTCCCGCTAGTCCTTGACGACGACGCTGACGAGGTAGCGGCCGGGGACGAAGACGACCTTGTCCACGCTCTTGCCGTCCGTCCAGGCGAGCACCTTCTGCGAGGTGAGCGCGGCCTCTTTCGCGTCGCCCTCGGAGATCGAGGCAGGGACGGCGATGCGGTCGCGCACCTTGCCGTTCACCTGCACGACGAGCGTGGCCTCCTGGATGGCCGCGAGCGCCTCGTCCCACTCCGGCAGGGGCTGGTTGTGGACGCTGTACTCATGTCCGGTGCGCTCCCAGAGCTCCTCGGCGAGGTGCGGCCCCATCGGCGCGAGCAGCAGCAGCAGCGACTCGACAGCCTCGTTCCAGGCGCCGCGCGAGACGGCGCCGGCGTCGTAGGCGGGCCCCATCTCATTGGTGAGTTCCATCATCGCCGCGATCGCGGTGTTGTACTTGAAGCGCTCCAGCCCCTCGATGACTGACCGGATCGTCTGGTGCGTCTTGCGCACGATAGCGCGGTCGGAAGCGCTCTCGGATCCGGGCAGCGCATTGGTGTCCCTCAGGCAGAGGTCCCAGAAGCGGTTCACCCAGCGGGCGACGCCGTTGATGCCGGAGTCGCTCCAGTCGCCGCCGCCCTCCCACGGGCCCATGAACATCAGGTAGAGGCGCACGACGTCCGCGCCCAGCTCCTGCACGTACTCGTCAGGCGCGACGACGTTGCCGCGGCTCTTGCTCATCTTCATGTGGTCGGAGAGCACGACGCCCTGGTTGAAGAGGCGGAGGAACGGCTCGCCGAAGTCGATGAGGCCGAGGTCGCGGACGACCTTGGTGAAGAAGCGGGCGTAGAGCAGGTGCATCACCGCGTGCTCCGCGCCGCCGGTGTACTGGTCGACCGGGTTCCACGAGCCGACGCGCGAGGGGTCGAAGGGGCCCTCGGCGAAGTCGGGGCTGACGTAGCGCAGGAAGTACCACGACGAGTCCACGAACGTGTCCATCGTGTCGGTCTCGCGGGTTGCGGGGCCGCCGCAGTTGGGGCAGGTCGTGTGCAGGAAGCCGTTGTGGTAGCGGAGCGGCGACTCGCCGGTCGGCTTGAACTGGGCGTCGTCCGGCAGCACCACCGGGAGCTGGTCGTACGGCACGGGCTGCGCGCCGCACTTGCTGCAGTAGACGATGGGGATGGGCGTGCCCCAGTAGCGCTGGCGGCTGATGAGCCAGTCGCGCATCCGGTAGCCGACGGTGCGCCTGCCCCAACCCTGCTGCTCGACGTGGTCGGCGATCCCCTCGTACCCGGCGGCGTTCGGCATGCCGTTGAACTGACCGGAGTTGACCTGCGAGCCGCTCTTCTCGACCCACGCCTCGCGGAGCGGAGCGCCGTTCCATCCCGGCGGCGCGACGACGACGCGGATCTCCAGCCCGTACTTCAGCGCGAAGTCGAAGTCGCGGGAGTCGTGGGCGGGGACGCCCATCACCGCGCCGGTGCCGTAGGTGAGCAGCACATAGTCGCCCACCCAGATGGGCACGCGGTCGCCGTTGAGCGGGTTGACGGCGTAGGAGCCGGTGAAGACGCCGGTCTTCTCACGCTCGACGGAGAGGCGGTCTATCTCCGTGGCCTCGCGGGCGCGGGCGACGTACGCCTCAACGGCGCCGCGCTGCTCCGGCGTCGTGAGCCGCTCGACGAGCGGGTGCTCCGGCGCGAGGACGACGAACGTGACGCCGAAGATGGTGTCGATGCGCGTCGTGAAGGTCGTGATGTTCTGCTCGTCGAGGCCGTACTCCGAGATGTCGAACGAGATGTCGACGCCCTCACTGCGGCCTATCCAGTTCGTCTGCATCGTCTTGATGCGTTCGGGCCAGTCGACGACGCTGGAGAAGTCCAGCAGTTCGTCGGCGTAGTCGGTGATGCGGAGGAACCACTGTTCCATCTCACGGCGGATGACGACGTAGGAGCAGCGCTCGCACTTGCCGTCGACGACCTGCTCGTTGGCGAGCACGGTCTGGCAGGTGGGGCACCAGTTGACGGGGGCGGATGTTCGGTAGGCGAGGCCTTGCTCGTACATCTTGAGGAAGAACCACTGGTTCCAGACGTAGTAGTCCGGATCGCAGGTGACGATCTCCCTGTCCCAGTCGTAGACCGTGCCCATGGAGCGGAGCTGGTCGCGCATGCGCTCGATGTTCCCCATCGTCCAGATGGACGGGTGGATGCCCCGGTTGATGGCGGCGTTCTCCGCCGGGAGCCCGAATGCGTCGAACCCCATGGGGTGGAGGACGTTGTAGCCGCGCATCCGCATGAAGCGGGCGTGGGCGTCGGACGGCGCCATGGCGTACCAGTGGCCGATGTGGAGGTCGCCGGAGGGGTAGGGGTACATCGTGAGGGCGTACCACCGGGGGCGCGGGTCGTCGTCGTTCACCTGGTAGAGCTTGTCGTCGGCCCACCGCTGCTGCCACTTGCGGTCTACCTCGCGCGGGTCGTAGCGGAGAGGGGCCATGCGCTGGCGGGTGGTCATGTGTCGCTCCGGTTCCTTGGGGCTGTGGGGTATCAGTGTAACTGATACCGCATTCAGGCGTGGGCGGGGCCCTCACCTCTCGCGCTTCAGCGCTCCCCTCTCCCAGAGGGCGAGGGGAGCAGGCCGGGCCCGGGAACAAGATTCCAATACCCGGTGAAATCCGGGACCTTGTTCGGTGATCCAGGAGTGAACGACATGCCCGTTCTGGAATCTTGAAATCTTGTTCCAGGGCAGTTTCCATGGCCGTGGCCTGCTTCCCGCGATTCCCAAGGAACAAGGCATCAAGATTTCATCGAATTCTTTTCGCGGCGGAGCCGTAGACGCTGTCGATGGCCGGAGCTTCGAGCCATAAGCGTTGTCTATAGGTACTGCGAGCACAACGGTCATGCAACCAGCGTACGCGGTGCAGGGTCGACAGCGTAAGTGGCGGGTGTCAGTAATCCGACAGGGACCGGCAGGATGGAAGGCAGCCCTCACCCCCGGCCCCTCTCTCAGAGGGCGAGAGGGACCGCACCCCCAAGAGAGATGTTGCGTGCCAGAGCGCGGGTCCGCTCAAGGCGCCAAGCCCCTTCCCAAACCCTGCCTCACGTGCGCGGGCAGCGCACGCTGGACCTCCGCCGGTGCGGGAATGACGGACGCCCTCTTGCGCGAGAACGACGGCTTCCGCCAGTCCTCAGTGGGTGAGGAAGTCGATGGCGAGGCGGCTGAACTCGTCGGCGCGCTCGTACTCGATGAAGTGGCCGACACCGCCGCCCCAGACGTGAAGCTGCGCATTCGGTATCGCCGCCAGAGCCTTGAACGCTCCTTCCAGCGGCACCATGCGGTCCTGGTGCCCCCAGACGATGAGCACCTCGGCCTGCAACTTGCCGATGAGCGAGGAAAGGTCCGTGTTCTTCGAGGCGGAGAACTCGGCGCGGGCCTCGAGGTGTCCCGGCCTGATCGCCGCCTGATAGCGAGCTTCGATCACTTCTTCGGTGCACAGTTCGTCGTTGGGGATGAACAGGTGCATCATCTTTTCCATGTTTTCGCGAGTGGGGTTCTGGGCGAAGGTCCCAAGCGCCTTGATGCCCTCCGGAGGGCTGGGCTGGAACATCATGCGTCCCCCGCCCGCTCCGCTGGACTGCAGGATAATCTTGCCAACGCGGTCCGGGTGGTCGATGCCCAGCCGGAGGCTCATGGGGCCGCTCTGCGAGGAAGAGAAGAGGTGGGCTTTGTCGATACCCAGCTGGTCCATCAGTCCGAGGACCGTATTCCCCCAAGAGACGTCCAAGGGGGTGTCTCCCAGCTTCATGCTCTTGTCGGACTCGCCGTAGGCGGGCAAGTCCACGAGGAGCGTCCGGAAGTGCTCCGCGAAAGCGTCTATGTTGTGCTTGGTGTTGTCCCAGGCGTTGGCGCCGGGGCCTCCACCGTGGAAGCACAGGAGCGCCGGTCCCTCGCCCGCCTCGTTGTAATGGATGCTCACGCCGTCCACGGTGGTGAAACGGTCGGTCGCTTCCTTCGTGATCTTGTGCTCTACAACCATGCCGCGCCTCCTGTGAGATGTGCAGTCCGCTCTACTATCCTCCGCAGTGAAGGCCATGTGCCGGATACGGGAACGAGGCTCTACGGGAGGCACGATAGGACAATGTCCCTGCACCGTCAACTTGTGACGGAATCCTGCGCTGTTACCGCATCGCGCGTTTGCAATTCCCAGGGTAGGGCTACAAAATCGGGCGAGACCAGTAAATGCAGGAGGGCAGTGTCATGACATCCGCGGATTACTCAGTCGAACCGGCGGTGGAGCGGCGCCTCCAACTCGAGACTGTGGAAGCACGGTTCCTGGAAGCAGGAGAAGGCATACCGACGATCTGCATCCACGGGGTTGGCTACACCAACGGCGCCGATTCCTGGTTGCCGTCCATCCGGGAAGGCCTGGCCGACGGGTTGCACATCTACGCGATAGACCAGATCGGGTGGGGGATGGGCAGCAGGATGGACTTCGAGTACTCGATCTCCTACCTGGCGGACCACGTTCGCGAGTTACAGGACAAGCTCGGGTATTCGAGGACGAACATCATCGGCCACTCCCTGGGAGGCTGGATAGCGGCCACTTTTGCCTACGAGAGCCCCAACCGGGTGAGGAAGCTGGTGCTGGACAGCATCGCGGGCATGAACCCGACGCCCCCAGACTCGGTCTCGAACTTCCAGGTGCCGGACGAGGAAGCGGTGAGGGCCTCGGTGAAAGGCCAGTTCCGTGCCCAGGACCAGGAGCAGATGGCCGCCTTCTACTGGAGGAACGCCCAGCAGCCCGGGGCCGAAGCGGCGTTCCGGCAGATCACGAAACACCTGAACGACCCGGCCATGCGCCGCCGCTACTACCTCAAGCGGAAGCTGAGCAAGATCTCCGTGCCCACACTCGTGACCTGGGGCGACCAGGCGCCTCCGCTGTTCCCCCTGACCGCCGGGCAGGAGATCGCGGCTATGATCCCGGGCGCCGAACTGAAGGTGATACCCGGCGCCGGCCACTTCACCATGCAGGGCTGGCCTGCCGAGTTCGTCGAACTCGCCCGCCCGTTCCTGATGTCCGACTAGGGACATCAGGGCAGCGACAGGCCGACCTTCGGAAAGAGGAGCGCGATGGCGAAGTTGACGATCGCTGACGTCCAGCAGATGAAGACTGACGGCAGAAAGGCCGTCATGTGGGTCGCCTACTCGTACGAGACGGCTGCCATCATCGAGATGGCGGAGCCGGACATGTTCCTCGTGGGCGACAGCGGCAGCCGGTTCCTGCTGGGGCATCCGGACCTGAACGACACGACCGTCGACGAGATGATCGTGATGGGCCGGGCGGTCTGCCGCGCGACAGACCGCGTGCCGGTGATCGTGGACCTGCCCTTCATGTCGTACCACACCGGCGTCAACGATGCCATCAGGAATGCGGGGCGCATCATGAAGGAGACCCGCTGCGCCGGCGTCAAGCTCGAGGGGGGCGCGCACTTCGCTCCGACGATCGAAGCGATAGTCAAGGCCGGCATCCCCGTCATGGCGCACATGGGCGTCACGCCTATGACGAGCATGGCTACAGGCGGCATGACCGGCGGCGCAACGCTGCCCGAGGAGCAGGTGTGGAACGACGCCCGGTCCCTCGAAGCTGCGGGCGCATTCTCCCTCGTCCTCACAGGCATCCGCCCGCCGCTGACGGAGGAGATCACGAAGGAGATGCGGATCCCCACCATCGCCGGTTACCTGGCAGGAGACGAGTGCGACATCCTCCTAGGGTTCCCGGCGACCATCGGCTACGCGCAGGGCCAAGTGGACAAGCCGACGTCAGCCTACGGCCAGGTTGGCAAGGCGATCTACGACGCCGCGTCCGAGTACATCAGAGACGCGCGAGCGGGCCAGCGACGCGCTCCAGGAGCATCGTAGTCGTTACCGACCATCCGCGGCAGCCGGGCGGGGGGCGACGGGAGGTCAGGACCTCGGTCCGACCATGATGTCGTCGCCCTCGATCCGTACTTCGTAGGCCACAACGGGCTCTTCCGCCGGGGGGTTGGTCACTTCGCCTGTGCGCAGGTGGAACGCGCCCTCGTGGATAGGGCACTCGACCTCACAGTAGTCCTCGAGCAGGTAGCCTTCGGAGAGGAACCCCTCTGCATGCGTGCAGAAGCCGTCCAGCGCGAAGTACTCGTCCTGGATGCGGGCCACCAGGACGTACTCGCCGGCAACTTCAATGGTCTGCATCTCTCCCGGGGCGATGTCTCCGACAGTGGCAACTTTCACGAATTCGCTGAGCAACGGAGAAGCTCCTGACTTTGCGGTCTGCTTCCTATGTTATTCGCCCCCGTTCAGATTTCAAAATCAGGCGCCGGACTCCGCGGTGGAGAAGGCAAGGCAGGCCGAGACCGGGAACCGTGCGTAGGCCGTGGCCCCCGCTTCGAAGGGGGCCGTGTCCACGGACGTCCTCGCGCGCAGCCGATGCTCGCCCAGGGCGACCCGATATTCCATGATGGTGCCAAGGAAGACGTCTGTTTCGACGACGCACCGGACTTCAACGTCCCTGTCCGAGCCCGAACTCCTGTGGCTGAGTTCGATGCCTTCGGGGCGGACCGCGACGAGGACCTTCTCTCCCAGCCGGAAATCGGAGAGCGCGTTGGCGAACAGCTCCGCAAACCCCACGTCGACCGTGATCGGTTCGGTATCGTTCCGCTTGACCACACCCTCGACGATGTTTCCAGCCCCCATGAAGTCGGCAACGAACTGGTCCTGCGGATTGGAGTAGACCTCCCTCGGAGTACCCTGCTGGGCGATGCGCCCGCTATTCATCACGATGATGGTGTCGGAGAGGACGAGCGCCTCCAGCAGGTCATGCGTCACGTACACGGCGGAGACCTGCGCGCGGTTGAAGAGCTCCTTGAACTCGATGCGCATCTCCTCGCGGAGTTTCGCGTCCAGGTTGCTGAGCGGCTCATCCAGGAGCAGGAGTTTGGGCTCCTTGATCAGGGCCCGTGCGACGGCCACCCGCTGCTGCTGTCCTCCGCTGAGCATGGTCGCGCTGCGGCTCAAGAGCTCCGGTATCCGGACCATCTCGAGCACCTTCATCACGCGTTCTTCAATCTCGCCCTTCCTGACCTTCTGTTTGCCCACGCGCAACGGGTAGGCAACATTCTCGAAGACGGTCATGTGCGGCCAGATGGCGTAGGACTGGAAGACCATGGAGATGGGCCGCTGGTGCGTTGGAACGTTCGTGCCCCTGGACTGATTGAAGACAACCTCGGAATCGATCGCGATCTCACCCGCGTCGGGGCGCTCCAATCCGGCTATGGACCTGAGCGTCGTCGTCTTCCCGCAGCCGCTGGGGCCCAGCAACGTGACCACCTTGCCCTGCTCGACCTCGATGTCGACAGACCTCAGGGCGTGCACGTCCCCGTCGTTGGACCGGAACGTCTTGGTGAGACCCTCAATAGTGAGTGCTTTGGAGTGGTCCTCTGTTGCTGAGACTGACACGTGACGGCCTCCTGACCATGCTTCTGTGCGGCAGAGGGCAGGGTTACATCACTGAGCGTCCCGCGTCAAGTTTCGGGCAGAATCCAGCGAAAGGCGGCAATTTTCCATAATTCCGCAGAGGAAAGGGCATATATGCCATCGTTGACAAGCCCGTTCCGACTTCTGATAATGCGCGCCATCTACCGAGGGTAGGGAACTGCCTGGGGAGGAGACGTTATGAGATTTCCAGCGAAAGGGCTGCTGCCTTTACTTCTCGCTCTGACCGCTGTCGTGGTGGTTGCGTGCAGCGCCGACCCCACGCCGACGCCAGCGCCCACTCCGACTCCTCCGCCAGCGCCCACTGCGACCCCGGTCCCGCCTCCTGAGCCGGGAACGACTCCGACTCCAACCCCGGCGCCCACGGCAACCCCTACGCCGATCCCGATATCCGAAGAGATGCGCCTGTCCGGCATCGTGGAAGTGCCCGATTTCTACGAGCGCGTCTGGCCCACCATGAAGGAACACATGGACGAGCTTTACCAGAGGGCGCTGGCCGAAGAGGGGGGACAGCTCTCTCTCTGGGGCTTCGGCGAGGTAGGGCCTGAGGAGAAGGCCGCCTTCCAGGGCGCGTACCCCGGCATGACCATAACCAGCCAGGGCAGGCAGTTCGCCACTGCGGGAGCGATCATCACGTCCGCCGCCGCCGGGCAGTTCTCGACCGACACATTCGGCGGCGCGTACAACATCTACGGCCCCGTCTACGACAACGATCTGCTCAACAAGGAGTTCGACTGGACGCAGTACGGCGTCCCCGAGGAGTTCCTCGACCCCTCACAGCCGGGAATGATGTTCGACTCCAGCAACGCCTACGTCATGTGGTACAACACGAACGAACTCGAGGCGAGCGACCTGCCAACGGACCCGTTCGACTTCCTCGAGCCGCAGTGGAAGGACAGGTTGACGTCCAGCCCGCCCTACTTCTTCGGCGGGTTCAGCTTCATCGCGCTCAAGTTCGGCGAGGAGCGGGCCAGGGAGTTGGCTATCCAGCTGATCGACGAGCACGGCCTGCTGATCACTTCCAACCCGGAGGCGCTGCTGATATCCGGGGAACGCCCCGTGATGTTCCCGACCTTTGCGATCCCACCCGAGCACCGCCAGGGCGCGCCGATCGACGTTCTGTCGTACGAGGGCGCGGGGGTCTGGGCACAGAACGCGGGGATCATGCGCAACGCACAGCATCCCAACGGGGGGGTCCTCTACGAGCTGTGGAGCGCCTTTGACCCGGACTGGCTGGCCGCACGGTATGCGCACGCGCACCTGACGATACCGTCTCCGCACCTGGGTCTCCCACGGGATACCATCGAGGGGAACCCGAAGATGCTCGCGAGCCTGGAAGCACTGGAGAAGGGCTGGCCCACGTGGCTGACGATAGAGCGGCTGCCCGAGCGCGTCAGGATGCTGGGCCTCTTCCAGGACATCGTGCTACGGGGTGTCCGCTAGTCCGGCCCTGCGCACACGGCTAGGTACGGGGAACCGCCGCCATCGCACCTGCCTCGGCCGGCACAGCTGACCGGGGCAGGTTGGTCAGCGGGGGTGAGAGGAGAGTCTCGTGGCCGTCGTCAACGCCCCTGCCGGGCGGCTCCCGTGGATAGGGAAACTGGTACCTCGCGTCAGTGCGATGACCCTGATCACAGGGTTCGCAGTGCTGCTCCTGTTCTACCTGCTGATCGTTCCGCTTGCCGTTCAGATATTCGCGGCATTCCGCGGGCCCACGACGGCTCTCCCATTCCAGTCCACCGCCTATACCACCCTGGACAACCTGAGAGAGGTCTATACGGGCGGTGGCATGATGGCCACGCTCATCGACACGTCCTACTTCGTGGGCGGCTCGGTGGCGCTCTCACTGGTGATCGGTTTCACGCTGGCATGGCTGATCGAGCGGACCGACCTGCCGTACCGGCGCTTGATGTTCGTCGCCATCCTGATGCCGGCGATCATGCCGGGACTGGTCAGAGCGCAGGCGTGGCTGCTGATGCTGGCGCCCTCCACAGGTCTCTTCAACCAGGGGATCCGCGCGGTCCTGCCGTTCTGGGAGACAGGCCCCATCAACCCGTTCTCGTTCCCCGGGATGATCCTCGTGCAGGGTATCGGCGGGGCCACTTTCTTCTTCCTGCTCCTGAGCGCAGTGCTGCGGAACATGGACGGAGCACTCGAGGAAGCCAGCTCGACCTCAGGCGGAAGCACGCTCCAGACGCTGCGGCGCGTGACGTTCCCAATCATGCTTCCGGGAATCCTGGCGGTTGTGATGCTCAACATGATCATCACGGTCGGGCAGTTCGAGGTCCCGCTGCTGTTCGGGATCGGCGCAGGCGCGAACATCTTCAGCCTGCGGATATGGCTGCCGCTGTGCTGCGGGGCCTACGGTCTGCCTGAGTACGGCATCGCCGCGGCCTATGCGCTCAACTTCCTGGTCATCACGTATGGACTGTTCTTCGTCTACTCCCGCCTGACCCGGCAGGCGAACAAGTATGCGACCGTGACCGGGAAGGGGTACCGGCCACGGCGATTGCGCCTGGGGCGGTGGAAGTACGCTGCGTTCGCATTCTTGTTCGGCTATCTGATGGTGGCTTTCGTCATTCCGTTGATCGTGCTGATATGGGCCAGCTTCTTCCCGTTCTTCGTCGAGATGACGTGGGACAACCTCTTCAACAGGGCGACGCTGGATGCATACCGGGTGGTGCTGGACGACTCCCAGTTCTGGGGAGGCCTGTGGCGTACATTCGTCGTCGCGTCGCTCAGCGCCACGATCGCGGTAACGCTGTCGATGATCATCGCCTGGACAGTCGTGCGCGGAAAACGAGGGCCGGTGAACCGGATACTCGACCTGTTCGCGTCTTCCTCCGTGGCGATCCCGGCCACGGTGGCGGCGTTCGCGTTCTTCATGTTCTACATCGTCGTGGGGAAGTGGATACCGATCTTCGGGACCATCTGGATCCTGGTGCTGGCCTACTCATTCCGGACGTCGGTGGCCTACCGCAACAGCTACGCAGGGGTGCTGCAGATCAACCGGGAGTTGGAGGAGGCCTCGGCGACCAGTGGAGCAAGCCAGTTCGCAACCTTCCGCCGGGTCCTTCTCCCTCTTCTGCTTCCGCACGCGGTTGCTGCATGGCTGTTGCTGTTCCTGCTGGGCTCGCATGAGTTCACGATCGCGGTCTTCCTGGCGGACGCCGATTCCAACACGCTCCCGGTGGTGTTGTTCAACCGCCTGAGCACGACAGGCGGCGGCGCCGTATCGCAGCCGCAGGCCGCGGCGATGGGGATCATGTTCACCGTGCTGGTGGCGGTACTTGCCTTCGTAGTCCGGTGGTTCGTTTCCAAGCAGGGCATCCGCCAGGAGGGCGTGGCCGCAGGCTAGGAGCAACCGGCTCCCCAGGTGGACCAACCAGGGGATCCAGCGCGACTCGGCAGGACGAGACTCATCAGGGAGGCGGCTGATTCATGGCTTACGACCTCATCATCAAAGGCGGCCACATATTCGACCCGGGTCAGGGACTAGACGCGGTCGGCGACATCGGCGTTGCGGACGGCGTGATCACCAGCGTTGGCGGCTCACTCGACGCTGACGGTGCACGGGTGATGCAGCTTCGAGACGACCAGTACGTCGTGCCGGGACTCATCGACGTTCACACGCACTTCATGCACGGGTCGCAGACGCCCGGCGTGAACTGGCAGGCATCGCCCCCGGAGATCGCGGGCGTCCTCTCCGGCGTCACGACCATCCTGGACGCGGGCACCGTGGGGGCATGGAACTTCGGTATCTTTCCCCTCTACCTTGAGGGAAAGACGAAAACGAGACTGACCTGCTTCCTGAACATCGGCCGCGTGGGGATCCTGGGGCTTCCCCGTGCGCAGCCCGATCTGTACCACCCGGACGAGATCGACATGGACGGGACCATCAAGGCTGCCGCCGAGTTCCCGGACACCATCAGGGGGATCAAGCTGCGCCTCGTCGGCCCGGTGATCCGCGAACACGGCGAGGAGCTGATAGCGAGAGCCAGAGAGGCCGCCGAAGAGACCAACCTGCCCCTTATGGTCCACATCGGCGACACGCTCACCGGCGACCGGGAGAAGGCGCCCGACCTTACCCGGCACCTGCTGAACGTGCTTCGGAGCGGCGATATCGTGACACACGTCTGCACCGCACATCCGGGGGGCGTACTCGACTCGGAGAACCGTCTCGTGCCGGAGTTGCGCGACGCAGAATCGAAAGGAGTCTTCTTCGACTCGGCGACGGGGCGCAACAACTTCAACTACGAGATATCGCTCCGGCTGGCCGATCAGGGGTTCCATCCACATACGATCAGCACGGATATGTCCACGCCGGGGCGCCGGGAGATCGTCTACAGCCTGACGGAATACATGTCCAAGTTCCTGGCGATGGGCTACACGTTCGAGGATGTCATCCGCATGACCACGACCAACGCAGCCCAGGTGTTGGGCGCAGAGGACACGCTGGGAGCCCTCGTTGCCGGGCGCGAGGCGGACATCACCATCCTCGACCGCGTCACCGGCAAGTGGGAGTTCGAAGACTGCTCCGGCAACCTGTTCTACGGCGACCAGGCGATCGCGCCCGTCCATACCGTCCGGGCCGGCGAGATGATCAGCCCGGACTGGGGACCGCACCCGTGGGGCTGGCTACCCAAGCTGGACGACCGGTAGCTACCGGTCGTCCGCGTCGTCCGTCCAGACGTCGGGGACCATCCCGACATCCGCCTGCAGGTCGAGCGAGGCCTGCTCGGCCGGCGTCACGCCGACGTCACGAACGTCGCTGTCGAGACCTCGCGCGCGGGTCAGGAGGCGGCGCCACATGACGAGACGGGCGTCGGTGCTCGAGAGGTACTCGGGCGTGTCGTACCGCTGAGGGCCGGCTGCGTTGAAGTCCTGCACCGAGAAGTCGGTGTACATGGCCCACCGGTGCCACGTGTGGAAGTGCAGCTTCTCGCGAAGTTTGGCGAACCAGTTCGAAGGCCTGGTGAAGTGCCAGTAGATCTGGCGCGTGTTGTCCGCGTCGATCGGGATGTTCACCCTGGTGTACATGTGGGTGTGGTAGTCCAGCCTGACCATGGCCGGCAGGTGGTGCATCGCGCCCGTGCCGGTGCCCCACTCCTCGGTCGTGTCGATGGCTGGGGCGGAATAGCGGCGCTGTCCTGCCCAACGGGACGCCCAGGTCCACGTGCGCCGCCACGTGTGGCGCGGCCACTTCCAACCCAGTTCTTCGAACTGCCACTGGTAAGGAGCGCGGCCCATCCGGGACGCGCCAGGCCCGGGTGGGGCGTTCTTCGCCGCGCGGTCGTTGACCAGCAGGGTGCGACCTCGGCGGGGGCCGGTCTGCGTCATGGGGTTGAGCAGGACGAGTGCGGAATCGCGGTGGACGTAGGGCACGTGCGCGTCGCCGGCGTTCTCCACCGCAACGCGCCAGTTCACGGGCCAGACCTCCCACGCGTAGAGCATCTGTCCCTCGTCCGTGAAGAACTCGGGCGGCACGTCCTCCTCTATGGGGGCGGGCTCGTCCTCCCCCATCCACACGAACACCATCCCGCGCAACGTGCGGGTGGGGTAGGTCCGCTGCGTCACCTTGCCCGGCACCTGGGAGTCAGGCCCCTCGGGCAGGACGGCGAGGACGTTGCCGTCGCCGTCGAAGGTCCAGCCGTGGTAGGGGCATGAGATGGTGCCCTCGAAGTGGCAGTCGCCGTGCATGAGGCTTCCGCCGCGGTGGGGGCAGACGTTGCTGAGGGCCTTGACCTGCTTGTCCTTACCGCGGAAGAAGACGAGTTGCTGGTTGCAGATCTTGAGTCCGACGGGCTTGCCATTCACCTTCCGGTCCTCGATGGCGGGGTACCAGTACTCGAGGAGCCCGGTGGCGGGCGCGAGCTGTCGAACGTCCATGTGGGCAACCCGCTCGCGGTACACGGTCTGGACTGTGCCTGGTTCCTGCGTTCGGGTCGCCATGACTCACCCCCTCAGGCGGCTCACATACCCAACTGAACCCCAAGGCGGCCCGGGCGTCGTCACGAGCGGTGCCCGGACTCGTAGCACTCTGATAATAGCACGGCGGTTAACAGCCGTCTTTCCCTTCCGTGCTGCGTATCCCGGAGCCGGGAACCAGCTGACATCGATCCGTGCGTCAATTGCGAGGGGCGCCGCTGCCCAAGCCGACGCGGAAGCCAAGGACCCGAGCGATGATAGCGACACCCACCGTCAGCAGAACGACGAAGATGCCGACGATGGAGCCTTCCTCAAGGCGGCCCGAGGTGACCTGCTCGAACTGGAGGAGCGCCAGGGTCTTGCTGCTGGCCGAAGCCAGCATGGCGGGGAGGATGGCGGTCCCCGCGGCAGCCACGAAGTTCAGCACCCACACGACCACCATCGCGGGAGCCAGGAGAGGGACAACAACTCTGATCAAGGTGATGAGCCACGGCGCCCCCACGACGGAGGAAGCTTCTTCCAACTCCGCGCCGATCTGCCGGAGATTGGACTTCACTATCTGGACGCCCAAGGTGATGCCGCTGAGTCCGGACACCAGGATCAGGGCGAAGATCGTGCCGTAGAGGGGATGGAAGATGCCGCCTGTCCCCAGGAGGATCCAGAGCCATGCCAGTATGAGAACGATGCCGGGCAGTACGTAGGGCACCCAGGTGAGGAAGTCCAGGATGGGCACCAACCGGGACTTCATCCGCACGATGATGTAGGCGAGCACTGTGAAGAAGATGGTCGACAGGGTTGCGGCGCCCAGCGCCATAACGAACGTGTTGCGCATCGAGAGCAGGAAGGTGCTGTCAGTCAGGATCCTGGTCCAGTGCAGCGTGGTCCACGGCCCGCCCGGCACGTCGTAGAAGAAGCCGGAGAACTTCATGAAGCTGCCCATCACGAGGAAGATCATGGGGAAGATGGTCATGAGGAACACCAGGAAGAGCACAAAGGCGAAGACCGGCCACTTCCACTTGCGCAGGTCGTTGACCTGTGCCTGGTACTTGCCGCTGAGCGTGGTGTAGTTCCGCCGGCTGGTCATGTAGTACTGCCCTATGATCAGGGGGATGATCGCGGCCAGGATGATGATCCCCATGGCCGTGGCTGCTCCGAAGTCCGGCGGCTCGTTCTGGACGAGGTCGAAGATCTTGGAGCCGAATACGAAGTAGCGGATGGGCAGCCCCAGGAGCACTTCTATCTCCACCGACTGGAAGGCGCGCAATATGGACAGCAACAGGAGGGTCATCATGATCGGCGCCATGACCGGGACCGTCACCCGGCGCAAGGTGCCCAGAGCGCTGGCTCCGCAGAGGCGCGACGCGTCCTCGAGCGCAGCGTCCATGTTGCGGAACGCCGGAGTAAGCAGCATGACCTTGATGGCTATGGAGTTGGTGGCGAGGTGCACCCAGATGATGCCCCACAGGGAGTAGATGTTGAATGGACCTTCTTCGACGAAGGGGAGGAGTTCGAGTGTTTCGTTGAGCAGACCTGCGGACGGATGACCGAGCAGTATCCACGCCTGTGTCACGGAGACGACCGGCAGGAAGAAGGCGATCCAGAAGCCGAACTCCAGCAGCTTGGCGCCAGGCAGGTTCGTGCGGGCGATCAACCACGCAAGGAGGATGGCGACCGGGAACGAGATGCCCTGGCGCAGGAAGGTGACCACCATGCTGTTCCACAGCGCGATCAGCATGCCGCGGTCGCTGAGGGCGAACCGCCACGAGTCGAGGCCGTACTCCGCAGGCAAGGGCGGGTTGGTGGTGACGAAGCTGTTGATGAACAACAGCACGATCGGGTAGATGACCGAGAAGCCGAGCGTGATGATGGCCCCGGCAAACACCAGGACCTTGAACTCAAGCGGGAAGCCGCGCGGCCGCAAAGCGGCTGGTAGCGTCGCCATCGTCCTTACCTCACTCCACCAAACCCGGCTGCCAGCATGATTCGCCTGCCCCTTGCCCTTCGTTGACGCACAGTGGACTGCACAAGGCCCCTAAGCAAGTTCACCCCGGGGACAGTTCTCCCCGGGGTGAACCGCTCTCATCTCCTGATACCGGGGCTAGTTCAACTCCTCCCCGGCTATCGCCTGTGCCGCTCTCCGGTGCGCCACGTTCTTCTGATCGTGGAACGTGATGTACGCCTTGCCCTCTTCCAGGACGAAGTCCTTGCGCTCCCTGCACAGGTCCACGAGGTCGTGCCGCGGGCTGCAGTCCGTCACTTGATGCTCGAACCAAGTCCTGGCGCCCTCAGGCGAGAGGAGCCAGTTGATGAAGAGCTTCGCTGCATTGGGGTTGGGACCCTTTGTGACGATGGCGGGTCCGCCAACACCTGCGCTGTAGAAGCCCTGGATGTGCCCCGAGGTCACGCCGCAGCACGTGACGTCCAGCTTGTCCTGGAACTCCGGCGAGATGGGGCCGAAGTTCAGTTCATGCTGCACGACGTGGAGCCCCACGCCCTGCTGGTGGAAGTCCAGCACGGACGGCCCGATGCAGAGGTGCATGTCGCCGCGGATGATGTCCTCACCCATCTTGCGGTGGTCCCTGCTGATGACGATGTCCGTCTCGCGGAAGATGCGCCGAATCAACTCTTCTCCCTGGGTCACGAGGATCTCGGTGAAGAAGGTTGCGCCGGAGCCGGGGGTCGACGGGTCGTCGGCGCATATCTTGCCCTTGAACTCGGGCCGGAGCAGGTCGCCGGGCCACTGGATCATGTCGAGGTCGACCTTCTCGGTATTGACGTACAGGGAGCTGGAACCGGGGTTGGCGATCATCTTGAACAGGACCTTGCGGTCAGAGTCCATGAACTGAGCGTCGAGTCCGCCGATCCAGTTGGAGTCGTCGACGACGTCGGGACGGATCAGGAGCGACCTGGTGTCGCCCAGGATCGGATCGCCCGCCTCATTGCCGGCGGGGATGACCCGGGTGATGGCGCTGGTCCCGCCACTGATGTACACGTCGTAGTCGTAGATCCCCGCTGCACGCTCAGGCGGCACGCGTGCAGTGAAGTCGCGGCCACCGATGATCTGAGCATCAACATCTATCTCGGGGAAGAAGTCCTCGAAGAGCTCCACCGCCTCGCGGTCCTCCGCACGGAACACCGTGACGACGAGCTTCCCTTCCTCATTGGCATCCGCGATGAGTTGCTCCCATTCGGCCTCCCAAGGCTCCTGCGTGGGTGCGGGCACCGGCGTCGGTGTTGGTACACCGGGAGGCACCGGAGTCGGGGTGGCGGCGGGGACCGGCGTTGCGGTCGGTGGCAGCGAGGTGGGAGTGGGGTCTTCACCGCCGCAAGAAGATGCTATCAAGAGCAGGACCAGCCCCATGCTGAGCGGCAGGGATTTCGTCCACCATCGAGTCAACCGTTTGGGCCGTTCCATGTTCGTTCCTCCACGTTCACGTTTGGCGGCGCCGCAATCACGCACATTATCCCGTCAGGACTTCGCAATCCGACAGCGCAGCCATGAACGGCGGCAGTTTAGAAACGCTTAGGGGAAATGTCAAACTGCGTTGCATCAAAGCTGGCAAAAATTCCGAACCCGGTTGCACGCCGGGCTCCGGCAGCTCTAGCCGAAAACGAGGGACTTGACCACCACAGGAACAGCCTTGCGGTTCTTGACTTCTTCGCCTATGTCTATGTAGTCGAGGTACTTGACCTGGATCTCGTCGGTGGCTACGACGGCCTGGGGCACGTCGAACTCGTCTTTGATCAACGCTCCCACCAGTGCGCCTATGTCCGTGTCAAAGACGATTACCCATGGATCGTCCTCCCGGCCCCGCATGCCTCTCACGATGCCCTCCGACAGCACCTGCAGCGACCCGTATGTGGCGGGCAGGGGGAAGCGGATGTACAGGGCGATGGAGCGATGGTGGTCCAGTTCGTTCAGGTCGGCATTGGCGATGGCCCGGTCGATGGCGCCTGCGATCGACCCCGGGTCCTGCGCCGTCGTCTCATCGATGAACGGCTCGATCACCTGACGGTCGAGCGCGGGGAGGACGGCCGGGTCGGAAACGTAGATGGTGCTGCTGGAGAGTTGCACCGTGTACTGGGAGGCTCCAATGACAGTCGCGCGTATCATTTCGGCAGGTGTTTCGATGGCGCCGTGGGCTTCGGTGAGCAAGGCCCGGACCTCTTCCCCAAGCATCGGGCCGAGGTCGCCGTAGTCCTTGTCGTCGCGTTGGTAGATGTACTCGCTGACGCCGCCGGAGAAGAGGATGGCTTGCACCGGCGTCGCGCGTTCCAGCGGATTGGTTACGACGAGGTCGGCAGCCAGCGGCGAGAGCGTGGAGCCGCTGATGTACTCCACGAGGATGGCGGCCTGCTTTCTCGCCAGCGCCCTCCGTTGATCGAGGGTGATCGGCTGGCCGATCTCGAGAGCGAAGTCGAGTTCCCGGGCGATCCGCCTCGCTCCCTCCTCGATGCGGACGAGGTCGCCGTTCTCGTCCCAGGCGACGAGCCTCGCCCCGATGTTGATGGCCCCGGTCTCGATGATGGCGCCGTTGGAGACCGTCGTCACCTTGGCAGTACCGCCTCCCATGTCCACGTTCATGAAGGTGCGGTCCGGGTCCTGTTGGGAGGCGGCTACCGTCCCTGAACCGTGAGCGGCGAGCAGGCCTTCCAGGCGGGGCCCGGCGGTGGCACAGACGAATTTCCCGCCCTTGGTCGCAAGGAGCCGGACGATGGCCTCCGCGTTGTTCTTCTGGACGGCTACACCGGTGCAGATGACCGCTCCGGTGTTCGTCTGGGACGGATCGATGCCGGCGTCGTAGTAGCAGGTGTCCAGGAACGTCGAGAGCGAGTCCATATCGATCGTGTCGGCATCGGAGTACGGAGTGAGGAGGATGGGCGACCGGTAGAGTACATTGCGTTCGACCACCTCGAAGTGACTCGTCATCGCGTTGTCGCCCTGCCGGTGCAGGATGAGCTCAGAGAACGTGACGTGCGAGGTCGAGGAGCCTATGTCGATCCCGACGCTGGTGAGGGAGAGCACGTCCGGGTTCGGGGTCCAGGTCTCCTCTCCCGTGGCCTCTCCATCGTGGCCGTGGTAGTGTTCGAGCGGGTCGTCGTGCACGGCTGGTCCCTCCGGGCTGCATCGGCTGTGATCCGTAGGTTACAGAAGAGATGGGGCGTGGCTGTCGCTCACGCCCCATCTGGTGGTCTGGGGCAAGGGGTCTAACTGTCGCGGTACGTCACCGGCGGCATGGCGAACTCGATGCCCTTGCGTTCCAGTTCCGCCGCGAAGTCGGCGCGCACCTGGGGGTCTTCATCTTCGTACTCGATCAGCGTGCCCCCCTCGCGGTAGCTGACGTAGCCCACGAACCCTTCGCTTCCGTCCTGCAGGTCGTGCACGCCCATGGGGATGCGGTCGCCGTAGACGGCGATGTGCTTCGCGGGCCCCTCGCTGGTGTTGAGGTGCTGATGGAAATGAGCGTTTGGCGGACTGTAGATGCTGTGCTTGCCCCAGGGCACTTTCAGCACTTGATCGGCGTGGCCCTCCTTGTAGGGATGCGGTCCCAGCGCGGATGGCCAGACCAGGACATAGCCCTCGCCGTTGAGGCCCAGGAGGATGGCGCCGGGGCCGTGGTAGTGGGCCTTGTGGTAACGGCCGGCCGGCCATTCCGATATGTGGCCGTGGGGGAACCGGTCGCCCATGCGATAGCCCGTAAGCTGGCCGCCGGACACCTTCTGCTCGAGGTCGTCCAGCAACGCGCCGCGGCAGTCCGGGATGAAGTTGGTGTGCCAGATAACGCCCTGGTAGCGTCCCTCCGCGGAGCGAACGTCGGAGGCGTTGAAGTACTCACGCCCCTCGCCGTACAGGTCGAACATGGGGACGTCGCAGTTGAATACGGCATCCAGGTCGTCGATGGCGTTTATGACGCGCGGCGCGTTCGTGACCGCCATGAAGACCACCGGTTCCCGGCTTCCGTTCACCAGCCGGTGCTCAACGTTTTTCGGGATGGCGAAGACGCTGCCCGCTCCCCATTCGAAGGTGATCCTGGGTCCGTTCCCTTGCCACGTCTCCGTCAGGCCGCGGCCTTCCAGGATGAATATCTCCTTCTCGTAGATGTGCTTCTCCGGGTTGAGCGCCTGGCCTCCGGGGATCTCCTGGATATATATGCCTCGCTCTGACTCGAAGGTGCCCCTGAGTTGGATGAACGTGCCGGTGCCCCCGGTCCGGGCCCAGGGCTCGCGGGGGAGCTGTGTGACATCGCCACTGCCGGCGACCTCTTCGAAGAGGGGAATGCCCTCTCTCTCCATGAACGCTTCGTAGGGGAACCGTACGCCTCGCGTTGACCGAATGACCATCTTTCTCCTCCTGAAGACCCGGAATCATTGGACCCAAGCGGAAAATGAGCACCCGATGTGGGGGCAGGACTCCGACATGGGGACGCGCCAGCAAGCGCAGACTACACAGGCGTCCGAGGGGTGTCAACGCGAGTGCAGACTGACGGAGGACCTGCTCGATGTGATGGAAGCCGTGTCGCCTGTGCCGCGGGATCAGACAGGCCACACGCTCACAGATTCAGGCTGCAATCTGAGCCACACGGGGGTACCCTCGACGAATAGGTGCTGTCTCGTGCCATAGAGCAGTAGCGAGCCTTGCTCCTCGACCTCCACCTGATATTCCGTGCGGTCGCCGGTGAACAGAGTTGTTCGTATCGTGCCGCTTACGACGCCTTGCGGTAGCTCACCTTCTCCCTGGGACTCGACCAGGTCCACGTCTTCCGGCCTCACCGCCATATGCACCGCAACTCCGGGTGCGAGGTCCTGTGCCTGGTTGCTCCGACCGAAGAGCACGCAGTTCGGTGCGCCGTCCAACGCGATGGCCACCTGCCCTTGCGGGTTGCTGCTCTGGACCACTCCGGTAAGGAGGAGGGTCTTTCCCAGGAAGTCGCGGACGAACGCGTTGGCGGGCGACTCGTAGAGCTCCTTCGGTACACCCACCTGCTGCACCCGTCCGAAGTCCATCACCGCGATCCTGTCCGACAAGCTCAGTGCTTCCACCTGGTCGTGAGTGACGAACAGCACGGTGATCTGGAGTTTCTTCTGGAGCAGCTTCACCTCGAGCCGCATCTGTTCCCGCAGCTTGGCGTCGAGGTTGCTGAACGGCTCGTCGAGCAGCAGGATCTCCGGCTCATAGACGAGGGCGCGCGCAAGCGCCACGCGCTGCTGCTGCCCTCCGCTGAGCATGGGTGCGGGGCGCTTCTCCATGCCCTCCAGACCCACCAGTTCAAGTGCATTGGCAACCCGCTGGCGGCTTTCGGACCGAGACATCTTGCGCAAGCGCAGCGGGTAGGCCACATTCTGCTCCACGGTCATGTGGGGCCAGATGGCATACGACTGAAAGACCATCCCGACCTGTCGCTTCTCCGGGGGGACGAAGAGCTTCCTGGCTCCGTCTACGATCGGCCGGTCGCCAAACGCAATCGTTCCACCGTCGAGGTCGGGCGCCTCGAGGCCCGCCACCATCCGAAGCGTCGTCGTTTTTCCGCAGCCGCTCGGGCCGAGCAGCGTGAACACTTCACCGGGATGGATGTCCAGCGAGAGGTCGTCTACGGCTTGTGTACCCCCAGGGAACGTCTTGGAGATACTTCGCAGGCTCACACCGACACTCAGACCTGTTGAGACGGCTGCGTTCAAGGTTCCTCCGCGATACCTGGGGATGCACGTCGAGGCATTGAGCCGGGTCTACGTGTTAGCGGACAGCGCTCCACGCTCATCCCACTCGGTCTCGACGCCAAGGTTCGCCTGGTACTCGCGGGAGGTCTCCTCGGCGACGGTCTCAGGCGGCCTGAGGATGGCGTCCATGCCCCGTGCCTTCAAGAGCAGGCGACGCCACATGACGAGGTGGGCGTCCGTGCTCGAGAGGTGCTCCGGCGTGTCGTACCGCTGGGGGCCGGCTGCCCGGAAGTCCTGCACCGAGAAGTCCGAGTACATCGCCCACCGGTGCCACGTGTGGAAGTGCACCTTCTCGTAGAGCTTGGCGAGCCATCCCGAATGCCGAGTGTAGTGCCAGTAGATCTGGCGCGTGTTGTCCGCGTCGATAGGGATGTTCACCCGCGTGTACGAATGCGTGTGGTAGTCCAGGCGGACCATGGCCGGCAGGTGGTGGACCATGCCGCCCCATTCCGCTGTCGTGTCATTCGGCCTGCCGCTGTAGCGGCGCCTCCCTGTCCAGGCGAACGCCCACTTCCAGAGGTTGCGCCGCATGTGCTTGGGCCACTTGGCTTCCAGCGCGGGGTAGTAGTATTGGAAGGTCATCTGTCGCCGCGGCGGTCTGGCGGGCTGAGCGCCGTTTGCGGAGCCTGCGGCGCCATTCTCACTAGCGCCGTAGATCGGGGCGGTGCGGGCGATATTGAAGGTGGCGGTGCGCCCGTTGACGATGTCGGTCTTGAGCCCTCGAGGGCCCATGATGCCGAATGGGTTCATGAGGATGAGCGCGGCGTCGCGGTGGACGTAGGGCACGTGCGCGTCGCCGGCGTTCTCCACCGCCACGCGCCAGTTCACGGGCCAGACCTCCCACGCATAGAGCATCTGCCCCCCGTCCGTGAAGAACTCAGGCGGCACGTCCTCCTCTATCGGCGCGGGCTCGTCCTCCCCCATCCACACGAACACCATCCCGCGCAACGTGCGGGTGGGGTAGGTCCGCTGCGTCACCTTGCCCGGCACCTGGGAGTCCGGCCCCTCGGGCAGGACGGCGAGGAC
>DAOUJK010000021.1:0-47455 GCA_034422795.1 Dehalococcoidia bacterium | reverse complement strand
GGGGACTGGCGCCCCAGACAGGATTCGAACCCGTGACCCGCTGCTTAGAAGGCAGCCGCTCTATCCTACTGAGCTACTGGGGCCTCTCTTCGACTATAGTGCCGGGGCGCATGGGGGTCAATCAAGCCTCCATGCGCCCCGGTTGCGCTTGAATCACCCACGCGGAGGCAATGCGATCCGATGACGTACCAGACGATCAAGTTCGAGACCGAAGGCCCGCTCGGCATCCTGACGCTCAACCGCCAGGAACGCCTGAACGCCATCAGCCGTGAGGTTACCCAGGAGCTACAGGACCTGATCACGAGATTGGAAACAGACGAAGAGGTCCGCGTCCTCATCGTGACCGGCGCGGGCCGCGCGTTCTGCGCGGGCGCCGATATCAAGGAGCGCGCCGAGAACCTGGACGACCTTTCACTTGCTCGTACCTCCGCCGTGATCTCTCCGACGTTCCGGCGGTTGGAGCGCCTCAACCAGGTGAGTATCGCCGCAGTCAACGGCGTCGCGGCGGGGGGCGGCCTCGAACTGGCCATGGCGTGCGACCTGCGGATCGCGAGCTCGGAGGCGCGCATGGCGCTCCCGGAGTTGACGCTCGGCATCCTGCCGGGCGCAGGCGGCACACAGCGCCTGCCCCGCCTCGTCGGCCCCGCGCGCGCCAAGGAGATGATGCTGTTTGGGAGGTTCATCGACGCACAGACCGCGCATGCCTGGGGACTCGTCAACGCGGTCTCCTCGCCAGGAGCGTTGATGAACGAGGCCCGCGCCTGGGCGGCGCGTCTCCTGGCGCTCCCGCCGCTCTCGCTCGCCAGCATCAAGAATGCCGTCAACGTGGCGATGGACGTGGACCTGGACACCGGCATCCAGTACGAGCAGCGTTGCTCAGCGATGCTCGCGCTCACGGAGGACAGGCGGGAAGGGCATACGGCCTTCGTCGAGAAGCGTTCTCCGGTGTTCGCGGGGCGTTAGGGCGAACCGCTTCAGCCGCGCTCGAACCGCGTAGCGACCCAGTGCATCGTGACGGGCCCGAGGCGATGGGGCGTAACGCTGCGGATCGACATCGAGCCGACGTCGGCGGACGTCGTGCAGCGCTCCTGGACGATCCTTCCGAGAGGCCGCGACGCGACGATGGCGAACATGGTGTTGGAGAAGGCCCTACTGAACCCGCGGCTTCCGCCCCCGGCCATGCGGTAGCCCGCAAGCGATGCCAGCGTCGCCAATCCTGCACCCACCACGATGTTGGTCCCACAGAACGGGGATACGGCCAAGCTGCCCTCTCCCGCCTGCATCCGCCGCAGCGCTTCATGCGCCGACTCTTCCACCTGTTGTGTGGGGATGTCGCCGAGCACCAGGAATCCTGCCGGTATGGAATAGCCGGCAACCGGCCTGCCTCTGACCGATGGCGAGAGCAGCAGTGCGATCGTCGCGTGCTCCAGCCCGTGATTGCGTTTCGTCTTTCCCCAGGGGTTCAACGAGTTCTCTTTTCAGGCGGCAACTGCCGCTCGTCCGATTGTACGCGCTCTGAGCGTGTTGCCGTGGGCGATAGGGTAGGGCAGTGACAGGCGTTCGTTGTCAAGAGGTGCATGTCAGTACCCTACGTCAGGCGGATGAGTTCGACGCCGGCGAGCGTCAGGCCCGTCACCACGATGCCGGCGATAACGACACCCGCTGCGATCGCCGGGAGTCCCCGGCGGACCGGCACGTTCAATGTCCAAACGATCAGCGCGCCGGTCCACGCGCCGGTGAGCGGCAGGGGGATGGCAACAGCCAGAACGATGCCGAAGAAGCCGTAGCGCTGCACGCGCGGCCCCCAGGACCGCTGGATACGCGCGGTGCGCCAGCGGAGGAGGCGCCCGGCGACGTTCTCCCGGGCCTCGATCCGCGCGCCGACGGTGCGGAGTGCATAGATGATGAAGGGTACGGGAATGACGTTCCCAATGACAGAGAGGGCCAACGCCTGGGGCCAGGGCATGTCCATAGAGGTGATGGCAAGGGGGATGGACGCTCGCAGCTCGCCGATGGGTGTCATCGCGGTCAGCAGGACGATCAATGCATCGGGCAACGGGGACCTCGGCGACGGGGGCGCCAGTAGGAGTTCAGCACGCGTATTGTAGCGGAATCAGGAGTGGAGCGGGAGGGTGTTCTGGCCGTTTCTTATACTTTGCATAAACTTCTGCCTAAGAGAAAGTCCGGAAAAGTCGTATGCTAAACATTGACACTGGTGCCATCCGAAGATGTAAAATCTGCCTTGAACACTCAGCAGAGGAGGGTAAGCACATGGCGCGCAAGACCCGGCTCATGCAACAGGTGGAGGAGCGGTTCCACCAGCCGCTCGAACGTCTGTTGCCTGAGAAGATCAATGAGAACGGCCTCTCGGCCACAGCGGCTGAGCTGGAAGTATCCAAGGCCACACTTGGATACTGGCTTCTCAAGCTCGGCATCAACGTCCGGCGCGTTGCCCTTGCTCCGGGGGAGACCCTGGAGGTTAAGCGGGCAAGCTGAGGACAGCGTTCCTGCCGAACAGGGGGCGGCCCGGCGGTCTGGGGAGATACGCCGGGCCGCCTCTCTTGCTGTTCGCAGGGTCCACACGACCGACTCATGAACATCTCCCTCCTTTTCTTGACACGGCAAAGCGGCGGGTGATACAACGTGATAGAAATCACAACTGCCCCTCCTCCTCCGATAAGAGGCCGCGTGCGACTCTCCCGCCCCATACCCCCCATACTGTTCATCATCACAGCCTTGGCGGTATCTGCCGTTGTTACGGCTTGCGGGGGGACCAGCCCGGTTTCAACACCTGAGTGCTATCTCGCCCTGGAGGGGCAGATCGTTGGGGCAGCAGGGGCCGATTGCGAGCCCCCTGCCGGTGCGACCGTTCAGCCGACTCCTACGCCTACGCCGGTGCAATCAGGCGGGGGGGCAAATGATGGCAGAGTGCTCTTCAGGACGTATGCCTGTGCCACCTGCCATGAACTGGACTCGGTCCCGCAGTCGAAGGGCAGCAGCGACGGTCCCCCGCTCAATGGCATCGGTTCAAAGGGCGCGGACTACATCCGCACGTCCATCCTGGACCCCTCCGCAGAAGTCATCGAAGGCTACGAAGACGGGCTGATGCCTCAGGACTTCGCAACCCAGCTCTCCGCCGACGAGTTGGATACGTTGGTCGCGTTCCTGTCGGGGCAATAGCACCCCCTGCGTCTCAGCGCGGAAGCCGAAAACGCCGCAAGGAAGCACCGTACTCCTCAATCTGTTCGTTGACCCTGTCTCAGCGGGTCGCCTATACTGCCCTGCCAGGTGCGGCTAGAGGTTTTCCCTTCCGCAAAACCACAACGTATTGAGGTTTGAAGATGCAGTTGCACTGCTTGCAGGAGAATCTCAGCCAGGGACTCAGCATCGTCCAGCCCGCCGTAGCGACGCGCACGACGCTCCCGATCACGCAGCACGTGCTGCTCTCCACGGACGAAGGGCGGCTGAAGCTCTCCGCCACCAACCTGGAAGTTGCCATCAGCACGTGGATCGGCGCAGACATCCAGGAAGAGGGCGCGGTAACGATCCCGGCGCGACTCTTGACCGACTTCGTCAACTCGCTCGGGCGGCAGACCATCAAGGTCCAGACCGCTTCTGCAGGAGGGGGCATCTCCGTAGAGGGCGACAGAACGAAGGCCAATATCAACGGCACCGCAGCCGAGGAGTTCCCGCCCATCCCCGCAGTGGACCAGGGCGTCTCGACCAAAATGTCGGGCAGGGCGCTGCGCGACGCCATCCACCAGGTGGTGCTCGCCGCAGCAGTTGAGGACTCCCGCCCGGTCCTGACCGGCGTGAACATCGAGCTCGAGGGCACGAACGTGACGTTCGCCGCCGCCGACGGCTTCCGCCTCGCCGTGCGTAAGGCCCAACTGCTGGAGCCCGCCGGTGAGAAGGTCTCGGTCATCGTTCCGGCCCGCACGCTCTCTGACATCGAGCGCCTCCTCGACGGCGACGATCCGGTTGACATCGTGGTTACGACACAGCGAAGCCAGGTGCTCTTCCGCTTCAAGAACATCGAAGTCGTGTCGCAACTGATCCAGGGAACCTTCCCCAACTACGCACAGCTCATCCCCCAGGAGCATGGGACGCGCGCCATCATCGGGCTCAGCGAGTTGCAACGGGCGACGCGCACCGCCTCGATCTTCGCCAAGGATGGCTCCGGCATAATCAGGTTGCAGATGAGCACGGAAGGTGAAGGGACAGGGGCGCTCACTATATCGTCGCGGGCGGAAGAAGTCGGCGACAATATCGGCAACCTCGAAGCCGACGTTGAGGGGGTTGAAGGCAAGATCGCCTTCAGCAGCCGCTATCTGAGCGACGTGCTCAGCGTCATCGGCAAGGACAAGGTTGCCCTGGAGATGACCACATCGTCGAGTCCCGGGGTGATACGCCCCGTGGACGATGGCGGCGAATACGTCCACGTGGTCATGCCCATGTTCGTTCAGTGGTGAGCGAGCCACACGTACTCCGAAGGAGGTCGACGATGAGCGCGAAGTCGGTCCGCATAGGATTGGTCGTGGCGCTGGTCATGTCCATGGGCATGTTGTTGACAGCATGCGGAGAAGACGAGCCGGTGAAGATAGGCTCGCTCATGGAGTTCACCGGCGAGCTGTCCGAGTTCGGAACGCTGATGGACCAGGGGGTCATGCTTGCCGCTACCCAGGTCAACGAGGCCGGGGGCGTGCTCGGTGGGCGCCAGATCGAGGTCGTTTCCGAGGACGCAGGCACCACCGACGTTACGGCGGTGGACGCCGCCCGCAAACTGGCGGACGTGGACAGCGTCTCCGCCATCGTTGGTCCCCTGCGCAGCAGCCACACACAGGCTGTCGCGCGGGCCGTTACGATCGACGGGGAAGTGCCCCTGATGTCGCCGTCGGCCACGTCCCCCACCATCACTGTGCTGGACGACAATAACTTCGTCTTCCGCACCGCCCCCTCGGACGCCTTTCAGGGCGTTGTCCTTGCGAATCTCGCCTACGGACTCGGCTACCGCTCCGCGGGCGCGCTCTACATCAACGACGCTTACGGACAGGGCCTTGCCGACCAGTTCGAGGCGTCCTTCACGGCGCTGGGCGGGCAGGTGGTGATTGTCCCGCACGAGCCTGAACAGCCTTCCTACGCCTCCGAGCTGGCCCAGGCGACTGCGAACAACCCCGACGTGCTCGTGGCCATCAGCTTCCCCGTCAGTGCGGGCGTCTACATCCGCGAAGCCATCGAGAGTGGCGCAGCCGACACCTTCCTCTTCGTGGACGGCAGCAAGTCCAACGACCTGATCAACGCCGTCGGCGCAGAGCACCTGGAAGGGATGTACGGCACTGCTCCCGAAGCGCTGGAGAATGCCGACCGCGCCCAGTTCGACGGCGACTACATGGCCGCGTACAACAACGACCTGTCGCTGCCCTTCATTCGCGAGTCCTACGACGCCGCGGTCATCTTCGCGCTCGCCGCCGAGGCCGCGGACTCCTCCGACCCCGTCGCCATCCGGGACGCGATACGTTCGGTCTCCGCTCCGCCGGGCGAAGAGGTCGGCCCCGGCGTGGAAGGGATCAAGCGCGCGCTCGAACTCCTCCGCAACGGCCAGGAGATCAACTACCAGGGCGCCTCAGGACCCGTCGACGTGGATGAGAACGGCGACGTAACCGGCGCGATGGGCATCTGGAAGATCGTCAACGGTCAACTCGTGACGGAGCGCATCGTTACCGAGTAGCTCCGCCTCGGCATGTGGCACCGGGAAGCGCCCGTTCGTCTCTCAGTTCTGCTGGTGGACGAACAGGCGCAGGTCTATTCGTCGGCGACCGCTCTTCGCAGCCGCCGGCGCGCCAGCCATCGGTCCCGCACACGCAGCACCTCCGGTGTGACGCCGTTGGGCGCGTACATGAGCACCAGCACGACCAGCACACCGACGGAGAAGTAGCGCACGTGGGGCGAACCCAACGGGTCCGGCAGGAACTGCGACCCGCTCCATATCCCCCATACGATGAGCGCCCCCACGATGGGAGCGTACAGCCGCCCGCTTCCGCCCACCACCAGCATCGCCCAGATGATGAAGGTGCCGAGCAGCGGCGTGAACGCGGATGGCGAGATGGCGCGGAGGTTGAACGCGTAGAGTGCGCCTCCTATGCCCATGATCACCGCCCCGAGGACGAATGCCTGCAGCTTGAAGCGGAACACCTGCTTGCCGCTCGCTTCGGCGGTCACTTCGTCCTCGCGTATGGCGCGCAGCACACGCCCCCACGGCGAGTGCACCAGCGCTCTCACCGCGGCGAACAGCAGGACGAACACCGCCAGCACCACGACAAGGTAGACACGGTCGTAGTCCTGTGGGGCGACGATACCGTCGAACACACGGGGGACCGTGTAGAGCCCCTTGCTTCCGTTGCTCAGCCATCGCTCGTTCAGGAAAACGAGACGCACGCTCTCGGCGATCCCCAGCGTGGCTATCGCGAGATAGTCCCCCTGGAGCCGGATGGTTATAGTGCCCACGACGAGCGCGACCATCGCGGCAACGAGCGCGGCTCCCGCAAGGGCAACTACGAACCAGAGGTCGAGCGCGCCGACGGCGGGCAGCGCTTCCATCAGCCGCGCCAGGTCGCCGGCGAAGAGGTAATCGTCGACCTGAGCCGATTGTGGGGGCCGAATGGTGAGGAGCGCGGCGGCGTATGCACCCAGCGCAAAGAAGCCTGCTACACCGATGTTGAACAGCCCGGTATAGCCCCAATGCACGTTGAGGCCGAGCGTGAACACGGAGTAGATGCCGACCAGGATGGCGAACCCGGTGAGGAAGTCCAGCATCAGCCCTTGCTCCCGAGGATCCCTCGCGGCCTGAACAGCAGCACGATCACCATGACGGTGAAGGCTATCGCGGGTTTGTACGTCGGCAGCGCCCACGCCGTGGAGACTTCCATCGAGATGCCGATGAGCATCGCCCCCAGGAACGCTCCATACGGGTTGCCGATGCCGCCGACGACCACCGCCGCGAAGAGCGGCACGAGCAACTGGAAGCCGATGGTGGGCTTCAACTGGGACGTCGCGTTGAATATCACGAGCAGTACACCAGCCGCGCCTGCCAGCGCTCCGGCGATGCCCCACGTCCAAAGCAGTACCCGGTCCGTGTTTATGCCGCTGGCGCGCGCCAGGTCCGGGTTGTCGGACGTGGCGCGCATCGCTTTGCCCTGTTTCGTGCGCGTGAGCAGCAGGTGCAGGGCGATCGCCAGCACGAGGGCAGCGCCGCTCACGAACAGGTGGTTCGGCGCGATGCTGATCTCGGCGGGCAGGGAGAAGTGCTGTCGGCCCTCGTTGGGGAAGTAGCGCACCGGCGTGTCCCAGACCATCTGGATGAAGCCCCGTATCGCGATGGCGATGCCAAGCGACGCTATCTCTATCGTCACGATGTTGGCGCGGCTGAGGCGCAGTTTCCGGAAGACGAGCAGATCCATGCCCACGGCCAGCGCGGCCACTGCCGCCATGCTCACCGGTATCGCGATGAGCAGCGGGAAGCCGAACGTGAACGGCCCCAGCCCCGTGTGCTCCGGCAGCACGCTCACGAGCAGGAAGAAGGCCACGTAGGCGCCCATCGTCATCATGTCGCCGTGAGCGATATTGGCGAACCGCATCACGCCGAAGACCAGCGTGATCCCGACTGCTCCGAGCGCGAGGACGCTACCCAGGAAGATGCCGTTGACAGCAAGCCCTACCTCGCTCAGCGCGAGCACGACGAACACGATGGCGAGCGCAGCCTGCGCGATGCGGCTGACTCGCGCCACCACAGGGCTGCTCATCGTGCGCGCCGTGAAGAACATCGCGCCTACTCGCTCCCCAGGTACAGGCGCCCCACCTGTGGGTCGTTGGCCAGCTCCGGCCCGGTGCTCTCCATCCGCACCTCTCCCACTGCCAGCACGTAACCGCGGTGCGAGATGGCGAGGGCCTTCTTCGCGTTGTGCTCCACCATCAGGATCGCGACACCGCTCGTGTTGATGTCTCGCACCATCCCGAACACTGTCTCCATCAGGAGCGGCGAAAGCCCTGCGGTAGGCTCATCCAGCAGCAGCAGCTTTGGCTCCAGCATCAGCGCCCGGGCCACGGCCATCATCTGGCGCTGCCCGCCGGAAAGGGAGCCGGCTTTCGCGTTGCGCTTCTCCGCCAGGTCGGGGAACAGTTCGAACATCTCACGGATACGGCCGTCCAGCCTGTCGTTCCGCAGAAAGCCTCCCATCTCGAGGTTCTCCGTGATGGTCAGGGTAGGGAAGACATTGTCCGTCTGCGGGACGTAGCACATCCCCAAGGGGATGCGGCGGTCGGGGCCCAGCCCCTCGATACGGTGGCCGTCGAACCTTATCTCTCCGGACGACGTCCGAACGATGCCGACGATCGCCTTCATCATCGTGGACTTACCGGAGCCGTTCGGCCCGATGATGGTCACGGTCTCGCCCGCCTCTACGTGCATGTTCACGTCGTGGATTATCTCCGTGTCGCCGTACCCGGCCCTTATGCCTGTTGCTTCGAGAAGCGGCATCGCTCAAGCTCCCAGGTACGCCCGCACGACTCGCTCGTCCTGCCGCACGGCCTCAGGCGGTCCCTGTGTGAGCACCGCACCCTCGCTCATCACGATGACGTGGTCGCACAACTGCATCACGAGCCCCATGTCGTGTTCGATGACGAGGAAGGTGATCCCCAGTTGTTCACGCGCCCGGCGGATGCCGTCTACCAGGCGTCTGAGCAGTGTGGGGTTCACACCCGCACCGGGCTCATCGAGCAGCACCATGCGCGGTTTGGCCATCAGCGTACGCGCCAGTTCAAGCAGCTTCTTCTGACCCCCGGAGAGCGCCTCCGCCTGCAGGTCTGCCACTTCCGTCAGTCCGGTGAACTCGAGGACGTCCCGGGCCTGCGCCTCGATAGCCCGCTCCTGGCGTTTGACGAGCCAACGGGCCGCGACGGCGCTCCACATGCTTTCTCCGAGTTGGTCCGACGGCACGAGCATGAGGTTCTCGAGAACGCTCATGCGCTTCAGCTCGCGAGGTATCTGGAAGGTCCTGACGATGCCCTTCCGAAAGACAAGGTAGGGCGGCAGTCCATCTATCCGCTCGTTGCGGAAGGTGACCCGACCGGCGGTGGGCTTGTGGAAGCCGGCGACGAGGTTGAAGAGCGTCGTCTTGCCCGCACCGTTAGGCCCGATGAGACCCGTTATGGAATCCTCATCCACGTTGAGCGAGCAGTTGTTGACGGCACGCACGCCGCCGAAGTCCATCACCAGCCCGCGCACGCGCAGGATCGCTGACGCCATGCCTCCTCACTCAGGGGCGGGATGGCGCGGATTATACGGGCAACGGACACCAAGAGCACCGAGGCTGCGGGGAAGGGCAGGTTACTCGCCAGTGCCGGCTATCGAGCGATTCCTCTTCGGGCTGTTGTTGAAGCCGATGTTGTCCTCGAACGGGTGGAACTCTCGCGCTTCGTGACAGTACTTGCACTCGCCGGCCATCGTGGCGCTCGGTGAACCAACGATCCAGTGATGCGCCCCGGTGGGAGATGCTTCGCAGTAGCTTGCCTCAACATTCATCTTCGGCTGTGCCTTCGTTGTCATCCCATGTCCTCCGATCTCTGCAAAGCCAGGGGGACTCTCGGCCCGTGGCCGTCTGTGGTGGAGATGGGGGAGAGTCGAACTCCCCGTCCAGAAGACGCTCAGCGCGGATGTACTACAGGCTTAGCCGGCGTTTGAAGGGGTGGCTGGGTGGGCCCACCGGCGGGCCGTCCCGCCACCTGCCGCGAAGTCTTGAGTGGCTCGCAGCGGCGTCAGAGCCACTGCACCCCGGCTTTATGGCGCTTCCGGTAGCCGCCAGGGCGGGCTATCGGGGCGTGGCTACGCTGTTAGGCAGCCAGTGCGACTGGTTCGTCGGCAGTTGATGTTTTGCCGTCTGATTAGCGAGTCGGCGGCGAACTCGGCCTGCAATCCTGCCAAGCTGATCCCCTGTCGAAACCACGCATCCCCACAGCAGACCAGTTGCCTTAATATCGTACAACCCGGGCAGGGGTTGGTCAAACCGTACTCGTCGGTTACGCCTCCCGGCGGAGTGCGCGGGCTATCTCCCTATCCGACTCCCGCCGCATGATGGCCTGCCGCTTGTCGTAGCGTCGTCTGCCCTTCGCCAGGGCCAGTTCCACCTTGGCGTGGTGCCCTTTGATGTAGATACGCAAGGGAACGATGGTAAGGCCGCGTTGGGCCGCCGCACGGTTGAACCGCTCTATCTCTCCCGCGTGCATCAGCAGTTTCCGTGAGCGTGTCGGCTCGTGTCCCCAGGGTCCTGCGCTGGTCCACGCGGCGACGTGCATGTTGTGCAGCCACATCTCGCCGTTGCGCACCTGCGCGTAGGCGTCGCGGATGGCGACCCGGGCATCGCGTACGGACTTGATCTCCGTACCGGTCAGTACTATCCCTGCCTCGATGCGGTCGAGAAGGTCGTAGTCGAAACGCGCCCTCCGGTTGTCCGCCACGGTCCGGATGCGGGGCTGGCCGGTCCGTTGCTGCTCCGGCTGTTTCTTCCTTTTGCGTTTGGGAGGCATCGTTCAGCGGCCTGTCATTCGTTCGAGTTCGGCAACCGCGGCGTCCAACTGCTCGTCGGGGTAGGCGACGGGATGCTGCTCCGGTTCGATACTGCAGAGCATAACCAGGGCTTCCGCGAGGGCGGCCTGCTGCCCCAGGGAACCCGCCTCCTCCATATACGCTGCGCAGAGGTCGCGCGTCAGCTCGCCGATGCGTCCGCGCGCACGCACATTCACCTCAGCCCCCGCGCGCACGTCCGGTTCGATGCCGCCTCCTTCGATAGTCCGTCCGTCCGGAGTAAGCCATCGCGCGATAGTGAGGTTGAGGCCCGCACCAGACTCCAACTCGTGCAGCAGGTTGACAGCCCCTTTGCCGAACGTGCGCGTGCCGACGATGCGGGCACGCTCGTGGTCCTGCAGTGCCCCTGATACCACCTCTGACGCCGACGCGCTGAATCCATTGACGATGACCACGAGCGGAAGATCGTAGGCCGACCCTTCTCCTGTGACGCTATGCACGGTCTCGTTCCCGACCGCATCCGCCCAGCGCAGCACCTCGCCGTCCTCGACGAATTCGGAGACGACGCTCACGGCGGCATTCACGAGTCCACCACCATTGTTCCGCAGGTCCAGCACGAGTCCATCGGCGCCGAGCCCGCGCAGGTCGGCTATTGCGGTCCGCAGGTCAGCGCCTGTTGCCGCATCGAACGAAGAGAGGCGTATGTAACCGAAGCCGCCGGGGAGCAGGCGGGCGTGGACGGAGCTGACGCTTATCGTGTCCCGGACGATGGGGATCTCAACGGGACGGGCGACGCCGGCGCGTGAGACGCCAAGCACAACCTCCGTACCCTTCGGGCCACGTATGAGTGCGACCGTCTCTTCCAGCGTGAGCTCCTCGATGGACATGCCGTCCACGCTGACCAGGACGTCGCCCGCCATCAGCCCGGCGTGGAACGCCGGCGAACCGGGAAGCGGCCCCAGCACGATGATCTGGCCTTCCACCTCGGTAACGCTCGCGCCGACGCCCTCGAAGTCGGGCTCGTTTCCTTCGAGGGCGTGGTTGAAGGCCGCGTAGCGTTCGGGGGAGAGGTATGAGGTGTAGGGGTCGTCCACATACTCGAGGAGCCCCTCGATGCCTGCACGCTCCATCTCCGTTGCCGAGAGCTTATCCCGGTCGACGAAATCTCTCTCCAGGACTTCCACCACTTCAATGAACTCGCTGTGTTCCTCCTGGGCACACGCGGCACTGATGAGGAGCGAGGCAGCCACGATGGCAGCGCATGCCGCTGCGCACGTCCCGGACAACTGCCTCGCCATTCCGAATGCTCCCGCGAACAGGATGGGCCGCGCGGTTGCAGCCGCGCGAACCCGCATCTTCCAAGGATACGCCACGTGACAGGCGGGTCATGAGTGAAGACTCTTCCTTGCCATGGCGGCACGGCTGCCGGAAGGGGGGAGGTGGTCCGGTGGGTCGCGGTCTTTGCGCTCGCATCTACTTTACATAACAGCAATAGGGCGCTATCGCATCCGAGAAGCATCTGCACGCCGTGGACCCAGCCCCGAGACCGGACGGCCTGCTTGGAGGCCCTTCCAGTCCCTGACTTGACCTGCCGGTCGTGTCGCTCCGTACAGGGCCTTCCGGCGGCGCTGGATGACCCGCAGGTCAGACAACGCTCCCGACACACGCCCTACCGTGCACGGAGATATCCCATACCGTCATTGCCGTCCTCGAGGCCGCCCCGGTACAGGAACTCGCCTTGCGGCGTCGTCTTGCTCGCCGTGAGCGAATCGAAGTCGATATGCACGACCTCGCCGTTCTCACACTCAACGCTGACCTGCTGGTCGTCCTTCTCGGCCACCTTCACCGGACGGCACTCGAAGATGTTGCCTTCGCCGACCATCAGCTTGAGCAGCGGCTCCAGCGCCAGGATGGCCGACACGGTGCCCATCTGCGACCCGTCGGCCACAACGAAGCAGTCCTCCTCGCAGCCGTAGAAAGGATGCTCAGGCAGTTGAAAGAATTCGTCGTCAGGCATAGTCCCTCTGGATCGCTCCTGATCTGGATTTCGCGCCCGTGGATACAAGTCCGGCGCCGGATGGTACATCATCACTCACCTGCGCGGACACTGCCTCCAGCAACTCGTGCAGCCCTGCTCCAGTGACCGCCGACGTCAGCACCGCCTTGATGCCTTCCGTCTCCGGCACGAAACCGGCGCCGCCGTCCGAGTCCAGCAGGTCCACCTTGTTCAGCGCGAGAACGCGCGGCCTGTCCGTAAGGCCCAGGTCGCGCAGGATGTCCTCGACGACCTCCACCTGCTCCGCGGCGTTCGGGTGCGAGATGTCGACGACGTGCAGCAGCACCGACGCTTCCTGCACCTCTTCCAGCGTCGCGCGGAACGCCGCCACGAGCGTCGTGGGCAGCTTCTGGATGAAGCCGACCGTGTCCGTCAGCAGCGCCTCGCCGCCGTCCGGCAGGCGCACCTTGCGCGTCACGGGATCGAGCGTCGAGAAGAGCTGCCCGCGCGCGAGCACGCTTGCGCCGGAGAGCGCGTTCAGCAGGCTGCTCTTCCCCGCGTTGGTGTAGCCCACGAGCGCTACGACGGGCTGTCGATTCCGGTACCTGCGGGCGCGATACTGGGCGCGGTGACGGCGGACCTTCTCCAGCTCCTGCTTCAGCCGCTGGATGCGCTGGCCGACGAGCCGCCGGTCCGTCTCTATCTGCGTCTCGCCCGGGCCCCTGGTGCCGATGCCGCCTCCGAGGCGCTCCAGGTGGCTCCACTGGCCCGCCAGACGCGGCAGGAGGTACTCGGCCTGCGCGAGTTCCACCTGCAAGCGTCCTTCGCGGGTCCTCGCGTGGCGTGCGAACACGTCCAGGATGAGCGCCGTGCGATCGATCACCTTCACGTGCTCACCGAGCGCGCGTTCCAGGTTCTGCTGCTGCGTGGGGGTAAGCTCGTCGTCGCAGATCAGCGTGCCGAAGCCGATGGCGCGGCGCGCGTCCGTGATCTCCTGGAGCTTGCCCTTGCCGACGTACGTGTGGGACGGCGCCTCGAGTTGCTGGGATACTGTCCCCGCGACCTCCGCGCCCGCCGTGTCGGCGAGTTGCGCGAGCTCTTCGAGCGAGTCGGCGACCGTCCAGGGCGAGCGACGTCCCTTGATGCCGACGCCAACGAGCAGCGCCTGCTCAGGCGTCTGGGCCGTTTCCACCGTTCTCGATCGCCGTGCTATGAGTGAGCGCTCCGGTTTGGTTCAGTAGATTGTATCCGCCGAGGCATCGTACGGAGAAGGCGCCGGTGTCCCTATCCCGCCGGCGCGTCGGGAAGACGCCAGCCTTCGAGCCGCCGCAGGCCCTCGTCCACCCGTTCGTCGGGGGTTGTGAGCGACAGGCGTATGTAGCCCTCGCCCGCCTGGCCGTAGCCCCGTCCCGGTGTGACGACGACAGCATGCTTGTCCAGCAGTTCGGTTGCCAGCTGGGCCGAGGTCCAGCCGTCCGGGCAGCGCGCCCAGATGTAGAAGCCGGACTTCGGCCTGTTCACCTGCAGTCCAATGGCCGTGAGGGCGTCGACAACGCGGTCGCGGCGCCTGCGGTAGATCTCGTTGTTAGCGGCCAGCCACTCGGGCGTGGTGTTGTCGAGCGCCTCGATGCCCATGTACTGCACGGCCTGGGGGATGCCGGAGTCCAGGTTGGACTTCACCCGTATGAGCGCGTCGATGAGCGTCTGGTTGCCCACGGCCATGCCGATGCGCCAGCCGGTCATGTTGTACGTCTTGGAGAGCGAGTGGAACTCGATTCCGACGTCCATCGCACCGGGCGTCTGCAGGAAGCTCGGCGCCTCGTAGCCGTCGAACGTCACCTCGGAGTAGCAGGCGTCGTGGCAGACCGCTATGTCGTACTCCTTCGCGAACGCCACGACCTCCTCGAACAGCTCGGGGGTCGCGAGCGCGCCGGTGGGGTTGTTCGGGTAGTTGATCCAGAGCACCTTCGCCTTGCGTGCGACGTCCTCCGGTATCAGCGAGAGGTCCGGGTGGAAGGCGTTCTCTTCCAGCAGCGGCATCATGTACGACGTGCCGCCAGCGAACATGGTGCCGACCGCGTAGACCGGGTACGCGGGGTCCGGCACGAGCGCGACGTCACCGGGGTCGATGAGGCAGAGCGCCATGTGGCCGATGCCCTCCTTCGCCCCGATGAGCGGCACGATCTCCTTGTCGCCCAGCTCGATGTCGAAGCGGCGTGTGTACCAGCGCGCGATGGCGTTGCGCATCTCCGGCAAGCCGTCGGACTCGGGGTAGCGGTGGTTCGGCGGGTCGTCGGAGGTCGTCTTGAGAGCGGCCAGGATGTGCTCGGGCGTGGGGATGTCCGGGTCGCCGATGCCGAAACTGATGACGTCGACGCCCTGGGCGCGCTTCTCCGCGATCTTCCGGCTGATCTCCAGGAAGAGATACGGCGGAAGCTGGTCGAGCCGGTTGGCGAGTTGCATACGGAAAGAACCTCCGGGTGAGTCAGGAATCATGTGCGCCGCGCCGGGCGCCGGGATCGATTATACAGGCGCGACCATAGCCAACGCTCCCGAGAGGATGTTGCGCGCTGAAGCGCGGGACTCCGCCTCCGGCTTCGCTCAACATGACAAGCCCGATGCTGAAACAGTCGGCAGAGAGCTTTTCGGGGGACGTACTGCTCATTTCTGCTCATCAGCCCTGAATCCACCTCTGGACCAGCCCCGCAGGGCGAGCAGTCCAACTGCTCATTCCTGCTCATCCGCTGCTCATTACCTGTCGATAACTGCTCGAAACCACCCATTCCTGCTCGTCCCGCCGGTGGGGTTGCCGTTGCCCTTGGGTTCGACCGCTGCGCTCATGGGAACAGCGTACGCGGGCATGGGGCGTTGGCGAAAGGGGCGGATGGCAGAGCCGCCCTCACCCGCCGCGCGAGCGCGTCGACCCGTTCGGCAAGCTCAGGGCAGGCTCTCTCCCAGGGGGCGAGGTGGGCAGGCAGCCCCAGAGGATCCTGCGCGCTGAAGCGCGGGCTCCGCTCGAGGATGACAAGGCCTCCGCACGCCGACAGGGCCCTCACCCGCGCGCTGAAGCGCGCTGCCCTCTCCCTCAGGAGAGGGGGAGAACACCCCACCCCAGGCTGCGAGGTTGCGCGCTAAGCGCGGGCCTCCGCAGGAACGACGAACTGTTGGCGTGCGTATCAGTCGGGGAAGTCGCCGGAGAAGACCTCGACGGCGTCGCCGTCCATGAAGACGGGGCCGTGCCCCGGCCAGGTGATAGTCAACTCGCCGCCGGGCACGTCGACGCGCACCTCGTCGTCGACGAGGCCGTGGAGGCGCGCCGCAACGACGATGGAGCTCACGCCCGTCCCGCAGGCGAGCGTCAGGCCGGAGCCGCGCTCCCACGTCCGGGAGATGAGGTGGTCCCGGGCTACGTAGTTCACGAGGTGGAAGTTGATCCGGCGCGGGTACGCCTCGTGGTGCTCCATGCGCGGCCCGAGCCTGTCGAGCTCCACGCCGTTCACGGGCTCGTCGATGAAAGCCGTGACGTGCGGGTTGCCCATCGAAACGGCCGTGAGCGCGAACGTGACGCCGTTCACCTCGACCGGGGCGTCGAACGCGAGATCCTCGGGGCGTAAGCCAAGAGACGCAACGAGGCCAACGTCCAGCGCGGAGTAGTTGCTGGGGCCCATCTTCGAGGCGTCGACAGGCACGTCCGCGGCGCGGAGGATGGGCTCGCCCATGTTGACGCGCGCGCCGACGACGCGGCCGCCGCTCCAGTGCGGAGCGATGTTCAGGACGCCCGCGCCGGTCTCCACGTCCAGGGTGCTGCCATTGGCGGGCACCATGCCGCGCTCCAGGACGAACTTGGCGAAGCAGCGGATGCCGTTGCCGCACATCTCGCCCTCGGAGCCGTCTACGTTGTACATCCGCATCCGGACCGGAGCGTGTTCCGACGGCGCCACGACGATGAGGCCGTCCGCGCCGACGCCGAAGTGGCGGTCGGATATGCGCCGCGCGACCTCCGGCCAGTCGCGTTGCTCGTTCAGGCCGTCGACGTAGATGTAGTCGTTGCCCGCGCCCTGGAGTTTCGTGAAGTGCATCGTGGAACCTCGCCTGCCATTCTAGCACCATCACCCGCCGATGCCCGGTACTGGCTTGGCAGTGCGTAATCCTTCCCTCCCACCCGCCCGAACGCTTGTGGGGGACACCCCCACTCCCCCGGCAAAGGGGGAACCCCCTCTGCACTCCCTTTCCAGAGAGAATCTGCTCCGAGGTCATGCAAACGCCTCCTCAAGGGAGAGGGGGCCAGACGCCGCGCACCCACGCCCTCACCGGTTATGCACAGGCCTCACTCCCGGGGAAGAGGGCATGAAAGGCCCCCGGCAGGCGCAGACGGGATACTATAGGGGTAAGCGGCGGCGGGAGGCGAGGTTGCGCGCTGAAGCGCGGGCCTCCGCAGGAATGGCCCAAGGCCTTGTCAGGCCGCGTAAGGGAACGAAACGAGAGGCACCCTCACCCCAACTCCGCCACCACGTGCGCTGCCCGCGCACCCTGGATTCCCGCTGGTGCGGGAATGACGGAAGTGTGCCGGCGTAACGCTGTTTTCACAAGAACGACGGAACAATTGCGAGGAGGGACGCCATGCGTATCACGAACCTGGACGCGCTGATCGTCGTTGACGTGCAGAACGACTTCTGTCCCGGCGGCTCCCTGGGGGTGCGAGGCGGCGACGCCGTGGCGCGGAAGATGGGGGAGACGGCCAGGATGTTCGCGGAGCGCGGCGGCAAGGTATTCGCGACCCAGGACTGGCATCCGGCGGGACACCTGTCGTTCGCGGCGCAGGGCGGACAGTGGCCGGACCACTGCGTGCAGGGCTCGCACGGCGCAGAGTTCCACGCAGAGCTGGAGTTGCCGGAAGGCGCGCACGTGATCAAGAAGGGCGCGAGCCTCGACAAGGACGCCTACTCCGGCTTCATCGACTCGGACCTCGATGCGCAACTCAAGGCCAGCGGCATCACGCGGGTGTACGTGGGCGGCCTCACGACCGATTACTGCGTCGTGAACACAGTGGTGGATGCACTCGCCAACGGCTACGAGACGTACGTGCTGACGGACGCGGTCGCGGCGGTGAACGTGGAACCCGGCGACGGGGACCGAGCGCTGCACCTGATGGAGCTCAACGGCGCGGTGCTCACGACGACGGAGGAGGCGCTGGCTGAAGAGTAGCGGGGATCAGCCACGAGGGACGCCCCTACGCCAGGCACCCTCGCCCGCCCCGGTGGGTTCACCCTCTCCCTAACCTTCTCCCCTCAAGGGAGAGGGGACCAAACAACCCACACCGCGCCCACCCGCAAGGTCCACCCTCACCCGCCGCGCTCTCGCGCGTCGACCTCTCCCAGGGGGAGAGGTGGGCGTATTAGGCGCCCCATAGGGACGCCCCTACACCAGGCACCTTCCCCATCCCGCCCGCAGTACCCTCTCCCTAGCCCTCTCCCCTTGTAGGGAGAGGGGATCAGGCTTCGCCCTGCTGCCGCGTCAGCGTTGCTGGCGCGCGAGCGTGTTCTGCGTTGCGCCCCACTGCATCTCCTCCAGCGCCCAGGTGTGGTGTACGGGGTAGAGGTCGGGCGAGCGCAGCGCCTTGTGGCGCTCCGGCAGGCGCGCGAAGTTGGCGGCGAAGCGCTCGCGGAGTTCGAGGAGCGTCGGCGGGGGGACGGCGCGTTGACCGTCGCGCATGACGTGGGCCAACAGCGGAGGGCCATCGTCCTCCGGCAGATTCTCGTCCTCGAGCGCGAGGGTGTCGCTTACGTACAGGCCATCGGCGTCGCTCTTGCGATAGACCTGCTTGCGCCCGGCGAGCGACGCCTTGCCCTCGCTGAGCTTGAGGACGGGGGCGCCGTCGTACTCGCTGAGCTTGTACGCCCAGTCCATCCACGGGGCGTCGGCGGAGACGCCGAGCCTGGTGCCGATGCCGAAGCCGTCTATCCGCGCTCCTGCTGCGAGCAGCGCCTCCACGTCGAACTCGTCGAGGCCGCCGCTGGCGAAGACGCGTACGTCGGTGAGGCCCGCGTCGTCAAGGATGCGGCGGCTCTCGATGGAGAGCGCAAGCAGGTCGCCGCTGTCGAGCCGGATAGCGCGGAGAGCGTGGCCCGCATCGCGGAGCCGCTTGCCGGTCTCCGCGGCGCGGCGGACGCCCTCGATCGTGTCGTAGGTGTCAACGAGCAGCGTGCTCGTGTCCGGGAAGGAGTCGGCGTAGGCGTCGAAGGCCTTGGCCTCGGTGGGGAAGCTGGAGATGAAGGAGTGCGCCATCGTGCCGACGGGCGGGATGCCGTAGCGGGCGGCGGCGAGGACGTTGCTCGTGCCGCCGAACCCCACGAGGTAGCTGACCCGGGCGAGCCGGTCCGCCGCCTCTTCGCCCTGGGTGCGGCGCGCCGCGAACTCGACGACCGCCCTGCCCTGCGCTGCGTACAGGACGCGGGCTGCCTTCGTGGCGAGCATCGTCTGCAGGCCGATGGCGTTCATCACCGCCGTCTCGACGAGCTGCGCCTCGATGACGGGCGCGGTGACCTCGATGACCGGCTCCTCGGCGAAGACGAGGTCGCCCTCGGCCATCGCACGCACTTCGCCCGTGAAGCGCAGGGACGGCAGCCAGTCCAGGAAGGCGTCGGCGAACAGGCCGAGGGAGCGCAGGTAGTCGACGTCGGCGTCGGTGAAACAGAGCGCCTCCAGGTGGTCCAGTGCGTCCTCCAACCCGGCGAAGACGGCGTAGCCGCGGTCCGGCGGGAGGTTGCGGAAGGCGAGGCCGAAGGTGGCGGTGGCGTTGTGGCCGTGCTGCCAGTAGGCCTGCGCCATCGTCAACTCGTAGAGGTCAGCGAAGAGCGCGCGGCTCGGTGCGGGTTCGGCCATGGAACGATGCTAAGGAGCAGGGAGCGTCCGGTCAACCGGCAACCCTCACCCCCGGCCCCTCTCCCAGAGGGCGAGGGGGGCAGACAGGGCGCCCACGAAGGACGCCCCTTCATCAGACATCCACCCAACCGGTTCACCCTCACCGCGCGCTGAAGCGCTTTGCCTCTCCCCTCAAGGGAGAGGGATCATACAAGGGCACCCACAAAGGGCGCCCCTACACCAGATATCCACCCAGGCCCTGCCGGTTCACCCTCACCCGCCGCTGCGCGTCGACCTCTCCCCTCGAGGGAGAGGGGTCATACAAGGGCACCCACGAGGGGCGCCCCTACACCAGACATCCACCCAGGCCCCGCCGGTTCACCCTCTCCCGCCGCTGCGCGGCGACCTCTCCCCTCGAGGGAGAGGGGTCAGGCAGACGGGCGCGAGGTGCCCCTCGGCGTGGTTCGACAGGCTCACCATGAGCGGTTGAGCTAGAGGTCGAGCATGGGCGGGGCGAAGAGCTCCTCCATGTCCGGCTTACGGGGGATGAAGCCCTGCTCGTGGGAGAAGCCGATCATGGTGTCTATCATCTTCTGGTTGTCCCTGAGCCCGTAGGTGAAGGGGTCCGAGCCGAAGATCGAGCGGGTCTGCGCCATGTACTGCGAGCCGAAGATGAGGTCGCTGGGAACATGGCTGGGGAGCTCGGCGTACCACTCCTCCTTCGCCCGCACGAACGCCGCGTAGAGGTTGAAGGCGACCCAGGGGTACTTCTCGTGGATGTCGCCGCGGATCGCGTAGCAGTGGTTGGCGGGGATGTAGCCGTGCGTCTCGAAGAAGCGCTTGCCCTCTCCCATGAAGTCGGGGAAGAGCGGCTTGACCTTGGCGAACTCCTCCGGCTTCGGGCGGATGGTCGTCGAGCGGTCGATGACGTTCTTCTCGTTGGAGAAGGCGCGGCCTATGGGAGCAGCGTCGAGCTCGCCGCGGGCGAGCATGGTGGCGAGGCTCTTGTCCTCCGGGATGCGGTTGAACTTGATGCCTTCCATCGGTTTGAAGCCGGTCGCGCCGCCGTGGCTCAACTCCTCCGAGCGCTCCATCCACCAGTCGACGCTGAACTGGTCGACGCCGAAGTCGTGCTGGAGGACGCCGCGCGTCCAGAGGGAGGCGGTCTGCTGGTACTCACCGACGCCGATGCGCTTGCCGTAGAGGTCATTGGGTTTCTCGACGCCGGAGTCGACGTTGACGGAGAGCTGCGCGTGCATGAAGCGCCGCGACGGGAAGACGGGGATGGCGACCATGTCGCTGCCGCGCGCCTTGGCGATGAGGAGCGAGGAGAACGACATCTCGCAGACCTCGAACTCCTCGAACTTGAGCTGGCGCCAGAATGTCTCCGAGGGGTCGGAGTTCGTCCAGACGAGGTCAACGCCTTCCACCTCAACCTCACCGTCAAGCAGCTTTGCGATGCGCTCGTTCCTTGCCGAGATGAAGCTGAGTTGCACTTTGCCTGCCATAGAGTCGCCCTCCTCCAGTTGTGGGTGTTCCGCCCGGCGAACATACCCGCAGCCGTAGGGGGTGTCAAACAAGGGGTGGGGTTACCGGAGCGTGCGCATCGAGTGCGGGTCCTGTTGCCGCCAGCCCCCGGCCCGTTCACACACGTTACGCGCCGGACAGGAGTGCGAGAGGCGGTCGCAGGAGTGACGGCACTGTCCGCGCTTCGGCCAGCGGTAACATTCGGTAACAATCAGTAACATCTACTCGTGGACACGGTGGGCTGGAACCAGTGCGAGGGCTCTCCTTCAGCGTAGGCGGAGGAGGAGCGACGGCGCAACGGGCGGGTGTCACCAGCCCAGCAGATATTTGAAGACGGCCACGAGCAGTGGCGCGCCGACCACAGCGGCGATGCCCGTCAGCACCCACAATGCACCCTTGACGCCAGCGATCTCCCTGCCAAGGGCCGCGTGCTCGTCGGCGTTCGCCTTCACGAAGTCGGCGAAGTACCTGGGGACGTTGTCGTGCGGAGCGTCGGTGGTCATCGTGGTCTCCATACAGGCACAAGCATGCTACGCTTGGCGAGCTACGTCAATCATAATTGAGTTCAGTACAGGAGCGATGGTAGATAGATGATATGGCGTCGCTGTGCCACATAAGGCTTGACCCCACATGAAGACAGCAGTATCGTAAGGCCATCGAGGACGGAGGTCGCTCCCATGGCTACGGCCAACCCGCCGAGGAGTCCGCAGGACGGTATAACGCTGGAAGAGATGACGAGGCAGGTCTATGCCGCCATCTTCACCGACACACCCAGCATCCGGGACAACATCACCGCCTTGCGGACCTCCATCGGCTGGATCAAGTGGATAGGCGGCGCCATAGGAGCGACCGTGATGGTGGCCGCCGTCAAGTACATCGTCTTCACGCCGTGGGGGTAAGGCGCCCCACGCCTGAGAGGATGCTGCGCTAAAGCGCAGGCCTGCGCTCAGCCTGACAGGCCGCCCCGCTCCGCCTGCCCCACCGCGTGTGCCCTGCCGGGCACGCTGGATTCCCGCCTTCTCGGGAATGACGGGTATAGGCGGGAATGACGGATAAAGGCAGGAACGACGAGTAGTAGCCCCTACCCCACGTCCTCGGCGGCTGAGGCGCCCGCGATCTTCCCGAAGACGGAGCCCTGCATGAGGCCCGCGCCGCCGGCGTAGTTGTGGTAGAAGAGCCCGCCGACGATCTCGCCCGCCGCATAGAGGCCGGGGATCGGGTTGTCGGTGGTGTCCATCACCTGCGCGCGGTGGTCGATGCGCAGCCCGCCGAACGTGAACGTGATGCCGCAGGTCACGGCGTAGCCCTCGTACGGCGGAGTGTCCAGCGGCAGCGCCCAGTTGGTCTTGGGCGGCTCGATGTTTTCCGTATGGACGCCATCCAGCACCGTGGGGTTGTAGTCGCCGGGCCGGCAGGCCGCGTTGTACTCGGCGACGGTCTGCGCGAGTCCCTCGGGGTCGATGCCGAGTTGGTCGGCGAGCCCCTCGATGGTGTCGGCCTCGCCCTTCGTGACCTGGGGGATGCGGTACTCGTCGCGCAGCAGGTGGAGCGTCTTCTGGTCGAAGAGCTGGAAGGCCGCGCGCTCCGGCTGGAAGAGGATCTGCTTGCCGTACTTGGCGTAGGTGTAGTTGCGGAAGTCCGCGCCCTCGTCGACGAAACGCTTGCCGTCCACGTTGACGATGAGGCCGAACGGGTACGAGTGCTTCTGGTAGAGGTCGGTGATGGAGCGGTTGCCGAACGGCGGGGCGTTGAGGTCCCACGCGACGGCGTGGCAGCCGCTGTAGTGGCCGAACGCCTGCGCGCCGACGTCGAACGCCATCTTGTGGCCGTCGCCGGTGTTGTAGCGGACGCCGCGCACCTTGGCGAGCTCCCAGCCGGGGCCGAGGTAACGGGCGCGCATCTCCGGGTTCGCCTCGAAGCCGCCGCACGCGAGCACGACCGCGTCGCCGGTCAGCGTCTGCCGTCCGTCCGGCGTGCGCACCGTGACGCCGTTCACGCGACCGGCGTCGTCCTGCTCGAGGCGCATCGCGGTGTGGTCGTAGCGCACGTCGACGCCGCGCTCGATGGCGATCTCGAAGAGCTGATCGGAGAGGCCCTTCCCGCCTCCGACGGCCTGCAGACAGAGGCCGCCCCAGAAGCGGAACTTGCCCTCCACCTTGAACGCCTGGTGCGTCCACGACGGCACGAACCGAACGCCCTGCTCGTACATCCACTTCATCGTGGGGAACGACTGCCGGACGAGGGTGTCGGCCATCTCCTGGTCGGACAGCCCTTCCGTGACGCGCATGAGGTCCTCGAAGTACTTCGCCTCGGTGTAGGAGCCGACCTCCATCACGTCCAACTCAGCCGGCGAAAGGTCCGGCACGAGCTGGACGACCTCGTCGATGCCCTTGTAGGAGAAGCGGATGGCGCCGCCGGTGAAGTAGGTGTTGCCGCCTCGCATGGGTTCCGGGGCCTTCTCGAGGACGACGACGCTCTTTCCGGCCTCGCGGGCGGCGAGCGCGGCGCAGAGGGCGGCGTTGCCGGCGCCGATCACGATGATGTCTGCGGTGTTTGCGTTTGTTGTGCTCATGGCGGGTTAGGTTAGCACGTTGGCGTGCGGCCCGCGTTCGCTCGCTGCCTGCCTCGGAGGGGCGTCGTTCTTCCCACCCACCCGCCCGGTACGCTTGCGGGGGACACCCCCGCGCCCCCGGCAGAGGGACGGAGCCCCTCTGCACTCCCGGTTGGGGGCCTACCAGAGGCGCTCCAGCATCAGACAGCCACCCCACACGCCCCCGCCGGTACACCCTCACCGGCTGCCGTGCGGCAGCTTCCTCTCCCAAGGGGAGAGATGGGCATACCGGGCGTCCACGAGGGGCGCCCCTACATCTGGATTCCAGCCTTCGCTGGAATGACGAGGGCTGCGGCCCTCGTCCGGTTCACCCCCATCCTAACCTTCCCCCATCAAGGGGGAAGGGATCAGGCCGCGCCGAGGTTGGCGGTGAGCTCGCTCATGGAGGAGAGGGACTCGAGCGAGGCGACGCTCTCGATGACCTGCGCCGCGCGCTCCGCGCCGATGACTGGCCCGCTCCACTCCGTGAACTTCGCCTGCATCTCTTCCCACGTCATTGGGTTCTCAGGCTCGCCCTTGGGGTATGCGACGGTGCGCTCAATGACGCGCCCGTCCGTCGTGCGCAGCGAGACGATCGACTCCATGCCGGAGCCGAACCGCTCGTCGAGCGTTACGCTCGTGCGCTGCATCAGGCGGCGCACCTCGGCGTCGTCGAGGCGGTCGTAGGCGTCCCAGGCGTAGCCGCCCTTCCCCGCCGTGGCGGCGGCGGCGAAGTAGACGCTGAACTGTCCCTCGACGACGTTGGAGGGCACGCGCTTCATTTCGGCCGGGTCCGCTACGAGCCCGAAGCCGGTCTCGCCCATCGCGATCTCGATGCCGTCGATGTCGGGCGATGCGAGCGACTCGGCGCGGACGATGTCGGTGACGGCGTCTATCGTGGCGTGGCTGTAGCGGCAGCAGGGGTACGGCTTCACCGCGGTGTTCATCACCTCGAAGTCGCTGCCGAGGCCGTCGAGCGCGCGCGATGCGTCCGCGCCGTCGCCGGCGTAGAGGGCGAAGTAGCCGCGGCTGCCCTCGATGGGCGAGGTCGCGCCGAGGTAGTCGTGGCGGGCCATGACGAGACTCATCACGGCGTTGTGCGCGGCGAGGCCGGTGTGGAAGCGCTTGTTCCAGGAGCCGTTCTCCAGGAACTGGGTGGAGCCAGCGGACTGGCTCACGTTCAGCCCCATCGCGTTCGCGGTCTGCTGCGCGGAGTAGCCGAGCAGTCGCGCTCCGGCAGCGGAGCAGCCGAAGATGCCGGTGGTGGCCGTGGGATGGAAGCCGCGCGCGTGCACGGAGCCGCCATGCGCCTTGCCGACCTTGCCGGTCACGTCGTAGCCGATGACGGCGGCGGTGAGGAAGTCGCGACCGGAGACGGCGCGTCCGGTGGACGCGTGCTCGTCCGCGAGCGCCAGGAGCGTGGCGAAGAGCGGCGTGCCGATGTGGATGACGGCGTCGCGGTGGGTGTCGTCGAAGTCCATGCTGTGGGCGAACGTGGCGTTCAGGAGCGCGGCGTAGTGCGCCGGGAGCCGCTCCGGGCGTCCGAGCACGGCGCTCTCCCCTGCCGCGCCCGCCGCGAGGTCGAGCACGCCGTCGATGACGGGGCCGGACGACTCGCCGGTGCGGAGCCCGCCGTAGGCAACGCCGAGGAAGTCGAGCAGCATGTGCTTCGTGCGCTCCAGCACCTCGGGCGGGATGTCCTCGTACTTGAGGTTCCGCGCGTAGTCGACCAGCGCGTTCGTGATGCCGGTTGCCATGAAGTGCCTCCTACGCCGTCTGCGCGGCGGGCTCGGGGAACACGTCGTTGCTGGGGGCGTGCTCCCGTTTCCAGACCATGATGTCGCGCTCGAACTCGATAACGGTGACGCCGTCCTGCTGGAGCCCGCGCGTCCTGATGTGGACGATGCCGCGCCGGGGGTCGGACTTCGACTCGCGGGTGGAGACGACCTCGGTCTCGGACCAGAGGGTGTCGCCGGCGAAGACGGGGTGCGGGAGGCGCACCTTGTCCCAGCCGAGGTTGATGCCGTTGCGGCTCACATCCGGCACGGTGAGGCCGGTGACGACGGCGAGGGTGACGAGGCTGTTCATGAGCGGGCGCTGGAACTGGGTGTTCTTGGCGTACTCGGTGTTGAAGTGGATCTGGTTGTCGTTGTTGGTGAGCAGCGTCATCCAGGTGTTGTCTGCTTCCAGCAGCGTCCTGCCGACGGACGAGCGGTAGACGTCGCCCACCTGCAGGTCATCGAAGTAGCGTCCTTCCCAACCGGTCTTGATGCCCATGCGGATGCAGTCCTCCCTCCGGGGATGGGGGTACTGTAAGACTGGCGCAGGCGCGTTGTCCAACGGGGTTGGCTCCAGCGGAGCGTCCTTCTTCCCACCCACCCGCCCGGTACGTTGCGGGGGACACCCCCGCGCCCCCGGCGAGGGCTTCGCCCCTCTGCACTCCCGGTCCGGGCACCCGAGGGCACCCACAAAGGGATGCCCGTACACCGGGCGAGGTTCCTGCCTTCGCAAGAACGACGGATCTGCGCTCCGTCCGGTCCACCCTCACCCGCCGCGCAAGCGCGTCGACCTCTCCCAAGGAGAGAGGTGGGTCAGGCAGGGACCTGGAACGGGAGGCGTTCGGCGGTGCGGGCCTCGTTGAGGGCGACGAGGAGCTGGTATTCGATGTCCAGCCGCTCGCGGAAGGCGCGGGCCGCGGTCAGCTGGCGCTCCGTCGTGCAGGCCCAGTACGCCAGCGCCTCCTCCTCCCACGGGAGGTGCGTCGCGAGGTCGGCGAGCAGCACGTCGAAGAACTCGAGCGCGTCCTCGGCGACGCCGTACCTTTCGAGGAGCGCTTTCCTGGCCGCGCCGTAGTACTCGCGCCAGTAGAGGTCGGCCGCGTACCAGGTGGCGACGCCGTCCAGCCACGTCCAGTCCCAGTAACGGGAGTAGGTCATGAGCGTTCGCATGGAGAAGTAGGTGCGGGTGAACTGCCGCCAATCGAGCACTTCTTCCCGCGAGACGCCGATGCCCTCGCCGAACCGGAGCCACAGCTCCTCGTAGGCGGGTGTGGTCGCGCCGGTGAGGTCGTTGACGACCTCCTTGCCCTCCACGTCCACCATGCGGCGGAGCATCTGCGTGCGGCATGGTTCGTCGTTCGTCTTGATGTAGACGGCGCCCGTGGCGAAGACGAGGCCGTCGTTCCAGTACGGATAGAGGTCCTGCACCCACATGCGGAGCTGCTCGACGGAGAGTTCGCCGCGGATGAGCGCGTGCAGGAACGGCGGCGCACCGGGATACTTGCGGACCTTCTCGCGCTGCAGGAAGCGAACGAACACCGTCCCCTGCATCGGCGGGGTGAGGAGTTCATCCGGTCTGAACGGCGGTTGGTTGCCCATGCGCGTCAGACCCTGTCGCGGGCGTTGCGCTGCATGGTGAGGATGAAGGCGCGCCGCATCTCGTCCTGTATCTCCGCAGTGGTGGCGGTCTCGCGGACGACCTCCTCGCCGAACATGGCGTGCTCCATGTCCGCGCCGAACGGCGCGTGCTCGATCAGGAGCTGCACCGCGCGGTCCACGCTCTCAACGCCAAGGGACGCATAGTGCTCGCGGGCGTCGGCGATGAGCTTCTCGTAGTGCTCGACCGCGCCGGGGAGGCGCTTGGAGCCCTCGCCGACGAGCGCGCTGCTGAGCGCGACGGGCCAGGGGTTGGAGCGCTGGAGGTCGAACCACCAGCCCTCCTTCACGAGCGTCTCGGCGGGCGCGTCCTCCTTCTCCAGCGAGTCTATCTCGGCGTCGGAGAGGCCCATCTCCTGCGAGTGCCAGCGGGCGAGGATGGGGTGGCTCGGCATCGGGCCGCCGACAGTGGTCTGGCCGCCCTCGTCCACGAGCTTCCGCAACTGCTTGCGGCGTATCTCCTTGTCGGTGACGTGGAGGTAGCGCTCGCCCTCGAAGCGGTGGTTGGGGTCGCCGCCGGTGTGGAAGCGTCGCTTGGAGGCGGCGATCTCCTCCTTCGACTTGCCGCTGATGCCGTCGCCGCGATAGGGCGACTTGCCCTCGAGGAACTCGGCGCGGGTCTGCTCCAACAGTTCGATGAACTCGCCGGGGGATAGTGCTTCGGCCATCGTGCGCCTCCTTCGAGTGCGGCTTCGGGGGTACTGTACGGCGGGGGAGTGCCGTTCTGCAACGAACCCCCTGTGCAATCTGCCTTGGCGGAGTGTAGTTCTTCCCACCCACCCGCCCTGTACGCTGTGGGGGACACCCCCACTCCCCCGGCAGCGGGCTTCGCCCTCTGCACTCCCCCGATGAGAATGCGAGTATCGCCCTTCAAACCCTCACCCCCGGCCCCTCTCCCATCATTGGGAGAGCAAGCCCTCTGGGCACGCCTTTGCTAGGGGCTTCCGTGGTGAGAGATTCCTCGACTCCGCTGCGCTCTGCTCGGAATGACAGGACGGCGTGCCTAGAAGGGGCGATGGCTACTCCACCTGGTAGCGTTCGGCGAGTTCGAGGGTGCGGCGGGCGCGGGCGATGACGGGCTCCTCCAAGAAGGAGCCGTGGTAGTTGAGGACGCCGGTGCCCTGTGCGACGGCCTCATCCAGCGCGGCGATGACTTCACGCGCGTAGGCGACCTCCTCCGGCGTGGGGCTGAAGGCAGCGTTGATCGGCTCGATCTGCGACGGGTGGATGACGGCCTTGGAGGTGAAGCCGAGCCGACGCGCCTGCGCCGCCTCGCGGGCGAGGCCTTCCAGGTCGTTCAGCTCCGTCCAGATGACGTCTACGGGCTGCACACCCGCGGCGGCGCACGCGGTGGCGACGGCGGCGCGCTGGTAGAGCAGTTCCTTCGCCTCGCCCGTGCGTACGAGCGGCAGCCCCATCTCGCGTGAGAAGTCCTCGCCGCCGAACTGCACGGCGATGATGCGCGGGTCGGCTGAGCAGATGGCGTAGGCGTTCACCACGCCCAACGGGCTCTCGATGAGCAGCGCGAGGCGGGTCGAACCGGGGTCGACGCCCATGCGCTCCTCCTCGTACGCGAGCGCCGCGCTGACGCCCTGCACCTGCGCCGCGCTCTCCACCTTGGGGAGCCAGATGCCCTCCACGTTGAGCTCAAGCGCGGCACGGAGGTCGTCGGCGAAGAGGTGCTCGTGGCGGGGGTGGTTGACCCGGATGTACCTGCGCGGCGTGCCCTCCGGCGGCACTGCGGGGAGCGCCTTGGCGAGCACTGCGCGCGCCCCCACCTTCTCGGCGGGAGGCACGGCGTCCTCGTAGTCATAGATGACCGCGTCCGCCGGAAGTTCCAGCGACTTCGCGATCATGCGGTCCTTGTGGGCGGGAACGTAGAGCCAGGAGCGGACGAGAGCGTCGGTGGCCATGGGGTCCTTTCAGTACGACCGGGGCATGCCGAGGACGTTCTGCCCGAGGTACGCGAGGACGAGGTTGTTGTTGACGGGGGCGGTCATGAAGAGGCGGGTCTCGCGGAACTTGCGCTCGATGTCGTACTCCTTCGCAAAGCCGTAGCCGCCGTGGGCGTTGAGGCACGCGTTGCCCGCCTCCCACGCGGCTTCCGAAGCGAGGAGCTTGGCCATGTTGGCCTCTGCGCCGCAGCGTTCGCCGCGGTCGAACTTCGCGGCGGCGTCGAAGCGCATGAGGTCGGCGGCCTCGGTATGGGCGTACGCCTGGGCGATGGGGAGCTGCACGCCCTGGTTCGCGCCGATGGGGCGTCCGAAGACGACGCGCTCACTCGCGTAGGCGGCTGCTCGCTCGATGAAGAAGCGCGCGTCGCCGATGGCCTCGGCGGCGATGAGGATGCGCTCGGCGTTCCAGGAGTCGATGATGTAACGGAAGCCCTTCCCCTCTTCCCCGATGAGGTTCTCCGCGGGTATCTCCATGTTGTCGAAGAACAGCTGGTTGGTGTGACGGTTGAACGTCATCTCGATGGGGTTGACCTGCAGGCTGTCGCCCGCCTCACGCATGTCCACGACGAACACGGAGAGGCCTTCCGTCTTGTTCGCCAGTTCCTCGTAGGGCGTGGTGCGCGCGAGCAGCAGCATGAGGTCCGACTGCTGGACGCGGGAGATGAACGTCTTCTGACCGTTGACTATGTACCTGTCGCCCTTGCGGACGGCAGTGGTCGAGATGCGGGTCGTCTCGGAGCCAGCGTCGGGCTCCGTGACGGCGAACGCCTGCAGGCGGAGATCGCCGCTTGCGATGCCGGGGAGGTAGCGCGCCTGCTGCTCCGGGCTGCCGTGGCGCAGGATGACGCCCATGATGTACATCTGGGCGTGGCAGGCGGCGGAGTCGCCGCCGGACCGGTTGATCTCCTCCAGGATGACGCTCGCCTCGGTGACGGTCATCCCGCCGCCGCCGTACTCCTCGGGGATCAACGCGGAGAGCCAGCCGAGCTCGGTGAGCTCGCGCACGAACGCCTCGGGGTACGCGCCGTCCTTGTCCAGGGCACGCCAGTACGCGCCGTCGTACTTCTTGCAGACGTCGCGGACCGCGAGGCGGATGTCGTTCAGGGTATCGGGTTGTCGTTCGAGCAGCATGACGGGATTGGACAAGGCGCGCGCCGGTGTGTCAAGCGCGGTCAGGCCACGCTCCTGTCCTCGTAGAGCGCGGCGATGCGCTCGGCGTCGTAGCCGAGGACGTCGCACAGCACCTCGGCGGTGTGCTGTCCGAGGGTGGGAGGCGGCGTGAAGCGCTCCTCACCGGCAGCGGAGAGCTTGAACGGGTTGCCGGTCGCCTCGTAGGAGCCGCCCTCGGGGTGCTCGACGTCCACGATCATGCGGCGCGAGCGCACCTGTGGGTCCTGCACCGCCTCGTCCAGCGTGTTCACGGGCGCGACGGGGATACCCGCGGCGGCGAGCGCGGTCACCCACTCGTCGCGGGAGCGCGTCGCGACGACGGTCTCGAGCGCGGCGTTGATGCGGTCGCGGTTGGCGATACGCCCTGCCCTGGTGGCGAGCGCATCGTCCCGCAGCGACGCAGCGGCTTCGCGGGCCGTGCCCCGCAGTCCGGCATCCGGCGCGTTGAGCGTCTCGACCAGCACCTTCCAGTGTGGATCGGTGCTCACGGCGATGAATATCCAGCCGCCGGCGGCGCGGTAGGCGTTGTACGGGACGTGCAGCTTCATCTCGTTGCCGGTGCGGGGCGTGGGGATGCCGGACATGAGGTGCATGACGGCGTGGTAGTTGATGAGCGACATCTGCACGTCCAGCATGGATATGTCCACGTGCTGTCCTTCGCCGGTCCGCTCCCGGGCGGCCAGCGCCGCGAGTATGCCGAGCGCTCCGGCCATGCCGGCGCAGAGGTCGCTGTAGAGCGGGCCCGCGCGCACGGGCGAGCCGTCAGGGTCGCCGGTCATGCCCATCACGCCGGCGAACGCCTGCACAGTGGCGTCGAGCGCCGCCCTGTCGCGTCCGGGGCCGGTCAGGCCGTAGCCGGTGATGGAGCATGCGATGACGCGGGGATCGATCTTCCGTAACGAGGGATAGTCGATACCGAGGCGCGCCGTGACGCCCGGGCGGTAGTTGTCCACGACGACGTCCGCCCAGCGGACGAGGCCCTCGAATACCTGCCTGCCCCCGTCGCTGCGGAGGTCGACGACCATGCCGCGCTTGTTGCGCTGGAGGTTCATGACGTGGGCGGTGAGCGAGCCCATCATCAGCGCCGGGTCCTCGCCGAACCGTCGGGAGTTCTCGCCGCCGGGAGGTTCGACCTTGATGACGTCCGCACCGAGGTCGGCGAGGATGGCGGCGGCGTAGGGGCCGGAGACGATAGTGGTGAGGTCTACGACGCGGAGTCCTTCGAGGGCGTTCATCCGTCCTTCCGCGGCCTCCCCCTGCCACGCTTCTGCAACCAGAAAGAGACGGCTCTCGGACTCCGCCTGAGAGCGATGCCGATGGGTTCACCCGCTACCATCGCCGCGAGCGCCAGGTTACGGCGTACCTCGCGTGTGGTCTCGCCTTCGTTGCAGGTAAGTATGGCGACCTCTCCGGGGCGCACCCGGTAGATGTACTCCAGGTATTCCCGGAGCACTTCGGCCTTCGTCCGAGCCCTTGCTGCGGCTTCGTCCAACCTGGCCTGGGTAAGCGCTGCCATAGCGTTCTCCGATGCGGGGATACCGCCCGCACGTACACTTGTACTCTACCCTACTCCACAACCCTACCCTGCGAGCGCGTCCGCACCAGCCTGCGCAACCTCCTCGTCCTTGTCCGGCGGACCGCCGCCCGCGCCCACGGCGCCCACGAGCTCGCCGTCCTTGTAGAGCGGCACCGCGCCCTGCACCCAGGTGATGCGCCCGCCGTAGAGGTCGCGCACCGTATCGAGCAGTCCCGGGGGGAAACGGCCTGCCGCCACCCCGCTGGGCGTCCCTTTCGTTACGGCGGTGGCGACAGCCTTGCCCCGCACGACGTCCGGCGTGAACGGGTTGGTGCCGTCCATGCGCGCCGAGGCGACGAGGCTCGTCTGCAGGTCAACGACGGCCACGGCCATCGTGAACCCGAGTTCGCGCGCCTTGTCGATCGCGGCTGCGATGACCTTGTTGGCGTCTTCCAGCGTGATGCCGCTCATTTCCGTACTCCTGCCGCCGTGCGCATCATCGCACGGCGTAGCGCTGCTCCATCTCCGTGATCACTCCGAGTCCCAGGGCTTCCCCGATGGATGTGCGCAACTCCCCGCCGGAGCCGTAGCGGTCGATCGCGGAGATACGCCCGCTCTGCCGGAGCTCCACCATCATCTCCTTGATGATGGGATAGAGCGAGAAGATGGGGCCGCGGTGTATCTGGAACCTGAACCCGAGCGCCTCTACCTCGTCCGGCGGCAGTTCGCCGTTGTACATGCGTGGAAGGTCGCCGAGCCGACGGGCGAACTCCCGGAGGTCGTCGCTCGTGCGGATGCCGTCCACGAACACGAGGTCCGCGCCGGCGTCCGCGAATGCCCGGCAGCGACGTTCCACGTCGTCCCAGCCGTTGACGGCGAGGGCGTCCGTACGCGCGATGATCACGAAGTCGTCGTCGGAGCGGGCCTCGACCGCGGCGCGTATCTTCGATGCGGCCTCGTCTGCGTCGATGACCTGCTTGCCCTCGAAGAAGCCGCACTTCTTCGGCGCGACCTGGTCTTCCACGTGCACGCCCGCGACCCCTGCCCGCTCGTACTCGCGGATGGTGCGATGGACGTTGATGGCGTTGCCGTAGCCGGTGTCCGCGTCCGCGACGACGGGCACGTCCACCACCGAGGCGATGCTCGCGGCGTTCTGCACCATCTCCGTCTGCGTGAGCAGGCCCACGTCCGGCAGCCCCTTTGACATGGACGTTGCGAAGCCGGACATGTAGACGGCGTCGAAGCCCGCCTCCTGGGCGATGCGGGCCGTGAAGCCGTCGTACGTGAACGGGGCGAGCAGCATCCGCTCCCCGGAGAGCAGTTCCCGCAGGCGCGTCGTGTTTCTCATCACTGCCCCTCCAGCAGTTCGCGGAGCCCGGCCTTCAGCGCGGGCAGCCAGTCGTCCAGCGGCGTCGAGAGCGGCAGCGTGATGGCGATGACCTCGCGCCGCATCATCCCGCCGGGCGCCCTGCTCCACGAGCCGGGGTCCTCCTTGCCGAGTTCGATATTGAGCTCCTCCCGGTCTATGCCGAGCTCATCGGTCACGTCGTAGACCCTTCCTATCTCTTCCATCGTGATGATGCCGTCGGCCATTGCCATGCCTACTCCAAATCCAACCTGGTCTGTCGTCCGTTCGGCTTGTCGCTGCGTATCGCACGATGCTGCGTCGCGCCCTGCCCGTCTGTCAACGTTGCGCTGTCGTCGTCCCAGATCTGCACGGAGCCGTACTCGCCGTCGAAGCCGGGTCGTATGGACACTCGCCCAAGCCGGGCGCGCATCACCCCTTCCGCAACGCGCCCGCCTGCGACATCCTCTATCTCCGACTCGTCCGCAGCGGTAAGGATATGCAGTTCAGGCCCGACGCGCGCGGCGAGGTCCAGGCAGACGCGGCCCACAGCCTTGCTCGCGACACCGTATCCCAGCGCTTCCGCGACGATCTCGGCAAGCGGCACGAGCCTTCGGAACGGCGGGCGCTCGCTCTCGGTCCCGCGCAGCGTGCCGTCCGCGTCAGCGGCCAGGGGTTCCGAGGGACGCTCCGCAAGCGACTCGATGCGGTGCAGCACACCGAGCGTGAGCCTGCGTCCGCATACGGGGCAACGGCCGTCGTGCCCACCTGGCGGCAGGTTCACGCCGCACTTGCGGTGGCCGTCGTGGTGATACTTCCCTTCCTCCGGGTAGAACTCCGCCGTCCACTCCACTTTGTCGTTTCGCAAAGCTTCGATGAGCACACCGTAGCCGGGTTCGCCTGTGAACACGGAGACCTCGCGTCCCAGCCGCTGCGCGGAGTGCGCGTCCGAGAACGAGACGAGGGTGCGCCCATCCAGGTCCGGGACGCGCCAGTTCATCGCGGGGTCGCTGGAGAGACCGGTCTCGATGGCGTGGACGTGTCCTGCCATGTCGCCGAAGCACTCGTTCAGAGAATCGAAGCCGCTCTTCGAGCCGAAGAGTGCGTACCAGGGGGTCCAGGCATGAGCGGGAACGACCTCGCACCGCGCGTCCACCGAGAGGACGGCCTCCATGACGTCACGCCCCGACAGGCGCAGCGTGGGGCGTCCGTCCGAGGCGAGCGCGCCGTACGGGGCGAAGGCACGGCAGAGGGCATCCACGGCGTCGAAGCCGGGCGCGAGGATGAGCAGGTGCAGGCGGCGCCCGCGTCCCTCCTGTGTGTAGACGCAACTCACCTCCGTACCGAGGACGAACCGAGCGGGGCGCTCGCGCCCCCGCACCTCATACCGCTCCGGCTGCGCAATGAGTTCGAACAGGCCGTCGTCGACGGGACGCAGGTTGCTCTTCAACTCGGTGAGCCATGCGGGGTGCGTGAAGTCGCCGCAGGCGAGCACGTCCACGCCCTTGACGTCCGCCCAGGCGGCGAGCGTCTGCAAGGAGAGCGCGGGGCTGGTCCCCCTGGCATAGGGAGAATGGAGGTGGAGGTCGGCTGCGAAGCTCACGTCGAGCGGAGTGTAGCGCAGGGAAGTGAGCATGGCATTCATCAGAGAGGTCTCTCGACTCCGCTGCGCTTCGCCCGGGATGACCGATATGGCATGCGCCGCGCCATTGCCTGCTTGCTGCGTCCGGCGTTCGTTGACACTCGTAGGAGTGCGGGTTACGATTCATGAGGCCGTGGCCTGCCGGTCGCGGCCTTTTCGATAGTCCGCCGCAATCACCGGTCCTCCTGCGTCGTTGGGGGTTCCCGCCCAATCTACGCGGAGTGATGGACGGAGTCATGCAGAAGATAGGCGCGAGCGTCGTCTGTGAAGCCCTCCTGAACGAGGGCGTCAACGTCATCTTCGGTCACCCGGGGGGAGCGATCCTTCCCTTCTACGACGCGCTCTGGCACTACCCCCAGATACGGCACGTGCTCGTGCGGCACGAGCAGGCCGCGGCGCACGCGGCGGAGGCGTATGCGCGCCTCACGGGCGAGGTGGGCGTCTGCGTCGCGACTTCGGGCCCCGGCGCCACGAACCTGATGACAGGCCTGACTGCCGCGAAGATGGACTCGACTCCCATCGTCGCCATCACGGGGCAGGTCGCCCGCCCCTTCATGGGGACCGAGGCGTTCCAGGAGTGCGATACCTGCGGGATGGCCGCGCCCGTAGTGAAGAAGACCTACCTCGTGATGAGCCCGGAGGACATCGCTCCCACCATCAGGGAGGCGTTCCGCGTCGCCCAGGAGGGGCGTCCGGGCCCTGTGCTCGTAGACCTGCCGAAGGACGTGCAGGCGGAGAGCTTCCAGTTCGAGGATGTGGAAGACGCCTGGCAGCCCGCCCCGCCCGCGACGCCTGACACGGAGTCGCTGCGCGAGGCGGCCCGCCTCATCAACGAGTCCGAGCGTCCGCTGCTCATCGCGGGGCGCGGCGTGCACATATCCGGGGGCTGGGACGAGTTGCGGGAGGTTGCCGAGCACATCAACGCACCGGTGCTGAACACCCTGCACGGCACGTCGGCGTTCCCCCGCCATCACAACCTCGGCTTCGGCATGCTGGGCATGCACGGCATGTACTGGAGCAACATCGCCACGACGGAAGCCGACCTGATCGTGGGCGTCGGGATGCGCTTCGACGACCGCGTCATCGGCAGGCCGGGCACGTTCGGCGAGAACGCGAAGATCATCCACCTGGACATCGAGCCGTCGCAGTTCCACAAGAACGTGCGCACGGAGGTTGCCCTGGCAGGCGACGTGAAAGCGACGCTGGAGGCGCTGCTTCCCCTGCTGGAGCGCAACACCCGCTTCGACTGGCTCGACCGGATGCGGTACCTCGAGCACAAGCACCCGAGCATCGACGTGCCGGAGAGCGACGTAGTCACGGCGCAGTACGTTCTGCGCGAGCTCAACAAGCTGGTGGAGCATGACGCGGACCCCGTCGTGGTGACAGGCGTCGGCCAGCACCAGATGTGGGCGGCCCAGTTCCTGTTCATGCCGACGCCCAACTCGTTCGTCTCTTCAGGCGGGCTCGGCGTGATGGGGTTCGAGGTGCCGGCGCTGATCGGAGCGCAGGTCGCGCGGCCGAACTCGCGGGTGTGGGGCATCTGCGGCGACGGCGGCTTCCAGATGACGCTGCAGGAGTTGGCGACGATCGCGCAGGAGCACCTGCCGGTGAAGATATGCATCATGAACAATGGCTACCTGGGCATGGTGCGGCAGTGGCAGGAGCTGTTCTACGACCATCACTACAAGGCCGTCGCCATGAGCGGTCCGGACTATGTGAAGCTGGCCGAGGCATTCGGCATACCGGGGGTGTGCGTGCAGGACAAGCACGACGTTGGCATGGCGCTGGCGACCGCCGCGCATCACCCCGGCCCCTACCTGATCGACTTCCGCATATCACCGGAGGAGAACGTCTACCCGATGGTGCCGCCCGGAGCGTCGCTCGCCCAGACCGTTGAGGACCCCCGCGTGGTCCACTACCGGGAGCCGGTGCACGTCATCGAGGGCCTCGTCTCCTACCCGTAGCTCCTTCAGGGCTCCCCATAAGACAGGGCGCCTGCCCTATCGATACACGTTACGCACTGAGACACGCTCTCAAACCGAGCGGCGTGCGTCCCAGACCAGATGCCCCGGAATCGAAATCGGTGGATGCTCACGTTCGGCGTAACGATTCCGCGCTACCGCTCGTAGATGTCCGCAGCTTCTCCGTTGCCGACATCCGTTCGGTCGTACAGATGAACGATGAAATCCGACCATTGACAGGACAGAACTTCACCCCTAGAGTCTGCCACGCTGTACGCGCGGCTTCTCCCCAGCGCCCGGGGACCAGGATGCGCAGGCGCAGGTGCTCCAGGGGGGAGCCCGCCTGGTCCAAATCCGCCCCGCGCTATTTCGCTTCACCGGTGAGGCTTCCTATGAGCGGGAGAACGACACTGCACCTGATATCGGACGGCACCATCAAGATTGACGGAGGCGTGCTGTTCGGGCAGGTGCCCAAGAGCCAATGGCAGGACTGGATGTCCGCCGACAGAAGGAACCGGGTCAAGCTGAACCTGAACTGCCTGCTGGTGCGCGTCGGCGATCGCAACTACCTCATCGACACGGGAGCAGGCGCGAAGCACACCGCCGAGGAGCGGGACGTGCTCGGCCTCTCCACGAGCCAATTGCTCTCCGAGTTGAAGGCGCACGGCCTCGGGCCCGCCGACATACACGGCGTAGTGTTAACCAGCCTCCACTTCGAGCACACCGGCGGATGCACGCGGGCAAACCGCCGGGGCGAGTTCGTCCCCACGTTCCCCAAGGCAACGTACTTCGTGCAACGAGAAGCGCTGGAAGAAGCCCTCTCCCCCACCGACAGGCACGTGAATGGCTACGTGCCCAACGATTACATCCCCCTACGCGACAGCAAGAAACTGGAACTGGTCGACGGGGAGGCGACCATCGTACCGGGGTTGCAGGTACGGCGGGCGAGCGGACCTTACCAGGGGCACCAGATCATCGTCGTGACGCACGGGGGTGAGCGGGTCGCGTTTCTGGGCGACCTCATCCCGACCCACTACCACCTGCAGCCGGACTGCATCGCAGCGAGCGATCTGCACCCGGAGGAAACGCTCCAGACGAAGTACAGCGTCCTTGACGAGGCGGTGCGCGACGGCTGGATGCTCGTGTTCAGCCACGACACGGAGCGCCGCGCCGGCTACCTGCAGCAGCGGGGGACCCGGCGTTCCCTTCGACCGATCTCGCTCGACTGACCCATCACGAGTCGGTTGCGCCCGGGATAACGCAGGCAAGCCGGTTAGCAGAGCGGTTGCGGTGCCATACCTCCCAATCCACGAGTACGGACTGATAGGAGACATGAACTCCTGCGCCCTCGTGAGCAGTGGCGGCTCCGTAGACTGGGCGTGCTTCCCCCGTTTCGACTCTCCAAGCGTCTTTGCGGCAGTACTCGACGACGCCAAGGGCGGGCGCTGCTCGGTCCACCCCTCCGGCCTTCACTCCTCAAGCCAACGCTATCTGCAGGACACCACTGTCCTGGAGACATTGCACGAAACGGGGGACGGGACGGCGACGGTATGCGACTTCATGACGCGCGCTCCCGCTCGCAGCCCGGACGCCCCACACGAGATCGTCCGCATCGTCGAAGGAGTGAGCGGCAAGGTCACGATGCGCTTCACCTTCCAGCCGAGACTCAACTACGCGAGGGGCGAGACAAGCCTGACCCTGAGCCGCAACGGCGTGCTCGCGAGCCACGAGGACGGCGTCCTTGCGCTCATCGGCGACGTGCCGTTCACCATAGAGGAGGCCCCGGACGGCGGCCAGCAGGCGGTGGCGGAGTTCGCCGTGCGGGAGGGAGAACGCGTGGAGTTCGTGCTGGCATTCGGGCTGAGGCGTGTGCCTTCCATCAGCGCGATGGACTGTCGCAGCAAGCTGGAGCGCGCGATGCGGCACGACCACGCAAGCGTGGCGAAGCTGGGCTACAGCGGCTACCTGCGCGACGCGGTGGTGCGCTCCTACCTGACGCTGCACATGCTCATCTTCGAGCCGACGGGGGCGATAGTCGCCGCGCCGACCACGTCCCTGCCCGAATCGCTCGGCGGCGTACGCAACTGGGACTACCGCTACTCCTGGCTGCGCGACAGCGCGTGGACACTCGGCATCCTCTACCGGCTCGGCGACCCACACGAGGGAGAGGCATTCATCGAATGGGTTGTGGAGCAGTGCTCCATGAGTATCGAATCGATGCAGATACTGTTCGGCATCGCGCCGGAGAGCGAGTTGGAAGAGAAGGAGTTGGACCACCTGGAAGGCTACCTCGGCTCCAGCCCGGTCCGCATCGGCAACGGCGCGGCGTTCCACCGGCAATTGGACGTGTTCGGCGAGGTCGCGCTGAGTCTCGCGGTGTTCCACCGCTACTCCGGCAACCTGTCGGACAAGGCGTGGGGCCTGCTCAAGCACATGGCGGACCTGGCGGCCGAGATGTGGCACATGGAGGACCGCGGCATCTGGGAGGTCCGCGGGCCGGAACAGCATTTCGTCTACTCCAAGGTGATGTGCTGGGTTGCGCTGGACCGGGCAGCGAAACTGGCGGAGGGCCACGGCTTCGAGGGTGACGTAGAGTACTGGCGCAGACAGCGCGACCTGATACGGGAGGAAGTGCTTACGAAGGGCTGGTCTGACTCCAAACGGAGCTTCGTACAGGCGTACGGTTCCGATGCCATAGACGCCAGCGCGCTGCTCATCCCTTTCCTGGGTTTTCTTCCCCCGGACGACCCGCGCATCCGGTCGACGGTGCGCCGCATCCAGATGGAGCTTGCGGACGGCCCATTCGTACGCCGCTACCGCGTAGACGACACAGACGACGGACTCGTGGGCGAGGAAGGCGCTTTCTACATCCTCAGCTTCTGGCTCATCGGCGCGCTGTTGACGATCGGCGAGACCCAGGAGGCGCTCACCTACTTCAACGAGGTGTTCGCCACGTCCAGCCGCCTCGGACTCTTCGCGGAGATGCACGACCCGGCCACCGGCAGGGCGCTCGGCAACTTTCCACAGGCGTTCAGCCACATCGGCTTCATCCACACGGTGCGCAATATCAACGAGATGATGCGGAGCCAGTCCTACGAAGAGGAGTTGCAGGCGTGAGCCGCCGTCCGCTTGTGGCCGTGCCGACACACCCCTAGAATCAAGCCTCCGGTCCGCGCCGCCCTTGCGGACATCGAGGTAGCGGAAGGCAAAGGAGCAGCGCTTGGCAACGAAGGTCTACGTAACCGGCGTCGGCATGATCAGCCCCGTGGGAGTAGATACAAAGTCGACCTGGAAGAGCCTGCTGCAGGGCAGGTCCGGCATCGCTCCGATCGTCTCGTTCGACACCGAAGGCTTCGCTACCACGATCGCCGGAGAATCGCCCGACTTCGACCCCACGACCTACGTGGACCGCAAGCAGGCCCGCCGGCTGGACCGCTTCGCCCAGCTGGCGGTGGGCGCGACGGCGCAGGCGATGGAACAGGCGGGCCTGGACCTGCACGACGGGAGCGTCGACGCCACCCGCGTGGGCTCGGTCATCGGCAGCGGGATAGGCGGCATCCTGACGCTGTCCGAGCAATGGGCCGTGCTGTATGAGAAGGGGCCGGACCGCGTGAACCCGTTCCTCGTTCCGATGATGCTGGCCGACATGGCGCCGGGCCAGGTATCCATCCTCTACGGAGCGAAGGGACCGAACTACTGCACGGTGACGGCGTGCGCCAGCGGCGCTGACAGCATCGGCATCGCCGCCGCGATGATCCGCAGGGGCGAGATCGACATCGCGCTTGCGGGCGGCACGGAAGCGCCCATCTGCCCCATCGCGGTCGCGGGGTTCAATGCATGCATGGCCCTCTCCAAGCGCAACCACGACCCGGAGGGCGCGAGCCGCCCGTTCGACGCCGAGCGGGACGGTTTCGTCATGGGAGAAGGTGCGGGAGTGCTGGTGATCGAGAGCGAGGAGAGCGCGCTCCGGCGCGGTGCAACGCCCCTGGCCGAACTCGCGGGCTACGGAGCGTCGTCCGACGCTTTCCACGTCACCCAGCCCTCCCCCGGCGGCGAGGGCGGCGCGCGCGCGATGGTCAACGCCCTCGCGGAGGCGGGCATGGAGCCGAGCGACATCAGCTACGTGAACGCGCACGGCACCAGCACGCCGATGAACGACCGGCTGGAAACGGAGGCGCTGAAGGCGGTGTTCGGCGACGAGGCGTACAAGATCAAGGTCAGCTCCACCAAGTCCATGACGGGGCACCTGCTGGGCGCGGCGGGCGGCGTCGAGGCGGCGATCTCGGTCCTCGCGGTTTCAGAGAGCGCCATCCCGCCGACCATCAACCTGGAGAACCCGGACCCGGACTGCGACCTGGACTACACTGCCCACCACGCGCAGAAAGGCATCGTCAACGCGGCCATGAGCAACAACCTCGGTTTCGGCGGGCACAACGCCTCGCTGATCTTCAAGCGCGTTGACTAGCGCACCCACTCTCCTCGTCGGGAAGCGTCAGCAGTGGCGTGTCGCTGAGCCGACCGATCCGTCGCCGCTCGCTCCCCTGCCCGCCATCGTCGCCCACCTCCTCAGGAGGCGCGGCATCCACGACGCAGACGAGGCCCGCGATTTCCTCAGCGTCTCGGACACTCTCTTCGAGGACCCGGACACGTTGCCGGATATCGAGCACGCCGCCGAACGGCTTGCGCTTGCGAGGCGCAAGGGCGAGACGGTGGCCGTGTACGGCGACTTCGACGCGGATGGCGTCACGGGCACAGCGCTGCTGGTGAAGGCGCTGCGCCGCTTCGGGCTTCGGACGCTGCACTACATCCCCCACCGCGTGACCGAGGGCCACGGCCTCAACCGCAACGCCATCGCTTCGCTCCGCGAGCGGGGCGCGGGCCTCATCGTGACCGTCGACTGCGGCGTCACGAACACGGAGGAGACCGACTACGCGGACTCGCTCGGCGTGGACGTCATCATCACCGACCACCACCTCGCCACCACTGCTCTGCCCCGTTCCATCGCAGTCATCAACCCGAGGGCGCCGCACTCCACGTACGGGTTCGACCATCTGACCGGCGTCGGCATGACGCTGAAACTGGCGCAGGCGGTACTCCGTCCCGAGTTCGGCGGCGGATGGCGCAGCGGTCTCATGGAGCTCGCGGCCATCGGCACCATCACGGACATGGCCCCCCTGTTCGGCGAGAACCGCTACATCGTTCACCACGGCATCCGGGACCTGCAGCGGACCGAGTCGGTCGGGCTACGGGCTCTTCTGGACGTGGCGCGGGTTACGCCTGAGCATGCGAACGTGGAGACCCTCGGGTTCGCCATCGGTCCGCGCCTCAACGCCGCGGGGCGGCTGGACCACGCGGACACGGCACTCGACCTGCTGCTGACGGACGACCAGGCCCAGGCGGCCGAGCTCGTGCGCCAACTGGACGGCTACAACACGCAGCGCCGGCTGTTGACCGACGAGACGCTGGAACGCGCGCGGGCGCTCGTTCCAGCCCGGGTACCGCCGCTCGTCCTCGTGGGTGAGCCGGACTTCAATCCGGGTGTCGTGGGCCTCGTTGCAGGCAGGCTGTCAGAGGAGTTCGGCGCACCGTCGGCCGTGTACGCCATAGACGGCGAGCAGGTGATGGCGAGTTGCCGGAGCGCCCCGTCGTTCCACTGGGCGGACGCGCTGGCACAGTGCGAGGGCCTGCTTCTGCAGTATGGAGGGCACGCGCAGGCGGCGGGGTTCCGTTGCAGCGTGGACGTACTTCCGGAACTGCGGGAACGGCTCGTGAGCATCGCGGCGGAGCGCATCGGCGCGGCGCCGACGGTGCGCGAGGGCGTCGTAGACGTCGAGGCGCAGCCGCACGAACTGATGGGCCCCGCGTTCCAGGACCTCCGCCGGATGGAGCCGTTCGGCATCGGCAATCCGCCGCCGGTCTTCCTCGCCCGCGGGCTGGAGGTGCTGCGGGCATCGGAGATGGGCGCTGAGGGGAAGCACTTCCGGTTGAGCGTTCGCTCCGGCGGCGCGGTATGGGAGGCGGTTGCGTTCAACCAGCAGTGGGAGAACGGCGTGGCGCAGGCGGACCTGGTCTACACGCTGGACGTGGACCACTGGAACGGGCAGGAGCGCCTGCGCATGACGCTCAAGGACTACGCCGCGTCGGCCCGTCCGCGTCTTGCGCTCTGATGCGTCGCCGGAGGCCGGAACGCCAGGCCCAGAGCACGACGGCAGCCACGACGACCAGCCCCATCCACTGCGCCTGTTGGAGGCCGAATGTCACGGGGTCGAGGCGGACGAGCGCGATGACGGCCCGTCCTGCCCCCCATGCAGCGAGCGCGAGCGGCATCACCGCCCCCTCCGGCAAACGCCTGCGGCATCGAAGGACGACCAGGGCGACCGCGATGCTCCACAACAGCTCGTACAGCGCCGCGGGGTGGACGGCTGCACCGTCGGCGAACGCGACGGAGTCCGGGTGGTCGTAGACGACGGCCCACGGCAGAGACGACTCCGCCGCGGGCGGATCACCGCCGATAACACCGCCAAGCCTTCCTATCGCAAGTCCGAGCGCGCCGGGGACCGTCGCGGCGTCCGCCGTCGAGGCGTTGGTCAGCCATTCCCGCCTCGCCTGGCAGAGTCCCGCTGCGAGTCCACCCAGCACCCCGCCCCAGAGTGAGAACCCACCCTGCCACAGGTAGAAGATGTGGAACGGCGCGCCCGTGTAGAAGTCCAGGTAGTCAAGCATGTGGAAAAGGCGCGCCCCGACGAGTCCACCGAACACAGAGACCAGGACGACGCCGAACGTCGTGCGCCCCTCGGAGCCGTGTCGCGCCAGCGCGCAGCCGAAGAGCACGCCGCCGATGATGATGCCGGCGATCATGAAGAGGCCCGTCCACGTGATGAACGGCGAACCGAATGCGTATGGGCCGTAGGAGATGGTCATCGTCGCTCCGCGTCGAGGTCCGCACCCGCGCAGTCCGCATTTTCCGCGAGTGAAACCGGCTACGCCAGCGCCTGCCGCTCCCTACAATTGCCGTATCCATGGTTACTGCAGCGCGAGCAACCGACCAGCAGATAGAGACGTTCCTCAGCCACCTCCGGGCGGAACGCGGCTTCTCCGTCAACACCATCGCCGCATACCGGAGCGACCTCGCACAGTTGCAGGAGGCGCTTTCAGGAGGCGGGCGAGACGTGCGCTGGGAGCGCGTGAGCGCGCGCGACATGGAAGACGTGCGCCTCTCGTTCGGGGAGCAAGGCTATTCCAGCGCGAGCCTCGCCCGGAAGATAGCGGCTGTACGGTCGTTCTTCCGCTTCCTCCTGGAGGAGGGCGTGATAGACGCGAACCCTGCGGAGCCGATGAAGACGCGCAGACCGTCCCGCACGCTTCCGGATGTGCTGACGGAGCGGGAGGTCGTCCGGCTGCTGCAGGCGGCATCGGAGCGTCCGGGTCCGGAGGGTGTTCGCGACCGCGTCATGCTGGAGCTCACCTACGCCGCCGGCCTGCGGGTGTCGGAGGTTGTCGGGCCGCAGGGCCTGGAGCTCTCCGCATTGAGCCTGGACGGCGGCTGGGTGCGCGTGTACGGCAAGGGAGGGAAAGAGCGCCTTGCTCCCGTGTACCCGGGCATCGTGCGGCAGATAACGGCCTACGTCAGGGACGTTCGACCGCAACTGCTGGTGCACTCGAAGCGTCGCGGACCCGTGCCGTCCTCGCTCTTCCTGAACGCGAACGGCCACCCGATGACGCGCCAGGGGTACTGGTTCGTGCTCAAGAAAGCAGCGGCGCGGGCGGGCATCGCGCGGAAACTCACGCCGCACACGCTGCGCCACAGTTTCGCCACACACCTGCTGCACGGCGGGGCGCCGCTCCGGCATGTTCAGGAATTGCTCGGCCATGCTAGTATCGCGACCACTCAGGTCTACACGCACCTGACGGACAGCCAGGTACGCGAAGCATTCGAGCATGCACATCCCCGCGCCTGACGAGCGATGAAGATAGCCATAGGCAGCGACGAGGCAACCCACCTCACGAGTCATATCGTGGACGATCTTCGACGGCGCGGCCATGAGTTGGACCTCATGGGCGCGCTTGCCGAGGGCTGCGACGCACGGTGGCCGGCCGTGGGGCGCGCTGTCGGCGAGAGCGTCGCCAGCGGGGACTGCGAACAGGGCGTCGTCTTCTGCTACACGGGCACAGGTGTGAGCATCGCAGCGAACAAGACGCCGGGCGTGAGGGCCGCGCTCTGCACCGACGCGCAGACCGCCGACGGCGCGCGGCGCTGGAACGACGCCAACGTACTGGCGATGAGCCTGCGCTCCACCTCTCCCGACGAGGCCGTTAAGATACTGGACGCGTGGTTCTCCGCCTCCCACGGCGACGCCGATGACGCTAGAATGATAGACATGCTGCTGGAGATGGACGTTCCCCGGTCGGAATGAGTCCAGGAGGACAGTGAGATGCCAGTCATCACCGTAACGGGACTGATCGGCAGCGGAGTCATCGAGATAGGTCCGCGTATCTCCGAGAGACTCGGCATCGATCACGTCGACCGCACCATCCTGGCCGAGGCGGCGAAGAAGATCGGTGCGACGGAGCAGGACGTTGCCGACCGCACGGAGCGCGCGCCAGGGCTGGGTGACCGCATCGCGGGGTTCGTGAAAACAGTACTGGAACGCTCCGCGCTCGCGGGGGGTGGAGCAGACCCCTACTTCGGAGGCGGGCTCGACGCGTTGCTGGTGCGCGAGTACCGGGACTTCCCGGAAGAGAGCCACGGCACCGGCGAGCTCGACGACGAGAACCTCCTGAAGGTGACGTCCGACGTCATCCACGAGATCGCATCGGCGGGCAACGTCGTCATCGCCGGACGCGGGTCGAACATCATCCTGCGCGACGTGCCCAGCTCGCTCCACGTCGGGCTCATCTCGTCCATGGACGTGCGGGTAGAGCGCATCAGAGAGCGCGAGCAACTTGCCGAGGACGAAGCCGTACGGTACATCCAGGAGAACGACCGTGCGCGCATCGCCTACTTCAAACGCTTCTTCGACATCGATCCCCAGGAGGCGCGGCACTACCACCAGGTACTCAACACCGACATGCTGTCGATAGAACAAGCGACCGAGGTCATCGTCGCAACGGCCCAGACACTGAAATGAGCGAGGCGGATAGTCATGGCACGTAAGAAGGCGGGAAGCAGAGCGGCGGCAGGACAGGCGAAGGCCCGGGAGCGGGCGCGCCGCAAGGCGCGGGTCGCGGGCCCGTCGCTCTCGCAGGCCGCCTACGCCCCGCCTCCCCCCGACGACGCCTCCGACGCCGAGTCGGAGGAGGAAGCCGTCGCGGAGGCGTCGCTGGCTGCCCCCGCGCCTGCGCCGCCGGCGCCAGCCCCCGCACCCCGCGCGGTCGCCGCGCCGGCGCCCCAGGCACGCGCCTCGGTGTCTCCACGGCGCGAGCGCCAGATGACCGGCATGACGCCTACGGGCAGTCTCAAGCGGGAGTTGCTGCTGATCGGCTCCATCACGCTCGTCATCGCCGCCGCGCTCGCCGCACTCGCAACGACGACGACCCTCGGCGTGTAGGCCGTCCCCCGACCTGTCATTCCGAGCGGAGCGCAGCGGAGTCGAGGAATCTCTCAGGCCGTCCTTCGACAGGCCCAGGATGAGCGAGGCTGCGCGCACCGACGTTCCCCGAGAGATGCTTCGACTGCGCCTCAGGCTTCGCTCAGCATGACAGTTCCCCTCCCCTGCTCACTCTCGGTTGAGAAGCGCGGGCGGTTCATGTAGTGTTCCGCGTGGCGCGGCACGACTCTCCATGACCGCGCCGTCACCACGGAGGGACGCATGGCAGGCAAGAGGCGGTTGGGACTCGCGATGGTCGGCATCGGCGTCGGCGGCACAGAGATGCTGCCCGCGATGGAGGCGATGCCGGAACTCCGGCTCGTAGCCGGATGCGACGTCAACGAAGACACGCTGAACCGGTTCGCCGAGCGGTACAACGCGAAGGGCTACGGCGACTATGACGAGATGCTGGCGGACCCGGAGGTCGAGGCGGTGTGGGTCTCGACGCCGAACCGCTTCCACGCAGAGCACTCGCTCCGCGCGATGGAGGCCGGCAAGCACGTCGTGGTCGAGAAGCCGATGGCGCTCAACCTGGAAGACGCGCAGAAGATGGTGGAGACGGCCAACCGCACCGGCGTGAAGTTCCTCGCCGGGCACACCCGCAGCTTCACCCCGCCCGTCCGCACGATGTGGAAGATCATCCAGTCCGGCGAGATCGGGCGCGCCCGCGCCATCAACGCCTTCGCCTACACGGACTGGATGCTCCGCCCGCGCACGTGGGAGGAGCTGGACATGGCGCAGGGCGGCGGCCTGCCCATGCGCCAACTGCCGCACCAGATAGACAGTGTTCGCCTGCTCGGCGGAGGCATGGTGAAGAGCGTACGCGGAGCAACCGGCCAGTGGATGCCGGAGCGTCCCATCCCCGGCTACTACGCGGCGTTCCTGGAGTTCGAGGACGGCACGACCTCGCTCGTCTGCCACAACGGCTACGGCTACGTGATGGGCGCGGAGTTCGTCACGTGGGGCCACGACCGCCAGCGCTATACCGCGGAGGAGCGCGTAGAGGTGCGCCGCCAGATGCGCGAGGGAACCCGCGACGAGTCCGAGGACAAGCAGGCGCTCCGCATCGGCGGACTCCAGGAGCGCGAGGTGTTCAAGGCGGAGAACGAGGACCTCTGGGTGCCGGAGGACCTCGGCCTGCTCATCGCGACGTGCGAGCGCGGCGACATCCGCCACGGCCCCCGCGGCCTCATCCTCTACGACGACCGCGGCACGCACAACATCGACCTTGCGGTCGACCGCGACATGGGCCCCGGCTACCGCCGCGCGGAGCTGGAGGAGCTGTACGACGCGGT
>DAOUJK010000020.1:0-42335 GCA_034422795.1 Dehalococcoidia bacterium | reverse complement strand
GGGGGGGGGGGGGGGGGGGGGGTGGGGGGGGGGGGGGGGGGGGGGGGGGGGGGGGGGGGGGGGGATACGAAAGCACCGCCTCTAAGCGGTTACGGGCGATCTCGGCGTACTCCGCAACAGCTTCAATCCCGATGAACCGCCGCCCTTCCTGCAACGCCGCAACGCCTGTACTCCCTGCACCGGCAAACGGGTCCAGCACGAGGCCACCCGTGTTCGTGCTAGCGCGCAGGCACCTTGCAATGAGCGCCACCGGCTTCTGCGTCGGGTGCTTCCCGAAGCGCTTTTCATCACGGGCGGGCGTAGGCAGCTGCCAAACGGTTTTCATTTGCCTGCCACCGTTCTCCATCCGCATGGCGTCGTAGTTGAACGTGTACCTATGCCGACTGCCCTTTTCGGCCTTGCTTGCCCACAGTACGACCTCCGTGGAGTGTGTGAATGTCCTGCGGCCAAGGTTCGGTGGCGGGTTGGGCTTCTCCCAAATGATGTCGTTGAGCAGCCGGAACCCGTTCTCCAGCAGCGCCATTCCCACGCTCGGGTAGAGATGCAAGGTGCCGGATACCCAGATAGTGCCTGCCGGTTTGAGCACCCGCTTGCAGGCGGCAATCCAGTCGTGGTTGAACTGGTGGTCGACTTCGAGTCCCTCGCTGCGGTCCCACGCGCCCTTGTCCACGCTCACCATCCGGCCCGCAACACAGGTGATGCCGCCATTGGACAGCTTGTACGGAGGGTCGGTCCAGACGCAGTCGACCGTCTCCGGGGGGATCGTTGCGAGAACGTCCACTGCATCGCCAACGTAGAGCATTGAGTCTCTCGCAGGCGATGCCCAAAGGGATACCGGAAGGTCAAACCCACGCGAGGTGGCGACTGCGTCCGTAAAGGCCATGCGCTGATCGTTGATCGGATCGGGGGGCAGTTGTCAACAGGGCGCTGGCGCACCCCTATAATCCTCACTGCCATGGCTGACGTGCGAATAATCGACAACGCGACTCGTAGGGCGGGCGACGAACTCGCCGCGAGCCTGGAGTGGGCGACCGACATCCGCATCGCAAGCGCGTTCGCGACAAAGGCAGCCCTCGCAAGGATTCTGAACCCGATGGAGAAGATGCTCGCCCGCGGCGGCAGCGTGACGATGATGTACGGGCTTGACTGCCACATCACCGACCCGGAGGTCATCGAGCAACTACGCCAGCTGGCGAACAGCTACCCCACGGTCAAGCAGTACGTCCATCTCAAGTGGGCGGACACCGTCAATCAGACCTTCCACACCAAGCTCTATATCGCCATCGGAGGACAACAGGTTGCCCAGGTACTCATCGGATCATCAAACCTGACGATAGGCGGTCTCTGGAGAAACACTGAGGCCAATGCGCTCCTGCGGGGCTCCGTGAACGATGAAGCCATCCAGGATGCCTGCGGAGTATATGACCGCATCAAGCAGGATACAGCCTTCGCCGTGCCGGACGAGCAGGTCATCGCCGATTATCGCCGCCTCAGGACCCGAGCGGCCTCGCTCCCTGTTGGTACGAAGCCCCCGGAGGAACTGGCCAGCGCTTACAAGGCACTCGAAGACTACGTCAAGACACTCCCCAGCGTCTGGACAGACGACGTGTACTCGCGAGTGCGTGCGCTGGTGGGGGAGCTGGGGTCAAGTGAGTTTACGTTGAAGGACTTCAACACTCGCTTCGAGCAGGAACTCGCCTCTCTCCACCCAAAGAACCAGCACGTCAAGCCGAAGATGCGGCAGCAACTGCAAGTGCTCCGCGACAGGAATGTCCTGGAGTTCCTTGGACACGGGCGCTACCGAGTACGACAGTAGCCTCGGCCCATGCGCGCGCTCAAGCTCAGACTCGGACGGTGGATGGTGGCGACGGTCATCCCCGCCGTGTTCCGTCGCGTGAACGCCGCCATCGCGCGGGTCGTGCGCTCGCCACTGCATTCGCTGTTGCTCGTAACCATCATCGTCGTGCGCTGCGAGGGGCGGCGCTCCGGCAGGACGTACCTCGTCCCGGTGATGTGCCGACCCTCTGGCGGCGAGGCGCTCCACGCGCTGACGAGCGCTCGCGCCTTCTGGTGGCGCAACATCGCAAGCGGGGCCCCCGCGACGGTCTACCACCGGGGTCGCGAGCGCACGGCCCGCGTCGACGTCGTGCGCGGCATCGACGCCCCGTCGGAGGTCGAGCGCGCGCTGGCGGCGCGGGGCGTGGTCGCGCGGACGCTCCTGGCGCTGCCCGCGTCGGAGTCGGTGCTGCTTCGCGTGTGGCTGTCGCCGGAGATGTGACACGCGCCACTTGGACGGCGTCGGCGGGAACGCTACACTGCCCGCAGGCGGCCGCACCGCCGGGGAGACGCCATGAGCAAAGACCTGGAATTCCCGCCAGAGTACGAGGAAGCAATCGCATCGCTCGACCGCGAGCAGATGCGCATCGACCTCGAGCAGTTCGAACGTGACAGCCGCCATCTATCGTCCATCGTCCCGGAGTTGCGTGCAAAGCACCCTGACTGCTGGGTCGCGGTGTACCACGGGCAGATCGTCGGCTTCGACTCCGACCGAAGAGAACTGCTCGCAAGGCTGGATACCCAGGGCGTCCCAACACCCAACATCGCTCTCAAGTACGTCTCGAAAGAGCCGATGCGGCTGATCGTGTAGCGTGGCGATAGAAGGATATTTCGACTCAAGCGCTGAACCCGCTCCATATGTCAGCGGAAGTGTCTATCTCCCACGCCTTGGCGCCGGGAACAGGGTGGACTTCCTCCTCGATACGGGAGCGGACGCCACGACCCTTCATCCCGCCGATGCGGACAATCGGCGTCCGCATCGGCTCGCTCGGGCCAGCATCAGTCAGCGCCAGGGGCATCGGCGGAGCGATGCAGTACACACCGGAGTACGCCATCGTCTCCTTCTTCGACACTGCGATAGGAGACTGGCGCGACTTCCGCATACAGGTCTACGTCGCCTCTCCGGAGAACGAGCACGACGCCACCGGCCTGCCGTCACTGCTGGGGCGCGACATCCTGAACCGCTGCCGCTGCACGCTCGATGCCGCCGAGAGCAGCGTCGCCCTGGAGCCTTACGCCACGTCAGCCTGAGTCGTGTTGAACATGCGACACGCGCCACTTACGCAATCGCGTCTGCGGCCGGTACGCTGGTCCGTTGTGTGGTTCGACGCGCTCACCACGAGCGGGCTTGCGGCCAAGCCGCCCCTATCGGTTCGGCGCGGGGGACGAGAAGGCGACGCTGCCCGCGAGCGAGCCGCCGTCCACGAGCAGGTCGGCCGCTGCGATGAAGCCGGCCTCGTCCGACGCGAGGAACACCATGGCCTTGGCGATGTCCGGCGGCATGCCCTGCCGTCCCACGAGGTTGGACACCCCGCGCCCCTCCGCCGGCAACTCCTCCTGCCCCACCGGCGAGCCGATGCGGTTGGGGGTCAGGGAGTTCACCCGCACGCCGAACGGCGCGAACTGGATGGCAAGCGAGCGGGTGAGGTTCAGCACGCCGCCCTTCGCCGCCGAGTACGCCGTCGCGTCGGCGCGGCCCCGGTGGCCGGACGTGGACGCGACGTTGATGATCTTGCCGCCGCGCCCCTGGTCCCGCATCTGCCGCCCCACGTACTTGCACGTCAAGAACACGCTCTTGAGCGTCACGTCGATGATGCGGTCCCACTCGTCCTCGGGCAGGTCGAGCGCGGGCGTGTGGTCCGTGATCGCCGCGTTGTTCACGAGGATGTCCACGCCGCCGAACGCATCGACCGCCGCGCTCACCATGTGCTGCACGTCCTCGCTGGAGGAGACGTCAGCCTGGACCGCGATGGCGCAGCCGGGATGCTCGGCGTTGATGGCGTCGGCGACAGCCTGCGCCGCCTCCAGCCGCACGTCGACCAAGGCGACCTTTGCGCCCTCCGCAACGAAGTGGTGACCCACCGACTCGCCGATGTTCCGGCCAGCGCCGGTGACGATAGCTACCTGGTTCTCCAGTCTCATGCCTCTGCTCCTGTTGGGGTTAGCCCGCCTGCTCCGTCTCCGCAACGACCGCGCCTACGGGCACGACCCGTGAGGCCGATACCTTGAACGACAGCGCAACCGGGGCGCCCTCGTCCATTTCCTCGCCCGGGTGCACATCCGCCTTCACCAGCGCGGCGCCCACCTCCACCTGGCAGTCGAGCGTGTTGCCAAGGTACACGACGCTCCGCACGGTGCCGGAGAGCACGTTGAGCCCATCCGCCTCCGGAGGGGCGCCTGCGTGCAGGGTCACGTTCTCCGGCCGCACGGCCACGGCAACCCGCGCCCCTTGCGGCAGCGCCTCCGCCGCCGTGCAGCGCAGCACGCCATGCTCGGTCTCGACGCCGGTGACGCCGCCCGTCTCCACGGCATCCGTGACGGTGCCTTCGAAGAAGTTGGCCGAGCCGATGAACTCCGCCGCGAAGCGGTTGCGGGGGGCCTCGTATATCTCGCGGGGCGGTCCGTACTGCACGAGACGCCCGCTGTCCATCACCGCCACCTGGTCGGAGAGCGTCAGCGCCTCCAACTGGTCGTGCGTGACGAAGAGCGTCGTGATGCCGAGCGAGGAGGTGAGCTGCTTCAGCTCGTTGCGCATCTCCTCGCGGAGCTTGGCGTCCAGGTTGCTGAGCGGCTCGTCCAGCAGGAGCGCCTTCGGCTCGTTCACGAGCGCCCGCGCCAGGGCGAGCCGCTGCTGCTGCCCACCGCTCAACTGCGGGGCGGGGCGCTTCTCCAGCTCGTCCAGGTGGACGAGGGCCAGTGCGCGCATAACGCGCTCCCGGGTCTCCGCGCCGGAGAACTTCTGGGGGCCCTGCTTCAGCGGGAAGGCCACGTTCTCGAATACGTTCATGTGCGGCCAGATGGCGTACGACTGGAAGACCATGCCCATGGGGCGCTTGTGCGGCGGCGTCCACATGCCCTGGCTCGACGATACGAGCACCGCGTCCTCCAGGATGATGTCGCCGTCGTCCGGGCGTTCGAGCCCGGCGATGCAGCGGAGCGTCGTGGACTTGCCGCAGCCGGACGGGCCGAGCAGCGTGAAGAACGCGCCCGCCTCCACGTCGAACGTCACGTCCTCCACGGCGTGGACCTCACCCTGATCGGTGTCGAACCGCTTGTAGAGGTTCCTGACCTGAAGCGCTACCGCCACGTTGACCTCCCCTTTTACTGTTGCCTGCTCAGCCGCTGGCCCAGAACCCGCGTCAGTATCACCAGCAGGATGATGAGCAGCACGAGCAGCACGCCCGCAGACGCGGCGAGATTGAGCCTGCCGCCGAAGAACTGCTGCCAGACGTACGCAGAGATGATGCGGTTGGAGCTGGACTGCAGCAGCAGCGCCACCGTCAGCTCACGTCCGCTGTGGATGGCCACCCAGAGCCATCCCGCCACGAGCGACGGCATGAGCAGCGGCATGATGATGCTGCGGAACGTGCTGAACCACGCCGCCCCGCTCATGGCTCCGGCCTCTTCCAACTCACGGTGGATCTGGAACATCGCCCCGTTCGTCGTCCGCGTGCCGTAGGCGATGAAGAGCGAGATGTGGGCGATGACGATAAGCCAGATGGTGCCGTAGATGGGCGAGAGGACGAACAGACCGATGATGAGCCACGCAAGCCCCATGACGATGCCCGGCACGGTGTGCGGCATGAACGCCAGCATGTCCAGTATGGCCTTGCCTCGGGCCCTGCTCCGCACCACGAACCACGAAACGACCGCCGAAAGGAGCATCGTCAGCGCCGGCACGACGAGGATGAGCAGCAGCGAGTTTCGCAGCCCCTGCATGAACTCGTGCCTCCCCGGCCCGGTGATGATGAAGCGGTACGCGTCCAGGCTGACGAACTCCAGCGCCTTCGGCAGCGGGGCCTGGTAGAACGGGATGAGGCTCGCCCAGAAGAGGATGAACATCGGCAGGCCGAACGTGAGGATGAAGAAGAGGATGATGAGCGCCGCGCTGATGCCCCTGCCTGTAGGCCCGAGCTCGATGCGGCGCGGACGGTATCCCTTCCCCGTCACGGTGGCGAAACGCTGCTGTATCCGCGTTACACGGTGGTAGATGAAGATGCCAACCACGCCGAGGATGCCCGCGACCGTGGCGAGGCTCGTGGCGAAGCCGTAGTCCGGCGGCACGCCGCTCGTAGCCAGGTAGATGCGAGTCGCAAGGACGTGGATGTCCGCCGGCATGCCCATCACGCCGGGGATCTCGAACACGCCGACTGTCGACGTCGCGATGTAGACGACCACGCCGAGGATGCCCGGCGTCATGATGGGCAGGGTGATGTGGCGCGCCGTCTTGAACGTGCCCACCTGCGACATGGAAGACGCCTCTTCCAGCGAGGGGTCCATGCTTCGGAAGAGGCCGATGACCATGAGGAAGATGGTGGCCGCTAGCCGCAGGCCCTCCACGAAGATCATCGCCCACATCGTGTTGGGATTGAACGGCCCTTTGTCCCAGTCCAGCCACGCTGTGAACGGGAGGTTCACCAGCCCGGTACGCGGGTTCAGCACCAATACCCAGGCGATGGCGAACATCGCGGCGGGCATCGCGCTGTTGATGACGATGGAAACGAAGCCGAAGTTGCGCAAGGGCGTGTTCGTGCGTTCGATGAGCCACGCGAACCCGACGCCGATGACGAGGCCGACGACGATCGAGCCGACCGAGAACCAGAAGGTGTTGATGAGCAACTCGTACGTGAGCGGGTTGAGGAACGTGTCGACGTAGTTGCTGACCGTGAACGTTCCGCCACGCTCGCCGGGCCCCGCCGTGCGGAAGCTGAACCAGAGCACGAGGATGAGGGGCACGGCCACCAGGAACGCCAGCAGCGCTCCCAAGGCGCCGATGACCACCAGCACCTGCGGATCGGTACGCAGTCCCCGGCGCATCGCGCGCCCTACCGTTGTCTGCTGCCCAATCATGATTCCCGGTTCACTCCCGGGGAAGCAACGTGCTACCCCTCACAGGTCACGGGCACCGGGACGAAATCGTGATTCGTCCCGGCGCCCAAACTGCATCAGACTCCGAGGCCTATCCGGTCGGGATGCCAATCGCCTCGAGATACCTGTCCGTCAACCTGCCGAAGTGGTCGTTCAGCTCGGTCCCGGGCGGGACGATCTTCGAGCCCTTGGACTTCACGAGGTTGGCGTACGGCGTGTCCTCGGACAGCGTCAGGTCGGACGTGGGGCGTACTTCCGTCCAGAGCGCCCGGCCCTCAGGTCCCATCATGAACGCAGCGAACAGCTTGGCGGCGTTCGGGTTCGGGGAGTTCTTCGGCACGAAGTGGTGCACCGGCTCCACCGAGATGGTCTCTACCGGAACGATGTCCAACGGCGCTCCCTGTGACCAGAGGGTCTGGAAAGAGCTGAGGTTGATCTCCAGTGCACAGGAGACCTCGCCGGACGCCACGAGGTCGCCAACGACGCCGTTGCCGCGCTGGGCCTTGAGGTCGTTCGCCTTCACAGCGGACAGGTAGTCGGCCACGCGGTCCTCTTCCCAGAGGCCGGGGCGCGAGTCTCCGTACTCAGGCAGGTTCGTGAGGTAGATGAAGCCCTTGAGCCGGTTCTCGACGACGATCTCGCCCTCCAGGCTCGGGTCGAGCAGGTCATCGTAGGACTGCGGGAACTCGCCCGCGGAGAACCTGTCCGTGTTGCAGATAGGCGCATGCGGGACACCCACCTTCAACCAGATGCGGTTGTCCGAGTAGACCAGGTTCGGGTCGACTCCGAGCTCCTCGACGATGTCGGTGAGGTCCTCGGCGAGGTCCTCCTCGACCACACGGTTGTCGCGTCCGGGGTCTGTCACGTCAACGGAGATCTGGTTGGCCTGCGCCTCGAGGAAGAGGCGCTCGCGCAACTCGGCGCTGTTGGCGGTGATGAGGCTGACGCTGACGCCGGGGTACTTCGCCTCGAAGGCACCGATCATGGCGGTGGTGCGTTCCTCCGTGTCGGTCGTCGCCCAAACGATCTCGCCTTCCTGCTGCGCCGCCGCGTGCAGTTGCTCCAGCAGGCCCGGCACCGGCGTGGGTGTCGCGGTGGCCGCAGCCGGACGCGGGGTGGGGGTGGGCGTCGGGTCATCGGTCCCGCAGGCGGCGAACAGCGCCGCGATCAGCAGGGCAACAAGCCCTACCGATACGGCGCGCATACAGACGTGGATAACCTTCCCTCTCATGTCATCCTCCCTGTGACGAATGAAGGGCTTCCACCCGTGTCTGCTTCGACCGTGCATGCCCGCAGCGGGCTTGCGGCGAAACCAACAAGGCGGGCGTCGCCCACGCGGGGGAACCTAACACCGGGCAAGCTGAGCGTCAACGCTGGCGGGCAAGGCGCACGCGCCGCACCTCCCGATCCGAGCTGCGGCGCGTGCGCTTACGAGGCCAGCAGCTTCATACCCGCGCGAGCGACGGGTCCATGCGGGGAATGAGGTGGGTGCGCCAATCGTCGTTTGCCGCGAGCACGCTGTCTACGGCGCGCAGCTCGTAATAGGCGGAGGAGGCGCCTGCCGGGTCGCCGCCGTCTTCCACGGTGCGCACGGCCTCTTCCAACAGCTTCCGCGCGGCGATGATCGCCTTGTCCGCAGGGCCCAGATGCTCACGGGTCCGGTCGACTATCGGGCCCATCATCTCCTGCACCGCACGGTCCTGGGTGTTGATGCCCACGATGCCGGTGAACGTCTCCGTCTTCTGCGCCGCGCGGTCTATCAGCCAGCCATTGGAGCGGTTGCGGATGGAGCGGAAGCCGTTCTCCGCGTCAACGTCCACGCCGAATATGTTGCCGGTCTCCTCCGGCCCGGCGTTGCCCTTGTCCAGCGGCTGGACCTCGTTGTAGTACCAGTTCCAGACGAGGCACCGGTGATCGTCGATCGGCACCCAGTGGTGGCCGTGGACCTGGTCCTGTATGCCCCTGCCGGCCGGACGCAGCTGCGTCCACGGCATCACGAAGTGGTAGCCGCGTACGTACTGCTGGTCCGTGCCGAGCGGGCGGATACCGAAGTAGCGGTAGCCGTAATCCGTTACGTCCACTTCCAACGAAGGCGCGGCGCCCCGTACGAATACGTCGTTCGCCGGCAGCCCCGGTTGCGAGGCCTCCGGGCGCAGCGCGCGGTGCATGATGGGGGCGTGGGAAGTGTCTATACCGCCCTCCAGCGCCTGCAGCCAGTTGCACTCCTCCACCACCTTCGTCACGACACGCTGCTCCGCAGGCACGCCCGTCCACGCGAAGTTCGGAGGAGGCGGCTGCTTCTCTTTCGGCCCCATGTACACCCACAGCACGCCCCCGACATCAGCGACGGGGTAAGAGACCGTTGTGATCTTGGAGGCGAACGGCTTCGGTTCGTTCATCTGGTCGACGCACTGGCCGGTGACGTCGAACTTCCAGCCGTGGTAGACGCAGCGCAGGCCGTTCGCCTCGTTACGCCCCAGCCAGAGCGAGGTGAGCCGGTGCGGGCAGTACTCGTCGAGCACACCGACGCGTCCGCTCGTGTCCCGGAAGGCGACGAGGTCTTCGCCGAGGAGGCGCAGCCGCACAGGCGGGCAGTCCGGCTCGGGAAGCTCCCAGTCCAGCAGCGCCGGTATCCAGTAGCGACGGAGCGTCTCGCCCATGGGAGTGCCGGGGCCAACCCGGGTGAGCAACTCGTTCTGTTGAGCCGTAAGCATCGCCTGACACGCCTCCAACCATGCAACTGCTCGCAAGATACCCCCCGGCATTGCGGGCGGGCAAGCCTCGCCTCGTCCGCGCCGGGCAGGCCTCCTTGAGAGCCGTGCACCCTGACCGGCACGGGTGCATTACTATGGGCGGGTAACTTCCTGCTACAGGGTCTACCGAGCAGCATCGCTTGAACACTACCTGCCCGCACTGCGGCACCGCGAACGCCGTCCACCACCGCTTCTGCCACTTCTGCGGAAGCTCGCTCACGGCCGCAGCCCACCCATCCACATCGGCCCCTCAGCGTCCGGGCAGCCGGTCACGCCTACCCAGGCGACGGATACCCGCGAGAGCCGTGAGAGAGCCAGTCGCGGCGATCAGCACGTGGCTCGCAAGGGCGGCACGGACGGCCGTGCGGCGGGCAGCCGAAGCGTTCGCCCCGTTCGTTGCGGCCTTTCCTGCCCTTCCCAGGTCGGCTGAAGCCGCATCCGGCGACGCCGGACGGGTACGGCTGTGGGAGGCAGCGGTCGTCGCCGCGCTCACGTTCGTCGCGCTCGTCATCCGCGCGCAGCACCTCGAGGCGGTGCCGCCGGGCATCGCCAACGACGAAGCGGAACTTGCGCTGGAAGCGCTGCGCATCTCCAGCGGGGAGGTGTGGCCCGGGGCGTGGACCGGGGTCACGCTGGGCACTCCCGCGGGGATAGTCCATCTGCAGGCGCTGCTCTTCCTCTTCCTGGACGCGAGCATCGCCACGGCGAGGCTGAGCGCCGTGCTGCCGGGCGTGGCCCTCATCCCCGTCGCGTACTTCCTCATGCGACAGCTCTTCTCCGCCCGCACCGCCGTCCTCACGGCGGCCTTCCTCACGTTCCACGTATGGGTGCTCGTGTTCAGCCGCATCGCCTTCCCGGCGATGCCAGCGGTCCTCTGCTTCGCAGCGGGCGTATGGTTGCTCATCGCAGGAGTCCGCTCCAACCGGTGGTGGCCCGCCGCCCTCGGAGGAGTCCTGTTCGGGCTCGGCTGGTACACCTACAAATCATTCCCCATCTACGCCCTGGCGGTGTGGGGAGTGCTCGGCCTCTACCTCCTGCTCGACAGGCGCGCGCGCCGCTCGGAGGTCGTTTGGTTCCTCGGCGCATCGCTGGCCGTCAGCGCGCACATGGTCTTCTTCTACCTCACGTCGGACGTCGTCTCGGCGTCCCTGCGCCTCTACGAGCGGACAACGCTCTCCCCCGGGCCTCTCATCAGCCGCGCCTGGGAGGTGATCACGTACGTGCACACCGCGATACCGCGCGAAGGGAACGTCGGCACGGGAGGCATACCGCTGCTGCACTTCAGCACGGAGGTCTTCTTCTGGACCGGTCTCGCCACGCTCTTCGTCTTCATCAGGAGACGCTCCAGCCAACTCCTGCTGGCTGGATGGCTCATCTCGCTCGTTCCGGCGGTGCTCACGCCGGACGCGGAGAGCCGGCGCTACCTGTTGGGCATCGTGTTCGTGCTCGCCATCGCCGCCGTGGGACTGGACACGGCGATATCGCTGGTCCACAACAGGTGGAAGCGCTACGCGGGCACAGTGCCTGTCCCCATCCTTGCGGGCTGGTTCGGCAATGCGGTCGCTGCCGTCGCACTGGCTGCATTCGTGCTGCTCTTCGCCGCGCAGCAGGACCGCGACTTTCAGGACTGGCTGGTCGAATCGGAATGGGCGCTCGCGCGCAAGGAGGTCGAAGCGGTGCGGTTCGCTCAGTCGTTGGGAGACTCCTACGAGGTGCGGCTCTACAACGACCGGCTGCCACGGACCAATGCCGTCGTGCAGTGGTTCCTCAGCGAGACGCCGACGAGGAACGGCACCGCGGCATTCGGTGGGAGCGGCGGCATCGATGCCGGGACAGTGAGGGGGCCGACGATATGGCTGCTGGCGGAGGAGTACCTGACACTCGTCCCGCAGTTGCAGGCAGCGTTTCCACAGGGACGCCTCACGTTCGAGAACAGTGAACAGGGAGAGTTGCTCTACGCCGCCTTCGTGCTGGACGGCCCGTGAGAGAGCGCCGGCTGGGCTGCCGTGTAGCCGCGCACCGTTGGGCGTCTTCAAGAACAGGATAGGGAACGACCAGCAGTCGATTGTCAGATACGCCGCTTGCACGGTATCCCGCTTTCCGGTAATACAGAGGCGGAGCTTCCATGGACCCATCCTTCTCTGACATATCCCGCGAAGCATGGCTGTTGTTCGGCGCCGTCCATTTCGGCGCGGCAATCGCATTTCTGACCGTTCGACCCATCAGCAGATGGGCGACCCGTGAGTTGAGGGGCTACAGCGCCACGTCCTGGACGGTCCCCCCGCTCTGGGTGGGGATAGGCAACGGCATCATTGAACGTCTGCTCATAGCAGGCGTTGTCTTCTTCTCCGTGGAGGATGCAGTCCTGGTGGGTATCGCCTGGCTGACGCTGAAGACGGCGCTATCGCTGCGCGGGTTCTGGGGTGAAGACACGGCCCGGCGGGTGAACGGCATCATCTTCCTCTGGACATCTGTCGCGTCGATGCTCGCGGGAGCAGCCTCCGGCTACCTCCTGCGGACCCAGGCGGGTTGAGGTGCGCCCTATGCGGCACCGACGCATGCGCCGCTCGGCTTACGCAACGCGCGACCTCACCACGGGAGGCGTGCGGCGGAACCTCTGGTTCATCGCATGGCCACAGATGGTCGCGGGCGTATTCAACGCATCCGACCAACTGGCCGACATCTTCTGGGCCGCGAAGGTAGCGGGATTCAACGCGATAGGCGGAGTCGGCGTCGCGCAGGCGTACGGCCACCTCATCATGATGGCGCGCATGGGGTTGGACGTGGGGATGCAGGCGGTCATAGCCCGCGCCGTGGGGGCGCGGCGGATCGATCTGGCCAACCACGCGATGATGCAGGCCTTCACGCTCACCTTCCTCCTCTCCCTCACGCTCACGATCATCGGCGTGCTGTTCTCCCCGTTCCTGCTCCGCATCGTGGGCGTGAGCGAGGCCGTCGCGGACGTGGCGGTGTACTACCTGCAGTTCCAGTTCGTCTCCTCGGGAATACAGAGCTTCCGTCAGACGACGGGGGCGGCGCTCCAGGCATCCGGCGACACGTTCACGCACATGAAGTCCACCATAGCGTCGCGGGTGTTGCACCTCGTCATCAGCCCCTTCCTCGTGTTCGGCTGGTTCAGCGCGCCGGAGATGGGGATCGCGGGGGCGGCGGCAGCCAACGCGCTCGCCCAGGTGGTCGGGGTCGCCTGGAACCTGTACGCGCTCAGCTCCGGCTCCTCGCGGCTGCGACTCTCACTGCGCGACTACCGCGTGGACCTGCCGCTGATGTGGCGCATCATCAAGATCGGCGCCCCTGCCACGGCCACACAGATGGAGCGCGGCCTCTCCGAGATGGTGCTCATCAGGCTCGTCTCCCCATTCGGGGACATACCGCTTGCGGCGTACTCGCTCACCCGCCGGCTGGAGCGGATGACGAACATCGGCAGCCAGGGCATGGGGCGGGCATCCGGCATCCTCGTCGCGCAGAACCTCGGAGCGGACCAGCCGGAGCGAGCCCGGGCCACGGTCAAATGGGCAGTCGGCTACGTGATGGTCATACGCGGGGCGGCCGGCATCCTGCTCATCGCTTTCCCCGCCTTTTTCATAGGAATCTTCACCAACGAGCCGGAGTTCGTTGAGACCGCGGTCGTCTGGCTGCGCATCCAGGCCGTGGCCGGCACCCTGCTCGGCGGCGGGCAGGTATTCCAGCAATCATTCAACGTTGCGGGCGACACGCTGGCGCCGATGCTCGTCACGTTCATGAGCATGTGGGTGATGGAGATTCCGATCGCCTTCGTGCTGTCCCGGTGGACATCCGCAGAATCTCTGGGCATAGCCATAGCCATAGCCATAGCCATGCTCATCCGCTTCGCACTGTACGGCGGCTACTACTTCACGGGCAGGTGGTTAACGATCGGCGTGCTGCCGCCGCCCTCCCCTGAGGAGGAACCGGCACGTTCGCCCTGACGAAGGCCTAACGGTTCAACTCCATGGGCTGCGAGCACTCGCCCGTGGCCTCGTCTATGTGCTCCAGCCGCTGCCCGCGGCCCTTCATGAGCACCAGTTCCACCGCACCATCGGCCTCCGCCGACTGCCGGTGCACGTTGAACGGCCCGTCGTACAGGTAGCCGAACTCGCCCGGAAGGATGTGGTGGTCCTGTACCAGTTCCAACGTCGCCAGCGGCGTGGAGCCGTCGTCGACCCGGCGCCAGGACGTGTAGCGCTCGCTTCCTTCGAGCAGGCCTATCACCACCCAGCCCTCGTGGCTGTGGATGGCGGTGGGCGTGTCTGGCGGGTACTGCGCCAGCAGCAGGCGGAACAGGCCGTCCGGGTCGTCGTACAACTTCTGCCCCGGCAGGCCGGAGCTGATAGTGGCGGGCTCGCCGATGCTCCAGAAGTAGTCGCGGCTGTTCTCCGCGCCGAAGCGCTGCAACAGGTGGCCCAACTGCAGAACAGACTGCATGCCTGTTTCGTTAGCGTCGAGCAACTGCCGGACTTCTTGCCCGAACTCTTCGACGGTGTAGCGGCTGATGATGTTCACTAAGGCCTCCTCCTGGAATCCCGGTAGCGCTGGAAACAGGACAGTAGTGGTAGAATCGCACTACTGCCCATCGTGTGAAACTTCCCACACCCATCGTTGAGATACTGTATCGGATAGTTCGCGCCTATAGTCAATGGGCTGTTGCTTGTACTATAATCCGCCAGCGCAACGGTCAATATCCGACGCGCAGCGTGAAGAAACAGGAAGGAACGAACCCGGGAGGTATTAATGAAAGCTCGAATGCTACTGGTCATATCGGTGCTTGCCCTCGCCCTGGTGGCGACGGTCGCCTGCGGCGACGACGGAGAATCGGAGAGAGTCACCGAACTCGAAGGCGAGGTGGCTTCGCTCCAGTCCCAGATCACCACACTCGAAGGGCGACAGGCCGCGGAGGACACGTTGAGCGTGGTGCTCGAACGCGGCAACCTCATCTGTGGCGTAAAGGCGGACACCCCCGGCTTCGGCGTCTTCAACGCCGACGGCACTGTTGACGGGAACGACGCGGACTACTGCCGCGCCGTCGCCGCCGCGGTCTTCGGTGACAGCAGCAAGGTTGAGTTCAAGGAGGCCACCTCGGCCAACCGCTTCGAGCTTCTTGCCGCCAGGGAGATCGACGTTCTGATCCGGACCACCACGTGGACGGCGAGCCGGGACGCGGACCTGAACGTCGCCTTCGCCCCGACCACCTTCTACGACGGCGCGGGCATCATGGTGAAGGCCGACGCCAACCTGTCGAGCGTGAGCGAGCTTGGCGGAGCGACGATCTGCATCCTGGACGGCACCAGCACCCAGGGCGCGGTTTCCGACTACTTCACCGAGCAGGGCCTGACCTACGAAGAACTGACCTTCCAGCAGAACCCTGAACTGCGCGCCGCTTTCATCAGCGCCCAGTGCGACGCCTGGTCCTCCGACAAGTCCCAGTTGGGCGGTCACCAGTTCACGCTCCAGACCGACGACGGTATCTCCGCAGTCGTGCTCCCCGAGACGCTTTCCAAGGAGCCACTCGGCCCCAGCGTCCGCGACTACGACTCCGAGTGGGAAGACCTCGTGCGCTGGGTCGTCAACGGCATGATTATCGCTGAGGAGCAGGGCGTCACCTCCGGCAACGTCGGCCAGATGGCCGCCAACCCCCCGAACAACACCGTTGCCCGCCTGCTCGGCGTCGGCTTCGACGGCGGCGCTCCCAGCAACCTCGGCATCGGCCACGGCAAGATCAAGGGCACGTTCATGCAGGACGTCATCGCCCAGATCGGCAACTACGGCGAAGCCTACGAGGCCACGCTCGAAAGAGTCGGACTGACGCGTGCGGGCTCCCCGAACGCCTCCTACCTGGACGGCGGTCTGATCTACGCCCCACCCATGCGCTAACCGGACACGCATAGGCCAGAACGAGCGGGCAGGAATTGACGGATTCCTGCCCGCTCTTGTCAAATAGCGTCGGTCGACCCTGCCCGTGAGCACGAGGCTGGCTGGTTCACAACATGCAAGAGCGCTTACCCGATACCCGGCGACGCAGCAGGCTCCCAGCCGTGCTCGCCCGGCCCTTGGCCGTCGCCGCCGTTATCGGAGCGGGGATCTGGTACCGGAACCGGTATCGTCACCTGGTGATCAACGTGGCGGTGGGCGGCTTCGCCGCGGCATTCGTCTTCTACATCGCCAGCTCCGTCTACGCCGCCGACTTCTTCGACTTCGATTTCCTCGTCGAGCCATACGGCAGCCCCGACAGGAGTTCCATCTTCCCCGGTCTGAACGTGGAAGCCGGCGACCCCCGCTGGCAGGCCATCCTGAAGGGCGCCGGGAACACGCTCTCGGTCGTCGTATTCGCCATCGCCGTGTCCACGTTCCTGGGCCTCCTCATCGGCGTGGCGCGGCTCACTCCGAACCCGCTCCTGAGCCGTGTGGCCAAGCTCTATGTGGAACTGTTCAGAAACCTTCCGCTCCTGCTGATCATGTTCTTCTTCGCATTCGCCGTGTTCAGGGAGCTCCCCCAGATACAGGACCGCGCAGGCTTGAACGGCGTGATCTTCGTCAGCAATCGCGGAATGGCTGTGCCCTGGGTCGAAGCGGGCAACGGGTTGTGGCCCCTCTGGCTGATAGCCCTGGCCATTGGAGCAGTCGCAGCGTTGATAGTCCGAAGCCGGCGAACGAGGCAGGAGAACGACACCGGGCTGAGCACGCACCCGAACGCTTGGGGAGCGGCAATCTTCGCTGTCGTAGCAGTCGTCAGCTACCTCGCCCTGCTGCTGCCCGTCCGCATCACACTTCCTGAAGTGGTGCAGGCCACGTCCGGGTTCTACTCATACGGTGGCGGCAACGTGCTCAAGCTGGGCTACGTCAGCGCACTCATCGCGCTCTCGCTGTACTTCAGCGCCTTCATCGCGGAGATCGTCCGCGGCTCCATACAGGCCATCCCGCGCGGACAGAGCGAGGCGGCGGCGGCGCTGGGCCTCTCCGCGTACCAGCAGCTCACGCTCATCATCCTGCCGCAGGCACTGCGGATAATGATTCCCGCGCTGAACAACGAGTACCAGAACGCGAACAAGGACTCGACGCTGGCCCACGCCATCGCCTACGGGGAGATCGTCCTCATCTCCAACCGCATCGTCAATAACGAGGGAAGCCTGCTCCAGACCTACTTCTTCATCTTCGTCGTGTTCGTGCTGACCAACCTGGTCATCTCGTTCATCATGAACACCATCAACCGGAACGTGCAAGTCAAATGAGCGCGGTCACCGCATCCTACTCGCCCGTGGCGCAGCGCATCGAATGGATGCGGGCGAACCTCTTCAATTCGAAGCTCAACGCGCTCATCAGTTCCGTCACGATTGCTGTGGGACTCATCATCGCCTTCCTGGTTGCGAAGTTCGTGCTGTTCGACGCCAACTGGGCCCTGGTCTCGCTCAACCGCAGGCTGTTCTTCGTTGGCGGGTATCCGGGCGATGAGGTCTACCGGATATGGACAGCCGTGTTCGCCGCCGCCATCCTGGCCTCGGTTTCCTACGGCATCTGGGTCGGCAGGATGCGACCCTACGTCATCACCGTCGGCATCATTGCCGTCATCGTGCTCACCTTCGGCCTGGGGACGAACCTCTACATCGAGGAGACGCCGTTCACCCAGGAGATAACCTCCGGCGGCCAGACTTCCACGATCAGCGGCATAGACCGCGAACTGGTATGGGAGCAGGGCTGGGCGCCTCGTTGGCTCTACGCCTTCTCCCTCGGACTCGCGCTGCCGTTCGGCGGCACCTGGCTCATCATGGCTGCGCTGCTCGCGCTGCTGGTCCTGGGCGCCCTGTTCGGCAAGCACGTCCTGAGCAGATGGAAGGGTAGTCCAGTGCTGCTGCAGTCCGTCGGCGCCGGATGGGTGCTGCTCGTCCCCGCTGCAGTGCTACTGCAGATCGGCGTCTCCATCAACAGCTGGGGAAGTGCGTTCCTGGACATCCTCATCTTCGCGGTGGGAGGTTTCTTCTCGTTCTTCATCGGCCTGGTGCTCGCACTGGGGCGTATCTCCCCCTACCGGGCCGTACGCTTCGCGTCGGTTGGATACATAGAGGTGGTCCGCGCGGCGCCTCTTCTGGTCTGGCTCCTGTTCGCAACCTTCCTCAAAGACGAGTTGGGACCGCTCGGTGAAGCGTTCAGCAGCATATCCCTGGTCTACCGGGTGATGATCGTGTTCGCCTTCTTCGGCGGCGCCTATATCGCGGAGGTCATCAGGGGAGGCTTGCAGTCCATACCGCGCGGACAATACGAGGCATCGAATGCGCTGGCCCTCTCCTCCCTCCAGAAATACGTCTTCATCATCCTGCCCCAGGCAATCAAGGCCGTCATCCCCGCGATAATCGGCCGATTCATCGCCCTGTGGAAGGACACTGCCCTCCTCGCAGCGATATCCCTGATCAACACCCTCGAGCAGGCCAAGAAGGTACTCGCTGGTCAGACGGACATCGCGGACGGCGCGTTCTTCGAGATCTACATCGTGGTCGGCCTCATCTACTGGAGCGTTTCCTACATCCTGTCACGGCTCGGTGGAGCCGCCGAGAAGAGACTGGGCGTGGGCGAGAGGCGGTAACAGATGGAACAGAGAACAGACAACGAGATAGTCCGCCTGGAGCGGGTCGTCAAGCGGTTCGGGGACTTCACCGCGCTCCGGGACGTCGACCTCTCTGTTCAGGAGGGAGAGGTCGTAGTCATCATCGGCCCTTCCGGCTCCGGCAAGTCCACCCTGCTGCGCACCGTCAACCAGCTGGAGAAGCACGACCAGGGCCGGATCATCGTCGACGGCATCGAACTGACGGACGACGCGCGAAGCCTGCACCAGATACGCGCCGAGATCGGCATGGTGTTCCAGCAGTTCAACCTCTTCCCGCACCTCACCGTCATGCGGAACATCACCCTGGGCCCGCAGAAGGTGCGCCACCTGCCGAAGCAGCAGGCGGAAGAGCTCGCGCTGCAACTGCTCACACGGGTCGGCATCCCCGAACAGGCCGACAAGTACCCCGGCCAGCTCTCCGGTGGACAGCAGCAGCGCGTCGCCATCGCCCGCGCGCTCGCCATGAACCCGCGGCTGATGATGTTCGACGAGCCGACCTCGGCCTTGGACCCGGAGATGATCAACGAGGTGCTGAAGGTCATGATCGAGCTTGCGGGCGAGGGCATGACCATGCTCTGCGTCACGCACGAGATGGGCTTCGCGCGAAACGTGGCCGACCGTATCATCTTCATGGATGAGGGCGAGATCGTGGAGATGAGCAAGCCGGAGGAGTTCTTCACCAACCCCAGGGAAGAGCGCACCAAGGCCTTCCTCGACCAGATCCTCTGAGCGGCCTCCACCTCTCCACGCACCGTGCGGTGCTTCACCAGGAGAAGACGCTGTCCTTCACCCATTGCAGTTGGTGGTGTTCCAGGAAGGTTATGAGCGCGAAGCGCCTGCCGTTCGCGTCCGTGTACCCGAAGCCGTCCACGTCCCGTTCGTCGTGCAGCCACGGCAAACCCAACATGATGTTGTAGTGCCAGAGCAACTGGCCCGTCTCCCAGAACCGCTTGTAGTTGACTCCACCGGCGATCTTTGCAGTGCGCAGGACCGTTTCTTCCGGCAAGCCCGTTGATGCCAGACCATCCACGTCGACGATAGCGCCGTTGTGTCTCCGGTACAGGTGGCCGAGGCCGGCGACGTAGTGAAGCAGCTCGTGCAGGGCTGAAGCGAGGTAATGATCATCGTCGGAAGACCCCACCTCCGCACCCACGTTGAAGTGGGTGTTGTACTCCATCTTGAACCCCACGCCCGGCCCGGGGCTCGACCAGTTGTCCACTCCCGCGATGAACATGACGGCTTCGTCCGACGAGCAGAAGCGCTCGCAGAGACCGTCCTTCAGGGCATACGGATGGGCCATCTCAGGGACCTTCTCGATGGAGCTGACCTCCACGTTCATGCCGAGAAGTGCGGCGAGTTCGACCATCCGGTCGAACTTGGGCGCGAACACCTCGTTGGGATGGGCCGAGGCATTGACGACCCTCACGCGTATCTTGTCGTCAGGGTCGTTGCGCGTCTTCACAGCGAGGATGGCGAACGGGACATTCCGACCAGCTGAGCCTTCGACACGGAACGTCCACTCGCCGGGAACGAGGACGTCCGCGTACCCGTGATCAACGTCGGACGTGGCCTCCGTCATCACGACGGTATGGCCTCGCAGCAGCCTGAGAGGGGCGGGGTCACGGTCGTCGACGAACTCTGCGACGTAGTCCTTGCCGTTCGGGTCGATCAATTCAGTGAGTCTGTACCCTGACAGTACCAACTGGAATGAACGTGCACCTTCAGGGATAGTGAACGAGCCGCTGCTGCCCCCGGTTTCGAGTCGGGCGAACAGGGCCTTGCGACGGTCATCCGCGTCGCTGAGGCAGCCCGCACGACCGGGAATGATCTCATCCATGTAGACGCCGTCGCATTCCTCCCTGTACCGCTCGAAGCACCCTGTCTCGTAATACTCGTCAGTGGCCGTGCATATATCGCTGGCAAGAGTGCCGTTGAAGTAGACCGCGTCGTGGTCGAAATGCAGGTACGGGTACTGTTTCAACAGGTCTGACGCCTCCCACGAACCACTACCGAGAGCACCAACTATTACCGATCTCACTTCAGGCTGCAGCGGTATCTCGTACCGGACGATCTGGCCGTCGTCCAGCGAGGGTGACGTGTAAGTGACCTCGCTGCTGGACGACGGCTGCAGAGCAGCGGACTGACCCCGCGTCTCGGTGCGAAAGCTGGTCGCTACTGCCTTCGGGCTGCCGAGACAACCCGGCCTGCCAGGAACGATCTCCGGCATGAACCTGCCAGGGCAATCGGCCTCGTACTTCGGGTAGCACGCGGAGACATGCACCGACCTGCCGTCCTGTACGCAGGTGGAGTACCAAAGTACGCCGTGGAACGACAGGACGTCGTCCTCAAAGTGCAGGTGAGGGTACTGCGTCAGCAGCGATTCAAGGTTGTAATACTCGGCGCCTCCATGAAAAGAGTGAGAGCGCACTTCTGTTGTCGACGTATATGCACCGGGATCGGTTGGCCTCGGCGTCGGGGTGGGCCACGGCGTTGGGGTCGGGGTATGGGTCGCGGTGGGCGTTGGAGTGGCAGTCGGCGTGGCGGTAGGTGTGGAAGTAGGCGTCGGTGTGGCAGTTGCTGTTGGGGTTGCGGTGGGCGTCGGAGTAGCCGTCGGCGTGGGAGTTGCCGTTGCTGTCGGGGTTGGGCTCGCCGTCGGGGTTGGCGGCGGCGTAGGTGTAGGCAAGGGCTGGCAGGCGCCAGCGGCAAGCGCAACCACCATCAGCAGCCCCAGCGACGCGACCGCTCCGTACGTTCCAACACAGTTCAACCGCAAGCGGACCCCTTACCCATCATCACCCCAGTGACCGCCGCATGACGTGCCGCCGCAGTCCCGCGCGGCCCACTTCCGAGAACCCATGCGCCATGAACACCGGCACGAACCCGCAGAAGCGATAGCCCGGAGAGTCCGGCTCTACCGGATAAGCCTCGATAACCGATGCGCCGTGCTCACGTGCGTGCCGCGCCGCCTCCTCGATGAGGCGGTCCATCAGCCCGCGATGCCGGAACGCATTCCGCACGTAGAAGCAAGTGATCGACCAGACGGTGCCCTCGCTCTCCCCCGGTTGCTCGAAGCCCCCAAGACGCACGAACGTCTCACGAGGCGCGACCGAGCACCACGCCGCAGGCTCGCCGTCCACGTATGCCAGCAGGCCCACGCGCCCACCGGAGGCGATCCTCTGCCGCATCGCCTCCTTCATATGGACACGGTCGTGCGGCATCCGCCCCTCGGCGTCCCTGCGCCACATCCGGCACCAACACCAGCGTGGCCCGCCGCGCGACTCGAACAGCCATTCGAAATCGGGCCAGTGCCCGGGGTCCACCTCGCGGACCTCTACCGCACCAGGGATGCTCATAGGTGGCGTCGCCATAACGAGATGAGAGATATACTCCTTTCCTACGGAGGACGCAAACGGAGGACGCAGATGCTGAACGGACAGAGAGTCTTTGACTCCGACACACACATCCACCCGTCGGTGGAATCGCTGGAGCCGTACTTCGATAGCGAGTTCCGAAAGCGGCTCCCGGAGCTCGAGCAGTACAAGGTAGGGGCGCGCTCCGACCAGACGACCACGCCCCGCGAGGACCCGTCGCGCCATCACTACGCCGTGAGCCTCAGTCCGTACCGGCGTTACCTGGGCGACGCCGAGCCGCGCGAGACCCCGAAGGACGCGCACTCGCGCCTGCATTTCGGCGAGTACACGGGAGCGAAACTGCCCGGCGTCGGCGTCATCGACGACGCCTTCGAGCAGCGCGTCACCGACATGGACGAGGAAGGTACGGACGTGCACATGATGGTGCCGGACGTCGCCATCGGCGTGTCGCTGCTCGGCGACCCCGCGCTGGAGATGGGACTGATACGCGCCTACCACCGCCTGGTGAACGACATCGCGGTCGCGCATCCGGGACGGTTCAAGGCGCTCCTCGCCGTCTCCGGCACGGACGTCGAGGGCTCGGTCGCGGAGATCGACCGCTGGGGGAAGGAGCGATGGGCCGCCGGCGTCCTGCCGTTCGCGGGCGTCGGCGAACCGATGGACCATCCCCGGATGGAGCCGGTATGGGCCGCCGCCGCCAACCGCGGGCTCGGCGCGGTGCACCACAGCATGACGTGGGCGCCGCCGTACTTCCCCGGCTACCAGGACATGGACAACAACCGCTTCCTCGCCCGCCTCTGCTCCCACCCGTGGGGCGCGATGAAAACCATGGCCGCGTTCATCGGCGCGGGCATCATGGACCGCTACCCCATCAACTTCGGTGTCCTCGAGTCAGGCGTCGGCTGGCTGCCGTTCTGGGTGCGGCGCATGGACGTGAACGCCGCCTACGTGGGATTCACTGCGGACCTGCAACACAAGATGAGCGAGTACGTCGCCAACGGGCGCTTCTTCGCGAGCATCGAGATGACCGAGGAGGAGGACATCGTCCGGATGGTCATGGACTTCCTCGGCGACGACATCCTCATGTACGCGTCCGACTACCCGCACGCTGAGTGCAAGTTCCCGGACTCTCCGGCCATCGTGCAGGGCTGGCCGAGCATCGGCCCGGACACGATGCGCAAGTTCATGTGGGACAACGCCGTCCGCTTCTTCGGCGAGCCCTAGAGGGCTCTTCACTCCCATCCCCGCATCAAGTGCGGGGCAGGCTCTGATCTTCAGGGAAGGGACTGTTCAGTCGATGCCGTAAAGCGCGGCAGGGTTCGCGGTGAGCACTTTCTCCGCGAGGTCAGCGGGGATCTCTTCGCGCTCGCCCTTCTCCCGGAGGATGCTGAGCGCGTTGATCTCCGCCGACTGGTCGGCGTGGCCGTAGTCCGTCCCGATGACGAGGTTGTCGCTGCCCGCGCGCGACGCTATGTAGTTCAGGTCCTCGTGCGTCTGGCAGGCGACGTAGAAGCGGCACTCCCGCAGCAGGTCCTCTCGCAGGTCGACGTCGAGCAGCCAGGCCATGCGCTCTTTCCGCGCCTCCAGCTCGGCGAGCGCGAACGGCACCCAGGAGGACATGGACTCCACGAACCCGACTCGCAGCCGCGGAAACTTGTACGGGACTCCTTCCAGCACAAGCGAGACGAACGCATCTATGGGAGGCAGCCTGTGCTGCCAGATGGGGTTCGCGATGCCCTCCGTCACCTCGCCCGCGCCGATGTGGATGCACATCGCCATGTCCAATGCTTCCGCCTGCCGGTACAGCGGGTAGAAATAAGGGTCGCCCGCCGAGCGCCGGCCGGCCTCGACGCCGCGTTTGACCGCGCCCACCGCGCCGTGTTCCTTCGCCCACGCCATCTCCTCAACGGCAATATCGATGCTCAGCACAGGCATCGACGCGACCCACCGGAGGCGTCCGTCCGATTCAGCGCACCGGCTGGCTATCCAACGGTTGTAGGAGCGGCAGAGGGCTATCTCCACCTCCGGCTTCTCGCTTATGGCGCTCAGCATCGTCGTGGGGTAGAGCACCTGCACGTCCACACCGAGTTCGTCCATCTGGCGCAGGCGGGCGGGAACGTCTTTCAACTCCCGGGTGTCCTCTGTCGTGCCGGTACGAACGTCGTCCCGTATCCGGCGCAGACGCATGTGCCCGTCTATGTTCCAGTAGCGCAGGAAGTTGCTCGACAGGCCCGCGCTGGCGGCGTCCGCCACCGCGACTGCGGTAATGGGACGAAGCTTTGCGTGCTCCGGGCCCAGGAAATCCCAGGTGGCGTCGGTCTCATCAACGTGCGCGTCCGCGTCTATGACCTTCATGGCGTTACACCTCCCCTGGAGTGCGAACGATACCACGCCGCCTGTTCAAGAAACCGATCCTTCTGCAGGGCACTACGAGTGAACGCGGGGCCGTTTCAGATCCTTGGATCCTTGATCGGCAAGGCCGTGGCCTGCTTCCGTGTTCTTCAATCCAAGATCCGCGCCGGAAGGGGTGCGCGCAACAACCTGCACCCCTACCCCTCTCCCGCCAAGCAGGCGAGGGGCGCCACGCCGGTACGACGGTCATGCAACCAGCGTACGCGGCCGGGATGGGACTGCGAAAGGGGCGGGTGTCAGCAATCGGGGAATCAACATCGATGCACAGGATGGATAGGACAGGAGCTGGAGACATCAAGCATCCCATGGCACCGGTTGAACTTCACGCCAGAGCCACACCGGCACCGTTCGTCAGGTTTCATCTGGGTCCTTTGCTGGCTGAAGCTTCCAGGAAAGGACTGGTCCGCCTGTGCGGTGGAACTCATCTGCGCTACTGTCCGCCGGGCGGCAAAGTTGTCCCTGTGACAGAGTTGCTGACTAATTCCAACATCTCCCTTCCCCCCACCCCGCGCTGCGCCGCTCACCGGACGCCAGTGTTTGCCACATGGCGGACTCCGCACCGCCAGCCGGACCCTCACCCCAACCCTCTCCCGCCATTGGGAGAGGGAGAAGACAACCCACCACCCGCGCAGGGCTGCGCAAAGTCTTACAGGCCGTAAAACCTCTTCGGGTTGTCCTCCAGTATCTTCCCGGCCACGTCGTTGCTGATCTTTCCTGAGTCCGCCCAGTAGCGGACCTCGCTCAGCGCACTGACGTTTGCGGATATGTCCGAGTGGCAGTAGTCCGTGCCGATCATGAGGTTGTCTTCGGTCCCGAGCGATAGCAGGTACTCGATGTCGTCGACGGGGTCGATGGAGACGTACAGCCGGTTCTCCCTGAAGAGGTCCCCGGACGTTGCCAGCGCGACGGTCCGCTCATGGAGAGTGTCCGAACGCTCATTCATGGCGATCTGGGACAGGACGTACGGGATCCACGATGCCCCTGCCTCGATGAACCCGAAGCGGAGGTTCGGGAACCTGGCGGGCAGCCTCGACCGCACGACGGAGAGGAAGGCCGACATGATGGGGAACCCGCGGTCGCCGTCGCTGCCCGGGTGGCCGGTGTGCACACAGAGCGGCATGTCCAGGTCGTTCGCTGCCTCGTACACCGGGAAGAAATGCGGATCACCCACCGGTTTCAGCAGGTCCAGCCCGCGCTTGAAGATGCCGCAGGCGCCGTTCTCCTTGGCCCAGCGCAACTCCTCTATGGCAGCGTCCGTGTCGAGCCAAGGCAGCACCGCTGCCCAGCGCAGACGCCCGCCGGTCCGGTCGCATCTCTCCGCCACCCAGCGGTTATAGGCAGAGGCCAGCGCGGCCTCCGGCTCAGGATTCAACGAGATGTACCTTATGAAGAAGGTGGGGAAGAGCACCTGGACGTCCACGCCCATCCGGTCCATGTCTTCCAGTCTGCCCTCCAAGTCCTCCAGTTCCCGACGGGGGCGAGGCGGGTGGTGTTCGTCATCCCTTACCGCCCGTACCTGAAGCCGGCCCTCCACCAACCAGAACCGGCTCCGGTGGGGGTCGAGCTTCGCGTGCTGGATCTGCTCCACGGGAGGCGTCATCGTGGCAGGCATATACCTGGCGAGCGCGCCCTCCAGGGACTGCCAGGTGGACTCGGTCTCGTCCACATGCGTATCCGCGTCGATAACGGCCATCGTATGCCTCCTGCCCGATGCTGCCCCCTATCATAACGCCGCGAGGGCAGACTGTTCAGACCACTTTCTGAACCCGGACAGATACGCACCGGCCCGGGAGACGTTGGCAGCCGTGAACGATGCTAGTATGAGCCCATATCGTCCGGGAGGAGGATGCCAAGATGTTCGAAGGGATCGACACCGGGATGTTCGCCGACGCGCTGGACATCCTCGGCGTAGACGGCTCGATGGCGGGGCTGACTCCTGTTGCCGAAGGACAGCGCTTCCACGGTCAGGCTCTGACGGTGCGCATGCTCGTGGGTACGCCGGGAAGCTTCACAGCTGACGAGATCGCACTCGGCAGGATCCTCTCGCAAGCGAAGGAAGGCGACGTCATCGTCGTCGACATCGGCGGGGCGCCGATCACCGTGTGGGGTGAGCTAACGACGATCGCGGCGCTGGCCCAGGGCGTCTCGGGTCTGGTGGTGGACGGCGCAGTCCGGGACGTTGACATCATCAAGCATCACGGTTTCCCGGTGGTCAGCCGGCACGTGCTTCCCAGGGCGGGCAAGACACGGCTGCGCTTGGGATCGGTCGGCGAGGAACCGGTTACCGTTGGGGGCGTGACCGTGCATCCGGGCGATTTCATCTTTTCGGACGATACCGGCGTGGTGGCGGTGCCCCAGGCCTTGTACGACGAAACCCTCAGTGAGATCGACAAGATCAAGGCCAAGGAGGACGCCTTCAAGCAAGGGCTGGCCGAGGGCCTGCCCTACCTGGAGGCCGCCAAGCGGATGGGCCTGACCCAGGTCTAGCGGGCGACGCACCTGCGTTGGCGCGCTACGCCTTCCGGGGCATCTTATAGCGGCGTCCGCGTTCGCGCACGGTGCGCTGCGCGCCGAACGTCATCACCGGCACGCCATAGCCGCAACTCGTGGCGGTGCTCTCGACGTCGACCACGATGGCCTGGCGCTCCGGCAGGGCGATGTGTTCCGCCGGCTCGGCGAGCAACGTCCCGGCGAGGGGCGACTCCGCGATCGGCGTCACCGTCGCGTGACCGTACAGCCGCACGACGGCAGCATCCTCGCGGTCGAACGAGCAGACCATAACGGTGATGGGGCCGCCCGCCATCGAGTGTCGCGCGGTCTCGTTGCCGCTGCCGGTGTAGTCCAGGTACGCGACGCGGCGCTCGTCCAGCACATGGAGCGGCACGCCGCCCTTGGGCGAGACGTTCACCGCGCCGGCGCCGTGTGCTCCCCGCTCGAGGCCGGGGTCGGCGGTTGCGACGAAGAAGACCCGCGCCTGTCGGATGAGGTCGGCCTGCTTGTCCGTGATGCGGTCGAAGTAGTCGGCCATGGCGTGCTCCTTACCCGGCCCTTGCCACCCAGACGAGGTCCTCCGTCTCCTCGGTGACGGGGCCGCCGTCGAAGTCGCCGTAGACGGCTTCGAGGTCGAACCCACAGAGTTCCAACAGATGTTCCATCTCGTAGCGGAAGGTGTAGCGCTGCTCGAAGTCACGGATGAGACGGCGCTCCACGACGCCCTCGTCGCTGACCTCCTCGATGATGAGGCGAACGTCGTTCACCTGCGTGACGGGGTCCCAGCCGTTCTGTCCCCAGACGACGAGCGTTCCGCCGTCCTCGCGCTCGACGTCCTTCAGGTGGTATGCGAGCGAGGCGTGGTCGCCCACGAGGGAGTTCACGTCCGGGTTGAACGTGTCCATCGCGAAGACGCCGCCGGGCGCGAGCCGCTCCCTCACCCGAGCGAGCGCCTGCCGCTGCTCCTCCGTCGTGAGCATGCTCTGGAAGGAGCGGAACGGCATGACGACGAGGGGGTAGCGCTCCGCGAGTTGCACCGCCGCCATGTCGCCGGACTGGAAGACGCACCGCTCGGCGACTCCGCGCCTCGCCGCCTTGGCCTGCGCGACTTCGATCATCCGCGGCGAGATGTCGATGCCGGTCACGGCAACGCCTTCCCGCGCGATGGCGAGGCTGACACGCCCCGTCCCGCAGCCGAGCTCCAGGACCGGCCCGCCGGACTCACGCGCCAGCGAGGCGTAGAAGTCGAGGTCGTGCGTCAGGTCGGCGTAGACCGCATCGTAGATGTCGGCCCAGTCGTCGTAGGGGAAGTCGAATGGCATGGGGTCTCAGGCGGGCACGGGGAGGGGCACGTCCACAAAGAAAATCTCCGATATGCGCTCGGGCGGCTGCTTGCCGCAGAGACGGAGGTCCTCGACGTAGGAGGCGATGGTTTCGCGGATGAGATCCTCCGCCCGCTCCCGGGTGTCAGCGGCGGTGACGACGTGCTCGATGTCCTGCGGCTCCGCCCGGTAGCCGTTCTTCGTTCGCTGGACGACGACGTTGTAGCCGTCGACCTCAATGGCCCGTGCGTCCGGCTCAGGGAGAGGATCGTACTCGAAGTGGAGTTCCAGCGCCTCGCGGAAGAGCGCCTCCGTCTCTTCAAAGGTACGCCCTGTGGCTACACAGCCGGGTACGTCCGGCGCGCCCGCGCAGTAGCCGGTGCCGGTCTTGTGCATAACTACGAGGTATCGCATAGGTGCTCCTTGCTCGATCAAGGCGCCAAGCCCGCCTGCCGCATGATGGCTTTCCATTTCCAAGTGGGCAGGTCCTCACCCAAGCGCCCTGCTATGGTAACAGTCCCCGGCTTCGTTGGGTGGTGGAACTGCCGGTGGCTCCCGGTGGTGCGTACGTGGAACCAGCCATCCCGTTCCACCATGCGAATCGCTGCTCTTACCTTATGCACCATGAGATGTTCCCCGCAAGCATCATTGGCTGTGCAGGGTGGAGCAGGCAAGAAGCTGGTGACACTGACAGGAGTCTATTCGTCAACTCCCGCCCATGCGCTGGAGCGCGCGCCTGACGCGCTCGTCCGTGGGGGCGTCTGTGGCGCCGTCCTCGGCGGCGAGCGCCTGCCGCGCTTCGAGGGCGGAGTAGCCGAGCGCCATGAGCCATTGGAGGGCGGGGTCGCCCGCGGCGCCCGCGGTCGTGGCGACACCCGCGGTGGTCACGAGCGGCGCCCCGATCTCGTCCTCCAGCTTGCTCTTCAGGTCGAGGATGATGCGCTCGGCGGTGCGCTTGCCGACGCCGGGCGCGCGGCTGATGGCGGTGGCGTCGCCGGCGACGATGGCCGTGGCGAGGTCTTCCGGCGGGAGCACGCTCAGCACGGCGAGCGCGGCCTTAGGACCGACCTGGCTCACGCCGAGCAGCATCTCGAAGAGGCGTCGTCCGTGCTCGGTGGCGAACCCGTAGAGCTGCAAGTCGTCCTCGCGAACGATGAGGTGCGTGTGCAGCCGCACCGGGCTGTCCGCGCCGGGCAGCCCGCCGAGGTCGTGCGCGGGGACGAAGACGCGCATGAGGATGCCGCCGCCGACACGCACGACGACGGAGTCGGCGTGCTTCGCCTCGATCGTGCCCTCGATGCCTGCGATGATGCTCATCGCGCCCTCACCCGCTCGGCGGCGCGGAGCGTCTGTGCATGGCAGAGCGCGATGGCGATGGCGTCCGAGGCATCTTCGGCCATCGGCTCGTCGCCGAGTCCGAGCAGGATGCGGACGGAGCGCTGCACCTGCGCCTTGTCGCCCGCGCCGTAGTTGGCCACGGCGCTCTTGACCGTGGCGGGCGAGTAGCGGTGGATGGGGATGCCGGCGTTCGCCGCGACGAGCAGAGCGACGGCCTGCGCCTGCCCGACGGCAACCGCGGACTTCGCGCCGCGCGCCGCCGCGACGAACGGCTCCTCTATCGCGAGCTGGTCCGGCGCCCAGCGCTCCGCGAGCGCCTGCAACTCCCCGAACAAGAGGTGGAGCCGCTCCGCGATCTCCTTCGAGCGGCCGCCGTCGAACGTTCCCCACGCCAGGCAGCGCGTGCCACCGTCGTCGTCGAGGTCGAGGATGCTGTAGCCCATCGTCTGGGTGCCGGGGTCAACGCCGAGGATACGCATGTCGCTCCGTCCGTTCCCGTCTACCGCAGGGCGTAGCGGTCGTTCTCTTCGGCGACGACCGCCTGCTCCTCGATGAGCTTGGTGAGCGTGGTGACGAGCTGGCGCTCCGCGAGGCGCTCGCGGGCCTGCGGAAGGCGCTTGTAGATGCGCACGCGGAGTTCGGGGGGCGTGAGCGGACCATCGCGCAGGGCGTTCAGGATGGCCTGCTCGCGCTCGTGCCGGTGCTTGATGAGGGCGTTGAGCCGCGCCCTGGGCCGCTTCACCGGGCCGCCGTGGCCGGTGTACATGATGCGGGCGTCCACGTCCTTCAGCATCTCCAGCGTCCGCATGTAGTCGGCGAGGTTGCCGTCCTGCGGGCCGATGCTGGTGGTGGAGACCGCAAGGACGGTGTCGCTGGTGAAGAGCGCCTTGCGCTCCGGCGCGAAGAGGGCGAGCGAACCGGAGGTGTGGCCGGGCGCCCAGACGGCTTCCAGCGAGAGGCCGCCCAGCTCCCGGCGGTCGCCGTGCTGCAGGTCGTCGGCGACGTGCAGTTCGCCGTGGAGGCGGTCGTTCTCGATAGCCTCGCGGTCGTTGGGGTGGCACGCGAGCGGCGCGCCGGTCTCGCGGTGCATGTGCAACGCGCCGCCGCCGTGGTCCGGGTGGCGGTGCGTGATGATGATCTCGGAGACGGGCGGCGCGTTGACCTCTCGGATGTAGGCGGCGCGGGCGCGGTGGTCGTCCTCGTTCTCCCAGCCGGTGTCGATGAGGACCGTAGTGTCCGAGCCGAATACGAGGTAGGCGTTGGGCGGCGGGAAACCGGGCAGCGGCTCCCGTCCGAACGTGAGTTGGTGTATCCCCTGCTCCAGTTCCACGACGCGCTCCATTCTAGCGCAGACGGTCTGTCGTTCGGTGCGCCCCGCTCCCCGGTCAACTGCCTTAGACTATGGGCGACCCCTCGACCTGTACAGGAGCACGATAGGTGAGCGACGTTGCGTTTCAAGACATGCTGGCCGGCAACCACTGCTGGGGTTGCGGGCCGGACGCGAAGGACGGCCTGAAGCTGCGGAGCTACTGGGACGGCGACGAGACGGTGTGCACGTGGATGCCGCGTCCCGAGTTCGCCGCCGGACCGCGGCACATCCTCTACGGCGGCATGATCGGGAGCGTCATAGACTGCCACAGCATCTGGACGGCCATCGCGGAGGCGTACAGGATCGAGAAGCGCGAGGTCGGCTCCGGGCCCGTCATCTGGTACGCGACGGCGTCGCTGCACGTGACCTACCTGAAGCCGACGCCGATAGACCAGCCGCTGACGATGCGCGCGCGGGTGACGGAGCTGGTGAGGCGCAAGGCGCTGGTGAGTTGCTCGCTCGTCTCAGGCGGCGTCGAGACGGCAACCGGGGAGATGGTCGCGGTGCGGGTGCCGCCGGAGTGGTTCGAGGACCAGGAAGGAGGGTGAAGCGATGACGGTAAGCGTTTCAGGACTGGTAGGACGTCCGCTGGAGTTGAGTCACGCTGACCTCGCGGCGCTGCCGGGGCAAGTGGACGACGTGTCGACGCTCGCGCCGGGACGCGAAGGGTCGGCGGTGCGCTTCACGTCGGTGCTGGAGGCCGCGTCGGCGCAGGCAGACGCGGAGTTCCTCACGCTGGAGGCGGATGGTGGATTCGCGGCGAGCATCCCGCTGGCGGCTGTCGTGGACCAGGCGCTGCTGCTGTATGCGCTGGACGGCGAGCCGCTGCCACACGACAAGGGCGGCCCTGTACGCTTCCTCATCCCGGACCCCGCCGCGTGCGGCACCGCGGATGTGGACACGTGCGCGAACGTGAAGTGGCTGAACGCGATCAGTCTCAGCACCGAGCGTGGACGCGACGTGCGTCCGACCACGTTACGAGCGCACGAGGCGCTGCACGAGGCGGAGCGCAGGAAGGAGGCGCACGATGACTAGACTGCCTGAGGTGACGCGGGACGCGGTGGCAGAGGACCTGCGCGGGGCATTCGACGCGCTCGTCGCCGACAGCGGCGGGGAAGTGCCGCTGGGGCCGGGCGCCGTCGCGGCACTGAGCCCGGAGATGGCGCTGCGACGCCGTCCACTGAGCAACTACGTGCGTTGGGAGTTGACGCTTCCCCAGCACGTGCAGGAACTGGCCATCCTCGCGACGGCGCGGCAGATGGACTGTCCCTACGTGTGGAACGCGCACGCTCCGCTCGCGCGGAAGGCCGGTGTGAGCGCCGAGCTGGTGGACGCGATGCGCAACCGCTCGCCGCTCCCCCCGATGGCGGACGACGAGTCTGCGGTGGTGACGTTCGTGACGGAGATGCTGGGCGGCCATCGTGTCTCGCGGGAAGCGTATGATGCCGCCATCGCACAGTTCGGGATGCGGCAGACGGTGGACCTTGTCGCGCTGGCGGGGCAGTACGTCACCAACGCGTGCTTCCTGAACACGTTCGAGGTGGCGTTACCAGAGACGGCGGAGCCGGTGCTGCCGGTGTAACCAGCGTAGTGGACCGCGTGATCGGATGTTCACGATCCGTCAACCTGCGAAACGGTTCAGGAATCGAGGCCCAGGAAGCGCAACGCGTTCCCTGAACTCATTGCTTCCACCTGCTCCGGGTTCAGCTCCAGCCCGCTGAACTCGTCCGCCAGGAGCGGCATCATGGAGCGCGACATGAACGGGTAGTCGGACCCCACGACGAGCTGTGTATACCCGACCGTCTTCATCAGGTAATGGAGCGAGTCCACGCTGAACAGGATGTCGTCGTAGTAGAGCATCCTCGCGTACTCGATGGGCGTCTTCGAAAAGCCCTCAGGATTCGTGCCTGCCTGCCGTCCCCACAAGGCGTTCATCCGGGGCAGCATCTGTGCGAGGACCCCGCCGCCGTGACTCAGGCAGATGCGGAGAGAGGGGCACTCCTCGAGCAGGCCGCTGGTGATCAGCGATGCGCCGGACAGTCCGTTCTCGATGGGGAACCCCACCGAGTTCGTCAATGCCGGGGAACCGATAACACGGTCCAAGAACGTTGGCCGCTGGGCATGGATGAACACCGAAAGCCCCAGGCTCGCAACTTCTACGAAGAACGGCCGCAGGGCCGGGTCTCCAGGGCTCTTGCCATTGACGTTCGTCATGATCTCCACGCCCTGAAGTCCCAGCTCCTTGATCCGTTGGAGTTCGGCAGTGGCCATCTCCACGTCCTGGAGCGGCACCGCTCCCAATCCATAGAACCGGTCAGGGACAGCGTCCATCATGCTGGCGATGGTCTCGTTGAGGTGACGGCAATGGTCCCTGCCATCCTCCGGGGCCAATTGGTATGCCAGCAACTCGGGCATGGGAGACAAGACGTGCCGGTCCACGCCCTCTTCCGGCATGTCGGCGATACGGCGGGAGACGTCCCAGCAACGCGAGAGGACCGTGCGGAAGTTCCGCCCGCCGATCATGACGTTGGCCTTCCCCGGCTCTACGTGGTCCATGTAGGGCCACTGATCGCCGGAGACCCGGCCAGCCCCGGACGGGAAGTGCTCCGGTACGATGTGCGTATGTACGTCGATGATCACGGCGATCCTCCCCCAGAGGCCTCAAGGCCGCTCTTGAAATAGCCGACAGCCCCGTCCTGTGCAAGGCCTCGAGCGATACGCGCAGCCGGGTTCAGCCTCCTGCCTTCACTGCCTGCTCGACCAGGTTCGAGAGCTCCGGCCGGCGGTCGGACACTCCGGCCCAGTCGGCGGTCTGGCGGCTCACGATCCCGTCCCGGAGGAACTCCAGGAAGACCTGGGCAAACATCTCCGGCTGGTCGGTCTGCCCCTGGTGACCACAGTCATCCGGGAAGAAGAACTGTATCTTCGGAAGTATGTCCTCGAGTTCGTAGCCCATCTCCACCGGAGCGAGCACGTCCTGCTTCCCCCACAGGAAGATCGTGGGGATCTCGATAGTGTCGAGGCGGCCCTCGAAGTTGATCGCCTGGAAGAGCGTGGGGTCCTCCAACTCCTGGCGGGACCACTCCATGCACGCGGCGAGCACTTCCTTGCGGGAGTTGGCCATGGTCGTTCGCATGGTGATGAGTTCGTCGGTGATGGCAGCGTGGTTGCGGATGATGTGCTCCATCTGGCTCCGCATCCACGCTTCAGTGCCGTCAAATGGGCCAGCGCGCAACGCGGTCCCCCTTCCCATACCGTTGCCCAGGCCTATCCGGCGGTGGAATGCTGGACTCGCGATCAGGATCATGCGCCTTATGCGCTCGGGGTACTCGACGGCGTAGGAGGAACCCATCTGCGCACCCTGTGAGTTTCCTGCGATGAAGAACTGGTCCTCCAGGGCGAGTGCCTCGGCGAACAGATCGATGAACTTGACCTGGTCACGCACACCCTTCTCCATGAAGAAACCCGGCCTGTTGTCCGAGAGTCCGAAGCCCGGCCTGTCAGGCGCGTAAACACGGAAACCGTGCCCGGCCAGGAAAGGCATCATCATGCGCCACCCGGCCAGCCCGGAAGAGCCGGCGATGCCGCCGTGCAGAAGGATGACCGATGGGCCGGACTCGCCGGCGGTCCAATAGTGCGCACGCACTCCGTTACTCAGTGTCGCGTAGCGACTCAGCACGCCCGGTATGTGGATTGCCCCTTCCTCTGTCAGCATGAGAACTCCTCCTGCATCCTGGGTTGGACGGTCTTTCACGCGCGCACCATACCATAGGCAACTGCAACAGGTGGGACGGCTGCTCGGAGCCCTCCGGCTGGACGCGTCGGCACTCTGCTTGTGGTATCGTCCACCTGACCACTCGCCGGATCCTGACAGGCGCTGAGGAGGCCACCATGGCAACGACGACAAAGCCATCTGCGTGGAAGAAGACCTGGGACTCCATCTACTGTGAGTTGCTCGGCACGCAGATCCGGATCGTGCAGGGCAGCAAGTACGTTACGCGGGTGATCGAGTACGGCTCGGGTGACCCTCTGATCTTGATCCATGGATCGGGAGGGACCGCTGAGTCCTGGTTCCGGAACATCAGGCGCCTGGGTGAGACATTCCACGTCTACGCCATCGATGCGCTCTACCACGGGTTCTCCAGCAAAGAGCCTACCGACGTAGCGGACCGCACCGCGCAACAGGTCGACCACGTCCTCGATTTCATGGACGCCGCGGGGATCGAGCGCGCCAACATCGAGGGCGAGTCCATGGGGGCGCACATCACCTTCCGGCTGGCACTCGAGCATCCCGAACGATGCGACCACATCATCCTCAACACGGGGCAGCAGGTGGACTTCAACCGGGAGTTTGCGCCGCACCTGAAGGGGATCACCCTGCTTGGCGAACTGACGCGAGCGGCGCTGGCAAACCCGAACCACGACACCATTAGGGCTCGGATGGAGTGGTTGATGGCAGCGCCCGATCGCGTAGACGATGAGTTGGTCGCTTTGCGCCTGAAGTTGTGGAGCCTCCCCGAACTTCGGGCATCGCTCTCCCAGACCGGCCCCGGATCGGACCGTCCTGCCCAGGTGCGCCGCTTCTCTGAAGATGAGGTGCGCCAGCTGAAAGTCCCCACGCTTGTCTTCTGGACCGAGTACAACCCAAGCGGAGGGCCTGACATCGGCGAAGCCCTGGCTGAACTCATACCCGGAGCCAGGTACTACCTGATGAAGGATGCCGCGCACTGGCCGCAATACGAAAAGCCGGAAGAGCACGACCAGGTCATCACGGACTTCATCCTGGGTCGGCTCTAGCTGAGCGCGTGTTTGCAGCGCAGCCAAAGCCTCGGTAGACTCCGGCTGCGCATGAGAGTCGGCTCATCACGCTGGGACAGACCACAGGGGAACGAGCCACCTATTGGAGGTGCCTATGCCTGCCACGCTACGCTCTCGATTCGTCATGGCCGGGAACGTGAAGACGCACTACACCGAGTCCGGTGACGATGGCCCGGTGATCGTTGGACTGCACGGTGGCGGCTCCGGGTCTTCGGGCCAGTCAGGAATGGGGCCGGTGATGCCCGGACTTGGCGAACAGTTCCGGTACATAGCGCCCGACTCCGTAGGCGGCTATGGCCTGACCGACGTGGATGCTCCAGTGCCCTACGGAGTCCAGAGCCGGGTAGACCACCTGGAAGACTTCGTTGATGCCCTGTGCCTGGACAAGTTCAGCATCATGGGCAACTCACAGGGAGCATGGGTGGCAGCCAAGTATGCCATCCTGCACCCCGACCGCATCGAGAAGATGATCCTGGTGGCCAGCGGCACCATCGTGAACGCGATGGGGATCACGCGCCCCCCTTCACCGGGTATGGCGGCGTTCGCTGCTTACGACGGCACCCCCGAGAAGATGAGGGACCTGCTGAAGGCGATCGTGTACAACCACGACATGATCACGGACGAATTGGTCGAGCGCCGGAACGCCGCCGCAACGCGCCCCGGCGCCCTCGAGAAGTTCAAAGAGTTCGGCGCCAACACGGGGAGATTCCAGAGGGAGTCGCCGTTCAATGCCAACTTCGGCATGAAGGAATCGCTCCCGGCCCTCACCAAGGTCATCCCGACGATCTTCATCTGGGGCGAGAACGACGAATTCGCGCCGCCGGACGGAGGACGTGAACTCGAACCGATGCTCCCCGACGTCGAGTTCCACTGGATACCCGAGGCCGGTCACCAGGCCCAGACGGACCAACCTGCGATGGTGACGAACATCATCAAGGAATTCATGCTCGCAGGCTGAGTAGAAGAGTTCCCCGACAGTCGGAGGCTGGAATGGCCGACAAGGTAAGAGCCGCAATCATAGGCTCGGGCAATATCGGCACCGACCTGATGCTGAAGCTCGAGGACAGCGACGTCATCGAGTTAACCGCCATGGTGGGTATCGACCCGGAATCCGAGGGACTGGCCATGGCCCGCGCACGCGGGGTCACCACGACTGCCGACGGGTTCGACGGGTTCCTCGACCTCGAGCAGGACGTCGATATCGTCTTCGAGGCCACCAGCGCCAAGATCCACGCCGCCAACGCCCCCCGGCTCAAGGAGTTGGGGAAACTGGCGATCGATATGACGCCCGCTGCGGTGGGGCCCTACGTTGTGCCCTACGTGAACTTCGGCGACGTACTCGGTGAGCCGAACGTCAACCTCATCACCTGCGGAGGCCAGGCAACCATTCCCATCGTGGCTGCGGTGAGTCGCGTATCGCCCGTTCGCTACGCCGAGATCGTGGCCACGACCGCCAGCAAGAGCGCCGGCCCGGGTACGCGCCAGAACATAGACGAGTTCACACGCACGACAGCCGACGGCGTCGTGCGCATCGGCGGGGCTGGAAAGGGAAAGGCGATCATCATCCTGAACCCCGCGGACCCGCCCATCACGATGCGGAACACGGTCTACACCCAGGTGGAGGAGATGGACCGCGAGGCGATACTCGAGTCCATCAGGGAGACGGTCGAGCGCGTCCAGAGCTACGTGCCGGGCTACCGCCTGCGTATCGATCCCGTCTTCTACGACGACTACCTCGTCACCACCCTAGAAGTCGAGGGCGCCGGGATGTACCTGCCGAAGTACGCCGGGAACCTTGACATCATGACGGCGGCGGCCAGGGCGGTCGGGGAGCAGTTCGCACGGCACATGCTCGGCCTGCCCACCGAGATCGGAGGCGGCAATGGCTGAGAAGCGCCCCATCCGGGTGATTGATTCGACGATGCGCGATGGCTCGCACGCGATGGCGCATCAGTTCGAACTGGACCAGATCGAGAAGATCGCACGCGCACTGGACGAAGCCGGCGTCACGACGATGGAGATCTCGCACGGCGACGGCATGGGCGGCGCCTCCTACAACTACGGGTTCCCCAAGGAGCCCGAAACGGGTTGGCTCCGGACCGCCGCCGGGGTTGTGAAGAACGCTGATCTGGCGATCCTGCTGATCCCGGGGATCGGGACGCAGGAGCAGCTCGAAGAGGCATACCAGTTGGGAGCGCGCATGGCGCGTATCGCGACCCACTGCACCGAAGCCGACATCTCGCAGCAGCACATCGGCCTGGCGAGGGACCTGGGCATGGAGACCATCGGCTTCCTGATGCTCTCGCACATGATCCCCGCTGAGGAACTGCTGGAGCAGGCCAGGCTCATGGAGAGCTACGGAGCGCAGTGCATCTACGTGGTCGACTCCGCCGGCGCGATGCTTCCGGACGAGTACCGGCGCAAGGTCAGCACGCTGCGCAACGGACTCGATGTCGCGATCGGCGCACATTGCCACAACAACCTCGGCCTCTCCATAGGCAACTCGCTCGCAGCTATCGAAGAGGGCGCCGATTACATAGACGGTTGCACCGTTGGCCTCGGCGCAGGCGCCGGCAATACGCCTACAGAGGTCTTGACCGCGGTGCTCGACCTGCAGGGCTACGACACCGGCATCGACCTGCTCAAGATCCAGGACGCTGCCGAAGACGTGGTTACGCCCATCATGCCGCGCCCGCAGATCATCGACAGGGCAGGCCTCACGCTGGGCTATGCGGGTGTCTATTCGAGCTTCCTGCTGCACACGTACCGAGCGGCGGCCAAATTCGAGCTCGATCCGCGGGACATCTTGATCGAGCTCGGCGCGCGCAAGGTCGTCGGGGGTCAGGAAGACACCATCATCGACCTGGCGGCAGAGATGGCCAGGGCCCGGGACCAGCAGGCCCGCAACTGACCGGGAATACCGAAAACGAGAGGAGTGGTCTTCATGGCGCTTACGGCCGACCAGATAAAGGAACTCGCGGAACTGCTGTTCAACGCCGAGCAATCGTCGGACCCGGTCCCTCCGCTGACCGACCGTTTCCCCGACATGTCAGCCGCTGACGCCTACCAGGTCCAGCAGGAAGTCATCCGCAAACGCATCCAGGGTGGCCGGCGGATCGTCGGCAGGAAAGTCGGCCTGACATCGCTCGCGATGCAACAGATGCTCGGTGTTGGCGAGCCTGACTACGGAGTCGTCCTCGACGACATGACCATAGCCGACGGCACGACATTCGAAGCGAGCAGGTTGCTTCAGCCCCGCGTGGAGCCGGAGATCGCCTTCATGCTCAACAGAGACCTGAAGGGACCCGGGGTTACGGTTGCGGACGTGCTCGCAGCCACCGAGTACGTCTTCCCTGCTCTCGAGATCGTGGCCAGCCGCGTCAAGGACTGGAAGATCAAGCTGCCGGACACCATCGCAGACAACGCCTCTGCGGGCGGGGTGGTGCTGGGCGACGCCCATTCTGATGTCTCTGCGGTTGACCTCGTCAACGAGGAACTCGTCTACGAGAAGAACGGCGAGGAGATCGCCAGGGCCAGGGGCGAGGCTGTCCTGGACAATCCTGCGAACGCGGTCGCCTGGTGCGCGAACAAGCTCAGCGAGTACGGCGACTCACTCGCCGCCGGCGAGTTCGTCATACCCGGCGCGCTGTGCGGGATGACGCCGGTCGCGCCCGGAGACACTGTCGTCGCCCGCTTCTCCACGATCGGCACCGTCTCGGTCACCTTCTCGTAGAAGCAGTGGAGCGCCCCGTTGGGCGCTCCACCTTCGTCCTTCGCCGACCGGGGCCGTCCTAGCCGAACCGCATGCGCGGGTACTCGTCGGGTTCCACCTCTTCGCCGTACATCTGCGGCTTGTTCTCCTTGAGGTAGTCGCCGATGTTCACGCCCGTGAACAGTCCGGGTTGCCATGCCGGGTACTTGAAGCGCGTCCCCCCATCGCAGGGGATGTCCACGCCGGTAAGGAACTCCGCCTCGTCAGATGCCAGGAAGATCGCGGCATACGCAAGGTCGGCCGCCCGCGGGAACCGGCCCATGGGGATGGAGCGGAGGAAATCGTCCGGCGTGGCCATGTAGCGCGTGCGGAAGACGGGGCCTGACGATCCCGACGCTCCGAACCGGAAGAGGTTGTGCTCCATGAAGTACGGCGTGATGGTGTTCACCCGGATGCCCAGGTGAGCAAGGTCCATCGCCGCGGCCCGTGAGAAGTACAAGAGCCCGGCCTTCGCGGCTGAGTAGCCGGAATTGCCCGCCTCGCCGTAGTGTCCCGCGGACGAGATGATGTGCAGCATGCAGCCCTTGCGCTCCTTGTCGATCATGGCGCGGGCCACGTGCTTGGTCGTATACATCCCCGCGGTCAGGTAGGTCTTGATCTCCCGCTCCCAGTCGTGCGGATTGATGTCGGTCACGGGCCAGCGGAACTGTCTTCCCGCGAGGTTGACCATCGTGTCGACGTAGCCGAAGTGGTCCACGGCCTGCGCGACGATGGACTTGACCTCGGCCTCAACCGAGGCGTCGCCCGGCAGCGCTATCGCGTCGTAGCCCTTCTTCTTCAGATAGTCAGCCGTATCGGTGGCGGCTTCGGGGATGATGTCGTTGACCACGATCTTTGCGCCTTCACGGGCCATGAAGTGCGCGATAGTCCCGCCGTTGTTGGGTCCTGCGCCGAAGATCAGCGCGACTTTGCCGTCCAAGCGTCCCATCGTTCAGTCTCCCTCTCTCAGGATGTCGTTGCCAGCGTGGGGTGCTAACGCGGGTCGAAGATGGTCGTCACCCAGTCGCTGTTCAGCACGGTGTTCGTGTGAATGTCAGCGTACTGCACGGTGCCCCCGACCTCGGTCATAGCCCCTGCGAGGACGATGCTGAGCAGGCACTCCCACTCAGCATTCTCCTCCATCTCCTCGTGCGTCCAACTCTCGCCCCAGTCTGCGAAGTTGCTCGCCTTCCACTGCTCGAACCGCTTCAGGTCGTTCTCGCGGTAGGGCATGAGCGAGCCGCGCGCAGAGCTGGTGTTCTGGGAGTTCGACCAGTTCGTTGCCGCGACCAGTGCGACCCGGTACGAACTCTCCTTGGATATCTCGGCGATCGCCCGCCCCAGTGCAAAACCTTCTTGAGGGGTCAGCGGCGGTTCCTTCGTCTTGTCCCACGGCCCGAGTCCTTCTGGCACGCGGGGCCGCTCGTACCCGAAGGGGTCGAACCCGATAGGAACGATGGGCATCTTGAACTCCTGGGCTTCCCAGTCCGTGTGGAAGATGCCTGCCACGCAGTTGTGACCTATCTGCAACGGATTGTTGCTCGGTTCCTTCGAGTAGACCGGAGCAAGCCCCCGGGTCTCCAGACCCTGCCCCAGAAGGTTGGCGAGGTCCGTGTGGATGGTTACATGGTCGATGCGGTCCGGGTCCTCTTCGAACAGGTTATCCCTGCTCCCGTGGATCTGGTAGAACTTCGTGTCGAAGCCGTCGTGGGTGTGGACCCAGTACTTGGGACGGTCGGGCGGGCGGAACGTCTCGCCGAAGTCCCGGTACAGCACCACCATGGCGTCCGGGTTGAACTCGTCCAGCGCGCTGCGGACTTTCTTGAACTGCTCCACCTGCCTCGCCTGGGCCAGCTTGCCAGCCGTCTCGCCCTGGTCGGCTCCCCAGTCGGCAAGCATCTCCTCCGGCCAGTTGCTCAGGTCGCGGAGGTCTGGCCTGTCCAGCCAACCCCGCATCAGCAGACCCCTGAGCACGTTGGGCATCACGAAGGGCTTCATGCGGACGTACGGAAAATGACACACGCTCAACCCGAGAATATCTCCCACGGTGCTCCCCTCCTAAGGTATCTGTATCTGGAGGCTCGTCCCTGGCGGACGAGCCTCGGTACACCATAACCCAATACGCCGGCTGTGTGCGCACGTCTGGTCGGAGGTGGACGCCCTCCTCGACCCAGCTACCACCGCTCGGGCGTCAATCCCAGGTCGGCTTGCCGGTCCTGTGAGAACTGCTCTGCTGGCGTTGCCTGTTGCTCGTCTGCTCCGGGGGGCTCCATGCCCCTTGCGTTCAGGAGCAGGCGCCGCCACATGATGAGGTGAGCATCAGTGGCGGACAGGTGCTCCGGCGTGTCGTATCGCTGGGGGCCGGCTGCCCGGAAGTCCTGCACCGAGAAGTCCGAATACATCGCCCACCGGTGCCACGTGTGGAAGTGCACCTTCTCACGGAGCTTGGTGAACCAACCTGAACCCGGGCTGAAATGCCAGTAGATCTGGCGCGTGTTGTCCGCGTCGATGGGGATGTTCACCCGCGTGTACGAGTGCGTGTGGTAGTCCAGGCGGACCATGGCCGGCAGGTGGTGCAACATTCCGCCCCACTCTTCGGTTGTGTCCACCGGCGGTTTGCGATAGCGCCGCTTGCCTGACCATCCCGTCAACCATGTCCACAGCTTGCGGCGGCTGTGTTTGGGCCAACGCTCTCCGAGTTCCGGGAAGTAGTACTGGGACTCCGATGGCCTCGTATATGCCGAACTGCCGCCTGCGTGGCCATTGCTTCCGTTTGCCGATGGAGGCGGCGGCGGCGCGCGCCGCACGCCGAAGGTGGCGGTACGCCCGTTGATGATGTTGGTGCGCGGGTTGCGGTTCCCCACCATGGCCATGGGGTTCATGAGGACGAGCGCAGCGTCGCGGTGGACGTAGGGCACGTGCGCGTCGCCGGCGTTCTCCACCGCCACGCGCCAGTTCACGGGCCAGACCTCCCACGCGTAGAGCATCTGTCCCCCGTCCGTGAAGAACTCAGGCGGCACGTCCTCCTCTATGGGGGCGGGCTCATCCTCCCCCATCCACACGAACACCATCCCGCGCAACGTGCGGGTGGGGTAGGTCCGCTGCGTCACCTTGCCCGGCACCTGGGAGTCCGGCCCCTCGGGCAGGACGGCGAGGAC
>DAOUJK010000019.1:0-20265 GCA_034422795.1 Dehalococcoidia bacterium | reverse complement strand
TAGGATGTGCCATGAGGAGCCTCCTCTGCTTGTGTTGCGATCTTCACCACAACAGCAGCAGAGGTGCTCCTCACCCGTCAACCTGTAAACAACGTCCCTGAGAAGTACACCTAGGATGGGGGTGAACCTTCCCCAACCTCCAACCATATCGCCTCCCGCACCGCGTTTATCTCCCCCAGCACCTCGTTGTTCCAGAACCTCATCACTCTGAAACCCCGACTCTCCAACCATGCAGTGCACTCACGCAGACGACGCCAAGCCGGACAGCAGGGCGAGCGTGCGCTCGCGGGATGCGGCGGCATCCGACCCTGCCGCGACGACGGAGACGATGATCTCGCTCGCGCCGAACTCAAACAGCTCGGCGACACGCTCGGAGACGCGCTCCTCGTTGCCGGAGAGGACGACGGCCTCGATCATCCCATCGCTCCAGCCCTCGGCTGCTGCCGCTTCCGGGAACCCCGCCTCCGCGAACATGGCTTGATAGAAGGGAAGGCGCGGATAGTTGGCGAGCTGCTCGCGGGCAGCGGCACGGACCTCGTCGGCGTCGTCGTGGACGCAGATGGGGGCGTGGGCGATGAGCGGAGGGCACGGTCGTCCCGCGCGCTCGGCGCCGCGCTGCAGCGCGGGAAGGGCGATGTCGCGCAGATAGACGCCTGGGGACACCCAACTGATGGCGCCGTCCGCAACTTCGCCGCACAGCTCGTACGACTTCGGTCGCAGCGCGGAGGCCATCACAGGCACGCCCGGCACGGGCGCGGGAAGGCTGACGTTCGCGCGGTACATCCTGCCCTCGAACTCCACAGCGCCGGTGTGCAGGAGTGTTCGCGTGATGGTGAGGTACTCGCGGAGGGCCGTGAGCGGAGTGCGGTAGTCCGCGCCGAAGACGGTGGTCATCGCGCGCACGTGGCTGGGGCCGATGCCGAACCGGAAGCGGTTGCCGGAGATCTGTGCAGCCACCTGGACCTGCTGCGCCGCGGCGACGGGATGCCGTCCCCATGTCGGCACGATGCAGGTACCGAGCAGGATGCGCTGGGTGCGCGCTCCGGCGGCAGCCATGAGCGTGATGCCGTCCAGGCTGGCGCCGCCGACAGTGAGCCATGCGGCGTCGATGCCGCGCTCCTCACTCTCCTCGATGCGCGCGAGCACCGCGTTGCTGTCGCCGCCCATGACGGCAAGGCCAATGGTTCCTGTGCCCATGCGGGATCCCTCCGTTGGATCAGATCGAGACGTCCCCGTACCCTACACCACAGGAGCCCCTCACCCTCTCTCTCCTCGTGGAGAGGGGACCAGGGGCGGGCTACGAGGAGCGCCGGCGGACCCTGCGCCAGACCAGGGACGCGACGAGCAGGGCCACGGAGGTGAGAACGATGGCCCCGCCGCCCGGGATGTCCTGGTAGAAGGCGAGCGTGAGGCCGGTAACGGCGCTGAGCATACCCACGACCGACGCGACGATGAACGCCGTGCGCAGGCTGTTCGTGACCCCCTGCCCGACGAGGACGGGGATGACGATGAGCGCACCGACGAGCAGGACGCCCATGATCCGCATGGCGAGCGTGATGGTGGCTGCGGCGAGCACCGCGAGGCCGAGGTTGACCCAGTCCACCTTGATGCCGGAGACGCGGGCAAGCGCGTCGTCGAACGAGGTCTGGGCCAGCTCAGTGAAGAATGCGGTCACGCCGACGATGACGAAGACTGCCAGTCCTGCAAGGAGCCAGAGGTCCAGCTCGGTGATAGTGAGGATCGAGCCGAAGAGGAACCCGAGCAGGTCCACGTTGAAGCCATGCGCCGCGCTGATGACGACCACTGCCGCGGCGAGTGAGGAGTAGAGCGCTACCGCGAGGACGGCGTCGCCGGGAAGCTTGCCCCGCGAGCGCAGCATCTCCATGGCAACCGCGGCGAAGGTGACGGCGATGAACGTGGTGAGCGTCGGGTAGACGTTCGCCGCGAACCCGACGGCAACGCCGAACAGCGCGACGTGCGCGAGCGTGTCGGAGAGCAGCGAGAAGCGGCGCAGCACGAGGAACGTACCGAGTACAGGGGCGAGGCCGCCGATCAGGACGCCTCCGATGAGGGCGCGCACCATGAAATCGTATTGCAGGATGACCGGCATGGGATCAGCGGTGCACGTGGGGTGTGGTCTGGTCGAACTCGTCGTGGCGGATGGCCTCTTCGCCGTGCGCGTGGTGGTCGTGGTGCGTGCCGTGGTGCAGCACCTCGACCGGGAAGCCGTAGAGCCGCACCAGGTCGTCCTCGGTCAATTCATGGGGCGGGCAGTGGCAGAGGAGCGTGCAGTTGATGCACGCCACGGTGCAGGCCTCGCGCATGACCGCGCCGACGTCGTGGGAGATGATGAGGATGGTGACGCCGCTCTCGCGGAGCTGGCGGAGCAGCGTGTAGAGCTCCTCTCCTCCCTGGACGTCCACTCCGGCGATGGGCTCGTCCATCACGAGTAGGTCCGGCTTGCGGATGAGGGCGCGGGCGATGAGGGCGCGCTGCTGCTGGCCGGTGGAGAGTTCGCCGATGCGGCGACGTTTGTAGTCCGCCATGTCGACCGTCTTCAGCACGTCGTCCACGTCCGCGCCGTCCGCCCGGCGCCAGAACGCGAACGGCGAGAAGCCGGTGTACCGCCCGTGCGCAACCACCTCGCTCACCGTGATGGGGAACATCGCGTGGATGCCCGCCGCCACCTGCGGGACGTAGCCGACGCGGTGCCAGTCCTTGAACTGCTCGATCTCGGTGCCGAAGACACGCACCTTTCCGCTGTCCGGCTTGATCAGCCCGAGGATGACCTTCACGAGCGTGCTCTTGCCGCTGCCGTTGGGACCGACGATGGCCGTGAAGTCGCCGCGCTCGATGCGCAGCGTTACGCCGTGCACCGCGGGTGCGCCCGCATAGGTGTAGGAGACGTCTTCCAATTGCACTGCCGGCGTATCGTCCATGTCCGTTCTCTCCTCCGGCCCCTCCCCCGTCAGGGCAAGGCGGGGCGCGCCGGGAGGGTAGCGCGTCCCCGCCTGCAGGGTGTTGTCCGTTCTATGAACAGTCCATCGCAGCGCGCAGACTGTTCAGGTTGTCGCGCATCAGGCCGAAGTAGTCGCCGTGTTCGGCCAGTTCGTCCAGGGTTATGCCGTCCATCGGGTGGATCATGTAGATGCTTGCCCCGGTCTCGTCGGCGAGCACCTGTTCGTTGGAGCCGGAAAGCACGGGCTCCACCAGCACGGCCTCCAGGCCGAGATCGTTGATGCGATCGGCGATGCCGGCGAGACGCTGTGGTGATGGATCGAAGCCGGGTGAGAGGCCGGAAACGCTCACCTGCTCGAGGCCATAGGCCAGTGCGAGGTAGCCGTAAGCCGCGTGCGACGTGACGAACTCCTCGTGGACACACGAGCTGAGGCCCGCCTCGAACTCGGCATGCAGCGCCCGGAGGTCGCCGCTCAGCGCGGCGAGGTTGGCCCGGTAGGTGTCGGCGCCCGCGGGGTCTGCCTCGATCAGCGCCTCGGCGATGCGCTCCGCCTGGGTGATGGCGCGCAACGGGTCCAGCCAGAAGTGGGGGTCCAGTTCGCCGTGGCCGTGACCATGCTCGGCCTCATCCTCGGCGTGGTCATCGCCCTCTTCTTCCGCAGGGTCAGCGTCCTCGCCTTCGTGGCCTTTGTCCGCGTCTTCGTCGACGCCGCCATGGTCTTCGCCCTCGTCCTCATCGGCTTCGTCCCCGTGGTCGTCCTCTTCCTGCTCAGCCTCGTCTCCCTCGTCGTGATCTTCACCCTCTCCAGGTTCGTCCTCGTCGTGGTGTTCGCCCTCGTCCTCGGCGTGGCCTCCGGCCCCCTCGGCCTCATGGTCCTCGAATTCCAGCGCAGCCTCGGCATCTGCAGCCTCGACCACGATGCCAGTGACGTCGTTGCCCAGGGACTCGAGCGCGCGCTCCAGCCAGGGCTCCAGTTCAAGGCCGTTCATCGCTATGACGTCGGCCTCGCCGATCGTGATCAGATCGCGCGCCGTTAGTTCGAACGTGTGCCCCTCGGCGCCGGGAGGGACGAGCGCTACAACGTCCACGCGGTCGCCGCCGATGCGCTCGGCGAAGTACTGCATGGGGTAGATGCTCGCGACCACGAGCAGCGGCTCGAAGGGCGCCTCGGGGGGAGCGGCCGTTGGGGCGGCTGGGACAGACGTCGCCGTGGGGGCAGGATCCTCTGAACAAGCCACGATCGCCAGGGCCATGGCCGCGGCGACGAGCAGCATGTGTAATCTAGTGAGATTACGTCTCATTTTGTAAACCTCCGGGGTTCTCCGCCAGTTTCAGTGCACGTGCATGTGGCTCCCGTGCATGTGCATATCGGCGCCATGCCCGATCTCGCGACAGGTCGAGCAGCGGTGGTACAGTTCCAGCCGGTGGCCCACGAGTTCAGTTTCCACGTGGTTCTTCATGGCGCGGAGCATGCGCTCGACAGCAGGGTGCCGGAACTCGTCTATGCGTCCACAGGAGACACAGACGAGATGGTGGTGATGGTGCGCGTCGTCCAGAGAATAGCGCGGCGAACCGTCCGGCATCGCCGTCTTGCAGAGGATGCCGACCTCCACGAGCAGGCGGAGCGTGCGGTAGACGGTCGCACGGCCCAGCGACGGCAACTCCGTAACGATCTCCTCGGCGCTGAACGAGTCGGTCCGTCGTGCGAGCAGCGCGGCCAGTTCGCGTCGTGGCAGCGTCATGCGGTTGCCGTGTTCCTCCAGCGCCGCGAGGATGTTAGACTCGGTCTGGGCAGCCGCCGTCGCCGGCTTACCGGTAATCATCGTCATGGCCCAGCAAGGTAATCACTCTCGCACCTACATAGTCAATACTTTGTATCAATAAATGCAGTAAATGATACTACCTTCCTGAGTGAATCTCATTGGTACATGGCTTTTAAGCCCCTTCCCTCAAGGAGAGATGAGGCGACGCACGCGCAGGCATACCGCTTGTTCAGACTATCCCCCTTGCGGTCATATCCGCACCCTCACAGGTGAGCGGCAGCATCCAGTGGTCCTTTCCCGCATCCCTCACAGGTGAGCGGCAGCACTCAGTGGTCCTTTCCCGCGTCCCTCAGAGGTGAGCGGCAGCATCCAGTGGTCCTATCCCGCATCCCTCAGAGGTGAGCGGCAGCGCTTAAAAGTCCTGGCGGCCCTCGAAGGCCCGAGTGAGCGTGAGGTCGTCCGCGTACTCGAGGTCCCCGCCGACCGGCAGGCCGCGGGCCAGACGCGTGACGCGCGGTCCGAGCGGCGTCAGCAACTGGTGGATGTACATGGCGGTGGCTTCGCCCTCCACGGTGGGGTTCGTGGCGATGATGACCTCGCTCACCGGCTCCTCGCCGATACGGCGGAGCAGTTCGCGTATGCGCAGGTCGTCCGGGCCTATGTTCCCCATGGGGTCTATGAGGCCGTGCAGGACGTGGTAGAGGCCGCGGAAGACGCCGGTGCGCTCGAGGGCAAGCACATCCAGCGGCTCCTGCACCACGCAGAGGCGCGTCTGGTCGCGAGACGGATCGGAGCAGATGGCGCACACGTCCGGCTCGGTGATGTTCTGGCACCGGGAGCAGAATCCCAAGGAGTCCTTGACGGTGCTGATGGCGTCGGCAAGCTGGCGCGCCTCACGCTCCGGCATGCGGATGAGGTAGTAGGCCAGCCGTTGGGCGCTCTTGGGGCCGATGCCGGGCAGCTTGTGGAGTTGTTCGATGAGCCGGGCGACGGGAGGTGCGAGCGCCGGGCCGCCGCCGTAGCCGCCCTGGGGCGACGAGGTCATGCGCTACATCCCCGGTATCTTCATGCCGCCGGTCAGCGCACCGAGCCGCTCCGCCGCGAGCGCCTGGGACTTCGCCAGCGCCTCGTTCACGGCGGCAAGCACCATGTCCTGCAGCAGTTCCACGTCTTCCGGGTCCACGGCGGCAGGGTCGATGACGATGGACTGGACCGTCTGCTTCCCGGTGGCGACTACCCTGACGGCGCCTCCACCGGCGGAAGCTGCGACGGTCTCGGTCTCCAGCTCCTCCTGTGCCTTGAGCAGGCGGGCCTGAAGCTGCTGGGCCTGTTTGAGCATGTTCCTGTTCATCGTTCTCATTCCTCGGGTGGGTCGTCGGGGTCATCGGACGGGTTGCGCGCCACCGCGTGCTCGGGTCCGGCGACGTACGCCGCGCCGTTCGGGCTGGCGTCGGCAGCTGGGTCAGGGTCGGGAGGCGTATCGCCGGTATATGAGGCCGGGGCGGATGCAGCAGGCGCTTCACCGATGTGCGGGTCCGGAGCGCGTACGGGGGCAGGCGCGGACTGCCCCGCTTCCGTGACGACCTGCCCGCCGTAGTTGACGGCGGCGCGGATGAGGTGTCCGCCTCCTGCCTCTCCCGATCGGTCACCGTTGGCGCGCTGCTCGCCAAGGCCCACGACGATGGTGAGCGGCTGGCCAAGCGCCTCCTGCAGCACACGCTCCACCTCCATGCGGGAGCGTGGGTCCTCGAGCTCGCCCATCAGACGTTCGCTGTTGGACTGGTGCGGGAAACTGACGATGAGCTCGGAGCCGCGTACCTCGCGGGTTCCGGAGCTGCGCAGCAGGGCGGCGATGTCGAACTTGCGCTTCGGCACGCCACCGAGCGACCTGAGGATGGTCGGCCACTGTGCGGCGAGTCGCTGCCCGATGGGAGCAGACGGGTCCAATGGCGGCGCGGGCGTGGTTGCAGGGACCGGTGGTGGCCGCCGGTAGGCAGGCTGCGCCGTGCCGAGCGCCGGACGAGGAGGAGGCGGGGCCGGCGACGGCTGAGCAGCCCGAGGCGCGGCAGCCGCCGGCACTGGCGCCGGGGTGGCGGGGGCAGGTGTCGCGGTCTCCGGCGGCAGGCCGAGTTCGACCGCGGCAAGTTCCAGCGGAAGCGGCGACGGCTGGTCGAAACGAAAGGAGACATGACCGAAGAGCCGGAGCCCGCGCATGATCTGGTCCAGCGGCACGCTCTCCGCGACGAACGTGAGCTGCGACTGCGTGTCCTTCGAGAGGTCGAGGGAAGACGCCGCGCCGCTCTTGATGAGCAAGGCGGCACGAAGAAGTTCGACCGTCATGCGGTGGAGCGGACGGAGGTCCACCCCCTCGTCCGCGACGCCGTTGATGACCTCCAGCGCCTGCGCCGTGTTGCCGGTGAGCAGATGTTTGACGAGCGCAAGGGCGCTCTCCTCGCCGCTGATGCCGAGCAACTCCCGGGCCTGCTCAACGGACACGCGCGATCCGAACGAGGTGATGAGCTGGTCCAGCAGGTTCGTCCCGTCGCGCAGGCTCCCGCCGGACGCGCGCCCGATGAGCCGCAACACCTCCGGCGAGACCTCCGCCCCCTCCTCCTGTGCGATGCCTGCCAGGCGGTCCGTCATGTCCTGCATGGCGATCCTGTGGAAGTCGAACCGCTGGCACCGTGAGACGATGGTGGGAGGCAGGCGCTCGGGCTCCGTGGTGGCCAGGACGAACACGCTATGAGGAGGGGGCTCCTCCAGCGTCTTGAGGAATGCGTTGAAGGCGTCGTTGGTGAGCGCGTGGGCCTCGTCGATGATGTAGACCTTGTTCCTGCCTACCGTGGGGGCGAAGCGCACCTTCTCCCGGAGGTCGCGTATCTCGTCGATGCCGCGGTTGCTGGCGGCGTCGACCTCGATGAGGTCTATGAAACTGCCGTTGTCTATGGCGCGGCAGTTGTCGCACGCGCCGCACGGGTCGCCGACGGACGGGGGCCGCATCGTGCAGTTGAGCGACTTCGCCAGCACGCGCGCGGTGCTCGTCTTGCCCGTTCCGCGCGGGCCGCAGAACAGGTAGGCGTGCGCGGTGCGGTCATGCGCAACAGCCTGGGTGAGCGTCTGCGTGATGGGGCCCTGCCCGACGATGTCCGAGAAGCGCGGAGGCCGCCACTTCCTGTAGAGCACCTCGCCTGCCATCAGGACGCCTCCACTCCGGCGGCGGGGAACAGCGCGTCCAGTGCCTGCTGCTCTATCGCGCGCATCGCCGCTTCCTCCTCCGGCTCAGCGTGATCGTGTCCTAGCAGGTGCAGGATACCGTGAACGACGAGCAATGCGGCCTCCTGCTCCACCGGCACATTGTGCTCGCGCGCTTGCCGTTCCGCCATCGGGTAAGACAGTACCACCTCACCCAGGCTCGACTCCTCGTCGGGGACCGCCGGAAAGCCGTCCTCGGGGAATGGTTCTCCGGCTGGGAGCGCGGTGTCCTCCGCAGGCGCGCCGTACTCGCCGAACGAGAGCACGTCGGTCGCCTCGTCGAACCCGCGGAAGCGCAGGTTCAGGTCGTGGAGCGTCTCATCGTCGGCGACGACGACGCTGGCGCCTGAGCGTCCGTCCGGGTCGGCGAGGGTTAACGCCGCGGTTGCCGCGCGGCGCACCGATGCTGCGGGCGCCGCCTCCTTGAACGGCGGGAATACCCGGACGTCGACGCGCCGCTTCTGGGGTCGTGTGGCCATGCCGTTCCGCCTCCCCGGAACCAGCGGATGGTAACAGTCCGTGGCGCCGCCCTGCACCCGGTGACTGGCGGCGGTGGGCATCTCGACCGGCCTCCCTGGCGCGGGTATGATGCTGCAGAGCCCGGCGGCGCGCCGGACGCAACCACGCCCCGGAGGAGACTTCCATGGAAGGCCCAGAGTTGATCGCTGACGGCCTCGGCCGAGTCAACCAGCTGCTGCACCGGGCGCTGGAAGGCGTGTCCGCCGAAACGCTGAACCGCATGCCCGGCAGCCATTCGAACTCGATGACCTGGCTCGCGTGGCACCTCACGCGCATCCAGGACGACCACTTCGCCAGCCTCGCGGGCGAACCGCAACTCTGGACGAGCGAGGGATGGCACGCCCGGTTCGGGATGCCGGCGGACGACTCCATCACCGGAGGCGGTCACACGCTGGAGCAGGTCGCCGCCGTGCAGGTGGACTCGGCGGACGTGCTGCTCGGCTACAACGACGCGGTGTACGAGCGGACCAAGCGCTATCTTGCGGGTGTCACATCGGAAGATCTCGACCGTGAGCTGAACGAGCCGCAGTACAGCCCGCTCCCCACCCTGGGCGTGCGCCTCGTCAGCATCGTCTCGGACAACACGCAGCACGCCGGGCAGGTCATGTACTTGCGCGGCTACTTCGACGGCTTCGGATGGCAGCGGCGATAGGCCGCGCCGGACAGGAAGGGAACGGATGAACGCAGTTGACCTCTATCTCAACGCACTGGAGCGGGCGGACGGCATCCTGCGCCGGGCCCTGGAGGGCCTGACCGAAGACGAACTCCGCGCCCAGCCCGGGGGCGAGGGCAGCAACCCCATCGGCTGGATGGTGTGGCACATGACGTGGGTGCGCGACTACATCACCGCCGGGGCGACCGGCGGGCCATCACTCTGGGAGAGCGATGGCTGGCACGAGCGGTTCGGCATGGAGTCCCGCCCTCCCCGCTTCACGCCGGAGAACGTGCACACGTTCGACCCGAAGGACGTCGACACGCTCCTGGCCTACTTCGATGCCGTCGCTGAGAAGACTGCGGCTGTGGTCCGCGGCCTCTCGCCGGATGACCTGGACCGTCTCCTCCCGCCTGCGTCGCCGGACAGACCTCCGCAGTCTGTCGGCTCGCGGCTCGGGGCCATCCTCAACGACAACATCCAGCACGTCGGCCAGATCGCCTACCTGCGCGGCGTCATCCGGGAACAGGGGTGGTTCTAGACATGACCGGGGTACTTCCCGAAGAGACCGCCATCCCGGGGTTCAGCCTCGGTGCATTCTCGCTTGCGGGCCGCACGGCGATCGTATCGGGCGGGAGCGACGGCATCGGGCGGATGATTGCGCACGGCTTCGCGGACGCGGGCGCCAACGTCGTCGTCGCCGCCCGGGGGCCGGAGAAGATCGCAAACGTCGTCGCGGAGATCGAGGCCAAGGGCCACACGGCGCTCGGCGTCCCCACTGACGTAACCGACCCGGACGCCGTGCGTGCGCTCGTGGAACACGCCCTCGAACGCTTTGCCCGGGTGGACATCCTCATGAACGTGGTCGGCGGCTCGCAGGGGCCGACGTTCAAGCGCGGGCCGCTGCTGGAACTGACCAAGCACGACTTCAACGAAGCGTTCAACATCAACGTCACCAGCGCGTTCCTCTGCAGCCAGGCCGTCGTCCCGCACATGCTGGAGCGAGGGAGCGGTGTCATCATCAATATGGCGTCCATCGGAGCGCGGGACTACCGCCTGCCGGAACCCGGTATGAGCGTGTACAACATGACCAAGGCAGCGGTGATGCACCTCACGCGCAGCATGGCGAAGGAGTGGGCCCCCACCGTGCGGGTCAACTGCATCAACGCCGGTCATTTCATCACCCCCCGCCGCGCGCGGACGGAGCATCCGGACCGGCGCGCGCGCAGCCTCGCCGAGATCCAGATAGGCCGGTTCGGTACGCCGGAGGACATCGCCGGAGCGGCGGTCTTCATCGCGTCGGACGCGGGGGCCTTCTTCAACGGCTCCTACCTGGACCTGCACGGCGGCACGTAACTCGGGATTCGAGCACACTGGGAGGACTCATGGACCTGTCGCGTTTCTCCATGGATGGGCGCACCGTCATCATCACGGGCGGCAGTGGCGGCATCGGGCGCGGGTGCGTGCGCGCATTCGCGCAGGCCGGCGCGAACGTCGTCGTGGCCTCGGTGCCGGCAGACACCATCCCGCCCGCCGTAGAGGAGGCGGAGTCGCTCGGCGTGAACGCGCTGGGTGTCGCCGTGAACGTCGCCGAGCCGGACGAGATCGACGCCATGGTCACGCAGACCATGGACAGGTTCGGCCGCATCGACGCGCTGGTGAACGTCGCGGGCGGTTCCTACAGCCGCAACCCGGACATGCCCCAGTACAGCCGCGCCCCCCTGCTGGAGATGAGCGGCGATGACTTCCTCGGCGCCTACGTCGGCAACGTCAAGACGGCCTTCCTCGTCTCGAAGGCGGTCGTGCCGCACATGAAGGCGCTCGGCAGGGGCGCCATCGTCAACATCGGCTCGACGTCCGGCTTGGACCGTCACCCGAGCGCGCCCGACATCGCCGCCTACGGCACGGCAAAGGCCGCCGTCCACAGCCTCACGTTCCACATGGCGCACCAGTGGAAGCCGGAGGTCCGCGTGAACTGCATCGCGCCCGGCACCATCGACACGCCCCGCCCCGCGGGCATCGTGCGCCCCGAGATGGCGACCGCCGCGCAGCGCATCGCCGTCGGCAGGGTGGGGGTCGGCGACGACATCGGCAGCGTCGCGCTCTTCCTCTGCTCGGACGCCGCGGGGTTCGTGAACGGCATCGTCGTTCCGGTCCACGGCGGCGAATAGCCTGCGAACGCCCCTCCGGCGAACGTCATGCACGGCGTACACTACCCGCGTGACAGCGCAGGCATACCAGGACGGCCTCCAACGCCCCGCTCCGGGAGCACGCCCCCGCGCATACAAGACCGATGGGCTGGTGCTGCGCGCCTACCGGATGCGTGACGCCGACCGCCTGGCGACTGTGCTCACGCCGTCGCTCGGCAAGCTCAAGCTCACGGTGCGTGGCGCGCGGCGGCTCACGAGCAAGCTCGGCGGCCATCTGGACGTGCTGAACCGCGCCCATCTCGCCATCGCCATCGGGCACACGTTCGACGTCGTCACGGGCGCGGAGTCGGCGGAGTCGTTCGCCGCTGTGAAGGCGGACCTGTCACGGCTGGCCGAGGCGCTCTACCTCATGGAACTCGCCGACCTCCTGCTGCCCGAGGCTGCCCCGCACCCCGACGCGTACCGGCTGCTGCTCGACGCGCTCCACGCGCTCGAAGCCGGGCGCAACCCCGCAACCGTGGCGCGTCACGCGGAACTCGGCCTGCTGCGCGACGCAGGCTTCATGCCGGAGCTGCACGCGTGCGTCATGTGCCGCCGCGAGATCGAACCCCGGCGCCACCGCTACGCCGCCGCGATTGGCGGCGTCGTCTGCGACGTTTGCCCGGCGCCTTCTCCCGCGCTGCTCCCCCTCTCCGTGGACGCGCTCAAGGTCCTGCGGCACTTCACAGAGCGCAGTGTGGAGGAGGCGGCGCAGGTAGCGCTCGGCCCGGCAGTCCGGAATGAACTGGAGGTTGTGCTGGGCGCGTCAGTGCGCTACGTGCTGGAGCGCGAGCCGCACACGTCAGGGTTCGTGGAGCGCGTCGCGCAACTGCGCGAGCGGGGCGGGTGAGCCCTACGTGATGACGACAGGCTCTTCCGTCACCGTCCCGTCCACGATGGTGAAGAGCCGCACGTCCGGCGACTGCTTGTCCATGAGCGAGACGAGCAGGTAGTACGGGTCCGGCCAGTTCGCAGCGAGCCGCACGTCGGTATCGGATGGGTATGCGGGACTGTGCGTGTGGGAGTGGTAGATCACCTGCATCTCCCAGCCGTTGTCGTCCAGCTCGCGGAGCACCTGGTTGAGTTCACGCCCGTCCATGCTGTAGCGGTACGGACTCTGTTCCGTGTTCGTGATGGGGTAGTGATGGAGCACGATCCCCCCTGCTCCGGCCAGTATCCCGCAGCATTCGTTGGGGTCTTCCTCCAGTGCATGCTGCACCATCGCATCGCGTATCTCGGCGGGTATCTCCATCGTCGTCCCTCTCCGGGCAGGGTCACTGCGTTGCAGGATTATACCGGGGTGCACCGACAGCCTTGGCGGCTGGGTATACTGGTGGTCGAGGCTTCAGGAGGCAGGTTATGCCGAACGGGATCACGGTCAAGATGGACAAGGGCGGCACGCGGATCGAGGTGCGCTCTCAGAACCAGGCGGGGCTGCTGTACGCGGTGCCGGCTGAGGCCAGTTGGGTGGCGACGCCGGAGCAGTTGCACGCGCACGCCATCGCCGGGTTCTTCACCGACTTGATGAAGATGGAGTCGCCCGAGGTCTCCCGCCTGATGGAGAAGTGGGGGCTCTACTTCAGACCCCTGGAATTGGAGCCGCAGGAATAAGATCTCCTCCTGCCTGCTTCCTCGCATCGTTCAGGCGGCCCGCGGAAGCATGGAGGGCGCGCGAGCTTTGCCGGTTTACTCGTAGTGCGGTAAGCTAGATTGAGGCGCAGACGGCGCGCTTGGAGTCGACGGATTCGATGGGCAACCGCTGGATCGGCAACACGTTCATCTACTTGATCATCTTCGTCGCGGTCATCGCCGTGTTCTTCATGCTGTTCTCGCCCAGGTCAGAGGGCCAGGAGACCGACATAACCGGCATCCTGGCCCTGGCGAAGAACGGCCAGATCACGGAGATTACGGTCGACGGTGACCGCCTCATGGCGCTCACGCGCCAGAACCAGTTGCTCAGCGCCGACAAAGAGCCCGGCACGAGCATCGTAGATACCCTGCTGGCAGCGGAGATCGACCCCACCGGGATCAGTATCAAGGTGCAACGCAGCGGTGGACTCGGAAACCTGTTCGGGATACTGCTGCAGTTCCTCCCGCTCATCTTCTTCGGTGCGATCCTGCTCTTCATGATGCGCCAGGCGCAGGGGAGCAATAACCAGGCGCTCGGGTTCGGCAAGAGCCGTGCGCGCATGAACACCGGCAACCGCCCGACCGTGATGTTCTCGGACGTCGCAGGGGTGGAGGAGTCCAAGACGGAACTCCAGGAGGTCGTTGAGTTCCTCAAGTACCCGGAGCGCTTCCTCGCGCTCGGGGCGCACATCCCAAAGGGCGTGCTCATGGTCGGCCCGCCCGGCATCGGCAAGACACTGCTCAGCAAGGCGGTTGCCGGAGAGGCGGGTGTGCCGTTCTTCTCCATCAGCGGCTCCGAGTTCGTGGAGATGTTCGTGGGCGTAGGGGCGTCCCGCGTGCGCGATCTGTTCGACCAGGCTAAGCGCAACGCGCCGTCCATCGTCTTCGTGGACGAGATCGACGCCGTGGGGCGGCACCGGGGTGCGGGGCTGGGCGGAGGCCACGACGAGCGCGAGCAAACGCTCAACCAGATACTCGTCGAGATGGATGGCTTCGAGACGAGCACGAACGTCATCGTCATCGCTGCCACGAACCGGCCCGACATCCTGGACCCGGCGCTCCTGCGCCCCGGCCGCTTTGACCGGCGCGTCGTGTTGGACCTGCCGGACATCAACGGACGCGTCGCCATACTGCAGGTGCACTGCAAGGGCAAGCCGCTCCGCGACGACGTCGACTTGGAGCGCCTCGCCCGCCAGACGCCCGGGTTCAGTGGCGCCGACTTGGCTAACCTCGTGAACGAGGCCGCCATCCTCGCGGCGCGAGGCAACGAGAAGACTGTCAGCATGTCGGACATGCTCGAGTCCATCGACCGCGTCACGATGGGGCCGGAGCGGCGCACGCGCGTCATATCCCAGAAAGAGAAGGAGATCGTCGCCTACCATGAGGGCGGACACGCGCTCGTGGGTCACCTCCTGCAGCACGCCGATCCCGTGCAGAAGATCTCCATCGTCTCGCGAGGCATGGCTGCGGGTTACACCAAGTCCCTCCCCGAAGAGGACAGGATGTTCTACTCGCGGCCCCAGTTGGTAGACCGCATCACGATGGCGCTGGGCGGACGCGTCGCGGAAGAGATCACGTTCAACGAGGTCACGACTGGCGCGAGCAACGACCTCGAGCAGGTGACCCAGATAGCGCGCGCTATGGTGACGCGCTACGGCATGAGCGAGAGCCTGCTGCCGCGCACGTTCGGCAAACGTGAGGAGATGGTCTTCCTCGGGCGCGAGATCTCCGAGATGCGGGACTACTCGGAGAAGGTGGCGCAGGAGATCGACGAAGAAGTGCAGTCCATCATCGTGGACGCCTACCACAGTGCCAAGCGGCTGCTGCTGGAGAACTACCCCAAGCTCGTGCAGATCGCACGTTACCTGATGCTCCACGAGATGATTGAAGGTCCTGACCTGGAGCAACTCTTCACCTCAGAGGCGCCTCCGCTGGACGGCGCGGTCCCTGTCGGCGCATAGCCGCTGCCTTTCGCCCAGCTCTCCCCCTTATCGAAGATCCTCGCGTAACCTCTGGGATGGCGTTTGCGGAAGGGCTGGGAACTCGCAGCGCCCCTCACAGCCCGAGGCGCTGGTCGAAGTATTCGAGCAGGAACGCCTCGTAATGGTCGGTGTAGTCCTCCCAGCCCTGGCTGTGCTCGCAGCTCTCGTAGATGACCATGTGCGGAAACTGCTGCACCTGCGCGCGTATATCTGCCAGGTGGGAGAGCGGGACGCGCTCGTCCGCGCGGCAGTGCGCGAGTCCCAGCGGGTATTCGTAGAGGGCGGCGGAGTCGACGGGGCGCACTTGGTTGATGTCCAGCCCCTTTACCGTGCGCGAGATGAACAGGATGCCCGGCTGCAGCGCGGTGGCGCTCCAGCGCGCCGCCCTCGTGCGGTCCGCGACCTCCTGGATCAGCAGGTCCGACACGCTGGTGAACGACGAGTCGGAGAACAAGCCAACAACCGCAGGCTCGTCCACCGCCGTCATCAGCGCGATCGCCCCGCCGAACGAATCGCCGTACAGGAGCACGCGCCCCGGTTCGGCGCCTCGCTCCCGCAGCGCGTAGTCGATGGCGCCTCGCAGGTCGTCCTGCTCGTGGATGCCCGCGCCCATCTGCGCCGGGTCGGACTCCCCGTGACCGCGCAGGTCGAACGTGAGCACCGAGTACCCTCCTTCCACCAGCGCCTTGGAAAGGCCCAACGAGGAATCCCTGGTGCTGTCGATCCCGTGGATGCGTATGACGACGCCCTTCGCGTCCTGGGCCGGTATCCACCAGCCTCGCAGCGTGATGTCCGGCCAGTCCCGCGGCGAGAACTCGACCTCCTCGTAGCGGAGCCCGAAGTCCTCCGGGCGCTCCTCGATCTCGTTCCGCTCCGCGACGAGCGCAGTGTTGACGATATACAGCGAGACGAGCAGGTAGAGCAGCCCGAGGATGACGACGGCGGCCCCGGCAAGCAGGACCCTGCCGCGCGGGGTAGTGGGAAGAGCGAGTCCCATAGTGCAGGCTATTCTAGGCCAACCACTCCCCAAAGCGTCAGCGGTTCGGATAATCTGATTTGACTGGGTAGCCGATGAACCGGGCAGCACGCGTTATCACTTCCTTCGGACTCGCCACTGGCCTGATCGCGGCATGCGCGTCGCCGACGCCAACGCCGACTCCCACCGCTACCCCGGTACCAACGCCCACCCCCACTGCAACTGCTACGCCGTTCCCGCTACCCACGCCCGTTCCCCTGAGCGAGTTGCCGCTCCTCACCCTGCCCGCCGACGAGTCTCCCCACGCCTACCTGGTCGAGTGGTGGTACTTCAACGCGCACCTCACGTCGGAGGAGCAGGACCGCTACGCCCTGCACGACGTCGTCTTCCGCATACGCGAGCCCTCCAGCGGCGTTGCCGCTCACGTCCGTCACATCGGGCTCAGCGGCGGAGCGGCAGGCTACGCCCACGAAGAGCTCTTCGAGGTCGCCGCTCCCGCCGAAACGGCATCCGGCGACTTCGAACTCGCGGTGCAAGGCTCGCTCATGGCCGGTGCCGGCGGGGAGACCTACACCCTGCGGGCGGAGGCGGGCGGTTACGCGTACGACCTCTCGCTCCGGACCACGACCGAGCCGCTCTTGCACCAGGGCGGCCTCGTGGATTTCGATTACGCCGGGGTCACGTACTACTACACGCGCCCCCGCCTCGCACTCAGCGGCACGCTCATGCTCCCCGACGGCTCGACGACCGGCGTTACGGGCCTCGCGTGGCTCGACAAGCAGTGGGGCGACTTCCAGCCCGTCGCCGTCGAATGGGACTGGGCCAGCGTCCAACTGGACGACGGGACCGACCTCATGATCTCCAGCCTCTACGAGCGCGAGGGCGCCCTGATCGAGCGCTACGCCACGCTCCGGAGGCCGGGTCGGCCCGCGCGGACGCTGCTCGCGGACGAGGTCTCGTTCACTCCCGGCGAGCCGGTCTGGCGCAGTCCCGTCACGGACACCGCCTATCGCACGCACTGGAACGTCGAAGCGCCCGACGAGGGGCTCTCGCTGGTCCTGCGTCCGCTCGAAGAAGAGTCCGAGTACCGCAGCGAGACGATCGGCGTCACCTACTGGGAAGCGGGCGTCGACGTGCTCGACCCGTCCGGCGCGGTCGTCGGTCAGGGCTTCGTCGAACTCAACTGGGCGCGCGGCCGCGAGCGCTAGCAAACCTCGTCATTCCCGCGAAGGCGGGAATCCAGGGTGACCGTCAGGTCACGCGGTGGGGCGCGGAGAGGGGACCCCCTCGTCGGTGCCTTGTCGTACCAACCCTCACCCCCGTTTGCGGGGCTTGCGCGCCTTCGGCGTATCTCCTTCGAGCGACGCCAGCAGCGCCAGCCCCTCCGGCGTCGGCGCGTACGCGTAGACCGCGCGTTCCGGCGACAGCCGCTCGATGAACCCGCCCTCGAGCAGGCCCCGCAGCGCGGTCTCGCCCAGGTACGGCGGCAGCCGCAGCAGGTGGTCTGACACGGGCGCGTTGCGGGCCGCGTACTGTTCCGCCACGAGGCGCAGCAGGCGCAGCGGGTAGGAGCGCACCTCGTCGGAGAGGTTGCGCAGCGGGCCCGTCGCCGCGAGGACCTCTTCTGCTGCTCGGACACGCTCCCCATGCGTCATTGCCGGTCCTCCGGCAGCTGCGCGAGTAGACCGCTGCATATCTCCTCGACGAGCCCCGGCCCCCGGAATACGAGCGCGGTGTAGAGCTGCACCGTGTCAGCGCCGGCCTCCAGGGCCGCGCGGGCGTCGTCCGCGGAGGCGATGCCGCCGCAGGCGTTCAGTCCTACCCCGCTTCCCAGTTCGGCGCGTATGTCGGGCAGCATCGCCAGCATGTTCTCCAGTATCGCACGACCGCTCAGCCCGCCCCTTCCGGTGGCGAGCCGGTCGTCCTCCACGGGTATCGTGTTCGCCGCCGTCACCGCGTCCACGCCGGACTCGCGGCAGACCCGCACGAGCGCGAGTATCTGCTCGCGCTCCTCGTCGTTCGTCCATGGGGGTATCTTCACGAACAGCGGCTTCAGCCGCACGGCGTCGATCACGCCCAGCAGTTTGCGCAGCGCCTCCGGCTCGTGGAAACGGCGCAGCCCTGCCGTATTCGGCGAGCTGATGTTCACCTCGACGCCGTCCACGACCGGCTGCAGACGCTCGGCGCACTCCGCCGTCTCCGCTTCGTCGAGCGCGGCGATGCTTACCAGGACGCGCGCGGGCATGCGGCGCAGCCGCTCCAGGCGGGCGAGCGCCGCGTCCAACCCGTCGCCGGGGAAGCCCAGCGCGTTGATGACGGTCTCCTGCTCCGTGAGCCGGAGTACCCGCGGCTTGGGGTTGCCTGAACGCGGCTGCGCCGTGACGGTCCCGCCGACCACGTACCCGAAGCCGAGCGCGGCGAGGCTGTCCAGCGACGCGCAGTGCTTGTCGAGCCCCGCTGCGAGCCCCACCGGGTTGCGGAGCGGGATGCCGCCGACCGAGGCGGGAAGACGCACCTCCTCGGACGACGGCCCGAGCGCACGCCATGCGGGGCGTACGCGCAGAGCGCGCGTACCCGCGTTTATCGCGGTTTCGGGAGGGAGCATGAAGAGGAGAGGCCGTACGACACGGCGGTATGCCGCTCCCCAGAGGAGCGAGCGTATCCGCTTGCGTACGGAACGGCTCAGCGCCCGACCTGGAATTTGACCTTGCCGATGAGATAGCGCCGGGCGCCCTTGGGGGTCTGGACCCTCACCTCGGCGCCCTCGGCCTTCCCCGCGATGGCCGCCCCCACGGGCGACGAGACCGAGATCTTGAAGGAGACGGGGTCGGCTTCCATGGTGTCGACGATCGTATAGGTGACGTCCTTGCCGGACTCGAGGTCCCGCAGGGTAACGGCTGCCCCGACCCCGACCCCGGACCCGCCCGAGCTGTCGACGACCTCTGCGCGGCGGATCTCCTCCTCGAGGTCGCGGATGCGCGCCTCGATCTTGCCCTGCTCTTCGCGGGCGGCGTCGAGCGGGGCGTTCTCTCGGAAGTCCTTGTCCGCGGCGGCGGTCCGGATCGCCTGCACGATCTCCGGACGCTGGCCCTTCAGGTCCGCCAGCTCCTTCTTGCGGGCTTCCAGCCCGCTCTGCGTCATCTCCATCGTCTGGAACGCCGGGCGCGTGGACGTAATGGACGTGGCGCCCTTCATGCTCGGCCTCGGGATCTTGATGTGGGCGGAGAGGTTCTCCGTGTGGAAACTCTTGTCCTTGAGATACTTCAGGAAACCCTTCACCGGGTCCAGGCGATTGCGGATGTCTCCTCCCTTTGAGACCTCCGCCTCCGCGTAGCCTGCAACGTGTGGGGCCCTCATCTGCTCGACCGGCTTGTCCCGCCCGATGTGCGCCGCGAAGCGGTGGAGCTCCTGATGTGCGTAAGAGTCGAGTTTGTGTGCACGTTCCGACAGGTAGCGCGTGAGCGCATTACTGATATCCAAGGCTGGACCCCTCCCCTTGCAGCCGCTCCCGACAGAAGCGGTGGCGGCGCTTCTGCGATTCTACGGGCGTGCTCAGCGGAGCGTCAACGAGACGACGCGGGCTCCAACCCTGTTTGACGCTTGCGCGCCTCTCCCGCTACCATCGGACGACAGGCTGCGACGGAGACGAGTACGCAGGCCACCGCGCGCAGAGCGAGCCGGGTACGGTGCGAGCCGGTGCGCGCGACCTGCCGAACATCCCTCCCGAGCCTTCGCCCGAACGCTCCGTAACCGGGGCCAGTAGGCGCGGACGGGCCGTCCGCCCGTTACAGCGGCAGCCTTCCGCCCGCATCAGTGCGAGGCGCGAGGTGATGAGTGCCCATGCGCCGGAGGCGCATAGGGAATGGTGGTGGTACCACGGCAACGTCCGTCCGCCGGTGCGCGGACGGGCGTTTTCTTATCCGGAAGGAGCAGCATGGCAGGCAACGGTAAACGGTACGGACCCGTCTCCAGCAAGGTGGACTTCCCCCAGCTGGAGACGTCGGTCCTGGAATCATGGCGCGACAGCGACCTCTTCCACCAGGTCGACCGAGCTCGCGCGGACGCGCCCCTGTTCGTCTTCTACGAGGGGCCGCCCACCGCGAACGGAAGCCCCGGCATCCACCACGTCCTCTCCCGTTCGTTCAAGGACGTCATCCTGCGCTACAAGACCATGCGCGGCTTCCGTCCCCTGCGCCGCGGCGGATGGGACACCCACGGGCTGCCCGTGGAGTTGGAGATCGAGAAGGAGCTCGGCATCTCCAGCAAGCAGGAGATCGAGGAGTTCGGCATCGAGGAGTTCAACCGCCGCTGCCGCGAGAGCGTCTTCCGCTACGTCGGCGAGTG
>DAOUJK010000018.1:0-22495 GCA_034422795.1 Dehalococcoidia bacterium | reverse complement strand
CCCCCAAACCCCGCTCCCCCCCCCCCCCCCCCCCCGCATTTCAATGCGTTCCCTCTCCCAGGGGGCGAGGGGGCAGGCATGCTCCGAGACTCGCCTCCCTACTCCGATTGGAGGGCGCGGATGAGCTGGAGGAGGGCGGCGGTGACGGCGCGGTTGCGGACGAGGGGGCGGCGCGAGGGGAACTCGTGGCGCACGACGCTCGCGCTCCCCGGCGTCGCGACGCCGATGAAGACGGTGCCCGCCTTCACGCCGTCCTGGTCGCCCGGACCCGCTACGCCCGTGACGCTGATACCGCAGTCCGCGCCGTAGGTGCGGCGCGCGGCGTCCGCCATCGCGCGGGCGGTCTCCTCGCTGACCGCGCCGTGGGCGTCGAGCGTCTCTTGCGGCACGCCGGCCTGCGCCTTCATCTCGTCCGAGTACGTGATCGCCCCGCCGACGAAGTACTCGGACGAGCCCGGTATCTCCGTGAGCGCCGCGCCGATCATCCCGCCGGTGCACGACTCCAGCACCGCGAGCGTGTAGCCCTTCCCGCGCAGCAGGTCGCCGACGCGCTCCGGCGGGTACTCCTCGTCGGTGCCCCAGATGTAGTCGCCCAGCGCCTCGCGCACCATCGTCTCGGCGCGCAGGAGGGTCGTCAGCGCCTCGGACTCCGTATCCGCCTTCGCGATACCGCGCAGGTAGATGCCGTCCTGCTTCGCGTACACCCCGAAGTCCATGCCCTGGATGTCGTAGACGTCGCGCACCATCTCGTCGACCGCGGCCTCGCTCAGGCCGATCGTCTTGAACGTGCGGGCCATGATCTTCTGGCCGGGGAGGCGCTCCTTGAGGCGCGGGGCGATCTCGGTGGTCCACATGTTGGTGAGCTCGCGCGGGGGGCCGGGGAGCGTGATGAGGATCTTGTCGCCCTTCTCTATCCACCAGCTGGGCGCGGTGCCCATGGCGTTGCGGATGGCGACGGCGGACGGGATGATGCCGGCCTGGCGGAGGTTCTGCTGCGGCATGGGGTTGACGTTGCGGCGCGCGAAGCTCTCCTCCAGCCATACCCTGAGCTCCGGGTCCGTCGTGATCTGCTCGCCGAGCATGTTGGCGATGCCGTCGCGCGTCATGTCGTCGAGCGTGGGGCCGAGGCCGCCCATGGCGATGACGACGTCCGACCTGCGCCACGCGCGGTCGAGCGTCTCGGTGAGGCGCGTGAGGTCGTCGCCGACGATGGTGACGAACTTGAGCTCGAGGCCGAACTCCGGCAGGCGCTGGCCGAGCCAAGACGAGTTGGTGTCCTGGGTCTCGCCCATGAGGAGCTCGGTGCCGACGGCGATGATCTCGGTGTTCATGTCTCTCCAGCCCTGAGTGGCAGTCCGGCGAGTATAGCACCGGCCACCCTCACCCCTGCCCTCTCCCGCCAAGCAGGCGAGGGAGCCAGACGAGCCGTGGAGGCTGCCGTGCCACACCGGAGCGAACGTTCCGGGGGGAAATGCAGCTCATTTCAGCTCACCGGCCTCGATCTACCTCTGAAACCGGCCCCCTATATGAGCTGTTGGACAGCTCATAACCGCTCATCCGCAGCTCATTCCAGTGCAATTCCTGCTCATTTCGGCTCATTCCTGCTCACTCGCCCTGCAGCCGCCTGCACCGGTGGGGTGTCCCGCGCAGTCCCGCCACGGCAACCAGCGTACGCGGACGGGGCGCGACCGCGATAGGGGCGGGTGTCACACGTGGGCTTGCGGGAACCCGCCTGTCCCGCCTTAACCTTGCTGCATGGCCTACAAGGCCTCACACGCGTGGTATAACTATGCGAGGGCAGGCCACATGCAGGTACTTGAAACTAGCGACTAGCAGTTGAGCCGTGAAGCACGGCCCGGAGCGAGCATGAAACGTTCCAGTCGGCCTGAAATTGAAGAGAAGGCAAAGGAAGTCCTGACACAGCACGGCCTGTACTCCGTGCCCGTTGATCCGGTCCTTCTTGCTAACCGGCTCGGCGTTACTGTCAACAACGCTAAATTCTCTGATGACTCATTAGCAGCGCTGATTGCCAAGAGCAATCAGACAACGCGGATTTTCGTGGAACAATCTGATCCACCCTATAGGAAACGCTTTTCCATTGCACATGAGTTAGGCCATCACTTCCTCCACTTGCTAGGAGACGGCGAGATTGTTGACAGCCGCGCCGACATGTTCCGAGAGAAGGAACCTGCCGACGGAGTGTTGTCGGAAGACCGGATGCGAGAAATACAAGCCAACTGGTTTGCTGCGGCATTATTGATGCCAGCTGAACTCGTTCGTGCAGAATGGTCCAAGTACCAGGACATGAAGCGAATGGCCCAACTCTTCAATGTCTCTGAAGAGGCCATGGGATACAGGCTTGACACGTTAAGCCTGTGGGTTTCGAGATGAGAGCTGGCCTCAGGAGCATAGTCGGTCGGCACATCTCTGCGATAGGGCCACCCGTAACGCCAGAAGACATCGATTCCTACGACAGGCTCTCCCGAATACAAGCTAGAGCAGAGGAAGCGCGTGGTCAAAGGAGGCTGCGGACCGTGTACGGGATAACTTTGCTAGCACTACTATCAGTGCAAGTTATTGCAGTGACCCTCTTCGTATTTCTCTTGGGTTTCGGCGCAATACAAGTTGACCGCTGGGTCACTACTACATTCATAGGTGGTACAATAGGTGAAGTCTCAGGGATGGCATTCTTGGTAGTGAGGTACCTATTCCCGTTACCGGAGGTCCAGAGCAAAGATGACTAACCTTGACTTACATCAAGCCTTCAATGCCGTATCTGACGTCGTCGTAAACCGACCGCCGCCGCTGCGTGACTTCGACCAGATCTATATGAAAATCTCCGATATGCTGCTTCAAGCTGAACTCCTGAGCAGGTGGATGGACGACAAGTCCGTAGTGTTCATTGGGGATGGTGACGCCATCGGGCTTACACTAGTCCACTTAAAGTCCAAGGGAGTCTTCAAGCGCGGGCCAAATCATGTACACATCCTCGATTTCGACCAACGGATTGTGAATTCAATTGAGACGTTTGCCAAGAATTATCAACTCCGAGAGTCGATAACCGCCGAGCTGTACAACGTTGCTGATCCGCTTCCTCAAAGACATATCGGTAAGTTTGATGCTTTCTGTACGAACCCACCCTTCGGGGCGAGCAACGGTGGGCGTAGTGTAGAGGCCTTCATAAGGAGAGGTGATGAGGCACTAACTGAGGGTGGAACAGCGTGCGTAGTCCTGGCCGACGACCCCGGCTTAGCTTGGACAAGAGAGGTGATTATGCAAACCCAGAAGTACTTGTTGTCGAACGGGTTTGTGATAGCCGAACAGATACCCCGGTTTCACCGTTATCACCTTGACGATGACCCCAACCTCACGTCTTGCAGCCTAATCGCGGTGCGTCATGGGGATGGAAGCGTGAAGTCCACCAGTGAGGCCCTGCCCAAGGAGCACCTAGAGAATTTCTATGGTAGGTTCTCGCCCTTGAGGGTCCGATATGTCATTGACCTCACGGCGGCAGGTAAACTGCCGTCTTCCGACTACCGTCTCGAAGAATTGAGCTAGGAGGGATCGATGGAGAACGGTTCACCGCAGGCGTTTGTGTTCATGCGCGTGGGCAATCACGCGGGAGAAACATTCGATGAGATTCTAGAGAGAAAAAGACGCGAATTGGATGAGGCTGGTAGGATATTCTGGGGCTACGGCGGCACGACGCTGCACCCCATCAAGCACGTACAACCATTTGCCAAGCTATGGGTGCAGGAAGCCGGGTCCATTGAGATCCTCATGCAGCCTATCGAATCCCATGCAGATCCAGATGTTCTTCCGGCTAACGAGTTCTCCGTTGATGGGATCAAGTGGGAGCCTATGCCTTCGGGGATCCTCGTTACTGGGTCGCGCTACGCTGTAGTGCTCGATGAGATTAGACCAGGTCAACTGGATCTTGACCTGGGAAGGTTTGAGGTTGGAATAGGTCCCAGCCGGGGACGTAACGCCGCTCAGTATATGAGGGGACGAGTAGACAAGGGATGTCTTGTCGAAGCAGCTCCGGTACAAGAGGGTAGCGACGTTGGCGTGAAATCAGTATCAATCGGGTTTCAGGCTCGACTCCTTCCTCCCTATGCCGTGATGCTTCGGCACAGATAGGATTGTGTCTGGATGACCTTCTACCTCGCCTTGGCGGTCGCCCTATGGCCGCATACGCTAGTCGGTGACAGCAGAGCGTCTCCTCCCCTCACTGCTACAATCCCCACCTGTACGGGACTAGATGCTATCTGCCTTCAACATCAGCAAGGCCTACTCGACCAGGACCCTGTTCAGCGGGCTCACGCTCAACGTCGACGCCGGGGACCGCATCGCGCTGATCGGGGCGAACGGCTCCGGGAAGACGACGCTCATGGACATCCTGGCGGGCGATACGCCGCCGGACTCAGGGAACGTGTCCACGCGGCGCGACGTCTCCATCGGCTATCTCAAGCAGGAGCCCTCTTCGTTCGACGGCAAGCCGCTCCTCCAGGAGGTGCTGGACGCCGGCGCGGAGGTGATCGCGCTCACGGACGACATCGCCGCGACGCGCGAGGCGCTGGCGTCGGAGCCGGACCCGGCGCGGCAGGCCGGTCTGCTGGAGCGCCTCGGCGAGCTCGACATGGCGCTGGACGCCGCGGGCGGCGACGACCGGGAGCACGAGGCGAAGACCATCCTGTCCGGCCTCGGGTTCAAGCAGGAGGAATTCGGGCGGCCGATGAGCGAGTTCAGCGGCGGCTGGGCGATGCGCGCGGGCCTCGCGCGACTGCTGTTCCGGAGGCCCGCCCTCCTGTTCCTGGACGAGCCGACGAACCACCTCGACCTCGAAGCGAACCTGTGGTTCGAGAAATACCTGGCCGGGTTCCACGGCGGGGTGCTCATCACGTCGCACGACCGCGCCTTCCTGAACCAGGTCGCGACGAAGGTGCTCGCCATCGAGGAGGACGAGGTCGTCCTGATGAGGGGCGACTACGACGAGTACGTCGTCGCGCGCGAGCAGTCGCTGGAGGTCAAGCGGGCGGCTGCGGCCCGGCAGGAGCGCCGGATGCAGAAGCAGATGCGCTTCGTGGAGCGGTTCCGGTCCAAGGCGACGAAGGCGACGCAGGTGCAGAGCCGCCTGAAGCAGCTCGAGAAGATGCAGACCATCGAGCTGCCGCGCACGACGAAGAAGGTGCGGTACGCGTTCCCGGAGCCGCCCCGCAGCGGCGCCGAGGTCATCTCGCTCGTCAACGTCAGCAAGTCGTACGGCGACAAGGAGGTCTACCGGAGCGTCAACCTGTCGCTGTCGCGCGGCGACCGCGTCGCGCTGGTCGGGCCGAACGGCGCGGGCAAGACCACGATGCTGAAGATACTCGCGGGCGTCCTGCCGATCGACGAGGGGGAGCGGAAGACGGGCCACAACGTGGTGTCGGCCTACTACGCGCAGCACGTGCTCGAACTGCTCGACCCGGCGAACTCGCTCCTCGACGAGCTCCGTCACGCCGCGCCGGACGTGCCGGAGCAGACGCTGCGCAACACGCTGGGCGGGTTCCTGTTCAGCGGCGACGACGTCCGCAAACCGATATCCGTGCTGTCGGGCGGCGAGAAGGCGCGGGTGGCGCTGGCCAAGCTGCTCCTGCAGCCCAGCAACCTGCTCCTCATGGACGAACCGACGAACCACCTCGACATCGCGTCGAGGGAGATACTCGCGGACGCCCTCGGGGACTACAAGGGCACGCTCTGCCTCATCACGCACGACCGGACGCTCATCCGGCAGGTGGCCAACAAGATCGTCGAGATCGAGGACGGACGGCCCACGGTCTACCTCGGCGGCTACGACGACTACCTGTACCGGAAGCAGACCGAGGCCGCCAACGGGGTTGCCGCTCCGGCGGTGAACGGGGCCGCCGGCGAGGCGCCGGAACCCGGCCGCGCCCGGAGGCGCGGGCGTCCGCTCGACCCCGACGAGGTCGAGCGCCGGTCGCTCAGAAGCGAGGCGCGCAGGCTGCGGATGCGGCTGGAGGAGCTGAACGTCTCGCTGTCCGACCGCGAGGCCCGCATCACGGAGCTGGAGGCGATGTTCTCCCAGCCCGACCGGTTCGACGGCCCCGCTCACCTGGCCGCGGCGGGCGAGGAGTACCGCGTGCTGAAGGAGGAGGCCGCGGCGTTCTGGGAGGAGTGGGAGCGGCTGACGCTGGAGGCGGAAGACGTCGAGGGGAGGCTGGAGGGGCTGGGGGACCGGTAGGGAGTTGGTGGTTCGACAGGCCCCGCCCCTTCAACGGCAAGCTGTCTTTCCCTGCGAAGGGTCCTGTTGCCGGGTCCAGGACTGATGACCTCGTTGTAGTCCTGCACTCCGCGCGCGGGTCAGGGCCTTTCCTGGTTACGCCTCGCAGGCCGCGAGGCTCTCCCAGAGACCATTGACGGCCTGCCGCTCCTCTTCCGTCAGGTTGCCCTGCTGGCCGAACATCTTTGGCCCGATCTCCTCCTTGTACAGTTCCACGAACCTCCCGCCGAGCAGGTCTCGCGTGCAATGGATGGTTTCGATGAGGGCAACGTTGTCCATAGAGATGGACTCATCGTCGGGCAGTTGACTGGTAAGGAAGTCCACAACCTTCTCGTCAGAGAGGCAGACATATATCGAGGCGGCGAAAAAGGCGCTCGTGATGGCGAACGTGTCCTGGGGGTTTCCTGACCGCAGGCCATCGGCGACTTCCAGCGAATCGCGGGTCTTCTCATGGATGCACGCCTGCTGCTCTTCGCTTACGCCGCCTATCCCTACGATCAGATTAGATGTCGAAAGCCCGGCTACCTGCTCACGCGTCAGGCAACTGTAGTAGCCGGGAGCACCCAGGAACAGGACTAGCGAACCCGGCGGATCTTCGTAGCCCTCTCCAATCTCCTCCCGCAGGCAACTCTCGATCTCGACTGCCAGGTCAACGTTGCTGACCAGGGCGGTTGTGACGATTTCAGCCACCTCTTGACTGTCGACGCAGTCCGGGGCAAAGAGCACTATGCCAAGCAGGTCCAACGGCGGGAATCGGCGCAACTCTTCCATGAGGTCGTCGCGACCCCCGATCTCCGCACCCCCCGCACTTTCGTATATGCATGACACTTCGTCATCGCCAAGCGTGTCCACCCACTCAGAAACATGCACGTCTGGTGCGGGGTCAACGTCAGCATGGAACAAGCCGTCAGGCAAACACACAAAGTCTCCCTCATTGCCAAAAGACTCAGGTGTCGATGCAAAAACCGCGGCGATGTGCTCACGTATACACGGCTCTATGTCTGCCGGAGGACCTGCCGCTTTGAGGACGACGGCAATGGTAAGGTCGATTGCCCGGTTGAGCCCGATACAGGAGGCGAGGAACGGGGGAAGAGTCAGGAAGACCAAGCTGGGCTGGTCGAGGAAGGCCCGGTAAAGCTCCTCATCTCCCGCGTCCTCCTTGATACACGCCACCTCATCATCAGTCAGCATCGCGATCACTTCACTCACGGGCGTATCCGGCTCAATGCCGGCAGGGAAGGCCTGGAATTGTATCGGCGTTGCTGTTGGGCCAAGCGTGGATGTGGAAGTGGGCGCAGGAGTTGTGGTTGGCGTGGCAATCGGCGCTGGAGTAGTTGGGATAGGAGTAAGAGAGGGAGCAGCGGTTGGCGTGGCAGTCGGCGCTGGAGTAGTTGGGGTAGAGGTAAGGGAGGGAACAGCGGTTGGCGTAGGACTCGACTGGCACGCGGTGACAAGCAGGAGCAGCATCGCCGCGCCGTACCACAGCAACCTCAGATTCCCGGCGGCTCGTTCCGGCATGGCATATGCTCCCTTGTGCAGTAACAGCCCCCGGGCAGGTCCTCCGGGGTGTCTCATTTGCGTGTAACAACTCCCGCCACGGGCGTGCGGGGTCGGCTTATTCGCTCCGAAGGCTCCACCGACTTCCCGCTCAACGGTGTTCCGGTGCGCTCTGCGACGACCAAGGCGGACCACAGGTGGAGAAATACCCACACGGTGCCCCGCTGTCGTTCGCGCCACCGCGAGAGAGCGCCGAGTGCGACTGGGCCGGACTATAGCAGATGTACAGATGCAGACTCCGAGAGATACTTCGCCTCCGCCCAGCATGGCGCCACTCCAGTGACACGAGCCCCTTTCGCGGTCGCTCCACGACCGCATACGCTGGATGGTGACGGCAGCGCCGGAGTCGGCCCCCCCGGCAGGACGAGGCCCCAGGAGCGGAATGGCGTGCGCGATTATCGGCGGTTTTGCACCGAAATGTAGCGGGAATGAGCGGTTTCGAGCGCTCCGGCGAGATTGAGCAGCGGTCGAAGCCAGAGGTGGATCAGCGCGGAATGAGCGCAGATGAGCGGTTTTTCACGAGGGAATTCTCTTCGCCGGACCTGGCAACCCCGCCATCCACGAACGTCTGCCCGAGAGATGTTTCGACTCCGCCTCCGGCTTCGCTCAACATGACAAGCCCTCCGGCTGCGAGGTCCCTGCCTTCGCAGGAACGGCGAGACCAAGGGCACCCACGGGCGGGGGCAAGGGCACCCACAAGGGATGCCCCTACACCAGGACACGCCCCGGTTGTGAGGGGCGCAGGCGCCGTGCTATCCTTTTTCGCGGCGTCCCGATGCGGGGCGCTGTTATTGTGCTAGCGGAGAGAAGCCCCCAATGCACCTGGTGATCGACGGACACGGCTGCGACGCCGCGGAGCTCTCGGATGCGGAGCGCGTGCGGCGGTTCCTGGACGAGTTCCCGGACCGCATCAGCATGACCAAGATCACGCCGCCCGCCGTCTACACCTACCGCGGCCCGACGCCGGAGGACTGGGGCGTCTCCGGGTTCGTCATCATCGCGGAGAGCCACATCAGCGTGCACACGTTCCCCGACCGGGCGTACGTCAACATCGACGTCTTCTCGTGCAAGGAGTTCGACGCCGACGACGCCATGGCGCAGGTCGGCGAGTTCTTCGAGATGGCGGAGGTCCGCCACTGGGTGCTGGACCGCGGGCTTGAGCACCTCGACCCGGCGACCGCGAAGGCCGTGGTGGAAGAAGAGCGGGAGACCGTCCGCCAGCGCGTCTAGCCCCCACAGGAGCGCCGCCATGACCGACGCCGAGCGGCCCGCCCTCCCCGATACGTTCCTCATCCTCGACCCGAACGAGCATACGCTCGCCGCTTCGCGCTGCGTCGTGCTGCCCGTCCCGTACGAGGAGACGACCAGCTACCGGAAGGGGACGCGGCGCGGGCCGGAGGCCATCGTCCGGGCGTCCGCCGAGATGGAGGACTACGACGTCGAGCTCGGCTGCGAGCCGTGCGGCGTCGGCATCCACACTGCTCCGGCGCTCGATCCCGTGTCGGGGCCGGAGGCGATGGCGGGCCGCGTCCGGGACGCGGTCGCGCACTACGCGGGCCAGGGCAAGCTCGTGGGGATGCTCGGGGGCGAGCACTCGATCACGTCGGGGGCCGTCGCCGCGCACGCGGAGCGGCAGCCCGGCCTGAGCGTCCTCTTCTTCGACGCGCAGGCCGACCTGCGCGACGACTACCAGGGCTGGGCGCACAGCCACGCCTGCGCCGCGCGGCGCATGCTCGACCACGCGTCGAGCCTGACGCTCGTCGGCGTGCGCAGCATGACCGGCGAGGAGGCTGCGTTCGCGCAGGAGCGGGGGATCGCGCTCTTCCCGCGCGGCGCGGAGCCGATCGCCGACGTCGACGCCATCGTCGATACGCTCGGCGAGGACGTCTACGTCTCGTTCGACCTCGACGCGTTCGACCCGTCGTTCATGGCGTCGGTCGGCACGCCGGAGCCGGGCGGCATGGGGTGGTGGGAGGCGCTGCGCATCCTGCGCGCCGTCGCCGACCGCCGCCGCATCGTCGGGTTCGACGTGGTCGAGCTCGCGCCGGACGAGGGGCCCGAAGCGTGCGCGTACACCGCCGCGAAGCTGGTGTACAAGCTGTTCGGGTACGCGACGGTGGGTGCGTAGGGCGCCCCGTGAGACGTAGGGGGCGGTTTGAAACCGCCCCCTGCCACGCCCTGGGAGGCCGAACAGGGCACCCACAAGGGATGCCCCTGCACCCGAGGGCAGGAACGCACCGCAGGAGCGTATGCTGTGAGGCAGTTCGTTGGGAGACACGCACGAGATGACGCCTGAGCGGACGGTCTACATGGACCACGCCGCGACCACGCCGGTGCTGCCGGAGGTGGCCGAGGCGATGCGCCCCTTCTTCACGGAGCGCTACGGCAACCCGTCCAGCATCTACGCCCTCGCGCAGCAGGCGCGGCAGGCGCTCGACGAGGCGCGGGAGCGTTGCGCAAGGGTGCTTGGCGCGCGCTCCGGCGAGATCGTCTTCACGAGCGGCGGCACAGAGTCCGACAACGCCGGCATCATGGGCCCGGCGCTCGCGCTGAAGGAGCGCGGGCGCCACGTCGTGACCACGTCCATCGAGCACCACGCCGTCTTACACGCCGTCGGACTGCTGGAGAGCCTTGGCTGGGAAGCGACGTACGTCTCGCCGGGCCGCGACGGCATCGTGCGCCCGGAGGATATCGCGGCCGCAGTCAGGCCGGAGACGGCGGTCGTCAGCGTCATGCTGGCGAACAACGAGATCGGCACGCTGCAGCCGGTCGCGGAGATAGCGCGACAGGTCAAGGAACGCGCCGCATCCGAGCGGCGCCCTGTCGCCGTGCACACGGACGCCGTCCAAGCCGCTGGCGCGGCGCCGGTGAACGTCGACGACCTCGGCGTCGACCTGCTCTCGCTCTCAGCCCACAAGTTCGGCGGGCCGAAGGGCGTCGGGCTGCTGTACGTCCGCCGCGGCACGCCGTTCGCGCCCACGCAGGTGGGCGGCGCACAGGAGCGCGAACGCCGCGCGGGCACCGAGAACACGGCCGGCATCGTCGGCATGAGCGTCGCGCTGGAGCGCGCGGAACGAGAACGTTCCGTGAATGCCGCCGCCTGCGCCGCGCTCCGCGACCGCCTGCTGAGCGGCATCCTGGAGCGCGTGGAGCGCGTCGAGGTCAACGGCGACGTGGACGCGCGGCTGCCGGGCAACGTCAACCTCTCGTTCCACGGCGTCGAGGCCGAGCCGCTCCTCATGGGGCTGGACCTCGCGGGCGTCGCGGCGTCGAGCGGCAGCGCCTGCACGGCTGGCTCGCTGGAGCCGTCGCACGTGCTGCTGGCGCTCGGACGCTCGAACGAGCTGTCGCGCAGCTGCGTGCGGTTCACGCTGGGGCCGGAGAACACGGCGGAGGAGGTCGACTACGTCGTCGAGACGATGGCCGCCCTCGTGCCGAAGCTGCGCGCGCTGTCGAAGGCGGGGTCCCGGTAGCAGCGCGGATGAAGCTTCCCGAGCCGGTAGCCGAGTTCCTGTACGAGCCGCCGGTCGCGGCCTCGCTCTGGCCGCGCCGCGTCTTCCACCTGCTCGCGGGCTCCACGCTCCCGCTCGGCATCCTGTTCCTGCCTCTCGACCTGGCGGAGTGGCTGCTCATCGCGGGAAGCCTCGCGGCGGTGCTGCTGGAAGTGCTGCGCGGGCTCGTGGGCGGCGTCAACGACTGGATGGTGCGGACGCTGCCGTTCTTCAAGGCAGCCGAGAGCCGCCAGGTGACCGGCGCGACGTTCATGTGGCTCGCGGCCACCTTCGTCGTCTTCGTCTTCGAGAAGGAGGTCGCCGTGCTGGCGATGCTCTTCCTGTCGGTGGGCGACCCGTTCGCCGCGCTCATCGGTGTGCGCGACCACCGCACGCGGCGGTTCGGGAAGTCGCTCGCGGGGACGGCCGCGTTCGCGGTCGCGGCGCTTGGGGCGGGGCTGCTCGCCACGCTCCACCCGGACGTGCCGCTCGCCTGGTGGCTCGCGCCGGGCGCGTTCGTCGCCGCGGTCGCAGAGCTGGCCCCGCTCCCCTTCGACGACAACCTGACGGTGCCCCTCGCGTCCGCCGCTGCCATGGCGCTGCTGGCGATGGTGTAGGACGCGGGTATCACAGCACCTCGAGACTCGTTCCCCGAAGAAGCTGCTCTCGACAGCCTCATCCTTCCCATAGTTCGTCTCGGCAGCGCTTACGAGAACGAACAGAGAGGATATGCGGTCCAAGAGCGGTTGCAGCAGGTGAAGCATGTTTCAGGGAGTGTCCCCAGCCTTGCAGCGGAGATATTCTTCGAACTCACCAACAATGCGCTGGAGCATTCACGATCACAGGTTGGGGAATTCGCGATGGTGCAGTTGGACAGCCGTAATCGTGTTCTCTGCGCCGTCGCAGATGGCGGTATCGGCATAGCGGAATCGCTGCGGCGCAATCCTGAAATACACCCTTTCCTTGCTGATAGCGAAGGCATGTTGCTCGCCTTGCAGGAAAGAGTGACGGGCACTACATCGCCTACACGCGGAATCGGGTTGGGGTGGGTAGAGAGCGCCTCGCGCCTCACTCTTTATTCAGGAGGTGGTACGATTGACGAGGGCATGGATGTGTCCAAGCAAGAGATCTTCTTTCCCGGAACCCTTGCCGTATCCGTCCTGGGAGGCTGACAGCGTGCCGTACATCGTTCTCGCAGACTTCGTCGAAACACATGTCCTCGGAGCGCGCAGTTCCGTTGGAGCGTTCGCGCCCGCGCTACGGCAGAGCCTGGCTACCGACGAAGGCAAAATTGAATTCGACTTCAAGGACATTCAGGCGGTGTCGCCGTCTGCTTTGGACGAGCTTTTGACCGCGGTGCGGAATCTCTCCCAAGACCGCGACATCCAACTGTCAAACATGGCTTCCGGCGCTACATGGAAGTTCGAAGCCATCGCCCGGGCGCATGGGCGGACGCTCGTTCAGAGCGGGCCGCAGTCGTGGGTGTTCAAGGCACCTGTCGAGAGTCATGCCTAACCGCCTCATCAACGAGACCTCCCCCTACCTGCTGCAGCACGCGCACAACCCCGTCGACTGGTACCCGTGGGGCGAGGAGGCGTTCGAGCGCGCGCGGACGGAAGACAAGGTGGTGCTCGTCTCCATCGGTTACGCGGCGTGCCACTGGTGCCACGTCATGGAGCGCGAATCGTTCGAGAACGAGGAGACCGCGCAGGTGATGAACGACCTGCTCGTCGCCATCAAGGTGGACCGGGAGGAGCGCCCGGACGTTGACGGCATCTACATGAGCGCGGTGCAGCAGCTGCACGGCCACGGCGGCTGGCCGCTCAACGTCTTCCTGCTTCCGGACGGCCGCCCCTTCTACGGCGGGACGTACTTCCCGCCTGCCGACCGCGCCAACATGCCGTCCTGGACGCGGGTCGTCGCAGCAGTGAACGACGCCTACCGCAACCAGCGCGACGCCGTGCTGCAGAACGCGAGCGTCCTGACGAATGCCCTGCAGAACGCCTCGGCCGTTGCGATGGCGGATGACGAGGTCGACGACGGCGTGCTCGCCGAGGCGAGCGCGGGCATCGTGTCGCTGCACGACGTGCAGTACGGCGGCTTCGGCGGCGCGCCCAAGTTCCCGCAGTCGATGCCGATGGAGTTCCTGCTCGCCCGCAACGCGCGCGTCGCCGACCCGGACGCCCAGGAGACGGTCGAGGCGTCGCTGAGAGCGATGCACGACGGCGGCATCTACGACCACCTCGGCGGCGGGTTCGCGCGCTACTCCACGGACCGCTTCTGGCTGGTGCCCCACTTCGAGAAGATGCTGTACGACAACGCGCTGCTCATCTCCGCGTACACGCAGGCGTTCCAGGCGACGGGGGACCCGCGCTACCGGGAGGTTGTCGAGGAGACGGCCGCGTACCTGCTGCGCGACCTCTGCCACCCGGACGGCGGGTTCTTCTCGTCCCAGGACGCCGACAGCGAGGGGGTCGAAGGCAAGTTTTACGTCTGGACGCCCCAGGAGATCGAGGCGGTGCTCGGCGCGGAAGATGCCCGGCTCTTCCGCCGCTACTACGGCGTGGGCGTGCACCCGAACTTCGAGGGGCGCCACATCCTGCACGTGCGCGACAGCGCAGCGGCAGCCGGGCGCGAGTTCGGCGTGGACGCGGCCGAGCTGGTGCGACGGCTGCCGCCGATGCGGCGTTCACTCCTGGAACGCCGGGCGGAGCGCATACCCCCGGCGACCGACGACAAGGTGCTGACCGCATGGAACGGGCTGGCGTTGCGCGCGCTCGCGGAGGCCTCGTTCGCGCTCGACCGGGCCGACCTGCGCGACGCCGCGGAGCGCAACGCGGACTTCCTCCTGCGCGAGATGCACCGGGACGGCCGGCTCCTCCGCACCTGGAAGGACGGCAAGGCGCACCTGCTCGCCTACCTGGAGGACTACGCGCTGCTCATCAACGGGCTGCTGTCGCTCCACACGGCGACGTTCGCGCACCGGTGGCTCCACGAGGCGCAGGCGCTCACAGACGAGATGCTGTCCCTCTTCCGGGATGACGGCGACGGCGTCTTCTACGACACCGGCGCGGACCACGAGGAGTTGATCGTGCGTCCGCGGGACCTCACCGATAACGCCACGCCCTGCGGCAGCTCGGCCGCCGCCGAGGCGCTTCTGCGCATGGCCACGCTGACGGGCGACGAGTCGCTGGCGCAGAAGGCGGAGCGCCTCATCCGGGGCGTGGCCCCGCTCGCGGCGCGCTACCCGCTGGGGTTCGGGAACTGGCTGCGCGTCGCGGAGCGCCACGTCGCTCCGTCCACGGAGGTCGTCGTCGTGGGGGACCCGTCGGACGAGCGGACGCAGGCACTGCTCGCACCGCTGCGCCGGCAACTGCCGTCGTTCGCCTTCGTGGGGCTGGCCCCCGGCGAAGCGTTGCCCTTCGTCACACCGTTATTGGCAAATCGCATCGGTACGGATATACCTACGGTGTACATATGCCATGGATACGCATGCGACCTGCCGGCGCGGGACGCGGAGACGCTCATGGCACAGCTATCGTCCACTCCCCGGGAGAGTCCGGGGAATTGATACCGGGGACGCACTACGCCGGCCCTCGCGGAAAGGGTTAGAATGCCCCACCGGGCAGCCCATGCTAGAGCGTAATTTCTGGTTCAGAACGGCCGTCGTCGTTATCGCGTTCAGCGCGATCATCTTCCTCATCGACACGATGCGGAAGGTCTGGGACTTCCTCGGCGACCTGGTCCTCGTCTTCTTCCTGGCGTATCTCGTCGGCTCGCTCATCATCCACACAGTGCGCTCGCTGATGCGCATCCCCGGCATGAAGCGGCCGCTGGCGATCCTGATCGTCTACCTCGTGCTCCTGTCCATCGTTGCGGTTATCGGCGCCCTCGTGATCCCGGCCACCATCACGCAGGTCGTCGAATTGGCGGAAGTCATACCGGAGTACGTCGAGCGCATCCCCGAGTTCATCCTCGCCGCGGAGGAGTATCTGGCCAGTATCGACATCCGCGTCGACCTCACCACCCTGCTGCAGGTGGAACAGCTCGGGAGCATCGCCGCCAACCTGCAGGAGAGCATCACGAGCAACGCGGTGGGCCTGCTGGGGAACATCGTCGCCGTCGTCTTCGCCGTATCGTTGATAACCGTCATCTCCTTCTACGTGGTGCTGGACGGCGGGCGCCGCCTGAACGAGGCGCTGAAGGTGCTCCCCCGCAACGCGGAGCGCGAGACGCGGTACGTCCTGGGTGTGATCGACGAGACGTTCCGCAGCTACCTCCGGGGCATGATGCTCATCTCCCTCATCTACGGGGTCGGCACGGCATCGGTCATGTTCGCAACCGGACTGCCCGCCGCGCTTCCCACGGCGCTCGTCTCCAGCCTGCTGCTCGCAGTGCCCTTCGTCGGAGACTGGCTCGCGCTCGCCCTGCCGCTCATCATCGCCGCGATAGCGGGAGACTTCAGAACCCTGATCACGGTGCTGCTGGTGCTGCTGTTCATCCAGCAGGTCATGCTCAACATCCTGAGTCCGCGCATCCTGGGGAGCGCGGTGCGGATGCCCGCCATGCTGGTCGTCATCGCGGTGGTGCTCGGGGCGCGGCTCGCGGGGATCACGGGGGCACTGCTCGGCGTCCCGACGATGGGCGTGATATACACGCTCGCGACACACTACGGCATGGTCATCCGAGCGCGGCGGGAGGCGGAGGAGCAGGCCCGCGTCCTCGAGAGCAGGGCAGAGTCCACGAGGGCCGCGGAGTCGCGCGTCCAGGCCGAGGAAGAGGCGCTGGCGGCACTGCAGGCGATGGAGGCGCTGGAAGCGCTCGAGGCGGCCCGTGCCGCCGAAGAGTCGAGCGCGGAGGAACCTGCCGGGCCGGCCCCGGGGCCCGCAGAAGAGGAGCAGGAGCAACCGTCTGTGCAGAGCGCCGACAACGAGCCGGCCGAAGACGAGGCGGGGCCGGGCGGTCAGCCTCCGGAGCAGACCGCCCCTCGCTAGCATGGCGCGGGCCGCGCCTGCGGTATCCTGACAGACCGTGATGGACGCTGGCGATTTCCTCGTGCTGGACGTCGAGACGTCGGGCGGCTCGATGCAGAACTTCCCGGAGGGCTTCCGGCTGCTCCTGACCGGCACCCGGCAAGGCACGCTCTACGGCATGTACACCGCCGACCCCGCGAGCCTCGCCGAGCTGCACCGCCTCGTGGCCAGCTTCGACGGCCCTGTCGTGACGTTCAACGGCGCACGCTTCGACATCCCCATCCTCGACCGCTGGATGCGCGACGCGCTGGGGCTCGGTCTCGCCGTTCGGCGGCACTACGACCTGATGATCGAGATCGTACGGGCGGCGGGGCGCCGCATCAGCCTGGACCGGCTCTGCTTCTACACGTTCGGCGAGGAGAAGGTGACGTGGGACCACCGGCAGAACGCGCGGGCCTGGCTCGAGTACCCGCAGCGGCTGGTCGACTACAACCGCGTCGACCTCGACCTCACGCACGAGCTGTTCATGCGCGTGCTGCGCGGCGAGCCGCTCTTCCTCGGCGACGCTACGGTGGTGCTGCCCCCGCCGCCGGGCTGAGCGCTACGCGACGTTGATGATGATGGTCACGACGACCGCGACAATGATGAGCCCGATGATGATCTTCTTCGCGTTCATTGCTCCTCCTCTCGTCCTGAAGTCCGCCGGTTGTACCACCACGGGTTGCCCGGATGGAAGCCATCCGGCTGCGGGTTGTAATGCGAAAGAGGCGGCGCCTGTGCGCCGCCTCTCCTGTTACGTGAACTGGCATTGAGCAGCCTAGAAGCCGTACATGTCCACCGTGCGCTCGCCCTGGTGCAGGCGGGAGATGGTGTTCGCTTCCTTCTCCTCACGGGCCCGCGCCTTCTCCAGCACCTCGCCGATGCGCTCCTGAGGCACGACGACGACACCGTCCCGGTCGCCGACGACGAGGTCACCGGGGTTCACCCATATCTCGCCGAGGCGGATGGGGATGTTGATGGCGCCGTAGGCCTCCTTGTCCTTGGCGGTGCCGCGGATGCAGAGCCCCGCAGAGAAGACGGGGATGCCCTCGCCGCTCTCGTGCAGCTCCTCCAGGAGCGAGCCGTCGCGCACGCAGCCGTCGATCACCAGGCCCTCCATGCCGACCTGCTTGGCGGCGTGCGTCATGATCTCGCCCCAGTACCCGGCCTCGTGGAAGTTCCCGGTGTCGACCACCATCACTTCTCCGGGCTGCGCGTGGTAGATGCCGCGGTGCAGCCAGAGGTTGTCCTTCGGCGGCGAGAGCACGGTCATCGCCGGGCCGCAGATGTACCAGCTCTGCACGACCGGCTTGATGTAGGACGGCAGCGCGCCGATCTGGCCTCCGGCCTCGTGCAGGGTCGCGGTGCCGATGCCGCGGACTGCGTCGATCAGCGCGGCGTCCGGGCGGTCCGTTGTCTCCGTCATGTGCTCCTCCTAGCGTGCGAGCATCTGCTCGTAGTTGATCCCCATTACTTCCACGACCGACTTGCCGTTCATCACGTCGCGGGCCATCGCCTGCTCGCGCGCGACGATGCTCTCGGCTTCCGGCACGACCTCGCTGACGCGGTCCCGCGGCACGATCACGATGCCGCTGTTGTCGGCGATGACGTAGTCGCCGGGCGCCAGGCTGACGCCGCCGATCTCGATCGGCTCGTTCGTGGACTCCTCTACGACGCGGTTCCGGGCAGTCAGCGGCACCGCCGCTTTCGCGAACAGGGGCAGGCCGAGGCCCTTCGCCTCATCGACGTCGCGCGATGCGCCGTCGATGATGACGCCCGCGACGCCGCGCGTCTTCGCGGCGGTCGAAAGGATGCCGCCCCAGCCTGCGACGTCCGTCCTGCCGCGGTGGTCGCAGACGATGATGTCGCCCGGATCGGATGCCTCGACGGCGGCAGTGCCGAGGTGCCGCGTCGTGGTCTCGTTGCCCTTCGTCTTCAACTTGAACGTCACGGCCCGCCCGGCTATCCGCTCGGTCTCGTACAACGGCAGGATGCCGAGCACGGTGCCCTTGATGCCGAGCTTGTCCTGCGCGTCAGAGACCGCGCAGGTGTCCAGCTGACGCAACCGCTCAACCCACGTGTCAACTGCCATCGCTACCCCTCCACCCTGTTGCGGCGACTATCCGCCGACGTACGCGATGAACTGGATCTGCATCTCCATGCCGCCCGCGAGCGCGTCGTACTGGATGGTGTGGCGCGTCGGGCGGTTCTCCTCGTCGGGGAACATGGCGACCCACTGCTCGTTCACGAGCGGCCGCATGTCGCGGCTCTTCACGTAGACGTTCATGTGGCAGATGTCCTCAGTCGTGCCGCCGGCCTCGGCCAGGATGCGGCGCACGTGCTCGAACGCCCACTTCGCCTGCTCCGCGAGGTCGCTCGGCATTTCGTTCGTGTCCGGGTTCAGTCCGCTGACACCTCCGGACGTCACGATGGGCCCGGTCTTGGTTGCCGGGGGGATGGGCTGTCCGGCATGCCAATTGCCGGGGATGTGAATCACCTTCCTCGCCATGTTTCACCTCTGTCGAATGCGATCGTGTTGCGTGCCTCCGGGCGCGGCAAGGCCTGCCGCACGCCGCAGGCGAGTATAGCAGGACGGAGGACGAGGCGGGCGTTGTGCCAAGATCAGGTCCTTCAAGTGCGGCCTCGTCATCTGCTCCAGCCTCCGCCCAACCCGGGCCTGTCTGCTACGCTGAAGGCCTGTCGTGAATGCAATGAGGGAGCCAGCCATATGCCTTCCCAGTACCCGTGGGGACCCGAGGGGCCGCCAGAGGAAGCCTACAGCCGGGTAACGGATCCGGAACGCTTCATGCCGTTGCACGATGCCGCGCTCGAGATGCTCGCGACGCTGGAGCAACGGTTCGACGTCGAGCGTGCCGAGGGCTACGGCCTGGACGAGGAGTTGGGGTCCCGCGGCCTGCGGCGGCCCACCATCGTGCTCAGGCCCAATGACCCGGAGGCCGCTCCCCTCGCGGTGGCCTTCACGGACTTTCCCGGACTGAGCGTCCGCTTCGGACGGTGGTCCACCGAGCCGTTCCCCTCCTGCGGCTGCGACGCCTGCGCGGAGGACGCCGAGGGTGAGACGGAGCGGCTGACCGAGATGGTCGACATCCTGACCGCAGGCGGGTTCCGGGAGGCGGTCATCCATTCTCCGGGGCGGTGGAGGCCGGGATGGTGGAGGCTGGACAGGTGGCTCAGGGCAAGGCTCCGGGAACGCGCACCCGGAGTAACGGCCTACGCCCCTCTCACCGAACAGCCTCGAAGGGCCGGAAGGCGTCTGCGGCTCGGAAGTCCGAGGATACGGGGGAGCCGGTTGCAACGATCGTTCGACGGGCCTACGCACAGGTCGAGGTCCGGCAGTCTCATCGCGGACAGCCGCGCTCTCCGGATGTCCGGCGGACGGCGACGGCTGGACCTGGATTGGAAGCCATGGCCCCGGAGGCAATCGGGGCGCTAGAGCAGCTTCCCCTGCTGCGCCGGGGCTATCAACTCAGGGCCGTCGTTGAAGGCTGAGTTGACGAGGGTGGAGACCTCGTACGCTGCCATGTGCTCGGAAGGATAGGGCGCCAACACGCTCGCGAGTGCGGCAGCGTCCCGCATCTCCTGGTCCAGCCAGGCCGCCTCGAGCCCTTCCGGAAGGATGACGGGCATGCGGTCGTGGATGGGGCGAATGAGCTCGTTCGCCTCCGTCGTGATGATGGCGCACGACTCGACGACGTCGCCCTGCGGGTCCCGCCACGCGTTCCAGAGTCCCGCAAAGGCGAAGGGCGCTCCCGATGCCAGCGTTATCCGCACCGGTTGCCGTCCTCCACCGTAGCGTTGCCACTCGTAGAAGCCGTCGGCGAGGACGAGACAGCGTCGGCGCTCCAGGGCGGAGCGGAAGCCGGGCCGCTCGGCAACCGTTTCGGCTCGCGCGTTGATGACGGGCGGGCCGGAGGGCGCCCGGCCTGCGCCGGACATAAGCAGGCCCCAGCGCATGTACGACGCCTGCCGCGGCCCGCCGCCTCTCACCGCCAGCACCGGTTGCGTGGGCGCGACGTTGTACCGGGGAGGCTGCGCAAACCCGTACGGCTCGAACTCGAACCTGAGCGCGAGCCCTTCTATCTCCATGATGAGGCTGTATCTTCCGCACATGCCCGTGTGTTGCGCGCTGAGGACGCGCCGCGCGCGTTCCGGTTGCTGCTCCGGACGTTTCGAGCGCCGGACGATGAGAGTCTACCCGAGTGCGGTCCGCCGCCTCATCAACCGGGTCTGGTCGTCGGAGCCGGGCGTGCCCGCGCCGTCAGGGGCAGGATTCCGCTCCCCGTGACGAGGCGCTCCGACTGACGTTTGACTCGGAAGTACAACGGGAGCACCATGCCGTCGTGAGATCCGGCATCTGAGCCGAGGGAGCATGGCCATGAGTATCCCGGACATCGACGCGCTCAAGACGTACCTGGAAGAGAAGAACCTCACCCTCGTGATGGACCGGCAACAAGAGGCCCGCCGGGCGAAGGTGTTGATGCCGTACCAGTGGAAGTGGGAGGACATCGAGCCTGCCGTTCTGGCGTCGGGCGAGCTGGTCCGCCTGGCAGAGAACTTCGAGGACAAAGACGGCGTCCTCCGGCGCGACACCCACTTCCATAACCCCAGGAACTCGCCGAACGCGAACTTCCCGCTGCGCCTGGGCATCCAGTACGTGGGGCCCGGCGAGCAGGCGATCTCCCACCGCCACAGCGCCCAGGCTACCCGGTTCGTGATCAAGGGCGCGCCGGATGCCTACACGCTGGTGAACGGGGAGCCGTTCCCGCTGAACGACGGGGACCTCGTCATCACGCCCCACCTCAACTTCCACGGTCACATCAACAACTCGGACACGTACGTTCTGTGGCTCGACGGCCTGCACGGGGCGGGTGTCGGGGCGACGTTCACCGAGGAGTGGCCGGAGGTCAAAGAGGACCTCGAGGTCGACCGGATCGGGGAGTCGCAGCAGATCTGGGGGAGCAACCTCGGCATTCCCGGCCCTGGGGGAGGAGCGCGGCCCTACCGCGAGATCGTCCATCCGGCGGGGCCGCAGGTCAGGAACGACGAGTCCCACGTGCACCCGCCAGGGTTCCGGTACTCCTGGGAGCAGACCTGGGCGGCGCTGGGAAGGATGAAGCAGAAGGAGGACGAACCGGACCCCTTCGACTGCTACACCCTGACGTACAGGAACCCGCTGACCGGCGGTCCGACGCTTCCCACCGCGGCGTGGGAGATGACGATGCTGACTCCCAACTTCAAGGGCCGCGACCACCGGCACAACAGCTCGGTCATCTACTACTGCTTCGCGGGCAGCGGGGTGCTGGTCGTCGAAGGCGAGCGGTTCGAGTGGGCCAGGGGAGACTTCATCGAGCTTCCCGCGTGGATGGCCCATCACCACGAGAACCCGAACTGGGAGGACGCCTTCATCGCCGGCTGGACCGATTGGCCCCTCCAGCGCCTCACCGGCAACTTCTACTACGAGGAACTCTGAGCCGGAGGCGGCTCGCCGGACCCCTCAGTCGAGACCCGGTGGCGACGCGGCGGTCATCAGTTCGAAGCTGTGCCCGTTGGGGTCGTGAAAGAAGGTGCGGCGGCCCCCGTTCAGTTCGTTGGTCTGCATGTTCATCTCACGGGTGCTCGTGCCGTACTTGAGGCCCTCAGCGACGATGCGCTCCAGGATCTCATCGAACTCTTCCTCACCGACGCAGAAGGCGAAGTGATGACTCTTGTGCTCGCCGCCTGACTCCTTGTCGTCGAACCGCATCACCAGGGTGTCGTTCACCCGGACGTGTCCTTGAGAGCCGCGGACGCCCAGAAACTCCCATCCCATCACACGCGCAATGAGCTTGCTCGCCTCTTCCTTGTCCTCTACCGGGACGACCGTGTGGTCCAGGTCCATGGCTACCTCCCCTTGTGTTCGTGGTATCGGGGGCAGCATGCTCCCATTGTCACCCCCAGTCAAACAGCCGACCGGGCCTCCGCAGCCCCGAACGGACCCGGACGAGGTCGCGGCGCCGTACATCCGGCTACGGAAAGCAACGTTGGTACCCTTGGCTGGACGAAATCGAGAACAGAGGCACCTTCCCTCCTCACCCCGTCCGTCGGCATCGGTATCGTGTACGTCAGTTCAGCCTCGTTTCCCGCTACCGCGATAC
>DAOUJK010000017.1:0-63276 GCA_034422795.1 Dehalococcoidia bacterium | reverse complement strand
GGCATCGACGCCGCGAACGGACACAGCGAGGCTCCCGTTCCCGAGGCCGAGCTCCAACCGGCGGCCCCGGCAACCGGGTAACCGGCATCGTCTTACTGGCTGCCACGCGCCGGGAATAAAGGACGGCGGTGGCAGATAAACGTGCGCTACGCCAACGCACCAACCGGCGGGCACCACACCCGCTCTCGCTTCGCGGCCTGCGAGCCGCCAGGTGGCGTTGGCGCGTACGCCTTTCGCTGCCCGCTCCCGGTCCCGGGGAACCGTCGTCTGCCTATAGCCATGGCCGGCCTGTCCGGTCCTCCTCGACGGGGACGCGCGCGCAGGTCGAGCCCGAAAGGAGACGCTCATGGAAGCGTTGATCGTCGGTATCGCAGGAGCAGTGGCGGGATCTATCGTCGGTATCGTAGTGGTCCTGCTCGTCCGGAGTATGGGACGGAGCAGGCGCATGGGAGCAGCGCAGGACGAGGCGGCTCGCATACTCGCAAGCGCTGAGGAGGAGAAGAAGCGCGCCCTGCTGGAGGCCCAGGAGGAAGCGCTCAAAGCGAAGCAGGAGGCTGACGCCGAACTGCGCGACAGGCGGCGCGAGGTGCAGCGAGCGGAGAACCGTCTCACCAGCCGCAGCGAGACCCTCGACAACCGCCAGGAAGGCTTGGAACTACGCGAACAGCGCGTGGCCGACCGGGAACAGGACGTCGAGCAGCAGTACGAGGAAGCCGAAGCCATCAAGGCTGAGCAGGCCGTCAAGCTCGAACAGGTCGCGAACCTCAGCGTGCAGGAAGCGAAGGCCCAGATCATGCAGGCCGCGGAGGACGAGGCCGAGCACGAACTCGCCAAGCGCTACTACGCCCTCGAACAGAAGATGCTGAACGAGGTGGACGAGAAGGCAAAGAAGACCATCGCCCTCTCCATCCAGCGTCTGGCTTCAGACGTCGTCAACGAGTCCACCACCTCACAGGTGGCGCTGCCGAACGACGAAATGAAGGGCCGTCTCATCGGGCGCGAAGGGCGCAACATCCGCGCCATCGAAGCCGCCACAGGCGTCGACCTCATCATCGACGATACGCCGGAGGCCGTGACGGTCTCCTGCTTCGACCCCATCCGCCGCGAGGTGGCAAAGGTGGCGCTCACCAACCTCATCGCCGACGGGCGCATCCACCCCGCGCGCATCGAGGAAGCCGTCAACAAGGCGCAGAAGGAAGTTGAGGACTCCATCGCCCGCGCGGGCGAACAGGCCGTGCTGGACGCGGGCGTCCGCGGCCTGAACCCCGAACTCATCAGGCTTCTCGGCAGGCTCCAGTACCGCTACAGCTACGGCGAGAACGTTCTGCAGCACTCAGTCGAGGTCTCGCGCATCGCGGGGCTGATCGCCGGTGAGATAGAAGCGGACGTCCAGACATCCAAAGCCGGTGGGCTACTCCACGACATCGGCAAGGCCCTCACCCACGAGTTCGAGGGCACGCACATCGAGCTCGGCGAGGAGGTTGCCCGGCGTTACTCCCTCACGCCCGGGGTAACCGCCGCTATCAATGAGCACCACGACGACGACAGGGGGTCTGTCGAGGCTTTCGTCGTCGCGGCGGCTGACGCCATCAGCGCTGCGCGTCCCGGCTCCCGGCGCGACACCGTCGAACTCTACCTCAAGCGGTTGGAAGCCCTGGAAGACGTCGCCAACAGCTTCGACGGAGTGCAGAAGTCGTACGCCATACAGGCGGGGCGCGAGGTGCGAATCCTCGTCGAGCCGGACGCGATAGACGACGTCGCCGCATCGAACCTCGCACGCAAGGTCGTCCGCAAGATCGAGGAGAACCTCGTCTACCCGGGCGAGATCGTCGTCACCGTCGTGCGTGAGACACGGGCCACTGAGGTCGCCCGCTAGCAGCCCAGCGGAGGCCGCATGAAGATAGACCTCCACATGCACTCCACCCGCTCGGATGGACGGCTCACGCCGACCGCGCTCGTGGAACTCCTCGCGCAACGAGAGGTCAGCGTCGCGGCGCTCACCGACCACGACTCCACCGAAGGGCTGGACGAGGCCATCGCCGCCGCCGCCGCTCATCCCGCGCTGCGTATCGTCCCCGGTATCGAGATCAGCGCCTCACACCCCACCAGGAGCGATTCGGACGTGCACTTGCTCGGCTACTTCGTGGACCGCGCCGACGCTGCGTTGCAGCAGCAACTCACCGCACTCCGTGAGGAACGGGAAGAGCGGGGACTGCGGATGCTCGGTAAGCTCGCCAAACTCGGCTACCCGCTCGACTGGGAGCGCGTCCGGGAGCTCGCGGACGGCGCAAGCATCGGGCGTCCCCACATCGCGCACGCGATGGTGGAGCGAGGCTACCTGGCAACGTACAAGGACGCGTTCGACGGACTGCTGAACAACGGGGGCGCTGCGTTCGTCGGTCGCGTGGGCGTAACGCTGGAAGATGCCGCGCGCACGATAAGGAGCGCAGGCGGCGCGGCAGTCCTCGCGCACCCGCTCTACGTCGAGGAGTACGAAACGCTCGTTCCCCGGCTGCCTGATATGGGCATCGTGGGACTCGAAGCGCACTACGCAAACTTCAGCGCGGACGAACAACGCGCCCTGTTCAGCCTCGCCAAACGCTACGGCCTCCTGCCGTGCGGCGGGAGCGATTATCATGCGATGGGCAACGAGAACGAGGCGCTTCCCGGATCGGACGGCCCGCCTCTGGAAGTGTTCGAGGCCCTGGAGCGTCTTGCCGGAGCGGGATAAGAGCCTCTTGCGATGGACGATTCCTTTCAGATAGCGCTGGTACTTATCTATGCGTACCTGCTGGGCTCCGTGCCTGCCGCCTGGATCGTGGCCCGCCTCGTCAAGGGCATAGACCTCCGTAAGGTCGGCAGCGGCACCATCGGCGCGTCGAACGTGTACTACAACGTCGGTCGCTTCTGGATCCTGCCCGTCGGCATATTCGACCTCTTCGTGAAGGGACCCACCCCCGTCTACCTCGCCCGTGCTCTCGACCTGGGGATCGAGATCCAGGCTGCGGCGGGACTACTCGCCGTGATGGGTCACAATTGGCCGGTAACTCTCGGTTTCAAGGGCGGCCGGGGGGTTGCTCCGTCGGTCGGAACGCTCCTTGCGCTGGGCCGGCTCGAGCTCGCCTTCTTCATCGTCATCGCCAGCGCCGGATGGCAGTTCACCAAGGCATCAGGCGTCTGGGTGCTGCTGGGGTTCGTATCCCTGCCGCTCGTCGCGCTCTACTTCGAGCGACCGTCCGCCGTCGTCCTGCTCATGACCGGGCTGCTGCTCGTCACCGTCGTCAAACGCCTCGCGTCGAACTCGCTGCGCGGCTCTGACGTGCCGCTGCCGCAGCTGCTCTTCAACCGCCTCATGTACGACCGCGACATCGCCGACCACGACGCCTGGGTGCAGCGCAACACGTCCCGGACGGAGGCGGAATGACACAGCTGCCCACGTGCTACTGGCACCCCGAGCGTGAAACCGGGCTGCGCTGCGGTAACTGCGAGCGACCGATCTGCACGGCGTGCATGCGCCAGCATCCCGTCGGCATACGATGCAGGGAGTGCGGCGCCCCGGTGCGGTTGCCGACTCATGCCGTTTCCGCCAGTTACGTGGCGCGGGGGGTTGCTGCTGCCATCGGAGCCGGGATAGCCGGGTTCATCGCCCTGCAGATCGTGTTCCGCATGCTCCCCCTCGGAGGGTTCTTCGTATTCTTCGTGATGCTGGGTCTGGGATACGTCCTGGGCGAGGCCGTCAGCGCCGCCGTCAACCGCCGCAGAGGCCGCACCTACCAGTGGATGGGGTTGGGGAGCGTGGCCGTCGCCACACTACCCATGCTCCTCGACGCGCTGAACGACTTCTCTATCGGCGGGCTGTTCCGCCTCGCCGCGGTCGGTATCGCGATGAGCGTTGCCTGGTCGCGCCTCGCTCCGTAACGCGTGCCAACTCGCCGGGACCGCGCTACAATCTCACGCACGGCGCGGGCGTAGCTCAGGGGTAGAGCATCTGCTTCCCAAGCAGAGGGCCGTGGGTTCGAATCCCATCGCCCGCTCCAGCCATTCTCTACGCCCCTCCCTCCCGGCGTTTCCGGGCCTCCAGCATCTGCGCGAGTTGCGGCGTGGGCTGCACGTTGTAGTGCACCCTGCGGGACTCGACTCCGTCTATGGAGCCCACAACGACGTTCGCCCCGAACTTCTTGATCTCGAGGTCGGCTTGCAACGCGAGCTGGATGCGCTGCACCTGCCCCGCCTTGGCGCCCGGCGGACGTCCCACCTCGAACTCGCCCTCCACGTTCGCCTGCCGGTTGCCGTCTTCGTCCATAAAATCGAGCGTCAGCCGGTGCCGCTCGTTCGTCTGGGCCCACGGCACGCTGATGGATACGGCCAGCGCCATGCGCCTGCGCTGCGGCAGCGGCGATGCGATATTGATGCGGTCGAACCCTCCGCCCAGGAGATACAGCTTGCCGCCGTTCACCTCGGCGGCATCCGCAAGGATCAGCCATTCGATGGCCATCTCCTCTGTGTAGTCGTTGGTCATGCTTCTTTCCTCGTCGACAAATTATAGACTGCACTCCAGCGCACTACCCGACGCGAACAGCCTGTTCGTTCCCACGAGGAGGAGCACCGATGACAACGTCTACGCCTGAGACACGCCCGGACTACGACCGCATCGTCAAGTACGACGCCTACCGCGCCTTCCAGGAGAGGGAGGGCATACCCGTCATCACCGGCTTCGCCGTGGACGACCTCCGCACCGTCGAGGTCAAACCGTGGGCGCGCCTGGACTGCCTGGGCACGTACATCAACCTCGACGGCGCAGGCGACACCAACGGCGCGTATGTCGCTGAGATCCCCCCGGGCGGCAAGATGGCGCCGGAGAAGCACATCTTCGAGAAGAACATCTACGTCCTGGAAGGGCGCGGCGCAACGCTCGTCGGCGACGATCCCAACAGCCGCGCCAGCTTCGAATGGAAGCGCGGAAGCGTATTCTCCATCCCCATCAACGTCTGGCATCAGCACATGAATGGCAGCGGCTCCGAGCCTGCACGCTTCGTCGCGGTCACCACTGCGCCCCTCACCATGAACCTCTTCCACAACGAGGGGTTCATCTTCAACAACCCCTATGTGTTCGAGGACCGCATCGGCAACCCCAAGCACTTCCAGGGCGAGGGCAAGATGTGGACGGCCACCACCGGCCGCACCAACGCCTGGGAGACGAACTTCGTGCCGGACATCGAGACCTTCACGACGTACTCCTGGAAGGAGCGCGGAGCAGGCGGCGCGCACATCAAGTTCGAGCTCGCGGACCAGACCCAGACGGCGCACGTTTCGCAGTTCCCCGTCGGCACCTACAAGAAAGCACACCGGCACGGCCCCGGCGCGCACGTCATCATCATCAAGGGCGAGGGGTACTCGCTGCTCTGGCCGTCCCACGGCAGCCCGCGCGACGGCATGGAGCGCGTGGACTGGAAGCCCGGCTCGCTCGTCGTGCCGCCGAACGGCTGGTTCCACCAGCACTTCAACGGCGGAGCGACTCCCGCGCGATACCTCGCCTTCCGCTGGGGCAGCCAGAAGTACTACTTCTCGCTCGGCGTTGCGATGGAAGGCGAGACCGACGTCGACGTGAACCAGGGCGGTGGGCAGATCGAATACGAGAACGAAGACCCCATCATCCACGACATGTTCGTCGAGACCCTTGCGAAGTCCGGCGCGGAATCGCAGATGGCGGAGTTCATCCCCCGCCTGCGCAACGCCTGACCAGGAGCGGGTCTACTATATCGGGGAGGGCACGCCGGGTATCGCCGGAGGAGGAGGTATCTCCTCCTCGGCGGCCGATGCGGTTCCGGTGCCCTCCGTGTTCGTCCCATCCGCCCCGGTGGGCTGCTCGGCTCCTGCCAGGCTTACAGGCGGCGTCGACTGCCCGTCGCTGTTGCTGCCCCAACACGTGACAGTGCCGTCCGAGCCCAGGGCGCACGTGTGGGACTCGCCTTCGCACACCAGCTCCTCTCCCACCATGCCGCAGGAGTAGCTGCGCCCGCAGCTGATCTGGATGAGCCGCGTCTCCTGCGGGACCGCCGCTCCTCCCCATTGGCCCCAGCAGACCGGAGCGCCGTCGCTCACGCGCAGGCCGCACGAATGCGCGCCCCCGCTGCTGATGCTGTGGAACGTCTCCGCGGGCGGGGCGATCCGCTGGCCTGACAGGTTGCTGCCCCAGCAGACCGCATTGCCTTCCATGTTCAGAGCGCAGGTGTGGTCGCCTCCGCTGGCGATGGCGGTGAATGTCCCTGACGGAGTAGTGCTCAACTGTCCATACGTGTCGTCGCCCCAGCAGACCGCTGTCCCATCGGCGCGCAGACCGCACGTGTGCCGGTCGCCGCTGCTGATCTGGGTGAGCCGCTCGCCTTCCGGGGGCGTTGCCCTGCCGGCATCGTTGCTGCCCCAGCAGACCGGTGTCCCGTCCAGGGTCAGCCCGCACACGTGGTTATCCCCGCTGCTGATAACGGCCACTTGCACGCCAGGGGGAACTGCGCCGTTCTCGCTGCCCCAGCAGAACGGCGTGCCGTCGCCGAAGAGGACGCAGGTGTGGCTGTCGCCGCTGCTCACGCTTATCACTCCGCTGGAGTTGAGCAGAGGCAGCGGCGGGACGACGCTCTGTCCGGTTGCCTCGCTGCCCCAGCAACTCACCATGTTTTCGCTTGTCAGGTCCAGCGCACACGTATGCCGGTCGCCGCTGCTGATGAACGACGGCGCCTGCGTAATGATCGGTTCGTCCGGCTGTGGTGTCAGTATTCCCGGTTCGTCCGGTTCAGGAGTAGGGGTCGGTTCCGGCGTCGGCGTTGGCGTGTCGGTTGGTCCCGGCGTTGGAGTGGCCGTCGGGTCCGGTACGGGGGTGGGGGTTGGAGTAGGCGCAGGCGTCGGAGTGGGAGTGCTGGGGCCTTCCGGAGTCGCGCGCGGCTCGAACTGCACGACCGACTGTCCGGACTCTCCGCAACCGGCGAGCATCAACAGCAGCAGGACTGCTATGGCAAGGGAACGTGTGAAGTAGCTGTGGAGGATGCGCATCGTTGCCCGCGGGTGACGCGGTAGAACGAATATACACACCGGGTGCGCACCCGTCACCGACTTCGGGGAGCGAGTATCCTTGGAAACGTGAACGACCTGACCGCCAACTTCCGCAGCGGGCTCGTAGCCATCGTCGGCAGGGCGAACGTCGGCAAGTCCACGTTGCTCAACGCGCTGCTCGGGCAGAAACTCTCCATCGTGAGCGCGAAGCCCCACACCACGCGCCATAGAGTGCTCGGCGTGCTGAACGGCGACGGGTTCCAGGCCGCCCTCATCGACACCCCCGGCTTCCTCCAGAAGGGCCGCGACCAGCTCGATGCCGCGATGGCGCGGCAGCTCGCCGGCGCGCTCAGCGACGCTCATGCCGTCGTCCTCGCCGCCGAACCACGCTACCCCGGCGACGTCGAGCAGGCGCTCATCGCGCAGACCGCCACAGCGGACGTACCTGCGCTGCTCGTGCTCACGAAGGCCGATACTGTCGCCAAGCGCAAACTCCTCCCTGTGATGGCGCGCTACGCCGAGGTCCATCCCTTCACCGACATCGTGCCCGTGAGCGCCATCGAGAACGATGGCCTCGGTCTGCTTTCCCGGGCGATAGGAGCGTGTCTGCCGGAGCAGGAAGCCCTCTTCCCGCCGGAGGTGCTCACCGACCGCACGATGAGTTTCCTCGTGGGTGAACTCGTCCGCGAGAAGATATTCGAGCTCTACGCCCACGAGGTCCCCTACGATACCGCCGTGGAGGTCGTCGCTTTCGACGAACGGCAGGACCAAGCGCCGGACTACATCCGCGCCGTGGTCCACGTAGACACTCCTTCCCAGAAACGACTCCTCATCGGCAAGGGAGGAGCGGCGCTCAAGGAGGTCGGCGTCCTCGCGCGTCCTGAGATCGAATCGCTCACGGGGCGGTCTGCTTTCCTGGAGTTGTGGGTGAAAGTGAACGCGAAGTGGCGCAGGAAAGCCGGTTTCATCCAGCGCACCCTGTAACAGAACACACGCCGGGTTGCCCGTTTAAGCGCTCGCGCAGGTATCATGCCCCCTGACGCGAAGGAGGTTCATGCCGTGCCCCTGGTCCCCCGAGTGATGAGTACCCAACACCCGGACAACGCGGATACCCCCGCTTACGCCATCGACGGCGTGATCAAAGGCGACGGGGAGATCATCGAAGCCGCCGACGTGCTCGCGCTCGGCTGCGACGAGCAGATGTGGGACTCGGAGGGCAAGGACACCGACACCCACGTAGTGCAGAAGCTGCTCGGCAACAACCCCGGCTTCTTCTCAGAGAAGAAACTCGGGCGCGATGCCATCATCACGCTCCGCGTCCCCAATCCGTCCATCGAACTGGAGATGCGCAAGCTCCTCGTCGAGGCCTTGCAGGGCATCCCCATCGCCTACGACGTCGCGAACGAGTTCTACGAAGGGGACCTGGAACCTCCCATACAGGAAGTCATCCTCCCCTTCACCACCAACGCCGCGCAGATCGTCAAAGTGCGGGACTACTACACGCAGTTCATCGCCGGACAGGAGAGCAGGCACCTGCCGGACGGAAGCACCGTCCGGGATTGGATAGGAGACTTCTACCCCAAGCATATCCGCGTCATTCCTCTCTTCGAGGAACGCGACCAGATGATGACCGTGGACGACATCGTCCGCGAATACCTCCAGGGGTGGGAGGTCGAGTATCAGCGCGTCTTTCTCGCCCGGAGCGACCCGGCGCTCAACCACGGCATCGTCGCTGCGGAACTGATGCTGAAGAGTGCCCTTGCCCGGCTGGACCGGCTCGAAAGTGAACTCGGCATCCCGCTCTATCCCATCATCGGCGCAGGGTCGGCGCCGTTCCGCGGACACCTCTCCCCGGTAAACGTGGAGCGTGCATTCCGCGAATATCCCAGCGTCCAGACACTCACGGTGCAGTCAGCGTTCAAGTTCGACTACCCCCGCGAGCAGGTGGTCGACGCCGTCGCGCAGCTTCACGCGTATGAGCGTAGACCCGCTCCGCCGGTGGACGAAGCCCGCGTCGACGACATCCTGGACAGGGTCGGAGCCGCCTACCAGGCGCAGGTGCGCCAGCTCGCTCCCACCATCGCATCCGTGTCCGCCCACATCCCGCGCAGGCGGGAGCGCAAGCTGCACGTCGGCCTCTTCGGATACGGACGCACGCTCCCCGGAGCAGACGACGTGACCCTGCCGCGCGCCATCGCTTTCGCGGCCACGCTCTACTCCATCGGCGTGCCGCCGGACCTGCTCGGACTGGCGGCGCTCAACGAGGACGACTTCGCCTACCTCCGCGAGATATATCCCAGCTTCCAGGAAGACCTCAGCACCGCCCTCCGTTTCGCGAACGAGACGCGGATCACACAGCTCCTGGGCGACGACTACCGGCGGCTGTTCGTACGCTTCACCCAGGAGGTCGACCGCGTCCACGAAGGGCTGACCACGGCGGTGTGGGCCGGCCTGGTGCGGGACCGCACCTCACGGACGCGCCACTTCATCGAAGAGGCCGCCCTGATCCGGAGGTTCCTCGGCTAGTCCCGCGCAGCCCTTACGTCGCCTCTTCCTCAGCCTCCACCTGTATCTGGGGCAGCCAGTTCAGGAAGCCGGGCAGGTACCAGTTCCGCGCGCCAAGCAGTTGCATGCTGGCGGGAACCAGGATGCTGCGGACGAGGGTTGCATCGAGCAGCACCGCCACCGCGAGCCCGAACCCCGCCTGCTGGTTGACGACCATGTCGCCGGACGCAAACCCGCTGAACACGGCGACCATGATGAGCGCCGCCCCGGTGATGAGGCTCGCGGTCGAGCGCAGGCCGTACGCCACGGACTCGGCGTTGTCGTGCGTCTGATCGTACCGCTCGCGGATACGGCTGAGCATGAACACGTGGTAGTCCATGGACAGCCCGAACAGGATGGCGAACAGGATCAGCGGCAGCCACGCTTCTATCGTCTCGACCTGCTGGAACCCGAGCAGGTCCGCTCCCACGCCCTTCTGGAACACCAGCACCATCAACCCGTAGGCGGCGCCCACGGAGAGCAGGTTCATGATGATCGCCTTGATGGGGATGACGATGGAGCGGAAGACCACCAGCAGCAGGATGAAACTCACGCCAAGGATGAACGCGAAGATGACGGGCAGGTAGGCCCTGAGCTGCGTGTCGAAGTCCAGGTACTCGGCCGAGATGCCGCCCACGTGCGCCTCTGCCGGAACGCCGGAGAACGCTGCGGGGATGTAGTCGTCCCGCAGCCGCTTTATCAGATCGAACGCATCCGCACTGCTGGGGGCGCCGGGCACCGGTATCGCGATCGCAGTGAGGTTGCCGTGTGTGTTCGTTGGGAGTGCGGCAGCTGACGGGTCGCTGAGTATCTCCGGGTTGCTCTGCAGCAGGGCTGCGACGAGAGCCGGGTCGCTCTCCACGGCTTGCTGGATCTTCTGGAGAGCCTCCGCAACCACCGGGTCGCTCACTACGGACCGCTTGAACTCCTCCACCGCAGCGGCAACCCCCGGATCGTTGATGTCTCCCTCGATGACGACCCGGGCTGGGTTGGCGGAGCCGTATCCCAGCGGAAAGTCCGCTTCCAGCGCTGTGAACGCCTGGCGTATCTGCGAGTCAGGGGGAAACGTCTCGACGCTGTTGAAGCCGGTGTTGATGCCGAAGTAGCTCACCGACGCCCATACCATCAGTCCCCCGACCACGAGGATGCTGATGACGGGGTAGCGCATCGTTTTGCGCGTTATGAACTCCCAGAAACCCTCGCGTTGCCCTTCTGAAGATGCGGCAGCCGCGCTCTTGCGGAACGGGAGCTGCAGGCGGTCGACACGCGGGCCCAGCACCGTGAGGACGGCGGGCAGGAACGTGAGCGTCGCTGTCACTGAAACGATGACAACCAGGATCGCGCCGAGTCCGGTTGCGAAGAACAGCGTATGCGGGACGATGAACACGCCGAGCAGTGCGATGACCACCGTCATGCCGCTGAACAACACCGTGCGGCTTGCCGTCGCCCCGGCCTTGACGACCGCGTCCCGCGCGCTCAGACCACGAGCCAACTCCTCCCTGAAGCGGGACACCACGATGAGGCTGTAGTCGATGCCCACCGCCAGGCCGATCATCGTTATCCACAGCAGGACGAAGAAGACCAACTCCCCGAAAACGGCGCCAATGACCGACACGATCGCCAGCGTGACGAAGATCGAAACGATTGCGAGGCCGACGGGTATCAGCGCCGCCACAACCGCGCCGAAGAGCACGAGAAGGATGAGGAGCGCTACCGGAAGGCCGATGCGCTCGCCCTGCTCGAGGTCCATCGCCGACAGCTCCGCCTGCTCGTAGCGGCTGCTCACGTCGCCCACCATGAGCACGCGGAATCCGTCCTCGTGGTCCGCTTCCTCAACGACGTGGATGACTTCTTCGATGTTGGCCAGGGCCTCGCCAAGCGTACCTGTCATCTGGAGCGCCACTATGGCGCTTCTGCGGTCTGTTGAAACCAGTGCGAGGGAGTCCAGGGGGCTTGCGGCCAGGACCTCGTAGTAGTTCGTACCGGCTCGTATGACTTCAGGTTCCAACGCCCGCAGCTTGCCGGTGATCTCCTCCACCTTCGCCCGGAACGCGGCATCGTCCACGGTCAACGTTTCCGACCGGACGATGACGACCTCAGCGGGCGGAGGCTCGATGGGACTGCCCTTCAGCAGTTCGCCGGCCGTCACCGAGCCGACCTCGCCGAACCGCGGGATGATGCGGAGCTCCGTGGTGGTGGCGTTCGGAAGCAGTTGTCCAGCTATGCCCAGGGCGATCACCACCATCGCCAGCCATATCCCGATGGTCACCCATGGCCTCCGGGAACTGATGCGGGCGAGGGATTCGGTCATCGTTGCGGCTCCTGTATGGCGGTCTTGCGAAGGTAAGGCGGCGAGAGTATACGGCACTCCACCGGTGCTATCCCGCCCATCTGTCGAGGATCTGCTGGCGAGCTACTCCGCGCGAACGTTGAGCGGGTAGTCGAAGTAGGCCTCGTTGATCATGAAATGGAGGTTCGTTGCCTCGCCGAGCACCCTGCGAAGCAACGGCTCGCGCTCTCTGCTGTCCGGCCATTCGTTCTGCAAGAGCGAGAGCATACGGCCCGTGAGCCGTTGCGCCGCACGGCCCGAGTCCGTGCCGGGCCCCGTCCCGAGCCTGGCGAGTTCTTGAGAGATCTGGGTAAACGTCCGCCCGAGCGAGCCGGGCAACAGGGGATCGGTCACCAGCAGATCGAGCACGGCCGGTGGGTGGACCGCGGCGCCGTAGCGCCTGCTGTACACCTCCAGCGCATGCGAGGCCTCCAGGAGGCTGGTCCAATCTTCCTCTGCATAGTCGTCGCTTTCCGCGTCTATCGTGAGCTGCTGGAGCAGGAGGGCAGGCGCGAACTGCGCCCGCTCGATGAACCCGCCAAGCCGGAGGAAGCTCCACCCCTCGTCACGGTACATGGTCGCCTGGGCGGCGCCGTCGACCGCGTCGGTCTCCGCAGCCAGTCCTGCATAGAACCCTTCCGGAAGCGTCCAGATATCTTTGATGTCCATGTCCCGGATACGCAGGTACGCGAGGTTGACGCGCTGCCACATCTCCGCACTGATGCAGTGGCGCATCTGCCGCGCGTTCTCCCTGCCCTGGGAGAAGCAGTTCCAGACCGAGTCCGGGTTCGAAGGCTCGAAGGTCAGGTCCCCCGCGAGCGTGTACGAGTCAGCCAGCGTGAAGTCGTCGCTGTCCGCGATGTTCAGGATGCCCCCCGGCGGTATGCGGCGCAGCACGCCGTAGAGCCTGCGCCAGCCGACGTATATGTCGCGCGCAGGACGGTCCACCAGTGCCTCAGTCTGGAGTTGCAGCAGGCGGCACAAACACTCGGTCCGCTCGAGATAGCGCCCCATCCAGTAGATCCCCTGCGCACTACGGGAGAGCATCCGCTTCACTCTTCCAGTACCCAGACGTCCTTGCCGCCGCCGCCCTGGCTGGAGTTCACCACCAGGCTTCCGCGGCGCAGCGCCACACGGCAGAAGGCCCCGGGCACGATGCGCGTCCGGCGACCCTGCAGGATGAACGGGCGCAGGTCAACGTGGCGAGGCTCCAACTGCCCATCCACCAGGCAGGGCGCACGGGAGAACGTCAGCACCGGCTGCGAGATGAAATCCGCGGGGTTCGCCCGCACCTGCTCTGCGTACTCGTTCCGCTCCTGTGGAGTGGCATGCGGCCCCACAAGCATTCCGTAGCCGCCGGACTCGCCCACACGTTTCACCACCAGCTTGTCCAGGTTGTCCAGGGTGTACTCCAGGTCCGCAGGGCGGCGGCACAGGTACGTCTCCACGTTGCCCAGTACCGGTTCCTCCCCCAGGTAGTACCGGATCATGTCCGGCACATACGGGTAGATGCTCTTGTCGTCAGCGACGCCAACACCCGGGGCGTTGACCAGCGTTACGTTGCCTCGCTTGCACGCATCGAGCAGGCCGGGTACACCCAGCACCGAGTCGGGGCGGAAGGCGAACGGGTCCAGGAACAGGTCGTCCACCCTGCGGTAGATGACGTCCACTCGGCGCAGTCCCGCCGTGGTACGCATGTAGACGAAGCCGTCGCGCGTGAGCAGGTCACGTCCTTCCACCAACTCGGCCCCTATCTCGTGTGCGAGGAACATGTGCTCGTAGAACGCCGCGTTGTACACCCCGGGCGTCAGGAGCACGATCGTGGGATCAGACTTGCCCCCCGGACCCAGCTCACTGAGCGTTTGCTTCAGCAGGTCCCCGTAGTGCTCAACCTCTCGGACGCGTGATGCGCGGTACAGGCGCCGCAGGCCTGCCTTCACCGCGTTGCGGGTCGCGATCATGTAGGACACGCCGGAAGGCGAGCGGAGGTTGTCCTCGAGAACGAAGAAGCCATCGTGCGTCCGGAGCAGGTCAGTCCCGCAGATAGCCACCCAGACTCCTTCCGGAGGAGAGTAGCCCACCATCTCCGGGCGGTAGTTCGGGCATCCGGCCACCAGGTCTTCGGGGATTACGCCGTCGCTGATGACCAGCGCTCCGTTATAGACGTCATCGATGAAGCGGTTGAGTGCGCGGAGGCGCTGGGAGAGTCCGGCATCCAGCGACGCCCATTCTGCTCCGGGCACTACTCGCGGTACGCAGTCGACGGGAATGATCCGTTCCTGGGCTTCATCGTCCCCGTAGACCGTGAAGAAGATACCTTCGTGCAGGAAGGACCGCGCCACTCCCTCCTGTACGCTGTCCAAGCGTTCCGGGGAAAGGCTGAGCAGCGTCTCGTACAGTTGCCGGGAATGCTCCCTCGGTGCCCCGTCCGGCAACAGCATCTCGTCATAGATGGCTGCGTCGAGGTTGTAGGAGTTGAAGTCCATGCTTCCCGCCTGCACCTGCTAGCCTGACCTGCCGTCGTCTTCAGCCTCCTCCTGACCGTCTTCCGCCTCGTCCTCCTCGTCGTCGGCGTTTTCGGTCCCGCCGTCCACAGCATCATCGTCCTCCACGTCACCTGCGGCATCGTCGTCCTCGGATTCCGCCGTCATAACCGGGTACCTGAACGGCAGGTTCACCAGCATCTCGGTGAATTCGCCTGCCTCTGAAGTAACGGATATCGTTCCGCCGTGCTGGCGAACGATATCGTTCGAGATCGCAAGCCCCAGTCCTGTTCCCTTGTCCGTGGGTTTGGTGGTGAAGAACGGATTGAATATCTTGTCGATGGCCTCCTGGGGTATGCCGCTCCCGTTGTCCCTGATACGCACTTCCACCGATTCGTCTGTGCGTTTCGTTTTCAACGTAACCTCGGGCATGTAGTCCCTGTCCCCTGCCTCTTCCCTCTGCCTCCGCTTCTCGTCCACTGCATAGCAGGCGTTGCTCACCATGTTGAGGAAGACGCGTCCCAGGTCGCTCGGGATAGCCTCCACTTCGCCTGCATCAGGGTCGAGCTCCCGAGAGATCGTCAGTTGGAAGTCGGGGTCCAGCGCGCGAGCGCTGTGGTAGGCCAGCGAAGCATGCTCTTCCACAAGGTCGTTGATCTCGATCGGACGGGCTTCGCCGCCGCCTCTGCCCATCATCAACATATCCTGGACGATGCGGTTCGCCCGTTCGCCGTGTGAGCGGATGCGCTCGAGGTTATCGGTCAGATCGCCGGATATCTCTTCTATGTACTGCTTCTGGTCGTCCGTCAACGCAGCGCCGGAGTCCTCCACAGCCTCTTTCAACTCCACGAGCAGTTCGGCCGACGCTTCCGCGAAGTTCTTGACGAAGTTCAGCGGGTTCCGGATCTCGTGTGCCACTCCAGCGGTCAACTCACCGAGCGCCGCCAGCTTCTCGCGCATGACGATCTGGTCCTGCGCCTTGTCCAGGTCCGCCAGTGCAGACTCCAACTCATCGTTCTTGCCCCGCAACTCCTCCGCCAGATGCTCGACCAGGTTCAGCCGCTGCACCTCCAACGCGTTGCGCCGGAACACCTCCAGCGCCGCGGCCATGTCCGCCACCTCATCCCGGCCCTTCACGACCACTTCCTCTTCCAGCTCGCCCCCGGCCATCCGGCGCATCCGATGGGAGAGAAACGCCAGGCGCCGAAGCAGCACCCGCCACACGAAGAGCCAGTCGATGAGCAACGCTCCTGTCACACTCACGATGCCGATCACGATGAGGAGCTGGCGTCCGGTGCGGATCGATTGGTCAGACGTGAGTGTGGCCTGTTCGGCGTGCCGGTTCGCGGTATTTACGAGGCCGTCCACCTCCTCCACCAGTTCGACTGCTATGGTTCTGTTCTCGACGAGCAGCTCGCGCTGACGCTCTCTGGTCTTCAGTCCCATCTCCACGAGATCGAACCCACCTACCCTTTCCTCTGTCCCCAGCCCCAACCCGTAGAGTTCGTTGGCAACCGGCCTGAGCACTTCCAGGAGCCCGGCATCCACCTGTCCGATGAACGTGCTCTCAGCGCCCCTGAATGCGGCGAACTCTGCCTCAAACCGCTCCCGCAGTGGCTCCACGAGTTCCGGTTCGGAGACGGTGAAGGCGCTCGCCAGCACCTGCACAGCTATGCTGAGGGCTCCCTGCAGTTCCGAGAGGCGCCGGTATTCGATGATCTGGTCACCAGTGAAGGACTCCTCTGCCGGCGCAGGTGCTTCGCCGAAGCCGCTGTATCCTGTCATCAGGTAAAAGAGCTGATCGTCCAACGCCGGGATCAGGATGCCTTCCAACTGGTCTTGCACAGCGGTCAGGTCCTGCCTGAGGATGTTGCTGCTCTCTTCCAGCGCAAAGAACTCCGGCATCTCCGCCTTGATCGTATCGATGTTGGCGACCAGCATGTCCGCCTGTTCGCGGATCCGGTCGAGCTGCTCCTCATCGCTGCCCCGCCTCTCGAGCGCGGCGAGTTCCGCTTCGAATGCCCGGTGCGCCCCATTGATGTCGACGACCACAGACTCAAAGTCCACTGCCTCGGCAGACGTCAACCGCGGCGCCGCCGCAACGAGAACACTGGCGGACTCCGCCACGTGGAAGGCCGTGGTGATCTCGGGGAGGCTCGCGTCGTTCACACGGCTCTGCGCCTCGCTGACCCGGCTGAACGAGAACCAGCCAACGAGACTCGCAGCCAGCGTGAGCGCAACGGCGCCCGCGATCACCAACTGCAGTTGCGTGGAGATGCGGGACGGAACTCTGATCATCCTGAGCGGTTGAATCATGGCAACGAGTCCTGCAAGGCCTGGAATTCCTCCAGCGCCTGGTAGTCCTGCAAGGTCTGGATCGGATAGTACTGTCCATCAGAGCCGAGCACGGTCAGGAACACCGTGTCCGAGCCCTGATTGTCGTCTTCCCCGTAGCCAAGAGTGAAGCCGTCCAGGTCTATCTCGTCGACGCTGGTGAGGCTGTCCAGGAAACACTGGCGGGAGAGGTCCCGCCCGCAGCCCTCCAGTCCCGCTATCGCCAGGCGTCCGGCCAGGTAGCCTTCCAATGATACGAACCCCGGTAACGCACTCCGGTCATACGATGAAAGCGCGCTCCGGTAGGACCTCACGACCGGCTGCGAAAGATCGTTCGGGAACGGCACCACCTGGGTCACGAACACTCCGGCCCCTTCGGGACCCAGTTCCTGTGCAAGCGCATTGCTGCCGACGAAGGAGATGTTGATGAATCGGACGTCCATGCCTATGCGCCGCGACCACCTGATGAACGTCGCCACCGGCTCGTAGGCCCCTACGATGATTACCGCCTCGGGGAGCGAGCGCTCTATGTCCAGCACTGCCGTCTTCACTGCGGTCGTGTTGCGCGTGTACAGACCGATGCCTACCGGCGACATCCCCCGGTGGCGGAGCGCATTCACTGCTCCCACATAGCCCGCACGGCCGAAGGAATCGTCCTGGTACATCACGGCGATCCGATCGATGTACAGGTCCTCGGTCAGGCGCTCAACCATCTCCTCCGTCTCCTGGTTGTATGAGGCGCGGACGTTGATAACGTTCTGCGGCCCCAGCGTACGCAGGAACTCCGCTCCTGTGAACGGGGCGAGGTAGGGCACGCCCGCCGCCACCGAGACCGGCGTGGCCGATCGAGAAGTAGGCGTTCCCACTGCACCGATCAGCATGAACACCTGCTCGTCCTCTATCAGTCGCAGTGTATTGGTAACCGCTTTCTCAGGTTCGTAAGAGTCGTCCAGTGAGATCAACTCAAGCGAGCGGCCATGTACTCCTCCAGCCTGATTCGCTTCGTGGAACGCGGCGTTGATACCAAGCCGCATGTTTGTCCCCAACTCCTCGGCGGGGCCTGTGAAGGCTGCGGATTGCCCGAACCGAACGCGGTCGTCGGTGACTCCCGCTGTACCGCTGTCGGGCGGCGGTGTAGGCGTCGCCGTCGGCCTTACGTGATGTACGGTCGGAGCAGGCATCCCTGTTGCATCGTCCACGCAGCCGAGCAGTCCTACTGCTATCAGGAGCACTGCACAGTATCCAGGCACACGTCCGGCCGCGAAGGCCCCGGACATACGCAGCAGAGCCTTCATCCATCCCTCGGGACTGCAACCTTCACGCGATTCTTGCCGTCTTCTCGCCGGTACTGCATCTCGGACGTCATAGTCCGCACGAGGTAGACTCCCAGCCCTCCTATCCGGCGTTCCTCCATCGGCGACTCCATGTCCGGATCGGGAGCATCGTGCAACGGATCGAACGCCTTCCCTTCGTCCGTTATCTCTATGACGAGGTCTTCCTCGTTACAGGTCAACTGCACGTCCAAGTGATGCCCGCTCTCGTCGTAGGCGTAGTTGATGACGTTGAGCACCAGTTCCTCGAGAACGAGGTTCACCTTGAACGTGAGTGCAGCGGGCCACTCGTCCTGTTCTGCCAGCGTCTCGACCGCGGCGGTCAGCCGCTCCAGCTCTTCGGGGCGCGTCTCGAGCGTGAGGGCCAGTCCCTTGCTCATCCCTGCGCTCCCCGCCGCAGCGTCAGACACGTGATATCGTCCGACTGAGGCGCTCCCGCCACGAACTCCCGGACTGCCGCGAACACTGCTTCGTTCGCGGCCTCGGCGCTCTGCGGTGCGCCTCCCGCGAATACTGCCCGCAGGCGCTCCATCCCGAACTCTCCATTCTCAGCGTCCATCGCCTCCGTTACGCCGTCCGTGTACAGGACCAGCGTATCGCCGGGCGCCAGCATGATCTCGCCTTCCTCGAACTCGACGCCGTCCAGAACGGCCAATGCCAGCCCCTCCGTGTACTTGAGCACGGTGGAACTGCCGTCGGCGTGGAAGACCACGGGCAGGTTATGGCCCCCGTTGGCGTAGGAGAGGCGCCCGGTGTCGGGGTCGTACACCGCATACAGCACCGTGACGAACATGGCGGACTCGTTATCAGCAGCGAGCAGATTGTTGACCTCGCGGAGCACCTTGCCGGGTTCGGTCAGGCCTATGGCGGAGCCCTTCAGCAGGGTACGGCTGGACATCATGAACAGCGCGGCCGGCACGCCCTTGCCCGACACGTCCGCTATGGCCAGGCCGATCTGCCCGCCTTCCAACAGCACGACGTCGTAGAAGTCTCCGCCCACGTTGCGCGCCGGGTCCATGCTCCCGAATACTTCGTAATCGTCGCCGCGCGGGAACTGCGTGGGGAGGATCGACTGCTGCATCTGGCTGGCTACGTCCAGCTCCCGTTGCAGCGATACGAGTTTGTCGCGGGAAGAGAGCGCCTCCTTCCATGCCTTCATGTTCTCCAGCGTGCGCTCTATCGTCACCTGCAGGTCGTCGAAGTCGAGCGGCTTCGTCACGAAGTCGAAAGCCCCCCGGTTCATCGCGGTGCGGATGTTCTTCATGTCTCCGTAGGCAGACACGATCACTGCACGGAGATCAGGGTCCAGCTCCGCTATCTGGGACAGCAGCGTCAACCCGTCCATGCGCGGCATGTTGATGTCCGAGACCACCATGTCGATGTCGGGGTCCCTGTTCAACACCTCCAGGGCCTCGATCCCGTTCTGGGCAAAGACGAACGAGTACCGCCCGGAACGGATGTGGCGGCGCATCCGTTGGAGCATCAGTGGCTCGACGTCCGGTTCGTCGTCAACGACCAGTATCCTGTACGATTCGACCTCTGGCTCTGTCATCGCCTCTTCGCGTCTCCTGCTCAGGGGCGAATCAAACGATAAGCCCTGCGCCCCTGAGACTCAGTGATCGAGATTCAGCAGGCCGGTTGGCAATGCTGGGTTAGTCTTCCAGCGCCTTCAGCGCATCTGCCCGGGAGTCGTGCACCGGAACGATCTTGTCGAAACCGCTGATCGCGAATATCTCCCGGACAGACTCTGAAAGCGAGCAGCCCAGCAGTTTGGCGTTCTGCTTCTGGAGCGACTTGGCAACCAGCAGGATGACCCGAAGCCCTGCGCTGCTGATGTACTGCAACTGCCCCATGTCCATGACCACGCCCTGATCGCTCTGCTGGATTGCACCTTCCAGCGCCGCTTGGAAGTCCATCGCGTTGGTCCCATCTACGCGGCCCTCAACGTCCACGATGAGATTCGTGCCTTCCCGTGTGCTCTTGAGCTCCATATCTTCTCCCCTGCTGTCAGTATTCCGAGCCTTTCGAGGTTCCGTGCCTAACTGTACCAATGTTTTGCCCCAGTACTCAATCGCTGAGCGCAGAAACCCATGGCCAGCAATGCTTACTGCACGACCCTACCATACTTTACAATCCATTCAGACCCAGCAGGAGGGCTGTACCAGATGGGACTCTGTTACGACATCTTTGAAACCGCTTGGGGATGGGTGGCGGTAGCAGGCTCGGAGAAGGGCCTCCGCTATGCCACCCTTCCGGAGCCCTCTCCCGAGCGCGCCCTGGACGACCTCGAGCGCATCATGCGCGCCCCGCTTCCCGAACACGTCCCGGACGCATTCGAAACCTACCGCACGCAACTGGAAGCCTACTTGAAGGGCGATGCTTCCGCATGGGACGTGTCCCTGGACCTGGACAACGTGGCCCCGTTCTTCCGCCGTGCGTGGGACGCATGCCGCTCCATCCCTCGGGGAGAAACGCGCACGTATGAGTGGCTCGCGGCCTCCGCCGGAAACATCAGGGCTGTCCGCGCTGCCGGTCAGGCGATGGCCCGGAACCGCATTCCCATCGTCATCCCTTGCCACCGAGTGATCGGGAAGGACGGCGGGCTGCACGGGTTCGGCGGCCCGGGCTTGCCGATGAAACAGCGGTTGCTGAACCTGGAAGCGGCGCTCGCCTGATCAGGCTGCCGGGTACTCGAACTCCACCGAGGAGCCGCTATCCAGCATCCCTTTCAACTGCGCCGCGAGTTCGTCGCAGAACTGTGTGCGGATCAGCGGCATCTCGATCCGCCAGAAGACGCCCTGGCTCTCGATAACAAGGTCCACTTCGTCGGTGCCGGGATAGTCCAGCAAGGTCTGCAACACCAGCTTGAGCTTCCGGTTGTCCTCCGAAGGCTCCTTCGTCTCCTTCATCTTCACGAGGACCTTGCGCCCCCCTGCTTCGTAATCCTGAGCGGCCGGGGTCTCCTGGACGTGAGGGACAGTCCCGTTCAGTGATGTCGGCCCCATTGCGTCGACCGCAGGGTGCGGCAGGGTGCCTCTCCCTTCCTCGGTTTGCGGCTTCCACTCCTCCACCTTTGGAGTGGCGTGAGCGGACACGGAAGCAGGCTGCGGGTCGGCCGGTGCCTCCGCGAGTTCGAACTCGAGCGCCTCGTCGCAATGTATCGAGGTCTCGTCGCCCCGGTGCCGCACCACCCCTTTCAACTGCACGAGGTTGCCTTCCACCCACAGCTCGGCGGTCTTCTCCACCACCCGGCTCCACACGGCAATGTCCAGCACGGAGCCGTCGAATATCTCCAGCCCCACGAAACGGATCGGCCTTCCTTGCCTGTCCGTCGTGAAGCGGACCGACGCCACCTCGCCCGCCAGCACCACCTTATCCCCGTCCGCGCACGCCTCCACCTCCTCGCGGGAGAGTGCCGCGCCGGCTGGCGCGTTCACCGGGTCCAGCACGCGCCGCCCCAGCGCAACGCCTATCAGTTCACGTTCCCAGGCGACCAGTTCCCGTACCGACGGTTCGGGCGCGGGCAGCAACTCGATCTCCGCCAGGGGCGTCGGCGCGGATGCGCCGAACATGTCGAACATCGTGGACTGGCCGCTCTCGCGCAGACGCGCTTCGCGCTGCATGAGGTGCACGATGTGGTCTGCGCTCGCAGTGAGTTGCCCCCGAGACCCGAAAGCATCAAGCGCTCCCACCTTCGCCAGACTTTCCACCACGCGCCGGTTCGCGGCTTCCGACCCCGCGCGCCTGCAGAAGTCCTCCAGCGACGGGAACGGGCCGTTCTCGTCGCGCTCAACCACCAACTCCGCCACTGCGGACGCCCCGATGTTCTTGATGGACGCGAGGCCGAACCGCACGGCCTCCCGGCCGTCCTCTGCCCAGTCCACGCTGAAGTCCACGCCGCTCCGGTTCACGTCTGGTGGCAGCACCGGTATCCCCAGCCGCACGCACTCCGCGACAGCGGGGCCCATCCTGTCGTTCCCCTGGTAGGCGTTCAGCACGCACATCATGAACTCCACGGGGTGGTTCGCTTTGAAGTACGCCGTCCAGTACGCCACCACGGCGTAGCTCACGCTGTGCGCCTTGTTGAACGCGTACCCGGCGAACGGCTCGATCAGGTCGAAGACCGCGGCGGCGACTTGCTCCTCGTATCCCTTCTCCCGCGCTCCCGCAACGAAGCTCTCGCGTTCCTGCTGCATCAGCGAGGCGATCTTCTTCCCCATCGCCTTCCGTACCACGTCCGCTTCGCCGAGTGAATAGCCCGCGAACTGCCGCATGATGTGCAGCACCTGGTCCTGGTAGACGATCACCCCGTACGTCTCGTTCAGTATCTCCTCGAGGTCGGGGTGGGGATAGCTCGCCGGCGCCCGCCCGTGCTTCGAGTCGATGTAGCGCCCGATGTGCTCCATCGGGCCCGGACGGTACAGCGCGATCATCGCCGCGAGTTCGCCCAGCGTGCCCGGACGCAACTCCTTGATGTAGCGCCGCATCCCCGGGCTCTCCAACTGGAAGAGGGCCGTCGTCTCGCCGCTGCTCAGCAATTCATACGTCTTGGCATCGTCGAATGGGACCTCCTGCAGTTGCACTTCGATCCCCTTGCGCTGGCGCACCATCTTGATCGTGTTGCTCAGGATGGAGTAGTTGATGAGCCCCAGGAAGTCCATCTTCAGCAGGCCGAGCTTGGCGACGGGCTCCATGGCGTACTGCGTCATCGCCACGCTGTTCTCGTTGCCCTTCGTCGGACGCTGCAGCGGCACGTGGTCGGTGAGCGGGTCTTCAGAGATGACGACCCCTGCGGCGTGTGTGCTCACGTTACGCGTCACGCCCTCCAGGCTCCGCGCGGTGTCGATGAGCTTCCTCAGCTCTGCGTCCTGCTCGTACGCCTCCTTCATCTCGGGTGACTGCTCGAACGCGAGGTCTATCGTCATCCCCAGCCGCTGCGGGACGAGACGCGCAACGCGGTCCACGTCCGCGTACGTCATCCCCAGCACACGGCCCGAGTCCCGGATCGCAGCTTTCGCCCCGAGCGTGCCGAACGTGATGATCTGCGCGACGTGGTCGCGACCGTACTTCTCCGTGACGTATTGGATCGCCTCCTCGCGCCGGTCATCCTGGAAGTCCATGTCGATGTCCGGCATCTCCTTGCGCTCTATGTTGAGGAAGCGCTCGAACACCAGCCCGTAGTCCAGGGGGTCGAGTTCGGTAACGCCAAGGCAGTAGAGCGCAAGCGACGACGCGGCGCTGCCACGCACCCCGAAGACGATCCCTTCGCCCCGTGCGAAGTCCGCGATGTCCCATACCACCAGGAAGTAGTTGGGGTACTGCGTCTCGGTGATAACGTCCAACTCGTACTCGAGCCGCTGCCTGGCCGCTTCCGGTCCGCCCTCTGGATAGCGTTCGCTGAACCCCTGCCAGCAGAGCCTGCGCAGGTATGAGTCCGCATCTTCGTTATCAGGCGTGCGGTAATGCGGCAGGCGCAGCGTGGAGAAGTCGAGCTCCACGTTCGTCATATCGGCGATCGCCTGCGTGTTCGTCACCGCCTCCGGCAGATCGGAGAACAGTTCCAGCATCTCCTCGGGACTCTTCAGGTAGTACGACGAGTCCGAGAACTGGAAGCGGCTCTCATCCTTGATGTTGGAATTCGTGCCGATGCAGAGCAGCACGTCGTGGGTACTGGCGTCGCTCTTCTGTACGTAATGCAGGTCGTTCGTTGCAACGATGGGGATGTCCAGCTCCTCCCCCAACCGCAGCAGCCCATTGTTCAGTGGGGTGAGGAAGTCGAGGTTCTCGTGCCGTTGCATCTCCAGGTAGAAGGCGGGGAACATCGCCTTGTGCCACCTGGCCAGCTCCTTCGCAGCCTCGTAGTTGCCGTCTATCAGGGCAACCGATATCTCGGAACTCGGACAGCCGGAGAAGACGACCAGGCCATCAGCGTGTTCTTCCAGCAGTTCGTGGTCCACGCGAGGCTTGTAGTAGAAGCCCTCCAAGTGTGCCCTGGATGACAGCTTCATCAGGTTCCGGTAGCCCTCGTTGTTCTGCGCGAGGACCGTGAGGTGGTAGTTCTGGCCCTTGCCGCCCGAAGTGCGGTCAGTCCGTTTCCCGCCCGCAACGTAAAGCTCGCACCCGATGACCGGCTTGATGCCGGCTTCCTTGCACGCCGAGTAGAAGTCCACGACCCCGTACATAGACCCGTGGTCGGTGAGGCCGAGGGCCGTCATGCCCAGCTCCTTGGCACGGGTCACCATCGCCGGTATCCGGCTCAGGCCGTCGAGCAGGCTGTACTCCGAGTGGACGTGAAGATGAGTGAACGACACCGCTGCAACACTCCGGGACAAGTCCGGCCATTATAGGGATATCGCCCTGCCATGCCCAAGACTGAAATATGCAGGATTTTCCATCGTCCCGCCGCTTGCATACAGCATCCTGTGTACTTCTGCCCCCTGCAGCACCTCCCGGTCGCTCTCCCCGACCTCCCTTGGAGAGGGGTCCACCTCCGTCTCTCCGTTGACTGCACTCCCGCGCCGCTGCTACGCTCGCAGCACGATTCCCATGCCTGCGCACTACCCCGAACACGCCTCGGACACCCCTTATCAAGCCGCCCTCCACCGACTCCTCAGCCTCGTCGATCTCGAGCGCATGAGAGGAGCGGCCACCCCCGCATTCAAGTACGACTTGGAGCGTATGCGGGAGCTTGCCGCACGGCTGCACCTGCTCGAGGGCGGACCGCCGCTCATCCACGTCGCGGGGACCAAGGGGAAGGGGAGCGTCGCCGCCATGACCGCCAGCGCCCTTCAAGCGCGCGGTCTGCGCACCGGGCTGTATACCTCCCCGCACCTGCACTCCTTCCGTGAGCGCATCCGGCTGAATGGCGAACCCCTCAGCGAGGGTCTTTTCGCCGAAGCCGTCGCCCGCATCTGGCCCGTCGTCGAGAACATGACCAACGAGCCCATCGGCGCTCCGTCTACGTTCGAAGCCCTCACGGCGATGGCGCTGGACGTCTTCCGCGAGGAACGAGCGGATGCAGTGGTACTGGAGGTCGGCCTCGGTGGACGGCTGGACGCGACGAACGTGGTTGGATCGAGCGTTGCGGTCATCACCTCTATCAGCCTCGACCACACCGCGATCCTTGGCTCGACGGTGGCGGAGATAGCGGGTGAGAAGGCCGGGATCATCAAGGGAGCGCAGCCTGTCGTCTCCGCGCCTCAGGACCCATCCGCCATGGCTGTGATACGGGGGCGGGCGCAAGCGATGAGTGCGTCGCTCACGACCGTGGGCCGCGACCTGACTTACGCGCAGGACGGGCACGACCTCTCAGCGCAGACGGTACGCATAACCACCTCCCGCGACCACTACCGGATACGCCTGCCATTGCTCGGCGCGCACCAGGCCGAGAACGCAGCGGTAGCCGTCGCCGCCTTGGAGCAGGCGCCGCTGCCCCTTACGCGCGATGCGATCGCGTCCGGCCTCGAAGCTGTGCGCTGGGAAGGACGTTTCCAGCTGCTCTCCGCCGCTCCGCATCTGGTCGTGGACGGCGCGCACAACCCGTACTCCATGGCCAGGCTGGGGGAGACCGTGCAGGAGTATCTGCCCGGAGCGCGCGTCCATCTCGTGTTCGGCGCGTCCAGCGACAAGCAGATCGACCTGCTTGCGCAGGAGGCCGCCGCCTTCGCGGACGAGGTCTGGACGGTCGCCTCGCGCCACCCTCGCGCCGCGGACCCGGACATGCTCGCCGCAGTGTTCGAGCGCCTCGGAACGCAGGTACACAGTGCGCGAAACGTCGCCGAGGGCATCGAACAGGCCATGAACGCAGCCGGGGCCGCCGACCTCGTATTGGTCACCGGCTCGCTCTTCGCCGTGGCCGAGGCGCTTCAGCACTCGCTCGGGGTCGCCGGTGAGCACTATCCTGAGTTCGACCCGCAGGCATCCGCCCTGGGGAGGATCTGACGCGCATGACCGGCCTGAATGCGAACGGACGCAAGCGAGTGGTCGTCACCGGCTTCGGAGCGATGACGCCGCTTGGCGAGAGCGCCGCGGAGTTCTGGGAAGGCCTCGCATCGGGACGCTCCGGCGTCGGCCCCATGACGCTCGCGGACCCGACCGACTACCCCTGTCAGATCTCGGGGGAGGTGTCCGGCTTCGACCCGGAGCGATACATGGAGAAACGGGAAGCCCGCAGGCTGGCGCGCTTCTCTCAACTCGCCATCCCGGCAACGGAGGAGGCCATGCGAAGCGCGGGCCTCTCCGCCGCCAACGTGGACAGCGAGCGGATGGGCGTCTACCTCGGCAACGGCAACGGCGGCTTCCCTACCATAGACGAGAGCATGCGCATCCTCCTGGAACGCGGCGGCATGCGCATGACGCCGTTCTTCTTCCCCATGATCCTCCCCAACATGGCCGCAGCTAACGTCAGCCGTCACGTCGGGGCACGCGGTCCGAGCAGCACCATTGTCACCGCGTGCGCGGCATCAACGCAGTCCATCGGCGACGCGGCAGAGGCCATCAGAAGGGGCGCGGCGGACGTGATGGTCACTGGAGGAACGGAGGCGGGCATCAGCCAACTCGGTCTGGCGGGGTTCTGCGTGATGCGCGCCCTCAGCACCCGCAACGAGGACCCTCCCGCTGCAAGCCGACCCTTCGACGCCGACCGGGACGGGTTCGTGCCAGCCGAAGGAGCAGGGGTCCTCATCATCGAATCGCTGGAGCACGCGCTCAGGCGCGACGCGCCGATCGTCGCCGAGGTGCTGGGCTACGGAGCGTCATCGGACGCCGGGCACCAGTTCCAGCCGGACGATGACGGCGCGGGCGCTGCGCGGGCCATCCGCTGGGCGTTGGAGGACGCGGGTGTCGGCCCGCACGAGGTAGACTACATCAACGCCCACGGGACCTCGACCCCGCTCAACGACGCATCGGAGACACTCGCCATCAAGCGCGCCTTCGGCGACGCAGCCTACAAGATCCCCATCAGTTCGACGAAGTCCATGATCGGGCATGCACTGGGAGGTGCAGGGGGCATGGAGGCCATCGCCTGCATACAGACCATCCTGCACGGCATCATCCACCCCACCATCAACTACACGACGCCCGACCCGGCCTGCGACCTCGACTACGTGCCGAACGAAGCGCGCAAGGCCGATGTGCGCACTGTCCTCTCCAACAGCTTCGGCTTCGGCGGCCAGAACGCCTGCCTGGTGTTCCGCCGCTACGAGGAGTGAGGCAACACTACCGCTTGACCGTCGTGAAGACGGTCTCGGTAATGATGCGGCCGGTGCCGTGCTCCACCTTCACCGTGTCCTTCGTTGCGCCCGACCGCGTGCCGATCATGATGAGCGGCGCGTCGCCGGAGTTGAGCAACTGGTAGAAGGAGCCCCCGGTGATGGTGCACATCATGCCTGGCGTGAGCACCGCGCTGCCCCCGTCCGGGAAGTTCATCGTCAACTCCCCCTCGATGACCTGGAACGTCTGGTCCTGGTTGTGGCAGTGCATCTCGTCCATCTGCCCGGGTGTGTAGTAGTGCACCCACGCGTGGAAGCGGTTCGTGTCCAGCACCACTGTGCGCTTCTTCGTCTCGTGCCCGAAGGCCTTGGTGTCGATGACCTCTATCGGCATAGCGCTGTGCCTCCTCTCGATACGCTGTCCGCACTCTAGGCGCGGTCAGTGCGTGTGTCAAACCGTCAGAGCCTGGATGTCGTTCGCTTCGGTGGTCTTCACGCCTCAGCTTTGAACAGCTCCGCCGGCTTCTGCAACTCCATGTCGGATTCCATCTGCCGCTCGAAGTTGAACTGCTCGGGCGGCGAGACGCCCACGTCGTAGGCCTCTTCCTGGCTCATCATGCCCCGAGCCTGGAGCACGAGGCGTCTCCAAAGCACCTGGTGCGTGTCCGTCGCGGAGAGATGCTCCGCCGTGTCGTACCGCTGCGGAGCGATCGCCGTGAAGTCCTGGCGCGAGAAGTTGGTCACCTGCATCCAGCGCCCTATCAGCGCGAAATGCACCCGCTCGTAGACCCGTCCTATCCAGCTGTTCGGGCGAGTGGCCTTGAAGTAGACCTGGCGTGAGAGCTCCTCCGTGACCGGCACGGCATTCCTCGTGTACATGTCGGTGCGGTGGTCGTTGCGGAACATGGCCGGCAGGTGATGTCCCGACTTCCACTCCTCCTGGGGACAGTCCCACGGAGGGCGCCGGGAGACCCGTCTGCGCGCGGGGATGAACAGCCAGGACCACCGCGTGCGCCACCGGCTCTTCGGCCACTTGCCGCCCAGCGCGGGGAAGTAGTGCTGGGGCCAGTCGCCCCTCCCGGTGAGCCTGCCTCCCTGCCTGCTCATGCGATCGAAGATCACCGCCTTGCCGGGCACGATCCTGTTCCGCTGGGGAATCGGCCCGCTCCCGGGCATGGGGTGGATGAGCTGCTTCAGCGAATTCCGGTGCACATAGGGCACATGAGCATCGCCGCCGTTCTCCAACGCGACGTTCCAGTTCACCGGCCAGTACTCGGTCCGGTAGAGGATCTGGGACGTGTCGTCGAAGAATTCCGGGGGGACATCTTCTTCGATGGGCGCCGCTTCTCCAAGGCCCATCCACACGAACACCATGCCTTTCAGCGTCCGTGTTGGGTACGCGCGGGCCTTCACCTTCCCCGGCACCTGCGATTCAGGCCCCTCAGGAAGGACCGCGAGCACGTTGCCCTCTCCGTCGTACGTCCAACCGTGGTAGGGGCACGAGATGGTGCCCGCGTAGTGGCAGTCGCCATGCATCAGCGAGCCGCCGCGGTGGGGGCAGACGTTCCACAGGGCCTTGACCTCGCCGTCCATGCCGCGGAAGAAGACAAGCTCTTCACCAAGGAGTTTGAGCCCGACGGGCTTGTCCCTGACCCTTTTCGCCTCGAGGGCTGGGTACCAGTATTCCCTGAGGCCCAGGGGCGGGACCAGGGCCCTGATGTCGCTCGGCCTCAGGTGCGTTCGCCGGCCGTTGCTCCGCGAAGAAACCCCATCCCTGGTGCGCTCCATCGTCGCCATGACCAAGCCTCCTTGGCTGGACCCCATTCCCCCTATCGCGTCAGTCTCCGCCACAGGCGTTCGCCAGTATCTTGCTCTTCCGAGAGCGCGACTTCAACGATAGAGCTCTTCGGCCATGTCGAACGGCACGCCGTGCTTGGCCAACTCATCCTCGTACATCTTGCGGATGTACGGGTCCTCGTCCCGGTAGTCGATCGTGCCTCCGCCACGGCTCACGTCCTCATTCTGGCCGATGAACTCCTCACCGGGAGCGCTCTGGTGCGCACCTCGTGGCAGGCCGGTGCCCAGGAATGCCAGAACGCGGAGCGGCTCCCGGGCTACGCCGTAGTGGCCGTGGAACCAGTTCGCGTCTCCGGGGGCCGCACTCACCAAGCCGCCCGGCACGTAGTCCTGCCGCTTCACCATGTGGCCGTTGCCTTCCTCCCACGGACGTGTGCCCGCCAGCCGCGGCCAGGTGATGGTGTATCCCTGTCCCCTGAGGCAGAGGAGTACGGGGCCCGAGGTGTGCGCGTGGCATTTCGAGTACCGGCCGCTCGGGTATTCGGCGATGTGCCCGTTGCTGCTGTTCCCCGCCATGTTCCACGTGTAGTGGCGGTGTCCCGAACCGCGCTGGCCGTCCAGAGGGATCTCCGAGTTCACCGTGTCCGGGATGACGTTCCCCATGTAGTGGTAGCGGCCGTTGTCGGGGCGGGTCGCGATCTCCTCCACCAATCTGAAGAAGTCCGGGTCCCTGTCGAAGCGGTCCCTGAAGTGGAAGGGCGTGTTGAAGATGAACTCCTCGTTTCGAAACAGCGTCATCAAGGGCGGCGCATTCGTCACCGCGATGATGAGCGCGGGCTCGGACGCCGCATTGACGATTCGGTGGAACGTGTTGAGCGGCGCGGTGAAGAGCGCTCCGGTCCTCCACTCGAACACCTGCTTGTTGGCCTCGTCGTCGACCCAGATCTCGGTGCTCCCCCGGCCTTCGACGACGTAGAAGACCTCCTCGTAGACGTGGCGTTCAGGGGGTGTGGCGCCGGAAGCGGGTATCTCCAGCACGTAGATGCCCCTCAGCCCGGACGCGCCGTCCAACTCCACGAACGCTCCCTGCCCACCCATGCGCTTCCACGGCGCCAGGGTGATGTTGCGCACGTCGTAAACGCCCATGCCGCGCACGACCGGCACCCCCTGCTCTGACATGAATGTCTCGTAGGGAGTAGCCTCGCGGGCCCACCTGAATCGGCCTATCGCTTGTTCAGTCACGTCCCCTCGCACCCCTCGTAGATGGGATACGCCGCGAGTGTACATCGCACGCCGACAGCCGACCAGAATGCCTCCGCCCGCACTCGGGCGATGGCGGGGTTGGAGTGAATGGCAGCCATTTCGACCCGCCATCGAGCCTGGAGATGGAGGAGCACGCCTAGCGATGCCTCACGCCCAGGTCCAGACCCAGTCTCCTGGCGAGCATCGCCACACCCAGTGTCATGGCCGTAATGAACAGCAGGCAGATGCTCGCTGCCTCGCGCTTGCCCCACTCAGGCGTGGCCCACTCCAGCGCAAGGATGGAGAGCGTCTGGGTCTCGCGGGAGGCGAGCAGAATGATGCTGGACGTGGCGCTCGCAGCGGCTACGAAGTTCAACGTGCCGAGCAGGATGAGTGTCGGGGCCAGCAACGGCAGCCAGATCCGCCAATAGGCGCCGAGCCAACCGACGCCGGCCACCCGGGCAGCATCCTCCATGTCGTTTCCGATCTGCAGGATCGCTCCCTTGCTGATGTTCACGCCAAGAGTGTTGCCCTGCACGATCACCACGAGCAGCAGCGCGAAGATGGTCCCGTAGACCACCTTGAGGCCCGGGGTACCCAGAAAGAGCATCAGCAGGCCCAGCCCCGAGAGCATGCCGGGGATCGTTGCCGAGACCCAGACGATGCTGTCCAGGGTCCCGCGTCCTCTCCAGCGCGTCCTGATGATGATGTACGCCAGCATGGAGAAGAGGATTGGACTGATGATCGCCGCCGTGATTGCAAGCGTGAAGGTCGTGGACATGGCGTTTACGAAGACGCCCTGGTCGAAGACGTATTGCCAGTGCTTGAGGGTGAATGGAGGATTCGCGTTGAAGAACCCCGAGCGGCTCATGAAGCTGCCAACGAGCAGGGCAACCACCTGGATCAGCGTCAGGAACAGGTGCAGCATGGCGATGGCCCCGAAGATGACCCAGCCCCACTTGCCCAGGTCGATCAGGCCCGGCTTGAAGCTGCTGGAGATCGTCGTGTACTGGCGGCGGCTGACGATCCAGCGTTGCATGGGCACGATGAGCATGATGACGAGGAGCGTCAGGCTGGCGAGCACCGTGGCTTCGCCGTACACCGGCGGGTCGGACTTGATGGCTTTCTCATAGATGAGCGTGGAGTAGACGTAGAAGTTTATGGGACGCCCTATCAGGTACTCGGTCTCGAAGGACTGGAAGATCCTCAACAGTTGAAGGGCGAGGACGAGCACGATGGGCGAGATCATGATGGGGATGGTCACGCGGAGCATCGTGCGGATGTTGGATGAGCCGTGGACGCGGGCCGCGTCCTCCAGCGCCATGTCCATGTTTCTGAACGCCGGCGTCAGCAGCATCACCTTGAGGGCGATGCCGTTGCCCATCAGGTGCACCCACACGATACCCGGAACACTGAAGATATTGAACGGCCCGCGGCCTCGGTCGTCGAGGAAGAATTCCACGAACGGGAGGTACCGGAGCGCGACGTTGATGAACCCGCCGCCCGGATCGAGCAGGAGGATCCACGCGATGGCGGTGCCCGGGGTCATGTAGGCGACCCAGAACAGGTACTCCATCGGATAGGAGAACGGCATCTTCACCCGCGCCAGCGCCCAGGCGATGGCGATCGCCACCGGGAAGCTGATCACGGCCGTCAGGCCCCAGATCAGGAAGGAGTTGCCGAGCGCCACGAACAGCCTGGGATGCGAGAACGCCGCTCTCCAGTTATCCAGCCCCCACTCTCGCGTCGTGAAGATCTCCTGGGCGACGTTGAAGCTGTGGGAGAGCACCAGGATGATCGGCCAGATGAGGTAGAAGCCGAGAGTGAGCAGGATGATGGCCATCACGAACTCACTGGTCCCTGGCCGGAACCGGGCAACAACCCTCGTGCGTATGGCCGTGGCGCTCAACGCCATCTCTTCTTCCCTCTCGACTGCCCAGGCGGCAGCGTTCAGCCCCTTGGGTCCGCCTCCATCACTGTCTCAGTTGGACACCGGGAACAGAGCCACGCACTTCGAAGAGTTGAAGATATACGCCTCCGCAAAGGAGAGGATCCGGGCCCTCCGCCCGTGCATGGCGCCCGCGAGGCACACCCAGTTGAGCAACTCGTGCTGTCCTGAGTCAACGAGCTCTTCGGTCGTCAGGTCGCGCCAGTTCGCCTGCTCGCCCGATTCAAGTTCGGTGAACCGCTTGCGGTCGGCGTCTACGTCGGGCCAGAGGAAGTAGTTCTTCTTCGTCAGGGAAGCGTGCGACCAGCTCGACGAGCCCACGATCACCGCCCGCCACGGGCTCTCCGCGATGATGCGCGCCACCTCGCGGCCCAGGTCGTAGCAACGCCACGGAGGAGGCGACGGAGGAGGCGTCACCGGCATGTCTTCCTGCAGCCGTCCCACCGCTCGTTTCTGCCCCGGTCCGGGGATGCGCAGGTGGTTGCCGTAGCAGTTCACCGAGAGAGGGATGACGGGGAAGTCGAAGCCTGCCTTATCCATGTCCAGGTAGTGGACGGTGGTCGTGAACGCGTGGCCGTACTCCTCGACGTGCGGCAGCTTCCAGGAGGTGCCTACGTCGAACCCGGCCTTGATGAGCTCGCTCGCCAAGTGGTTGCCTGCGTCACGGTGCCCCCTGATCGTGAACGGCTCGCCGTGGCGCGTCGACTGCGTCTCGTCGACCGCGAAGACGCAGAACGGCGGAAGGATGTCCTCCCGGAAGGCCTCGTACTGGTCGTCGCCGAATATCAACACGAAGTCCGGTTGGAACTCGTCGATGGCCTGGCGGGCGGCGCGATAGCCCTTTACAAGCTTGTCCCGGTAGCGCTGGGCCGTGGCCATTCCTTCGTCGTCGCTCCACTCTTCGCGCATCTGGGCGGGCCAGTTCTTCGGGTCCTTCATGTGCTCGGGCGTCTCGTCACTGGCCAGGTTGTGACGCAGGTAGATGTCCGTCAGCCGCTGCAGCGGCCCCGTCAACCCTGGTCCGTGACTGCACCCTACACCCAGTATCTCTCCCATGGCGTCCTCACCCCGGCGTGGAAGCTTCCAGTCTGCTTCGGTCCGCTACTGAGGCGGCTGGTTCCACCAGGCGCGGCAGGAACCGCTTCACGTTCTCCTCGAACACCTTGGCCTTGGCCTGCTCGGAGATTTCCATCTCGGCGGCAAGCCACACGCCGTCCGGTCAGGGACGTTCCGGGATGAGCACCAGGTGCCCGTTGTAGCCCATAGCCAGCCTCCGGCTCGTCAATCTCTCGTGCTCGACTGCTCTTCCTGGGTCTCGTCGGAAACGCGTACGAATCCGGCATCGTCGTCGCGCTTGATGCCCAGCAACTCGTGTGCCTCCACCACCAGGCGCTCCGCCGTCGTTGCGTCCCGCACCTCCACGGAACGCTTCAGTCCCCGGGCGTGCTCCGTGATGAGCCTGCGCTGTGCGACCACGTGCGAGTCCGTTGCCGAAAGGTACTCGGGGTACTGCCAGCGGGAGGAACGCATGGCATCGTAGTCCTGGTCGGAGAAGTTGTAGTGGTTGAGCCACTCGATGATGGCCCGGAACGACACCCGCTCGTAGAACCGACCGACCCTGGTCTTGATGCGTCGCGTCCTGACGTAGAGCACCCGGGTGAGGTTCTCCTCCACCGGGATGCACCACCGGGTGTAGAGATGATTGATCCGCTGCATGCCCGGAAGATGCATGCCGCCACGCCACTCCTCCGAGCCCTCGAGAAGCTCGCGTTTCGAGTAGAACCGCTCCACCCACTCGAAGAACCATGCCCACAGCAGCCGCCACTTCGTCAGCGGCCACTTCCCGTTCACACGCGGGTAGTAGAGCTGGTACGGCATCTTGCCGTCCTTGTAGTAGTACTTCGCCACGTCCTCCCGCCCCTTCTGCGTCGTCCCGACGGCAGCCCTGCCATTGACGATCTTCGAGGGATAGCCGAGCGGTGTACGGGGACGTGCCGCGGTCTTGGCGTGGGCCCCGAACATGTGGCGGATCGCATTCCGGTGAACGTACGTGGCGTTGTGGGCGTCGCTCGTGTTCTCCAGGGCAATCATCCAGTTGCAGTCCCAGTACCGCCATGTGGTCATGAACACGAGTTCGGAGTCGTCCAGGAAGAACTCGGGAGGCACGTCCTCCTCGATCGGGGCGGGCTCGCCCTCCCCCATCCAGACGAATACGACGCCGTGCAGGGTCCGCGTGGGGTACTTCCGGGCCTTCAACCGGCCCACCATCTTCGAATCGGGCCCCTCGGTGATGAACTCCACGCACTCGCCGTCGCCGTCGAACGTCGCGCCGTGGTAAGGGCAACTGACGTAGCCCTTCCAGAAGCAGTCGCCCCATGACAGATAGACGCCGCGGTGCGGGCAGTAGTCCCATAAGGCCTGGACCTCACCCTTCGTGTCGCGGAAGAATACATAGCGCTCGCCCAGGAGCTTGAGGCCCACGGGCTTCTTCCATGGCACGTCCTTGTCCGGCAGAGCGGGGTACCAGTACTCCCGCAGGCCAAGTGCGGGAATGAGGCTGCGCCTGTCGTTCGGGTCCGTGGGCTGGTGGAACGGCGGCGTGGCGTTGCCGTCCGTCCCGAGGGCAAGACGCCTCCACCCTTCCGGGTACCCCCCGCGAACGTTGTTTAGTTTCTTCAGCAAGCCCATCGGGTCCCCCCTTTATCGCGGCGATACCTGAGTGCTCTCTACGGCCCCTACAGGATGCAGAACGCTCCCCCACCCACGCACAGGATGTGTCCCGTCACGAATGAGGCGTCATCCGACGCGAGGAACGTCACTGCCGCCGCGACGTCTTTCGGCGCGCCTCCCCGTCCCATCGGTATGGTCGGCCCATGGCGCGCCTGCAGCTCGGCCAGATTGGCCGCGCGCTCCTCTGCGGACCGGTCCGCCACCAGCTGGCCGGGCATCCTCGTCACGAGCTTGTCGCCGGGGCCGGCGCCGTCGTTGAAGTGGGGCACCACCGCGTTGACACGCACGCCCATCTGTGCGGTTTCCATTGCCAGGCTCGTCGTCACCGCGTAGACGCCCCCCTTCGCGGCAGCATAGCCGAGGCGCATGCCGTTGCGCACCGCGTGGGAACCGAAGTTCACTATCGCTCCGGACCCCTGTTCAACCATGTAGGGCAACACCGCCCAGCATCCCCACATGCAGGTGAAGAGGTTGTTCTCCACGTTGGCCCGGAGCTCGTCGGGCGTGTAGTCCCACCCGTACTTCGGGCCGTACATCGACCCTCCGGCCACGTTTACGAGGATGTCGATCTTTCCGAATCGTTCCTTCGTAGCGGCGGCGACCTGCTTGAAGTTCTCCGGGTCGCTGATGTCCGCAACGTACGGCTCCGCCTGCGCACCGAAGTCCCGCAGCTCCCCCGCCGTTCGCGTAGCGCCGGGTTCGTGGCGGTCCACCACCATGACGTGGGCGCCCTCCTGGGCCATGCGCTTTGCCGTTGCGCGCCCGTGGCCCTGACCAGCGCCGGTGATGATGGCGACCCGGTCTACGAGTCGTCTGCCGCCTGCCGCCATCAGGTCCAGGACTTGCACCTGTTGCTGGACCATTCATCCACCTCCTGGGTTACGCCACGCCGCCTCCCTGAGCCGCTGACAGGATGCTCCGGCCTCCGTTGGAGGGCCTCTTCTCGATCGGGGCCGGTTGCCGCATGGCTGAGAGCTGCGATTGCTCCCGGTGGCATGCGCCCCGGACCGAGCGCATGCCACCCATCGTCCAGGGTTCTAGTAACCGGCGTTGGTGATCACCTCGGTGGCCCATGCGAGAGCGTCTGCGGCGATCTGTTCAGCGTTCGGGTCGGTCTGCACCGAGTACCAGGACTCGCCTTCTGCGAGCCTGAGGCGCGGCTCGATGTGGTCAACGGAGTAGCCCTTGATCAGGGGGATCGAGTTGTACGACGAGCCGCCGATGACTTCGGGGAGCTGGTTCATCGTGTCGACACGGGCGTTCCAGCCCTCCTCGCTGAGCATCCAGTTCCCGAACAACCTCGCCGCATTCGGGTTCGGAGCGTTCTCGAAGATGGCGAAGCAGCCCCCTCCGCCTACACGCCATGTGGGGAAGCCCGCCACCTCATGCTCGGCGATGGGGAAGCCCAGTTGGAGCGCTTCCTGCAGCTGGGTGTCGCCCGCTCCGCCGATGTCGGCGATGGCGTAGGTGCCGCGGATAAGACCGTCCAGGCCCTGGCCCACGTCTGTCGTCAGAGTCGGCTGGGCCTCGTTCCAGAGCCGCTCGTACCAGTCCCGGCCTGCATCGGATACGAACAGCGGTGTGATCGTGCTGATGCCCTCGGCGCCGAACCGCGGGTCTGTTGTCATGACGATCTGACCGTCGTCCCATTCGAGCAGGTCTTCTACGGTCTCGAGCCCGGCTGGGTCGACGATGTCGGTATTGATGACCCACTCCGCGAGCCTCACGTTGGAGGCATAGCAGAGGATGTCCTCGAAGTCGACGTCACCCAGCACCCACTCGCCGTTCAACCAGTTGTCCGGGTTCGACGCGTAAGGCTCGACGAACCAATCGCGCACCGGGATGAACGAGTCCGCGATGGCGACGCGGCCGAAGGAGCCTGTGGGGATGCCGCCCGTCTGCCAGGTGTCCACTTCGAACAGGCCGTTGGCCCGCTCCGCGATCACCCTGTCGGCCATACCGCGCGCTTGCCCGGTCGTCACGACCACTTCGATGTCGAACAACTCCTCGAAATGGTCCATGAGACCCGCGAAGTCGCGGCCCTGGGAGCCCCCTTGTATGGCGTTCAGCTTGCCCTCTTCCTTGGCCGCAGCGACCAGCGCGTCCCATTCGGCTATCCAGGGGTCCGCCGTTGGCGTTGGCACGGGTGTGTCCTCCGGCGCCGCCATGGCGGTCGGTGTTGCTGTGGCCTCCGGCGCCGCCGGAGGCGACGTCGGCGTCGCCGTCGGCTCCTCCGACCCGCAAGCTGCCATCGCACCGGTCAGGGACACGATCATCACGAATGCGGCTATCGATCGGACGGTCCTTCTGGCACTCTTGCTCATGGAGCCCTCCTTGGAACGTATCGTCTCACGACGCCAACCGCGATGGTAGGCACGCCACGTTTCGTATGTCAACTTTGATTCATCTGGTGGTCGAGGTAATCCGCCGGTAGGCCTCTTGTCTCTTTTCGAAAAGCGTAGCCCACGCCTTCCTCCCTCAACCGCCTCGCTCCTTACGACAGCCTGAAGTAGTCCGTGACGTTTCCATACCAGATCCGCTCGCGCTCTTCCTGGCTGACATCCGCGTACAGGTCGCCGAGCAGTTGCTGCGTGTTCGGGTACTCGCACTCGATGTGCGGGAAGTCGGTGGCGAACAGCAGGTGGTCCACACCGATGTGGTAGCGCAGGTCCACCGCGGCCTTCTCGTACTGGATGCTCCAGTAGATGTGCTCCTTGAGGTACTCGCTTGGCAGCCGCTCGAGGCGCGGAGCGCCGAGCATGTCCTTCGCCCACTCGAACGTGCGGAAGTACTGCAGGTCGCACTGCTCGAACCAGAAGGGAAGCCACCCCACTCGGGTCTCGGCGAAGAAGAGCTTGAGCCTGGGGAAGCGGTCGAATACGCCAGCCAGGACGAGTTGCGAGAGGGACAGCGCCGGCTCCAGGCCGAACCGGGACATCCTGTCGATCGGCCCGCGGCGTATGCGGTCGGCGATCTCGGGCGGCGGCGTGACCGGGTAGACGAACGTCGGGTCCTTGGCCAGCGCCCCTGTTCGGCTGAGTTGGACGTGGACGGTCACCGGGATGTCGAGGTCCAGCGCCGCCGCCCAGAACCTGTCGTCCTCGGCGGTCGGATAACCCCTGCCGTTGGGGAAGACGCCCAGGAGGACACCCTTGAACCCGAGGTTCGCGCAGCGTTCCATCTCGGCGATCATATCGTCAACGTTCGTCCACGGAAGCACACCCAAGCCGATGAGCCGGTCGGGAGCGACCGAGCAGTACTCTTCAGCCAGCCAGTCGTTGTAGCCCCGCACCACGGCGTTGTACGCCGCATCGTCCTTGATGCTGCGCCAGAAGGTCGGGCCTCCCACCTGGCCGGGGTAGAGCACCTCGCCGTCCAGGCCGTCCGTCTCCTGCTCTCTCAAGCGCTGCTCGGGCGGGCCGGTGCCTCCGGCATCCTCGTAACGCATGCCGAAGGGCTTCCACTGGCCCTCAAGGCGCCCGGCTCGCAGATCGGTGGCATTCGCCTCCTGAACGGGTCCGTCGCCGATCACCAGGCCGTCTCCACCGTCGGGCAGCACCACGCGTCTGGGGGCCATGTCGCGGTACTTCGGGTCGACCCGGTGGGTCCAACGCTCTGGAAGCACCTCGAGGTGCGAGTCGCTCGATATCACGCGGGTCGCAGTCATCCGCATCACCTCATTCGCACGGTCCAAGCGTCAGTCTCGTGCACGGTTGTAACTCCGCGCTATTCCGGTTCCCAGATAGCGACAGCCTTGCACGAGTTGTTCGTGTACGCCTCGGCGAAGGCCACGTAACCTGCCTTGCGGCCATGCATCGTCCCGGCGAGGCAGATCCAGTTGCGGAACTCGTGCTGGCCCGAGTCCTGGAGCTGATCGGCAGTGAGGTCCCGCCACTTCCACGTTTCGCCGGACTCGAGCTCGACAAGGCGCTCCCGGTCCGCCGGAACGTCCGGCCACATGTAGTGGTTCTTGGTCGTCAGGGACGCGTGCGACCAGCTGGACGAGCCGATGACCACCGAACGATAGGGGCTGGCGCTGAGGATCTCGCCAACCTTCACGCCGATGTCGTAGCAGCGGGAGGGGACCGGACCCGGCGGGGGCGGCACCTTCACGTTCTCCAGGCGCCGGCCGATGCCTGCGGGGTTCGGGTACTCCTCACTGGGTACCCGAAGGTCGTTCCCGTAGCAGTTCACGGCGAACGGAATGATGGGATAGCTCCACGGGTTGTCGCCGTCCAGGTCCATGTAGCGGAGGGTCACGGTGAAGGCGTGGCCGTACATGTCGCCGTGGGGCAGTCCCCACGAGGAGCCGACCTCGAACCCGCCATTGACAAGCTCGCGGACCAGGTAGTTGGCTGCTTCCTTGTGGCCGAGGATGCGCGCGTTGCCGCCGCCGGCGTCCGTACCCCTCAGCTTTCCCTCGACGACGTCGATGGCGAAGACGTTGAACGGCACCAGCAGGTCTTCCCTCAGGCACTCATACTGGTCGTCGCCGTAGATGAGCACGAAGTCCGGAGAGAATTCGTCGATCGCGGCGCGGGCCTTGCGGTATGCGGGCTGGAGGATGTCCTGGTACTTCTGGGCGTGCGTGAGCCCTTCGTCGTCCCCCCACTCCTCCTGCATCCTTTGAGGCCAGTTCCTGGGGTCCTTCAACTCCTCCGGCGTCTCGTCCTCTTCCATGTGCTGGCGCAGGTAGTGGCTCCCCCTTCGAAGGTCGCCGATCACTCCCGGGCCGTGACTGCAGCCGATTCCGAGTATCTCGCCCATGGTTGCCTCCTTCTCCGGTCGGGTCGCCGCAACCTTGCCTAGAGTCTGCAGAAAGCGCCCCCGCCCACGCAGATGCTCTCGCCCGTCGTGAAAGTCGAATCGTCAGACGCGAAGAACGTCACCGCGGCCGCCACCTCCTCCGGCGTGCCGGGCCGGAGCATCGGGATCGGCGACAGGTGCGGGTCCGAGACATCCGGCCTCGACCCGTGCGTCCGCTTGCTCTCCGCCGAGGCGCTGTCACCGGGGATGCGGCCAACCAGCACGTCGCCTTCCGCCCGGCTGCTCGCGTGGGGCACCACCATGTTGATCCGGACGTTGTGCGGCGCGAGTTCGAGCGACATGCTCGTCACCAGCGCGCCGATGCCACCCTTCGAAACGGCGTACGGCATCCTGTCGGTGCCGCGCACCGCGTGAGAGCCGAAGGTGATGATCGACCCGGACTGCTGCTCGATCATGTAGGGCATCACGGCCCACGTACACCAGAGACACGTGAACAGGTTGTTCTGGATGTTGGCGACGATGTCCTCGGGCGTCTTCTCCCACCCCTTCTTCCCGCTGCCGGGAAGCGCGAAAGTCCCACCGACGACGTTGACCAGGATGTCGATACGCCCGAACCGCTCGAAGGTGGCCTGCATGAGGCTCTGGGCGGCCTCGGGGCTCCCCACGTCTCCCAGCCAGATGTCGCAGTCAGCGCCGTAGTCCAGCAGCTCGTCGCGCACGCGTTCGGCTCCCGGAGGGTTGCGGTCGGCGATCATGACGCTGGCGCCTTCCTCGGCGAAACGCTTGACTGTCGCTCGACCATGGCCCTGGCCGCCTCCCGTGACGATGCCTATCTTGCCGAGGAGGCGCTTGCCTCCGGCCGCTCGTTCGTCCAGCACCCTTGTTGCCTGTGTCATGGAATCCCCTCCTTGCTTCAACTGGATCCTGCTCCGACAGGGCGAGCGCCGGCGAGTGCTGAGGAGAGCACCCAATAGACCGCCCTTGCCGCGCCCGGCCACCGTCCCTTCGGGTTCCGGTCTCGCCTCAGGAGCCCGGTCCCCCACCGCGGCCGGTGCCCGAACCGATCAGGTCCTCGTCGGGCTGCTGGCCCAGCAGGCGGTCCGCCTCGTAAACGAGCTTCTCCGCCGTCGTCTGCTCCCGCACCGCAACCGGCTTCTCCACCCCCCGGCCATGCTCCGTGATCAGCCGCCGCAACATGACGACGCAGTTGTCCGTCGACGAAAGGTACTCCGGGTACTGGTACCGACACGACCGCATGGCGTCGTAGTCCTGGTCGGAGAAGTTGAAGAACAGCATCCACTTCAGGTAGAAGGCGAACGTGAGCCGGTCGTAGATGCGACCCCACACGTTGCTCGGGCGCGTGCCGAAGGCGTAGTACACCCGCGTGATGTCCTTGTCCACGGCCACCGGCCACCGCGTGTACATGTGCGTGATGTGGTTGGACCTGATGATCCCCGGCAGCGTCACGCCTTCCCAGTTCTCGTCATTCTGGAATGCCCGCTTCTGGCGCGACTTCCGGCGCCAACTCACGATGCCGTCGTGGATCCATCCCCAGAGCCTGCGGTACTGGTGCTTGGGCCAATACCCGTCCACGCCGGGGTAATACAACTGGTACGGGACCTTGCCGTCCTCCTCCGCGTAGAAGTTGATCCTGTCCCTGGCCCCGTTGTTGTCCCGGCTTGGGCTTATGGTGTCAACCGCATGGTTGTTGACCATCCGCATGCGGTATCCCACTGGTGAACGGTCGCGCCCTCCACGGGTGGAGCGCAACTGCCGGAAGGAGTTGCGGTGTACGAACCACATGTTGTGGGCGTCTCCGTTGTTCTCCAGCGCGATCATCCAGTTGCAGTGCCAGTAGCGCCAGGTCGTCAGGATGAGCGTCGTGTCCGGCTCGAACCACTCCGGTGGAATGTCCTCCTTCGGGTCCGAGGGCTCTCCCTCGCCGGTCCAGACGAAGACGGTCCCCTTCAGCGTGATCGTCGGGTACTTGCGGGCCTTCAGCCTGCCCACCATCTTCGAGTCCGGACCTTCGGTGATGAAGGCTACGCACTCGCCGTCGCCGTCGAAGGTCGCCCCATGGTAGGGGCAGGTGACCGTGCCATTCCAGAAGCTGTCGCCCCACGACAGGTAGGCTCCGCGATGCGGGCAGTAGTCCCACAGCGCCTGCACCTCATCGTTCTTGTCGCGGAAGAACACGAAGTCCTTTCCCACGATCTTCAGTGCCACGGGCCTCTTCCTGCTCACGTCCTTGGCCGGGAGGGCGGGGTACCAGTACTCGGTGAGGCCCTCCGCGGGGATGAGGCTCCGACGGTCGTCGGGGTCCTCGGGCTGGACGAATGGCGGGGTTTTCCCCCAGCGCATGGCATCGTCGCCTCTCGCGTACTTCTTCCAGCCACCCGGGTATCCGGCGACCAGCTTGGAGAAACTTCGTCGCAACTCTAGCCCGAACATAGTGCGCCTCCTGCTCGTGACCAAGTGTCGTCTATCGGTTGGACACTGCGGATGCCGCGTCGGCGTCCACTTCTTGCCCTGACTAAGCGGCTACGGGCGCCAGGTCGAACAGCCTGAGCGCATTGTCCCGTACGATCTTGCGCCGGTGTTCCTCCGGCAGGCCGTCGAAGTCGCGAGCGACGATGTCCCGGGACTTCGGCCAGGTGGAGGCGCTGTGCGGGTAGTCCGAGGACCACATGAGGTTGTCCAGGCCTATCAACTCGCGCTTCCCTACCGCGTCCGTCTCGTTGATGTAGGTGACGTAGACCTGGCGGTGGAAGTACTCCAGAGGCGTCATCGTCAGCTTGGTCGGGAACGTCGCCGGCGCCCTCCGGATAGAGCCGTCCAAGCGGTTCATCCAGACAGGCAGCCAGTCCGTGTGGTTCTCCACCGAGATGACTTTCAATCGAGGAAACCGCTCGAGCACGCCCGACAGGATGAGAAGCGCAAGCGTACGCTCTATCTCGTGATGCCGGGTGACGTTGCCCAGGATCGACTCCGGGTTCCAGTAGGCGATGGAGTACCTGCTCTCGCCATGTCCGGTTATGCCGTGCAGGGCGATGGGTGCGTCCAGGTCCTGGGCGGTGCCCCAGAACCGGTCGTAGTAAGGGTCGCTGTAGGGTTTGAAGTCGGCGGGGGGTTGCTGCCAGATCATGGCGCCCTTGAGCCCCAGCTTGTTCACGCGGCGCAACTCTTCACATGCCAGGTCGATGTCGTAGAGGGAGATCAACGGGACGCCGAACAGCCGGCTGGGGGCGTAGCTGCACATCTCGGCGAGCCAGTCGTTGTAGACACGGAAGCAGGCCCGTTGCAGCGCGGCATCCTTCAGCCAGAACATGCGGAAGCCGAGCGTAGGGTGGATGATCTCCCCATCGACGCCGTCCATGTCCTGGTCGTTGAGGCGCACCGCAGGGTCCCAACCGCCGGGCAGCGCTTCGTGGTAGCTCTTGGCCTTGAACCCGCCGTTGCCGCCGCCGCGCTCTCTTCCGGCAGCCCCGATCCCCGGCTCAACCGGATGGGGCGGGTAACCTTCATAGATCATGAAGTCCTGGAGTCTGCCGTCCTTCTCCAGGGGGATCACTCGAGGGGCTCGGAAGGAGAACTGGCGATCGATCCGTTCTACCCAGAGGTCGGCGGGCTCAGTGACGTGGGAGTCTGCGGAGAACAGCTTGTAGTCAACCATCCTCAACTCCTTGTCCACCTTCCACCCGCGTCGCCGGCGGCCGGTCCAATGGCCTTCAGACAACCTGGGACACTACACCTTCCTCACTTCGTACACGGGGGCTGCGGCAAGCGGAGTCTACACCCCGATGTCAATCTGAGCGAACACCGCAAGGGCGTTGGTGAAAGGATCGGTCAACTCATGGTACCCCTGCAGGGACTCGAACCCTGGCACGCGGTTTAGGAAACCGCTGCTCTATCCTCCTGAGCTACAGGGGCACAGGAGGATTGTACTCCTACACGGCCCATCAACTCCCCACCGTGGCACACGGGATTGCAAAACGCAGTATCCCGTCGACCGCTGCGCGGCCTCAGCATCTGGTCAGGAGACCGCTATGCGTTGTGCATGAGGGGTGCGTCCGGGGTCTCTGCTCGAATTTCCGCAGCGATCTGGTCAACTCGAGACATGGTTTCGCGGAAGATGCTCGTGGCATACGTCACCCGTTGCGCGCCCGCCCGGGCCGCGGCAGCAAGCGAGATAGGTCCCCCACGGCGGACCGTTACATTGACAACCTGGACTGCTTCAACCAGGGCACGGATCGCGGTGGGGTCGCTCAAGCTGATGGGATATATGCAGTCTGCCCCCGCTTCGCGATAGAGCCTGGCGCGTTGCAGCCCCTCCGCTAATTGCGTGTCCGTGTCCCCTTCGCGCCGGATGAATACGTCCACCCGTGCGTTGAGGAACAGGTCGATGCCTTGGGCCTGCGCCTCGGCCTTAACAGCCGCCAGGCGCTCTGCCTGTGCTTCGGCCGGCACGAGCCCCAACGTCCCGTAATGGTCGGTGTCTTCAAGGTTCAAGCCCACTGCCCCGATGCGGATCAACCGTCGAGCGATCTCAGTCGGGGGCAGTCGGTAACCAGCCTCGAAGTCAACAGTGACAGGCGATCGAACTGAACGGATGATGCGCTCCGCTGCGGCGAGCATCTCCTCGACCGGGGCTGCCTCGTGGTCCGCGTGGCCGATGGCCACCGCTACGCCTCCGCTGGTCGTTGCGATCGCAGGGAAGCCCGCTGCTTCGAAGCGTTGGGCGCTCGCCGCGTCCCAGGCATTCGCCATCACCAGCATTCCGGGTCCGGTATGCAGGTCGCGGAACGATCGGGCCTTCACTGAAAGCTGTTCGAGGTCCGCCATGATGTTACCTTCCACTACACTGGAAGACGCGTTCAGGAATGCCGCTCTATCCTCCTGAGCTATAGGGGCACTACCCTGTCATACTACCACCCGCCCGCCGCCAACACGCGCCTGTTGCGGGCGGCAGGAGACTGCGCATGAAGGTATTCGTCCTCGGAGGATCATCGAGCATCGGGCAGGCCGCGATACGCGTGCTCCTGGACGCCGGCCACGAGGTCTGCGGAACGTTCCGCACCAGCGTTCCCCGGGGGATCGACGCCGCAACCTGGGTGCGCGCCGACGTACGCTCCGCCGCCGACCTGGACGCGCTTGTCCGGCCTGCTGAGGGCGCCGACGTGCTGCTCCTCCTACCCGGCCTCTCCCCCGGCCAGACGCTGGCAGCATACGACGATGACCAGATAGCGGAAGTTGTGGACGTCAACTTCTCCGGCCAGTTCCGCGCCATCCAGCGCATCGCCCCCGTCCTCTCGGACGACTCGCACATCATCATCCTGGGTTCGCAGGCGGGTCAGCGCGGGTCGAGTGACCCGCTCTATGGCGCGACGAAGGGCGCCATGCACGCCCTCGCGAAGTCGCTGGCTAAGTCGCTCACGCCCCGGACGCGGGTCAACGTCGTTGCCCCCGGCATGGTGACCGGGACCGCCATGCACGACGGCACGTCTGAGGCGGTGCTGGACATGCACCGCAGTACCACGCCCACAGGCCACTTCATCAGCGCCACCGACCTCGCACGCGTCCTGCTCGACATCATGCAGCCGCACTGGTCCCAGCTGAACGGCGCGTGCATCGACATCAACGGCGGCATGTACATCCGCTGATAGCCTGTCCCCATGCCGTACGAGCCATCTCCGTTCCTCCGCAGCCTGCCGCTCTTCACGGAGGATGAGCACCAGCCGTTCCGGAAGTCCGCGCGCGGCGCCATGCGTGGCGCGGCGCTCCTCGTCCACGGCTTCCCTGGCACCCCCGCCGACATGCGCCCGCTCGCAGCGTCGCTCGCCTCCGCGGGCTGGGACATCGACGCGCCGCTGCTGCCCGGCTTCGGTCCGCAGATCATCACGCTCCCCAACCGACGCCACTCCGAATGGAGAGACGCCGTCGTAGAGCGCGTGCGCTCGCTGCGCGAGGAGCATCCCAGGGTCATCGTCGTGGGGCACTCCCTCGGCGCCGCGGTGGCGGTCCTCTCAGCCCGACAGGAGAGGGCTGACGGCTACGCGCTCCTCGCCCCGTACTGGCGCTTCGGCGGACCGGTGACGCACATGCTCTGGCCCGTCCTCCGGCTCTTCTTCGGACGCTGGCGCCCGCTGCGCCGTGCGGACTTCTCCGACGAGCGCATCCGGCTGGGGATACAGGCCGTCATCCCCGATCTGGAGGTCGACGACCCCGCGGTACAGGCGGAACTGCGCGCCTTCGTCGTCCCGACGCAGCTCCTGAGCGAGTTGCGCAGGCTCGGCATCGCTGCCGGAGGGGCGGCGCGGCGCCTGCACGCCCCGACGCTCGTCGTGCAGGGCATACGCGACACACTCGTGAAGCCGGCCGACACCGAGCGCCTCGTCGGACTGCTGCCGTCGGTGCGCCGGTACGAGAAAGTGGACGGCTCGCACAGCCTGCCGATGCCCGCGGGCGGCGCATGGGAGCGTGTCGTCCAGGCGGTCCTGCGCTTCGCGGACGAGATCGCGTGTGCGTGACGCCGGGGCCTACCGCTCCGAGAGCCAGCGACCCAGCCGGTTGAGCGCCTCGCGGATGTTCTCCTGCGAGTTCGCGAACGAGATACGCACGTACCCCTCGCCGTACTCCCCGAACGACGTCCCCGCCAGCAGCGACACGCCCGCCTCCTGCAACGCCCCGCGCTCGAACTCGCTGCTCGTCATTCCCGTGCCCGTGATGTTCGGGAACGTATAGAACGCTCCCCTGGGCATGGGGCAGGTCACGCCCGGCAGGGCGTTCAGCCCCGCCACGAGCAGGCCCCGGCGCTCGTTGAACTCGCTCACCATCTCCGTGACGGACTCCTGCGACGACTGCAGCGCGGTGACCGCCGCGATCTGGCCGAACGCCGCCGTGCACGAAACGCTGTTGGTCACGAGGCGCGTCACCGGTTCCACCAGCGGCTCCGGGAAGACGCCGTACCCCAACCGCCAGCCGGTCATGGCGTAGCTCTTGGAGAGCCCGTCCAGCACCACCGTCCGCTCCCACATGGACGGAAAGCTCGTGATGGAGGTGTGGGAGCCCTCATAGTAGAAGTCCTTGTAGATCTCGTCGGAGAGCACGACCGCGTCAGCCTCCACGGCGAGTTCCGCGATGCGCCGCAGCGTCGAGTCCGGGACCACGCTCCCGCACGGGTTGTTCGGCGAATTGACGATGATAAGGCGCGTGCGCGTGCTGATGAGCCCCGCGAGTTCGTCAGGGTCCGGGTTGTAGCCCAGCTCCTCGCGCAGCCGCATCGGTACGGGCGTCGCTCCCGCGAAACGGATCATGGACTCGTAGATGGGAAATCCGGGGTTCGGATAGATGACCTCGTCGCCTTCCTCCGCGAGCGCGAGGATCGTGAAGAACATGATCGGCTTGCCACCCGGCGTCACGACCACACGGGACGCGGGCAGCTCGGTGTCGAGCCGCCGCCCCACGTCCGCCGCTATCGCCTCGCGCACCTCGGTGATGCCGGGCGACGGCACATAGTGCGTGTACCCCGCGTCGAGCGCGCTCTTCGCCGCTTCGACGATGTGGGCGGGCGTGTCGTAGTCCGGCTCGCCGATGCCCAGGAAGACGATGCTGTGCCCCTGCGCTTCCAGCGCCTTCGCGCGCGCCAGCGCCTCGAACGCCGTCTCCGTCCCCAGACGCGACATCCGCGATGCCAGCCTCATCTGCTGCCTCCGGAGCAGGCCGCTCCACCCGATATGGCCGGGATGAAGTGCACTTCGGTGTGCTCGTCCAGGGGGGTCAGCAGTCCCATGTTCGCCGGCTCTCCATCGACGATGGCCGCGAGGCCCGGCATCAGGCGGTCGGCGTCGTCGGGGTTGACGAGGCTCTCAGCGATGCCCGGATACCGCCCCTCGAGGTTACGCACCAGTGCCCGCAGCGTCGCTCCGGGCACTTCCATCGTGGCTTCGCCGCCCGTATGACGCCTGAGCGGTATCGACAGGAAGACCGTCGCCACGGCCCGCCTAGCCCTGGCCCTGGTGCCCGTTCTTGCCGTTCCGCTTGTTCGCCAGCGCCTCCATGATCCTGCTGGGGTTCATGGGCGTCTGGTACATCCGCACGCCTATGGCGTCCGCTATCGCGTTGCCCACCGCGGGCGCGGGCGGGACGATGCTCGTCTCGCCGATGCCTCGCACGCCGAACGGATGGTTGACGTTCGGCACCTCGACCACGATCGCGTCGATCATCGGCAGGTCGAGCGCGGTGGGCATCCGGTAGTCCAGGAAGCTGGCGTTCTGCATCACGCCGTCCGGGCTCGTGTAGTACTCCTCGTTGAGCGCCCAGCCGATGCCCTGCGCGGCGCCGCCCTGGAACTGGCCCTCCACGTAGGAGGGGTGCACCGCCTTGCCGGCGTCCTGCGCGGCCGTGTAGCGGAGTATCTGCACCTTGCCCGTCTCCGGGTCCACTTCCACGTCGCAGAGATGCGCCGCGAAGCTGCCGCCCCCCGAGCCGCGGACGTTCACCGTCCCCGTCTTGGACACGGGACCGCCCGTCTGGCCGAGCTTGCCCGCGGCCTCCTTGAACGTGAACCGCTGGTCCGGCGCAACCTTGTTCTGGAAGACGCCGTCCTCGAACTCAACGTTCTCCGGTTCCGTCTCCCAGATCATCGCCACCCGCTTCTTGATCTCCTCCACGGTCTGTCGGGCCGCCTCTATCGCCGCCTGTCCGCTGGCGTAGGTCGTGCGGCTCCCCGCCGTCAGGTCGTTGTAGCCGACGGAGTCCGTGTCCACGACGGTGGGGTGCACGTCGTGCGCCGGGAGGCCGAACACCTCCGCGGCCTGCATCGCGATGGTCGTGCGCGTCCCGCCGATGTCGGGGTTGCCCTCCACCAGCGACACCACGCCGTCGTCGTTCACGCTGATCGTGACCGATGAGCGGTTGCCGCCCCCGTTCCAGTAGCCGCTGGCGAACCCGCGACCCCGGAGCTTCCCGTCCGGGCTCTCACCCAGCTCGCTCTTGAAGTGGTCGGAGTTGTGGATCGCCTCCATGCACGCCACGTTCCCGATGCGCGGGAACACCGGGCCGTCCGGCCTGCGCGTCCCCTCTTCCGCCGCGTTGAGCAGGTGGAACTCCATCGGGTCCATCCCGATCTCCTCGCACAGCTCGGAGACCAGCGACTCGCTGGCGAACGTCGCCTGCGGCGTGCCCGGCGCTCGGTACGCGGCGGTCTTGGACATGTTGATGACCACGTCATAGGCGTCGATGCGGACGTTCGGCACCTTGTAGCACGCGAAGATGCCCGCCGTCGCCGCGCTGATGGACGAGCCGGGGTACGCTCCCGCCATGTAGCGGATCTGCGCAGTCGCCGCGACGATCCTGCCGTCCTTGTCGACGCCCATCTTCGCGGTCACCTGTCCGCCGGGGCCGGGGCCCGTTGCGTCGAACACCGACTTGCGGTCCATGATCATCTTCACCGGCCTGCCGGACTTGCGGGACAGCACCGCTGCGAGCGGCTCCAGGTAGAGCCCGATCTTGCCGCCGAACCCCCCGCCTATCTCCGTCGGCACCACGCGCACGTCGGAGAGCGGCAGCTTCAACACCGCCGCGAGACTGCTTCGCACGCCGAACGGCGCCTGCGTGGTCGTCCAGACCGAGAGCTTGTCGTCCGGGCTCCAGAACGCGGTGGAGCTGTGCGGCTCGATGTAGCCCTGGTGCGCCCGCGCGATCGTGTACGTGCGCTCGATAACGTGCGCCGCCTCCGCGAACGCGGCCTCCGGGTCGCCGAACTCCGTGCGGGTGTGCTCAGCGACGTTCGTCGGGGACACCTTCTCGCCCAGGTGGTCGCCCACGAGGTCTTCGTGGATGATGACCGCGTCCGGCTTCATCGCGTCTTCCAGGCTGATGACCGCCTCGAGCGGCTCATACTCGACCTCGATGAGCTTCAGCGCCTCCAGCGCCGTGTTCTGGTCGACGGCGGCCACTGCCGCGACCGGGTGCCCCCGGTAGATGGCCTTGCCGTGCGCCATCACGCGCTGGCTGGCCCACTTCAGGTTGGTCACCTCCTCCATCATGTCCACCAGCCGGGGGGCGGTGACCGGCATGTCCTCGCCCGTGATCGCGGCGAAGACGCCCGGCGCAGCCTCCGCGCGGGAGACGTCCACCTTCTTGATGACGGCGTGCGCGTACGGACTGCGGAGCACTGCGCCGTGGATCAGGCCGGACAGTTTCACGTCCGCGCCGTACTGCGCGCGGCCCAGCACCTTGTCGACGCCGTCGTGCCGTATGGGCCTGCTGCCCACCACCTTGAATTCCTGCGACGGACGGTCAGCGGTCGTGGTCATAGCGCTCGACTCCTCGACGTGCCCTGCGGCACGCTATGTGGTCTGATCGGCGGCGCGCTGCACGGCGCGCACGATCTTGTCGTACCCGGTGCACCGGCAGAGGTTGCCGGCCAGCCAGAGACGGATGCGGTGTTCGTCCGGGTGTGGCTCGCGCTCCAGGAGCGCCCGGGCCGCCACCAGGAAGCCGGGGGTGCAGATGCCGCACTGGAGCGCGGCTTCCTCCAGGAACGCCTGCTGCAGCGGGTGCAGGCCATGCGGCGGGGCCATCCCCTCGATGGTGTCCACGCGCTTGCCGTCTACCTCGGCGGCGAGCACGAGGCACGAGTCGACGATGCGCCCGTCCAGCGAGACGGTGCACGCGCCGCAGTTGCCGTCGTTGCAGCCTTCCTTCGTTCCCGTGAGTCCAACCACCTCGCGCAGCGCTTCCAGCAGCGACTGGTACGGGGCTGCGAGGAACTCTGCCTGCTGGCCGTTCAGCGTACAGGCGACGGGGACCTTGCGGACCGGTGTCTCTTGTTGCGTCATCCCTACCTGCTTGTCAGCGATTTGCCTGGGCGCGCCCGAGCGCCACGGCGAGCGTCCGGCGCGTGAGCACCTTCACGAGTTCAACCCGGTGCTCCGCCGTGCCGCGCATGTCTCCTATGGGCGTCGCCTCCGTGGAGGCGATCTCTCCCGCCTCCGCGAATGTCTCCGGCGTCGCGGGCTTGCCCGCCAGGAACGCCGACGCCTTCGCCGCGAACAGCGGCGTCGGCCCGACGGCGGCCAGCGCGATGCGCCCCGACGCGATCTTCTCACCCGTCTCGTCCAGCGTCAGCGCGCTGCCAACGCCCGCCACCGCGATGTCCATCTCGTTGCGCGGGATGAAGCGCTGGTACGCCGCGCCGAACCCCTTCGGCGGGGCAGGAACCTCCAGCGCAACCAGCAGCTCACCGCGCTCGAGGACGTTCGCGCCCGGACCGGTGCAGAACTCCTCCACCGGCACGCGACGCTCGCCCCTGGGCCCGTGCACCACCGCGACGGTCGAGTGGACGATGAGCGGGCAGATGCCGTCCGCGCTCGGCGACGCGTTGCAGAGGTTGCCCCCGAGGCTCGCCCGCGACTGTATCTGGATGCCCCCGATGAGCGAGGCCGCGTCGATCAGCCCGGGGAACGCAGTCGCCACGGCGCTGTTCTCGTAGATCTGGTAGCAGGGCACGGCTGCGCCGATGCGCAGGCTCCCGTTCAGCGCGAGCGCCGTCGCCTCGGGCACGCCTTTCAGGTCGACGATGGCGTCGAGTTCGAACCTTCCGCCGCGCAGCTGGACGAGAACGTCCGTGCCTCCCGCGAATGGCCTCGCCCGCTCTCCGTGTCGTTCGAGGACGGCGACCGCTTCGTCCAATGTTCGCGGGGCGACGTAGATGAACGGATGCAACGGAACGCTCCCTCCTGCCGTGATACGTGGGATGCCCCCATTATTCACGAAAGGCCAACACCATCGCAAATCTCCGGCGGTCGTGCGGAGCAGGTGGAGCGCGGCAGGCCGTCGTGTGTGCATTCCGGCAGTGGCGCCGGGCTCCGGTGCGATTTTCGACGGCGAACCATTGCGGCTTGCATGTAGGCCGTCACCCGGCTACAATGCGCTCGCCGCTCGGGTTCCCATTCGGATCTGAACAAGCCTCCGGCCTTGAACAGCATGGGAGGGCGGTAATATACGGCTTGCGCCGTCGCGTAACTTGGAGGACCGGCATAGTGGCAGAGGACAGCAATCGATTGTTCGTAGGCAACATACCGTTCAGGATGACCCAGGACGAGCTCCATGACCTCTTCTCCCAGGCGGGGGCAGTGGTCTCCGTCCACATCCCGACGGACAGGGAGACGGGACGGCCCCGCGGCTTCGGATTCGTCCAGATGGAGGACGAGACCTCGAAGGACCAGGCAGTCCAGATGTTCAACGGCTACTCGGTGAGTGGCCGGGCGCTCGTGGTCAACGAGGCCCGCCCCCGCGAGCCCCGCTTCTAGGTATCGCCCGGGCAACCAGAAGCGCCGCAGGGGATCCTGCGGCGCTTCTCAGTTCTACCCGGTGGTCCGCCCCCTCAGTTCTAGGCGCCCATCGCCACGTCCGTGTACTTGCTCCCTGCGCCGGTGACGATGAGCACCGTCTCCGTCTCCGGGGCCAGGAAGCCGGACTCCCGCAGCTTGCGGTACGCGACCAGTGTGGCCGCGCCTTCCGGCGCCGACCAGACGCCCTCGGCGGACGCCATCTCCCGCATCCCCACCAGTATCTCCTCGTCCGTCACCGCGATGGCCGTGCCCCCGCTCTCCCGCACCGCGTCCAGGATCAGGTAGTCCCCCACCGCCACCGGCACGCGGATCCCCGCTGCGATCGTCTGCGCGTTCTCCCACGGCTCCGCGTGCCGCACGCCCTGCTCGAACGCCCGCACGATCGGCGCGCACCCCGTGGACTGCACCACGATCATCTTCGGACGCTCCGGCCCGATCCAGCCCAGGTACTCCATCTCGCTGAACGCCTTCCACATCGCCACGAGGCCCATGCCGCCGCCCGTCGGGTAGATGACCGCCTCCGGCAGACGCCAGCCCAGCGACTGCGCGATCTCGTAGCCCATCGTCTTCTTCCCCTCCACGCGGTACGGCTCGCGCAGCGTCGAGACGTCGAACAGGCCGAGCTCCGTCGCCTTCTCGCGGGAGAGCCGGCCCGCCTCGTTGATGAGCCCTTTCACCAGCGTCAGGTGGGAGCCGGCAAGTGCGGCCTCCGTCTTCGCCGCCGGGGGTGCGTCCTCCGGCATGAACACGTAGGCCTCCATGCCGCCCCGCGCGCAGTACGACGCGAGCGCCCCGCCTGCGTTGCCTGCGGACGGCGCCGTGAGCCGCGTCAGCCCCAGCTCCTTCGCCCGCGACACTGCAGACGACAACCCGCGCGCCTTGAACGTGCCGGTGGGGTTCTGCCCCTCGTCCTTGATGTAGAGCGTGCGCGCGTCCAGCGAGCGCTCGAGGTTCGGGGTGCGCATCATGGGCGTCCCGCCCTCGCCCAGCGTGACGATGTTCGCCTCGTCGCGGACGGGCATCAGCTCGTAGTAGCGCCAGATGGTGGACGGGCGGGACGCGAACACCGACGGGTCGAGCTCGCGGCGCGCGGCGTCGAGGTCGTAGCGGGGGTAGAGGACCTTCTGAGCGGCTGGGGAAAGGGTGTGCGGTTCGTCGGCGTTATACGTCTCTCCCGTCTCGGTGCATTCGAGATGGGACAGATAGCTGTGCATGACCTAGCCTCCGGTGATCCACCGCCACAGACGGGAGAGAGGGCCGGCAGGTTGTGGATCGTCCATCGGCTGCCCGCGCCAGCGCCGTTCCACCGTCCGACGCGGCCTGGTGAAGTAAGCGACGTAGGCGAACACGAACAGGATCACGCTCGCCCAGAAGAAGGGCCTCACGCCGGGCGCGTCCAGCGCGTTCAGCACGACCGCCAGAATGAGCAGGACGATGCCCGCGAGCAGCAGCCTGCCGGGCGTGGGCCGGACGAACCTCCCCAGCCCCGGCCGGCGCGAGCGCAAGGCCCGGCGCGGAGCGCGGGGAGTCTTGGAGCCGTTCTTACCGGCGTCCTGTCCCTCTTCCCCGGCCTGGCCGAGTATCTCTTCTATCTCGCGTTGATAACGCTGCGCCATACTGCCTTGCTCCTCCTCCGCATTACTGGCGAGCAGGCCACTTAAATCATATCACCACCACGCAGGGATGTATGCGTCAACCCCCCACCTTGTGGGCGCCCTTCCCCACCTCGCCCCCTGGGAGAGGTCGCCGCGCAGCGGGCGGGTGAGGGTGAATAGCGGGGCGCAGCCCCGTCACCCTCCGCCCCCTACAACCCCAGGAACCGTATCGTGCTGTGCGCCTTGTGGATGCGGTTCAGGTTCACCAGCAGCGCCGTCAGCTCCTCCACGTACCGCGAGTTCGACAGCGGCCCCGCGTCGACCGCCCGCAGCGACGGCATCGCCTCCGCGAGCGCCATCGTCTCGCGCCTCGCCTCATCGTCGTCGGCGGTCACCGCAACGTCGCCCTCCAGCGGACGGTCGGCGCGCAGCAGGTCGCGCGCGCTCATGTTCTGGAACGCGGCGGCGACCCGGCTCTCCGGCAGCAGCTCCCGCGTCAGCTCTCCCGCCGACCCCTCCGGCACCGTGAGCGCGCGCATCTGCCCGTCCGCGAACTCCACCGGAGCGACGATGCTCACGACCAGCCGCCCCGCGAGCGCAGCGCGCAGCGACTCCGCCGTCGGGCGCAGCCCCTCGAACGGCACCGCGAGCAGCACCGCGTCCGCCCCGCTCACCGCGTCCGCGTTCGCCGCCCCCGTGACCCTCACCCCCAGCCCCTCTCCCGGAGGGCGAGGGGGGCCAGACACACCTCTCCCTTGAGGGGAGAGGTCGCCGCCTTGCATCAGTTCTTTCCCCTCTCCCCCTGGGAGAGGGTGCGCATCCCCGATGCGCGGGTGAGGGTTCCCCCCCAGCAGCCCGGACGCCGCCTCAGCCGCGCGCCCGGCGTCCCGCGAGCCGATGACGACCTCGTGCCCGGCCATCGCCAGCCGCAGCGCGAGCCCGCGCCCCTCCGGCCCCGTTCCTCCCACGATCGCGATACGTGTCATGCGTCTCCTCTGTCTGGTCCCCTCGCCCTATGAGGGGAGAGGGTTAGGGAGAGGGTACCCCTGCCTCGTGTGGGGGCGTCCCTTGTGGGCCCCTTGTTCCGTCATTCCCGCGCAGGCGGGAATCTCGCCCCTTTGTTCCTTTCCCTCGCCCTCAGGGAGAGGGTGCGCATCCCCGATGCGCGGGTGAGGGCTCTCCTGCCTGGTGTAGGGGCGTCCCTTGGGGCACCCTGCCTCATGGTCATTCCGAGCGGAGCGCAGCCCCCTTGAATTGTCATTCCGAGCGCAGCGCAGCGGAGTCGAGGAATCTCTCAGGGAGACACCCCGTCGTGCGCTAGCGTTCCCCGAGAGATGTTTCGACTACGCCTCCGGCTGCGCTCAACATGACAACACCCCCTCACGCCAGCCCCGTGATCCCCGCGAGCCGCTCGGCGTGCTCTTCCATGTCGAACACCGGGTTGAGCAGCACCTCGTTCACCCCCATCTCGACCCACTCCTCCAGGAGCTCCCCTATCTTCGCGGCGCTGCCCCAGATGGCGGCCTGCTCCGCGTTGTCCGGGTTCCCGTAGTAGAAGCCGAACCACTCCCGCAGACGCCGCAGCGCCCGCGACTCGTCGTCGTCCACCGCAAGGTAGAGCCGCTTGGAGATGGGGAACGATGCCGGATCGCGGCCCGCCTCCGCGAGGTGCGACTGCACGAGCGCCACCTTGCGCGGGAAGTCGGCGAGCGCCCCGCTGCCCGCGCCCATCCACCCGTCGGCGATGCGCACGCTGCGCGCGATGGCGGCATCCGCGTTCGCGCCGAAGATGATGGGCGGATGCCCCGGCCTCGGTGAGATGCTCGCGTTCGCGATGTCGTAGAACGCGCCGGAGTGGCCGGACGGCGTCTGCGTCCACAGCGCCCTGATCGCCGCCACCTGCTCGACGAACCGGCTGACGCGCCGCTCCCCCGTGACGCCGTACATCGGCAGGTCCGACGTGCTGTTGCCGAGCCCGACCCCGAGCACGAGCCTGCCGCCGCTCATCGCGTCGATGTCGGCGGCCAGCTTCGCGAGCAGCACCGGGTTGTGGCGCGGCAGCACGAGCACCGAGACCCCGATGCGGGCCGTGGTCGTCTGCCCCGCGAGCCAGGCGAGGAACGAGAGCGGGTGGAGCGTGGTGGGCGAGCCGGTGACGCGCTCCTGCGTCCAGAGGCTCTCGTAGCCGAGCTCCTCGGCGCGGCGCGCATACATGGCGGCGAACGCCATGTCCACGTTCCCGTCCGGGAAGATATGCGGCGACCCGATGCCGATCTTCATGCGGTCTGCGATGGCCATTGCACTCCTGACCGCGCCCCGCTCACTCCCGGGGCGCTTCGCTGGGGGTAACAATCGGTAACATTCGGTAACACTGCGCTCCTGACCGGCGGGGGACCCACCGCATCGAGCCGGAGCCTGCACACCGGCCTTCCATGGTAGGTGGCGGGCGTCGCAAGGGGCAAGGGGCGGATGGCAGCGATACAACTCATGTACGCCAGAAAGGAAGCATCGTAGACAATGCTCTCTCACCAGCAGAACCCAATTCTTTCTCGATATCTCTCTCCATTTTCAGTCGATCATTGATTGAATCCAACGCTTGGGCAGTTGCTTCAGCCATCCAAGCATTCGTTCTCACGATAGCACGTGCGCCTCTACCGGTTGATTGAGATTCTCCGTCAATTTTTCGGCCCAAACTACGCAAGGCATTTTCAACCAGAATCGGTATCCATCCATCGTTTTGCAGCAACTCGTCGGAATACGAGGCAGGGAGGTAACTACGAGGGGTACCTGCCAACGAAGAAAGAAGTGAGCCGACAGCACTCACAACAGGAAATCTCAAGTATTCTCGTTGCTCTCTTTTTGCCTGAATATCAGCTTCCAAGTACACAATATATGGCAATAACAACTGGTTCGGGGTCAAATCCTCCGCGAAGACCTCGTTGTACGTCTTGTCGCTAGTGAATATTTCGCGTGCTTTATCCATCGCCTCTGCTGAATGACCAGTGAAAGCGTAGCACACCTGCCCTAACTCTCTCATGCCTACTTTCCGATATTTCTTTCCAGTAATGCGGTATTCCGATTTATCTTGTGTATTCATCATTCCCCACACACCGCGCTTTATTTCATAAAACCAGGGGCTAGGCAACAGATTAAACTTCTTTTGGAGTTCCTGCTGTCTCCTGTCATTGGACTTCCAGTCCTCAGCTTTCAGCGGTGTCTGGGTATTTGAACGCTCTGCTATGTCTTCGGATATCTTGTCGACAGTAGATCCAGCTAGAGGGTTCTCGATTATCTTTGACAGCACACACACGTTGCCGACATCAATGCCATCAACCCATGCTGACCATAGCGAAGCAACGGTCTGGCACCCGTTCACTATCTGGAAGTCTTCGACGTGTATGCCGCTGTCGGTAGCTCTCACTGAGTGAGCCACACAAGTTAGTCCCTTGTTGTACAAAAAGAAGTCTGCGGATTTCTGGTCGCGATCACTCAAGAACTTCTTGATTTCTTTATTGCTCGTACTCTTTCCCAGATAATATCTGGGATTCTTCCTGAACAAGTTTTGACGCTCCTTGTGAAAGAGTCTAACCAAGTCAGAAGCACTTAGTGCAGCACACATAGTCTTGAACTGGCTTCCCGTAAACTCAAAATAGGATTCAACTCCAGCGGAGAATTTGTACTCAATGGGGTTATTGTGGATGACTCGGAGATTGTCAACCAAGTACTTTATGTCACGAACGTAGTAGGTAAACTCTGCAGTGCTGCTGCTTAGACTAGTCTCAAATGAATCGAAAGAACTCCCATCTTCATCTGGGCGTAACCCTTGTTGTGCTATCCTAGAACTCGTGAGATAAACATCAACTTTGAGGTGTTGAGGCATGTCGGAACGGAATGAAGCTGCTTTTTCTCGCAGTGATTGATTGGCCGTCACTACCTTTTCTGGGTTTACTAGGTCAGATAACCCCTCTCTGAGCTTAGCGAAGTCCTCTTGCGCGATGCCGGAGTCTTTCGCTTGGATTAATATCAATCTAGGAGGTTCTTCCGTCTCATCGTAATACCAGGCATCAATCCCCTTGTCGTTTGCTCCATCAACGCTTGTAATGTCTTCGATTTCTGGTATCGACAAGCCGTAATCCCATAAGACTTGCTGTACCGACCAATTGCGGAACTGCTGCCAGTCGTTGAACCCTCGTTCCTCCCATTCTTCCAAGAAGGATGCGATTCGCTCCTTGTATTGGTCTGACCGATTCCTGCGTTGTGTCACTGGTACCTGCCTCCAAGAACGTCATAGTACCAACAAGGGTGAGTGTAGTAGGGGCTAGTTCGCTAGGTCCATGACACCTCTTGACTGCCACTTCCGGGTCCGATATGGACCACGGACCTTACGCGGGAGGGCGCAGTCATGGGATTGGACATCGGCATCATGAAGGTCGAGTACCTGCCACGGCCCAGGGGCGTCGTCTACGACTTCGCCCGCGACATGGCGGCTGAGGGCGCGATCGACGCCTACATGTTCGGCGAGGGCAACAGCTGGATACCGTTCACGCAGCGCCAGGTGCTGCGGATGCTCGACGCGTTCACCCGCGAGCGCAGGCTCTCGCCGACCGAGCGGCTGGAGGTGCGGTCGTGGATCGAGTCGCTGCCGTGGGTCGGCTGGCAGGACGCCCTCCCGCCTCCGTCGCGCGAGCCCGCCGACGAGGAGGACGACAACGACGGCGGCACCATCGAGCTGCACTTCAACTGGTGAGGCGCTGACCGGCCTGTATAATCGATGCGCTATCCACTTGCGAGCGGCGTGACCGCCCTGGGGGAAGGAGACACCCATGAAGTCCTTCGACAGAGTCACTTTCGACCCCGCCGTCATGGGCGGCAAGGCGTGCATCCGCGGCATGCGGGTCACCGTTGGGACGGTCGTAGGTCTCCTTGCTGCGGGACGCTCGCCTGCCGAGATACTGAGTGCCTACCCATACCTTGAGCGAGAAGACATCGACCAATCGTTGGCCTATGCCGCCTGGAGGCTGGAAGAGCACGAGAGTCCCCTCCCTACACCATGAGGCCAGCGCTCCTCATCGACATGAACCTGCCACCCGAATGGGTGCCGACGCTTCAGAGGCATGGATGGGAGGCAGTGCACTGGTCCGACGTCGGCGACCCCAAGGCCAGCGACAAGGAAATCATGGACTGGGCGGTAGCCCGCCAACACATCGTGTTCACGCACGACCTGGACTTTGGCACTGTGTTGGCGCTGACGCATGAGGCTGGGCCGAGCGTGATTCAGGTCCGTGCTCAAAATATCTTGCCCGACCACCTGGAAGGCCCGGTCATTGCCGCCCTCAACCAGCACGAGTCCGATCTGTCCTCCGGAGCCTTGGTCGTAGTTGACGAGAGCCGAAGCCGCGTTCGAGTGCTGCCGATATAAAGCCGCGTCCGTTCGAAGCAACCCCCGCAGGCACTGGAACTCCAAGCTCCGGTGGCCGGGCGTCGGCATCCGCAGCACTGCCCCTCTGGCGAGCGTCAGCAATGCAGCATCCTACCCGCGCTGCCTCGCTCGCTCCTCCACTTCTGCCCAATACGCGTCCATGTCATCGAATTCTTCGCAGGACTCAACGAGCGACTGCGCTTGCTCGTGCGTCATGCCAAGCGCCCTGAACAGCGTGTAGCGTTCGATGGGCCTGGAGGAGCCGCGCGGGTCCTCCCATTCGGGGAACTCGTGCGTGAGATCCCGCAACTCCCACTGGCTCATCCGCCCATACCGCTCCCAGACTTCGTCGACCACCCAGCGGTCGCCCCGGCTGAGTTCACCGAGGAACGTCTCCCACGTGACGCCGTCCGCCAGCGTCACCGCGTACTGGTTCACGCGGCAGACGTAACGCGACCAGCCGTTCGGCGCGGAGGGCGCCGCGCCCTTCATCAGGTCAAGCGTGCGCGAGAGGACGGGGCCGTGCGGCATCGAGACCATCTCGTCGTTGGTGATCGGCGAGCCGCAACGCCGGTACGATTCGCGGTCGGCGATGTAGAGGAGTTTCATCAGTTTGAGGTGCGGCATCGGGCCGCCCGCCTTGAGCAGGAACAAGGCCGCCGCCTGCGCCGCCTTCTCCTCGTACATGGTGTCCTCCTCCCAGCGGATGATGCTCCTACAAGCGTACCGCCGCGTGTGAGCAAGCGTCTACCACCGCATGACGCGGCTGAGCAGCCGGGATTGGTGACACGCGCCTGTTACGCGGCTGGAGTTTATTCGCATAGGCTGGTCGATGGCCGCTGACACGAGCGTATCTGCATGCCGCGGCAGCGTGCTATACTGCATCAAGGAGTTGCCGACCCATGACCACTCAGGCCGTCCCCGACATCACGGAACGCGTCAGCAGGCTGGAAGGCGCTTACGAGCAGGTCAACGAGCGCCTGCGCGACCTGGCGGAAGCCGTCAAGGACATCCGCTCGGAACTGGGCAGCCTGAAGACCACGATCATCGTCATCGGGGCCGGTGTCTGGGCATCCACGGTGGGCGGCTTCATCGCGCTCCTCGTCACGGACTGACGCTCACCCCCCGACCGGCGGAGCCCTCACCGGTCGTCCGGCGCTCATTGTCATTCCGAGCGGAGCCGAGGGATCTCTCCGGGGCGCCCCGTAATGAGCGAACTCTCTCCGAGAGGATGTTGCGTGCTGAAGCACGGGCTCCGCTCAACATGAGACCCCCCGTGTGCGCTCCGCTGCGCATGCGCGTGGCTGAGCATGGGGACGAAAGGCGGGAATGGCGGGAGTGGCTTACGAGGCGCGGAGGGCGTCCAGGACGCCGCGCCAGAACGACGCGCCATCCGAGCCGTAGCCGCGCCGGTTGAGGATGGCGCCGTCGCGCCCGATGGCGACCCACGACGACTGCTGGCGGACGTTGTAGTCGCGGACGAGCGACGAAGGACCCTCGACGAACACCCCGGCGTAACCCTGCCGCGCAGCGTGGTCGCCGAGCCTGGAGGCGTCCTCATTGAAGGCAACGGCCACGACTTCGACGTCGTTGCCGTAGTCGTTGTAGAGGCTGGTTAACGTCCGTAACTCGGCGTTACAGGACGGTCACCACGTGGCGAAGAAATAGAGGAGCAGGCCCTTGCCTGCGGCGGTGGACTCGATGGTGGAGGTGGAGCCGTCCGGGAAGGTGAGCGAGGCGTCTGTCGCGCGGTCGCCGACGCCGGAGCCGGTGGCGATGTCGGTGCGCCAGCCGCTTGCTGGCGCCGGCTCGGGAGTCGGCGTGTCGGTCGGCGCCGGGACCGGCGTATCGGTGGGAGGAGGAGGCGGGACCGGGGTTGGGGTGTTGTCTGGCAGCATCCCGGTCGTCGGCGTAGCGGTGGGCTCCGGCGTGGGCGTGGGTGTGCTGGTGGGCTGCGGCGCCGGCGCCGGAGTGTCGGCAGGTTGCGGCACAGGCGTTGGCGTGTCGGCGGGGGCCGGTGTGGGCGGGTTCGTTGGAGCTGGAGCGGGCGTATCGGTGGGAACAGGGACGGGTGTGTTCGTGGGAGCCGGGACCGGCGTGTCGGTGGGAACAGGCGCCGGGGTGGACGTCGCGCTCTCGCAGGCGGCGAACGCAAGCACGAGCAGCGCAACGGCGACCGCTCGCAGGAGGAAGCCGTATCTCGGGACCGGGCTCATCTCTTCTATTCTACGTGCTTCGCAGCGCGGCGGTTCTCATGCGCTCTCCGGCGCAACGGCATCCCTGAAGGCGACGAGCTGCGCGGTGACGATGAGGCGATGGTCGTACTTGAGGCGGGGGAAGCAGGTGACGAGGGAGATGCGGGCGTCGTCCGACGGGTAGAGCGTGAGATCGTCCGCGTGCGTGGTGCTCGTGCGGTTCGCGAGGTAGAGGTAGTCGCGCCCGTCGGCGGTGAGGATGACATGCACGTCCTCGCCGTCGCGCAGCAGGCCGGCCACCTCGGGCAGGCGCAGGAAGACGTTGCCCTCCCCCTGTATCGGGTTCTCCAGGTGGCCGAAGTACCAGCCGTTGCCCGCAGAGCCGGGGTTGGGCGTCGTGGGGATATGGCCGACGGTGAACGCGGGCGTCTCGTAGGCTGCGCTCGACGCGAGGTTGATGATGCTGAGCTCCTCCACCTCCGCGCTGACGTTCAGTTGCGGGATGACGATGCGCTCCGCCCTGCCGACGACGCCGACAACCCATGGCCGCCCCTCGTTGCTGAGCGGGACGAAACCTTCCAGGTCCGGCACGCCGAGTGAGATGGCGCCGCGCGGGTCCGCCCACTGGCGCGCGGGCAAGAGCGAGCCGGGGTGAAGTTGTTGGGAAGCGGGCGACGGCCCCTCGTGTTGCGTTCCCGGCACAGTGGGCAGCGTCTCCGTGACCGGGCCGGTGACCGTCACGTCGAGGCGGTCCAGATCGCGCCCGGCGAAGAAGCCGTAGGTGTAGTATGCCGCAGCGGCGGCGAGCAGCAGCACGCCGACGCCGAGCAGCGCCACGCCGAGCGCCGGCACACGCCGGGCCTTCACCAGGGACGACAACCCTCACCCCCGGCCCCTCTCCCGGAGGGCGAGGGGAGTAACACCCGAAAGGATACTGCGCGCTGAAGCGCGGGCTCCGCTGCGCTTTCGCTCAGCATGACAACACCCCACTCATCTGCCCCGCCCCGGAGGGCGAGGGGAGTACCCAAGCGGAGCGGGGGCTAGCGCCTGCTTGCCATCGCGCCGTCGTTGATGGGCTCGTTGATGTAGACGTCGCCGTTGCGGATCTTGAGGTTGAACCCGCAATCGGGGTTGGTGCAGACCCATGCCTTGTAATGGATGGGCGCGCCCTGGCTCCCGAAGTCCGAGAGCGGCACGAGGTCACCTTCGGTGCATGCCTGGCATGCGGGCAGTGCTGATTCCACCATCATCCACCTCCTCCGTTCATATGGCCGACCCGCGGTGCGCGCGGGCAGACAGCGCGGACGATAGTAGCACATCCCGCGTGGAGCATCGCCAGGAGAGTAGTGGCGCAGGGGGTGCTATACTCGTGGGACGGTGGACGGGGGCGGTTAGCTCAGTTGGTTAGAGCGTCGCGTTGACATCGCGGAGGCCAGAGGTTCGAGTCCTCTACCGCCCACCAGCACGTATCTCGCTCGTCTGCAGGAACTTGCTCATCTCCTTGGCGAAGGCAGCGACGGTCTCCGCGCTGTCCAGCAACACCCGTCGCTCTGCGAGCATCGCTCGCGCCTCGTCGTCGGCGGTCTCCAGCCGCTGCTGGCGTGCGCGGAAACGGACCAGCCCCGAACGCGGGCGCAGGCTCCGCCAGCATCAATAGATGCCGGGGACGATGCGGTACTGCACCTTCTCCTGGTACTCGGCCCACTTCTCCTGGCCGTACTTCTCGGCGCAGGCCACGTCGTCTGCCCGCTGGCGCGAGGTGAACAACCAGACAGCGAAGACCAGGTACGCCCACGACCAGGCGACGCCGAAGTGTCCGAAGGAGAGGCCCACTGCCACAGCGAAGAGGAACTCGCCCATGTAGTTGAAGTGGCGGGCGACGCCCCAGAAACCGCTGGTCAGGATCTTGCGGTCGCCGGCCTGGATGTAGCGGGGCTCGATGATCCCGAGGAA